>KB912013.1 GCA_000383715.1 Verrucomicrobia bacterium SCGC AAA164-E04
CAGGTTCGATCCCTGCAGCGTGCACCATTCCTTAAAAAAATTCCACTTCTTTAAATAACTCTCCAATAGTTACTTAGCGCGATTTAGCGCTTAAAATCTCTCAAGTGAATAACGTAAACGCATAACACATTCATCTTTGGCAGTTGTGTATGACGTTGTCTTCCGTTGTCTTTTTGTCGTAGAATTTCTCCCAGTCAAAGCTCGTACAGTGAAACGTAATTTCAGCTAGTTTCTTTTCGCGTGTTTCATGACGCCGAGACTATCAAGCTGAAGTGAGCAGAGGAGTGGGCGATGCAATTGATTATGATTTAAGAGTGATGAAACCGTCGGCAATAGCGAGCAATATACGCACACTGTCGTGGAGACTAATTGTCGAGCTTGCGGCTATGCATGACATTACAGAATTAAACCAGTCAATCATTAAGCCTATCTAATATAATGCCGTATGAAAGATGACCAAAACCGGCACCTTAAAGACTTAAATTCTTGCGAATGGGATTTCATCCATGAGTGGACTTTCAAAGGGGGCAGTTTCCGAATCTTGAGTGTTGTTGATGAATACACGCGGCAGGCTCATTGTCTTCATGTGGCCCGTCACATAGGATCGAGGACAGTTCAGACTCTGATGAGTCAATTGATTACTGAACATGGTTCACCCGACTTTATCACGTCAGATAATGGACCGGAATTCATCAGCCGTTCCTTGAGTCAGTGGCTCAAAGAGCGTGACATAAAAACACTCTATATCGAACCAGGGAGCCCATGGCAAAATGGGTATGTGGAGAGTTTCCATGACAAGTTCCTAAGGGAATGCTTGGGACGAGAAATATTCTACACACTGAGTGAATGTCGAGTAGTGGTGAAGGATTGGAAATGGAAGTATAACCACGTCAGACCTCACCGAAGTCTCGGTATGCAGACCCCCCTGGAGTTTGCCGGTAAGCAAGGAAACCAGCCTAAGATTCTTCCTGCGTTGCGGCCTACGGCCTCCACTCCGGAAGAATCTTGCACCGCCGCCCCACCGTGATATTGTAATTTCATCTTCTCACTCAACCTGGGCCAGAAAATCGACGGCTGCCACAAGAACCTAGCTTAAATACGATTGCTATCACCCAATGAAAGGCCAGAAAGTCGATGGCTGGCACCACATTTTTCACAAAATGACAGATTGCAGTTGACCGAGTCCTTTTCTGCTAAGAAGATTAAATGCTAAAATAATGAATATAAGCTATAAAATCGCGGTAGGATGCGGCATTTTCGTCTTTTTATTTAGCAGGTTGCTAGCCGCTGATAGCCAAATTTACAATTTGTCAGAAAATTTGTCAGGGGACGATCCGAATAAGTTGGTGCAAGCCTTTCAGCATAAAATTAGCGACTCAATAGTTCATTTCACAAAATTCCAACCCGAATTTCGAGAGGTTGAAAATGTTCCGGGTTTGGTTTTAACGGATCATCAACATATTTTAGTCGAAAACCTCTTCAAAGAAGTTGAAGTGCTCGAGAAAGGCAGATTACGCTTTCGTTTCCGTATTAATGAACTGCCCAAGGATGTGCTTGAAGATCAAAGAGGAGAAAATATTTATCTTCTCGGTAATTCGAGGCGCTTGTTGAATTTCCCGGGGTTTCGTCTCTATCTATCCAAGGATGAGGAAGGTGGTTCCTACAGTCTCAATCACATCGTTGGAGATGTCTTTAGAAGTGGTGTAGACCTTTCAGCTAGAAAGGGGTTTCTCGGTAGCGTCCAAACTGGGCGTTGGTATGAGTTAGTTGTCACTTTTATAAATGCTGCGAAGCATCCCAGGATCGAGTATGTCTTCGATGGTTCGTTTACCCGATTTGATTTTCCAGTTTCTGCAGGTTTCGCTCCAAACGAATTTTACAAACATCTGCGCGAAGCAGGCAGTTTCCAGATGGGGGGAGCTGACTACTATCAGCAAGTCTTAATAAATGATAAAGAACCTTTCCTGAATGATGTAGGAAGGTCAAGTAACATGTCTCTCGCAATCAGGGATCTGCAGTTTTATTCTTCAATCGCTGAACCTGACTCGGGTGAGCTTGACACTATCTTCGACGCCTTAATTACGCATGTGCAAGGGGATGTGCCCCTTTCAAAAAACAGCCTGAAAGAACACAAAGTTCATCTTTATCAAAATTTGAATTCAGGGTTTGGTTCGAGCCTGCTTGAAAAAATCAAAGCATATCTTGGGGCATATGAAAAGGCCCATGGCAGCTTGTTCGCCTCCCAAGATTACGCCCCACACAACGCCAACGAAACCTCTCAAATTACATTTTTTGTCAAGCAGTGGATATTGGACAACCTCTACACCTCAGATTCGCTGACTCACTTGAATGGCTTAAGCTTTCTTGAAGCATCAGATTGGCCAGGACTGCCAAACCAAGCAGCTCAAAATGTTGCGGAGAACAATCCAACTCGATCAAGGATAAACGGGTCATACAGCAAAGATCCAGGCTTACAGACCAACGGAGATTCCATGGCTTACAGACTTACTGGGCAGTATGCACCCCCGGGAGAGGTAGTCACAATGCAGGTTCCTGAAAATGTATTGAACAAGGGGTTACAAGTCTTAGTTGGTATTCACTATTGGGATGCATCGAGTGTGCTTCCCTACCGTCGTTTCAACAGGATGGGTACCTTCTTTCGAATGAATAAAGCTGAATTGCAAATAGTCAATCCGCTTGGAGGATCTATCCTTGTTATGGTGCCTGATGGGTCCGACTTGGGCGAATTCGATATTTCCATTCAAGGCTCCCTTCAAACCCCATATTTCTCTACCAAAAAAGACCATATGACTACGGACTCTCAGTGGGAAAAGTATATGCAGGCTCCTGCTGTTCCTTGGGTTGAGTTTGAATCAGATAAAGTCCAGCTAATCGCTCCCAAAGCCCTTTTTGACAAAGGGAATTTAACACCCAAGGAAATACTAGATCAGTGGGATGCGATTTTAGACTCATTTGCAGTTGTTACAGGACGCAGGATACAAAGAGCAAAACCATATATGTTCTTCGCTGAACGTCAGTATGTTGTTGGAGGAACAGCTGCGCCTGCATCAGACCCGATGCCACTCGTTCCAGGTGTCAATGTACATTCATGGGAAAACTTTCTTGATCCCAAGCCAAATTCAAGCAGCGAAGGTGTTTCGGCTGAATTTATTGTCCTGCACGAGATGGGCCACGCACACAACATGCCTACCCTCGGGTATCAAGAACAGGAATCCAATGTTAATTTACCAGCCGTTGCGGCCTATCATTTGGTTTATGGCTACGATCGGGAAACCGAAGCCTTGGCGGCATCCATTGATCAAGGTCTTTCACTCAAACAAGCAGCAGTTGATTGGATGCTTTCACCTAATTTTCCGCAAAATGAACGCATAAGCTACGATTTCGAGGAGTGGGACCAAAACTGGGAATCAGAATCGGTAGAATTAAATTTTGTCTGGAACGAGGTTCGATACCAGTCAAGGGGACATGCCAGGTATGTCGACCTGGCGATAGTTTGTGATCAAGGGGATGCCAATTCATTCGGTTGGGAGGCCGTAGGTAAGACTCATAGCCTTTTTTATGACCTTGGTTCCAAGGCTGGTGAAACTTTCAATTATGGAACCTCCGACGACGATTACATCAGAAAAGCATCTTATGCAAATGGATTGAACCTGGCCCCCTTGTTTCATTTTTGGGGAGTTATTCCTTCTGATAAACTAGTAGTCGAATTGAACTCTTTTTTGCCAAAAGCCATCAAATTCAAGGATCGACTTCTCTATTACGAAAGTATTGTTCCTGAGGATAATCAGGCATTCCGTGCCCATTTCAAAGAGCTTCAGGAAGGTTCTTGGACTAAAGGGTATTGGGGCGATGAGGCCAACGGCTTTCAACTTTTTCGGTACAAAGGATTGGAAAACGCCTATAATACAGATCGTGCTGTTGCAATGATTAGGCAAATAAAGTTTCTCTTGAATCGCTACTTTCCGGAGGACGAAAACCCAAAAAGTCAACTTAGTCTCATTGAACAGCCGAATTCCAGTTTCCTTCACCCTGGAATTCAATATTCCACAAATATCTCATTGTCAGAGGAGTCATCCCTCAATAAGCCCATCACGTTTTCCCTGTTGTTCGATGATGTGAGTAGAACGGAAGAGGTTGTTTGGAGTGGAAGCCAGGCATCCTTGCAGAACGACGAGGTTGGTGGTTTGGCTTTTGATTCACTAACCGGAAAAATCAGTGGAACCTGGAACGAGCATTCGGGGGGAGACTTACCTCCATATAAAATTGGGGTTTTTGATGGTGACAAAATATTATACAGCGATCCCTTCCAATTGCGAATTTTGACTGAGGATCAACCCGACAAGGTTCTCATTAAGAATTTGAAAGACCTAACAGTGAATGAGGGAGAAGAATTATTCTATTCATTTGATCTCGCGTTTAGTACTGAAAATGCCAAAAAAGGGCTGAGTTTCTCAATTCGAAGAATGAATCGTCCAAATGAAGCACTCGAGGATATTTTTGAATGGATGGATGTTTCGGTAAATGAGGATAATAATGGTATCAATGCATACGGGCTAACCATAAAACCCAGGTCAAGCAAGGATCTCAGTTTGTATGAAGATTTGTTCGTCCTTATTTCCAATGAAAATTGGAACGGTAGGAGTACTTTATTTAATATAGCCTTTGTCGATACTGAGCCACAAGGTAAGCAGCTTGAGTTGTTGGGGTTGCCCCGTGAAGTCGTACTTGAAGGGAGGCCTTATGAATTTACTCCATTGTTGTTCGGCCCGGATTTGCTGGTTTCCGGTTTCAAGGGCGAGTTTTCCGCCACTTTACCTGAATGGTTAAAAATCAATCCCTCAACGGGGCGTATTTTTGGAACAGCCAAGGGGCTTGGAGATTTTGAAACACGTTACGAAGGCAACTACATCACTGCCACAAGTCCAAGTCATCCTCCTCTTAACTTTGGACCCTTTTCCATTACAGTCATAAATGACACCAAACTTCAAATTCTCAATCTTCCTGCTGAACTGACACTGGAAAAAGGCAGCGCATTTCGTATTCCCATTCAAATTCAACGACTGGGTCCTTACATCGATGAAACTGAGGGTGATCGCGTTGAACGGCCATATTTAAGTGATCCTTACGTAAACTTACGCTTTGGTGCTGGGCGACGTTATGACACCAAGCCTTCATGGGTGCATTACGATGGTTCAAGCCGTCCCGCATTCCTTACAGGAGATGTTCCTGAGGATGCACTAGCTGAGCAAGTGCTGGAATTCAATATCCATGGGCTGGATCCCTTTCAAACTTTAAAGATTCTTGTCCCTGGCGGGCTCGTTACAGGAAACAACAATGCACCGGATAACTTTTCTGGACTTCCACTTTATCAGGACAGTAATTCCGATGGTTCCTCTGATGGCAGCCAGTCTCCACAGCCCGTGGCCATTGAGGTTTCTGGTGGGGGATTCTCCGATCCGTTTTATACCTTCACCATGGATGGCGCGATGGTCGAAAGTTTGAATGGTAGTCACTTCAAGGCTGGTTCCGTCTATGAATTCAAGGCCAATGGCATATCCTTGAATCATCCATTCGCAGTGGGCATCTCCCGAGACAGCATTCCCAGCTGGATCACAGGAGATGCACTGACTGGTTCAGAGGGTTTGATTCGAGTTGAAATCCCTCCGGATTACCAAGGAACCATCACCTATTACTGTACCGCTCATACCTCCATGACCAGGGCAATGAAGGTGGGTGAAGCAGATGTGGATGCGTTTACCGTTTCTGGAAAAGTGACCATGGTGGGGGATGCAAGCAGCCTTCCGGTGGCAGGGGTGAGCATCACCCTCCATCAGAATGGCAGCGACATCGACACCTTGAGTGATGCCAATGGGAAATACAGTTTTACTATTGCTTCCGGGGCGGGTATCGAGCTCACTGCAAACATAGTTCAAGGAGAAGGTAAGGCCAGGGCAGGTGTTGACGTAGCCGACATCGTGGAGATGCGCAAGCACATCCTAGGTCGAACGCCTTTTGGAACCTCCCGTAAGGTGATAGCCGGCGATACCAACCGTGATGGCTCGGTGGATGTGGTCGATATTGTGAACGTGCGCAACGTCATTCTGGCTCGAAACGATTTTTTCGCTGAGCATGCCGATGGTAAAAAACAAACCTTCTGGCGCTTCGTGGATCCGGACTTCAGCAACCTGTCAATTGATCAGGCTTTTGATCGCGTGGCAGCATCTGAGAAGATCAATCTAAGCTCTTTGGTGGGGGATGTTTTGAATCTGGACTTTGCTGGCATCAAGCTTGGTGATATCAATGGGGATTGGACGAATCCCAACGCCACCACACTTTCTGAACAGGCATTCCCTCCGACCGGAAATCTCATGAGCCTCGGCTCACCGCGGGTATCGCCAAATGGCATGGTATGGGTTGATATCTACGCTGAGACAAGTGAAGGACTTGAGGGAATGCAGTTTGGCCTGAACTGGGATGAGCAAATACTCCAACTCGAAGTTGTGGAAAACCATCAGCTGCAGGGTTACAGCCCGCAGGTCCACAGTCACCTGCGCGGTGGCCGGGCCATTGTCGTATGGGATGATGCGACCTTGAGAGGTGTTGACATTCAGGCAAACCAGCCCTTGATGACCCTGCAATTTTCCTTGCAGCCAGGGGCTGACCGGGGCACAAGCATCCACCTGACGCAACCTCTTCTTGTTGGTGCAGACGGTTCCAAACGAGACTCGATGGGAGTGGCCAGCTATTACCATCCCGAAGGAGGCACCCTACTGAGCAGTCAGGACTTGATACAATCTTTGCATCGGAGCGAGGGAGGCCTGAGGCTCGAGTTTGAGACTCGGAATGGCATGAGCTATGTGGTGGAGATTATCCATAATTTAAGCCACGGTGAATGGCAGGCTGTGAGGACCCTCGAAGGCAGTGGCAGGCACGAAGTTGTAGAGTTAAATACAACTGAACAGGCTCAGACCTACCTTCGATTGAGGGAAGTCAGTGGCACCATCAAGTAAGATGGAATCAGATGGCAGCGGTTTTACTACATTGCCTCGCCTGATTTTAGCAACTAACCGGCGTCGTGGAGTTGATGTACCATAGGATACTTTGGTTGGTTATTTCATCCCATCAATATACGAGTAAACGTACTCACATTGACGGCAGTGAGGGGGGGCTTTTCCAAGCCTACTACCAGCCAACTCCAGTGCATGATATTTCTTTCCTGACCTAGTAATGTAAACGGTGGTGCTTAGCCCTTCCTTAGTTGTAGCCAGTTTTTTGGGTTTTGATCTTTGCATTCTGACTACGATTGCCTTTACGCCATTCTCAAGGAGCCAGAGGTGATTTCTCAGCCCAAAGACCTAATTCTTTCTTCAACTCAACAAGCTATACCATGTCTGTATGATCAATATTAGATTAGCCGATTTCTTTTAAGATGTTGCAAAAATCGAGCATTGAACGAGCTAACCTCGAAACCTTTTTCACATACCGCTTATCTTCGGGTAAAAGCTAGGAGTGTTGATTTGTATCCAGCTTTGGAAGACGCACAAGACCTAAAAACTTGTGAGGGTTGCGTGCGTGTGTGGCTAATCACCACCACCGCACCCACCTCCACAGCCGCTCCCACAGCTGCTGCCGCAGCCGCCGCCGGAATAGCCGCCTCCACCACCGTTGAACTCAAATATAAGCCATAAGGCAGCAAAAAACCCACGCAACCAAAAATCAAAGCGTCCAAAAATCTTGCTCCAGCTGGCCGATCATTCGATACCAACAAAACAATCCAGAACACCAAAATCCCTACAAACATCCCGACCGTCAAGGCTATCCCTCGCGATTGTCTCTCATCACCTTTCCCTCTACCCATAAAGCCAGTATGTTCAGCCCATCAAAAGCGTCTATTCCAAAATATGATTTGTTTTATAACAGCATTTGAAATTTGAAGTTCCTAAAGATTTGTTTGATCTCTGACGCAGTCTTTAGTGTTCGCAGACCTGAGTAAAGGCCGTTGAACTTCAGCAATATTACCTGAACCAAAATAGGAATTAGTTACAAAATTGAATTAGAATTGTAAGAGCTATATATATTTCTACCTTCCAATGTATACCATATGAAATT
>KB912014.1 GCA_000383715.1 Verrucomicrobia bacterium SCGC AAA164-E04
CGGGACTTCTTTTCAGTTCCCAATCTAAGATAGCCTTTTGCCAGACCTCACTAGGAAAAGTTCCACCGTATCCAATAGGGTGCCACTTGCCTTTCTCGCTCTGTTTTGAATCAACAACAACCCGTATCAAGTCTTCTGGTTTGTATAGATATGTGAAGAGCATCGGGGCTTGCTTCTTGAAGTCTTCTTTCTGAATTCTTCCGGTTAACTTATACGGCGACTTTTTTATCAAATCTTCTTGGGTGCATCGGAATTCACCAACCAATTTATGAATGCTTTCAACCGGGTCTTTCTTAGGCATTGGGACTTTCTTTGCTGGCAATCGCATAGGCTTAACAGGATCGCTTTGCGATCCGTTAAGTAGCCAACCGCGCGGCTTGTTTGGTGGCAGTTTGGAAGCCTCACTTACTTTGTGGTCTATCTCTTTCATTGACCACTGAGGTTCGCACTTTACGTTGTAGAATTGCGCAATAAGTGAAGCGGCTGTATGACCGTCCAGACAAAAACCGTGAACAAGTTTAGTTGCTAAACTAAGGGTTTGACTGTGGCCGTTATCTCCCGAAATCGCCGGGGGTGTGGCGTCGATATACTTGATGATTCTGTCTGTGACAGTAGTTGCCTTAGTGGCAGAATTTTGACTATAATTCATGCGTAATATTTGAACTCTTGAATGGCTCCAGATGCGTCTGGGGCCGTTTGATTTTTCTGGGGTTAGGTTAGGCTCAAGCGAGTGCGGACATAATGTCAGCGAAGCGTTTGACCTGAGAAGTTGCCGGTGAATTGGAGCGCCTAATTTGCGCCCGTTCTGGTGGCATTTGATACGAGGAATTGTCTTTTTCTTTGAAAAGATGACAACGTTGACGCGTTAGTCTTGAATTGGGTTCCGGTAGCGTCATCGCTTACCCCCGCGGCTGATTCGGTCATAACGGGGTTTAAGCTCCAACTTAGCCAAGGCTTCATCAACAGACTCCTTGCGAAACCGTTGGATTTTTCTACCCACCTTGATAACGGGTATCACGCCTCGCTCTACTAGACTGCGCGCTGTGCGGAGGCAAACTCCGAGGTAGCCAGCTAGCTGATTGATATCCCAGAGCTCAGCGCTACGAGCACTGGTGTTTGTCTTATTTTGCTGATTTAAAGCGGAAATGTTTTTTTCCATATCAGCAACCTATCAAGGTCGTTTTTGCGCAGGATTATGCTGTATCCGCTATGAAATCCGCTTGCGGGAGTATATGACGCTATGAAACCCGCTTGCGGGAGTAAAGTGATGCTATGGAGCCCGCTTGGCCCGTTTTTGACCGCGCAGATTAGGAAGAAGAGTTTTTTTGAACTTTTTTTGCACCGGAAGCTCGACGGCCCTTTTTAGCGCGCTCTTTTTTGCTCAACTTAAGGTAGTTTTTATACCAACTGAAAAGCGTGCTCGCTCTTACTATGAATTCAGATTCATTGGCTATAGCAATGGTATTGCGATGCGATTTGACGATATCTGATACTTTGGCTATTCCCGGTAAAGGCACTTTAGAAATATCAATATTCTCGGCCTTGTGAGCATGCTCGCTGGTTCTTATATTATGCCTGATAAAATCTCGATATATCTTGAGACGTTCCGCCGGCTGGCGCTTGGGCAGAACCAGCGTCAGCATCTTATCAAGATTAATTGGGTATTTTTTGGGTAAGTTAACTTGCCTGAAGAAGTCTTCGTTGGTCCGGTGATATTCCTGTAGGTCTTGCGAATATTTCTGGTCACCCTTTTTCCCTTTAGAATATTGGTTTCGTTTTGGGGTCAGTATGCCTTCTATGTATTCAGAGCTTGCAAACTTATCGGCTGCCATCCAGAGCCAGAAAGCGCGTTGGACATATTCATCGGCCTCATCCCGTTTAAACTTGTTATCTCCAGCCAGCTGAACAGCCAAATACAATAGGTCATGGCTCGTTGGGAAGCGTGGTTCATTTCCCGTTTCTCTTTTCTGAGCTTTGTCGGTCTGTTCATTCATTATTGGGATAAGGCAGGAATTATTGTTTCTTTGCTGCGGGTGTTTGGGACAAGGGAATAATACTGTTCAGCGTCCTTCTTTTTTGTCAAAGCCCTGTAGTGGCGAAAAAGAACCCCATCTTGGGTATGCCCCAGAAAAGCAGCTGTCTTGGCTGCATCTTCATGCAAAGCATAATGATAACTGCCGGCACTGTGGCGCATCGCGTTTGCAGGCCATTCCTCAATACCAGACAAAGAGCGGACTTGGTCGAAACGTTTGCGAAATCCCGAAGGAACTACGGAGCCCGTACGTTTGTAGCACTTCAAAAGCCACTGGACAGCGTTATCAGAAATTGAAACGTTTCGGATTGAGCGCGCCTTTGCGATTTCAGGGCTGATTGTGACCAGGCCGGATTCAAGGTCAATTGCGCTCCATTGAAGGCGCTTGAGTTCAGCTGAGCGGATACCGCAATACAGGCCTAAAACGACATAACCCAGAATACCAAGATGTGACTCAGTATGCAGCGCTGCATGGAGGAGCTTCTCGCATTGTGCAATGGAAAGTATTTCCGGCGCCTTTTCTTCAGGCTTGGGCTCGCTAATTTGTGCCATGGGGTTGTGCGGGCGAAGCCCTTTACGGCAAGCATAACCAAATAATGTGTTGAGCGTGCGGTAATAATTGCGTCTGGTTTGCAAGGACCATTCTTCTCGATGAATCCAGCTCTCGATTTCCGCCGGGGTGACCTCAGCAGGTTTGCTTGCCCCAAACTTGACGGCGAATTTCTCTAAGCGACTTTTGAGGTCCTGCATTGAACGCTCCCGAAGTGGGCGTCCGTTGCGCGTACCTTTTCCTTTTTGGGAATCTTTGAGGAATACAGCTATCAGCTCGGAAACTGTCGAGTTACCTGCGGTTGGTTCGGCATGTTTGCGGTAGAAATCAACACATTCGACCAAAGAGATATTTAGCTCATTCAGGCGCCCATATGCGTTGTAAGCGTCCAGTCGCTGCTCAGCTGTTAAAAGATTGGCCAACCGGCCAAAATTGACTGTCTGGTCGAGCTGCGAGTCGATGAATTTCCTTGCGCCTTCCTTGGTTTTGAATTGGCGAAACGTTGTACGATTGAACCACGAAATTGGGCACTCAACACGGTAAGAAACGGAACCGCCGGCGTTACTGCGCCTACGGATAATTATGCCTCGGTGCTTAATTGCTTTAACCGTAACACTCATAACTTAACCAAGTATGGAATAAGTATGGGATAAAATGCAACTCAAAGGCACTTTCTTGCAATAATAATGAATTGCGCGCAAATCCCACTGAGAGGCAATCATAATTTTAAACCATTTACCAAGAAGTGTTTGAACCTAATAATAATGGAGCCAATGACCGGATTCGAACCGGTGACCTACGGTTTACGAAACCGTTGCTCTACCAACTGAGCTACATTGGCGTAATGGTGTGACTGGCGGATCGGTCATCGACAAAACTGACACTTTCTGACTCATCCGCACTTGAGAGAGTTCTGTTTAGGGAAGACCAACAAACTTCGCAAGGTTTATTTGAAAGTATGTCTTCCGTAAAAAAGCCAAAAAGTCTGCAGTAAAGGATTTGTTCTGGCTTTTCATTCATGCTGCATGCCTATTACGGTTTCCATTTATCTTGTTTTGAAGGAGATTTAGCGCATTTAGTTTTATTTCAAAATCTTTCATTCAAATGACCTTTAACAAAAAACATTTGATCCTCATTCATGGGCGTGGATCCAAACCAAGCCACTCAGAAAAAGAACGGCTGGTGTTGCAGTCTCTTCTTCACGGACTGAATCGTGTGGATGCCGCCGCCGCGGATGCAATCAAAACCAGCAAGATAAAATATGATTTTGTTTATTATGGGGACGTCAATAACCATCTCCTTCTGGACGCCATGGATAAGAAGGATCTCAGGCGCAGGGAATTCAGCGGAAAGGATGCGCGCCACAACAATCAAAAATGCCAACTCGCTGGAAGCTATGATGCTGATCTGGAGGACCTGCTGAGCCAACAGTCTTTTACAAAAAAAGCCTATCAACGGTTTTTGGAAGAACACCCTGATAAACGAGGTCTCGATGATGTGGCCGCTGCCGTCAGCTGGTTTGCGAATCTCGTGGCATTAAGCGACAACATCATCAAAAGAGCGACTCCTGACATGGGTGCCTATTTGATGTCCCGTCGCGTTGGCTCGAGAATCCGTACAAGACTGCAGGCTCCCTTGAAGCAATCATTGATTGCTGGAAATGATGTGTGCCTGGTCGCGCACAGCATGGGGTGCATCGTCAGCTATGATGTTCTCTGGAAATTTTCCCAGATGAGTGAGTATCGTGATGTCAGGAGATCCGGTAACAGGGTAAGCAAGTGGCTCACACTGGGTAATCCTCTGGGGGAGCCAGGTATCCGCAAGAATCTTTATGATGCCAGTGAGGCTGAGGACGGGGAGTATCCGCGCCACATTATCAAGGACTGGGTCAACATCGCAGCCAAGGATGATTTCGTATGTCACGATGCAGTTATACGGGATGATTTCAAACCGATGCTGAAAAGAGGGTATGTAGAAAGCATCACGGACATTCACCGGGGAATTTATACATTCTGGAAGGGACAACAGGGCACCAATCCACACAAATTGTATGGCTACCTTGATCACCCTAAAGTAGCCAAGCAGATTGCCTGCTGGATTCACTCGTAGATTCAATAACTGCCAACCTGAAGCGCTGCGGTGGATGGTTACCTTGAACTGAATCCATTCAATCCGTTGATCTGTCTCTTGATCCTTGCATGTATCCGTCCCTACCCCTGGGCGGTAAACGCCATCATCCAAGGGCTGCGAAGCTGTTGTTTTGTTGCGTGATCAAGGAATATTGATATTCAAAAAAAGTGACATCAGGGTCGAGGGAGCTTTGCTTGTGGAGTCGCATCGAGTGGACTGTTTACCCGACGATCGGGCTGACCAGCAAACATCAATGTGTCCGCGGCAGAAACACTTCGGGGGCGACGATTCAGTTGATAAGAATCTTTCCGTAGTTTCGTAACCGCCTGCTTCGTAAATGGAGTTCCTGTTCCTGCTCTGTTTTGATAATGGTTGAGAACTTTTTCATACATCGGTCTGAGGTTTCCTCGCGATTTGTCTGAAATCGATTTGTAGTGATACCTTCCCTGATAACTGCGATAGGGTTCATATGGAACGTCGAAGCCCAAGTTATATTTTGCGGTGTACTCAAACCCTTTCAGCAAGCGATTCTCAAAAGCACTGTAGAGGTCGACCCCCTGACTCCACGCAACTTCGCAGGCATTCGCCAGGTAATCGAGCCCCATCTGAGTATGCCCCTGATCTCGCCCGGTTTCCTGACACTGACCAGAGGTTTTGAAATAATTCCGCACGGCTCCGTTTCCCTTTCCATTCAGATAATAATCAGTGGCGCGGTCGAACATGGATCGGTCTTCAAGATACACCCCCATTGCCAACATGGTTTGAAGCATGGCTGCATCCCAATTCCCATTTGCAGAGGGATAGAAATCCTTGATGACGGGATAGAAAACACCTCTCAACATCAGCTCGAACTGATTCTGATTGTCTTGTGCCCAGCCATTCCAGGTGTGCTTGAGTAATTCGGCAGCATTACAAAAATTATATCCCTCCATTCCCACCAACAAACGCGCGTCATGGTTACTGATGGATTGAAGGGTCGTGGACCATGCATCGATGATTTGAGCGGCTTTCCTGGCGCAGGCTGCGTTATCCGTCAGTGTCCAGAGCAAGGCATGCATGTAGGCGGCACTGGCATCCTGACTGAAGTCAGAGGAACCGATATTTGGATTATTGTATGGGCCGCGCTCGACGTGGACATGAGGTTTAGGCTTCCAATCCAGATCCGCATGTTTCGAGTCACGAAGCTTTTTGAACGAGCTAAACCACGGCTCCTGCTTGGCTGCGATCCTGCCTTTGACAAGGGCAATGGCGGATTGAGTATGAGCAATGCCGGGATGCAGATAGGAGATGTCTTCAGCAATCCATTGAAGGCTCCGGAATGCAGGTGCTTCCCCTTTCCATACCCTGCCCACGGGTCTTGTGGCATCGGGCCGCCGCAGCCGAAGTGTTTCCCGATCAATCAACCGTAATTCTTTGATTCCACGAAAATCCTGCAATGAATCACCACGGGCATTTTTGAAATCCTCAGGGCCAAGACGAATCGCCTGCCACCCCTGCCCTCCTTTCAATGGAACCTCGGCGGCATGATTGTCCATACCGATCACAAGCGTGTTCACCTCCTCTACGCTTATTTCAATGGAAATTGCAGCACCCTCAGGAGCCAACAGGAGAGGATCGCTCACTTTGTGAGTGCGCTTGCCCCATTGCTCCGGTCTGTATGTATACCACTCTTTCTCCCAATCTGCATCAAACGACTCGATGAGCATGCTGGCTTGACGCGTTGGCCGCACAGCTGCCTCCTTCAAATCATCCCCAGCAACCATCTGCATCCGGGAGGAGAGGTTGAAATGATCGGCGGTATAAATTCTGTAATAGTAACCCGCACCCTGAATCGGTTCTTCCAGATCATATCGCACATTCGCATAAGCCCACAAGGGTTCGGAATCAGAGGAGAGAGGTAACTCGGCTGACCATGTATCACTTTGCTGTTCAGTGTGCGCATGATGCCAGCGTCGGTTGATCACGCCTTCATGACCTTTATCGGGATCCGCATCCTGAGTGTAGTAAACGTCCACAGAGACAACGGGAGATGTGGTATCCGGGTAAACGCTGAGTATGGGAATACGATTGGACGTTTTTAATGTCAGCTTGGTCCGAGGAGTCTCCGGCAAATGAAAAGTATCCTTGAGATGTTCATCAAACCATAATTGCGTCACAACTTCATGAGCCGCGTTGTCTTGATGATTGTGGTGAGGAGAACAGGTGACACGCCATTCTTCCGACTGAATTTCTGAAAGAGCTGTTTGAAGATCATGGATTCGACCGTGAAAATCATTGGACGGACTGAGGAAAATCAATGGAACACTGATTTTGGCGAGTGAGACACCATCTCCAAGAGTCTGGCGTAGTAATGAGTTTCCGTCAAACCGGCCACTCACTCCACCGCAGGAGGGAGCAGCAGCTTTCACGCGCTCATCGACACCGGCGGTGAGGACAGTGAGTTTGCCCCCCATCGAATGCCCGTAAACGCCTAAACAATCCGGATGAACCTCTGGCTGTTGTTCGAGAAAAGTAAGAGCCCTGCGAGCACCGAGTGTGATCAGAAACCAGGGATTGTTGCGCGGTGATTGAATTGCGTCCATGGTCCATCCTGCCGCCTGCATGCCATTGAACGCATCCCCGTCATAACGACTCGGAGCGTGATAGCCATCCAGAGCTCCCCAATCAGTGGTCACCCGGTAGTCAGGATCCTTTGTTTTATTTCCCCAGAACAGTTTCACTTCCTTGGGGCTTACCGTGTAATCTGGCGCATTGATTCTTCCTGCCCAGGCAATCGAAAGGGTGGCATATCCACGTTTCGCATTGGTCAGAGGAGCCCGATAATCGGCATACTGACCGCCACCATGAATCTGAACCAGGCCGGGAAGGTTTTTTCCTCCTTTCGGGTATCCATAAACGGCTGCCATCATGGCTTTTTGCCCCTTGAACACACCAATGCGAAAACGCAGCACTTGCAGAACAACCCCATCCTCTTCCCATTCGTGGAGAATTTCCTTTTCGAGGGGTTCAGCTTGAGGATCAAAACCAGACCAAAGTTCAACAAGAGTCTTTGGGGGATTCCCATCGCTGATTGAAGGCAAAGTTTCCTGGCCAATGAGTTGCAGAAAACTGAAAAAAAGGCTGATTGAAAGCACCATTGCGATTGAAAATGTCTTTCTGAGCTGCATTACTTTTTTCATGAGCGATTCATGTTGTGGGAGGTTTTGACAAATGAGTCGGTGTGGTGGAAGGAGTGAGCACGAAAAACAGAATATTATCCGTGAGAAACTTGCCATTTAAAAAAATGGCGGGAGCGACGGGACTCGAACCCGCAACCTCTGCCG
>KB912015.1 GCA_000383715.1 Verrucomicrobia bacterium SCGC AAA164-E04
CTAGAGGAGGGGTATTCGGAGTATAAGATACGAGCGATTCGAGTCGGTTCAGTTGCTTGCTTATACGCATTTCATCACTTGGTAGCAGGAACACAAGGGCTTTCCAACCCAGGAATCCCAGACCTGCCAAAATAATAATCCACTTGAATATATTCAAAATAGAATCTTCCCAACCAACATGGATGCGTGAACCTTGCCGAATTCACTGATGGCACGGTTGTCGCCAATCGCCCAGTATACATCGGGTTTCAACTCGAGCTCACGTTCCCTCCATCCTCCGTTTTGCTTGATGTAGGGTTCATTCAATTCCTTGTTGTTGATAAAAATCTTACCATCTTGCATCCGAATTCGATCTCCTGGTAGGCCCAAAATTCTTTTCAGGATGGTGACCCTTTCTCCCGTGGTTTTGATGATCACAATATCCCCGCGCTGAGGCTTTGACCACCTGTAAGCAAGGCGATTGGCATAATTGATCTGACCATTCCGATAGGTGGGAAACATGCTGTAACCAGTGACTTTGATTGGGAGGAGTAAGTATTTCAGAATCACATATGCCAAAATGCTCAAGCATAGAAGTCGATACCAAGTTCGAACCGGATTGGTTCCAACGGAAAAGCGGCGCCAAAAGGATGGGGGAATGGGGGGCTTGTTTTCTAATTCGACTTCCATAATTGAATCTTCCTAAGCAAATAACTTAACTTTTAAATACCCCTTTATTTGAAATATTCAAACTTCCCGATGATTTTCCGCTGAAAAATTATGGGGGATATGAAATGATGCGCTACCAAAACCAGTATGCAAGAGGAGCAATAACGACCAAGGACGGCAAGTAATCTGCAAGCCTTGGTTTGCCTGTATTAGTGATAAGAACGACCGATGTAAAAACCAGGAGACCGGCTATTCCCGTCATTCCGTCAACCATATCAGGAATCAGTATTTGTGACTTCACCCAATGCACAATCAATGTAAGATTGCCTTGGAATGCGAGGAGGGGAATGGCGCTCAGTACCACGGATCCCCCGAATAATCGATAAAATGAATGTGCAGCCATACCGTCCATTATTGCCTTTATCAGGAGAATGCGATAATCGCCTGTCAGACCTTCCATGCATGCTCCGATCACTGCAAATGGCGTTAAGCAATAGAGGGCTGATGTAAGTTTGAATCCCTGGGATTTGGATGGTTTGTCAAACTGATCCCTGGCAAACATGACCAATTGATTCAGTTTTTTTTGAATGCCCAATAGCATTCCTGCCATGTTACCCACAACAAGAGCTGTAAAAAGCAGTAACATTTGTCTTAAGTGTTGTATGACGCCTCCATGCATCGATTCCCAGAGCAATGAGATCCCCACATACATAGCAAAAACTGCGAGTACAATTTTTATTCTTTGTTGAGCCATCTGCGAAAGGTCTTTCCTGGAAACGATCGCAATCGAGGTTCCCAGCAAGATGGCTAGTGCGTTGATCCATGTACCTGTCACAATCTAAACATCAATGAGCAGGGACCAGTGATCCATGTTGAATCTGATAATAACTACTTTCTGACGGATTCTCGATGGCATGGTTCATGTTCAGATCAGGATGTCACGAATAACGCTCCCGTGCACATTGGTTAGGCGCCTTTCTATCCCATTGTGATAAAAACTCAAACGCTCATGATCGAGCCCGAGTAGATGGAGAATGGTGGCGTGAAAATCGTGTGTAGTCACAACATTTTCGACCGCGCGGTAGCCAAATGGATCTGTCGCTCCATATGAAAATGCTTTTTTGACTCCTGCACCTGCCAGCCATGCGGTGAATCCTTTTGGATTATGGTCACGCCCACTTGCTCCCTTCTGGAAGGTTGGCATGCGGCCGAATTCGGTGCACCAGACCACCAAAGTGTCCTCCAAGAGGCCTCTTTGTTTCAAATCGGTAATCAATGCTGCTGTAGGTTGATCCATGATTTCACCATGCACTGGGTATTGCGCGGCGAGTGTTTTATGACCATCCCAATTACTGACTCCCTCACCTCCGGTCTGGTATGCTCCGTTGAAAAGCTGTACAAAGCGCACCCCTTTTTCAACCAGTCGACGTGCCAGAATGCAGTTCCTTGCATAAGACGCTTTGAGTTCACTGGTACTGTTGCCCGTTTGGTCCGCTCCGTAAAGCTTCATGACATGAGACGGCTCGGAAGAGAGGTCGCTGACTTCAGGCACTGATAGCTGCATGCGTGCAGCAAGTTCGTAGCTTGAGATGCGGGCTGCCAGTTCGCTGTCGCCCGGGTAATCTTGCATCTGATGCCTATTTAATTTATTCAGAAAGGCGCGCGTTCGCTGGTCGGTATCGCGAGAAGTTCCTTTTGGCGGGTTGAGATTGCGGACTGGTTGGGAGGCATTGAAATCGGTACCCTGAAACGCCGCCGGTAAAAACCCGGGACCCCAGCAATTCACGCTGGATTGAGGCGTTCCTCGTGGGTCGGGAATGGCAACATAGGCAGGAAGTGAATCAACTTCACTCCCGAGCGCATAGGTCGCCCATGCGCCCATACTGGGAAATCCATCCAGAGTAAATCCTGTGCACATGAAGTTTTCCCCAGGGCCATGAGTGTTCGTCTCACTGGTGAGGGAATGGATGAAACAAAAGTCATCAACTAGATTTCCAAGATGAGGTACGAGGTCAGAGGTCCATTTTCCGGATTGACCTCGCGGTCTAAATTCGAAAGGGCTCTTGGTGAGGTTGCCTTGTTCTCCTTGAAAGGTGATCAAGTCCTTACCTCCAGGCATGGGTTGACCATGTCGGCGCCACAATTCAGGTTTGTAATCGAAAGTATCCAGTTGGCTTACCGCCCCCGAACAAAAAATCATCAATACCTGCTTAGCGCGCGAGGGGAAGTGACTCTGTCTTGCCGCATTGGGTTTTGCGGGATCAATGTCAGGTCGAATTGGAATGGCAGATGTTGCATTCGCTTCTGTGTTCCTGCTACCAAGTGATGAAATGCGTATAAGCAAGCAACTGAACCGACTCGAATCGCTCGTATCTTATACTCCGAATACCCCTCCTCTAGTCCATCTTGCCTCTGCCGGAGGGATCATCGAAATGTTTACGGAGAATGCTGAATTGAATATTCAAACTGATTCCAGCGCCTGGAATATCCATGGGCGGAATGAAATCAAGACTTCCGTGCTTTCTTCTCGACAGCAGGAGCGTGCAGGCATGCAAGTGAGCATTACTGATCCTGTGTTTGATTTTAACAAGGCCGGTTCTATCAGCACGCTGGCCACCGTCACTGCAAGATGGGAGAGCAATCCTGATATCATGGTCAGGATTCTGGAATTTAAGTGGGTGAAAGGAGAGAGAAACCAGTGGTTGATTTCAGCGATAAAGACCCGAAAAGACCTCGAATGGGGAAATAAACTGTGAAATACCTGATTGCCGAGGAAGGACAATACGAACAGTGAAAAAGAAATTATAACGCCGGCTGACCAGAGACAGGAGGACTCCTGTTCTTGGTTCAACCGGATAAAATTTGCAAAGAGATCGCGTTAAGATTTGGCTGGTGCTTTAGCCAAATTCCTTTTTCGTTTGTTGTAAGCTTTGCGACGTTTGCGTTTTTCCATTTTATTGTGTTGTTTTCCCATAGTGTTATTGGTTTTGATGTTCTAAACAGTTGAGAGGACTATGAACAGACTCCAAGCATCAATCAACATCATTTTCGCCACTGTGGTCCTTTTATCCACAGGGTGCCAGACGAATGGCATCTCCAAAGACAAAAAATACAGCCTTATAAACTTCCATTTAGAATCCACTCCTGACGGATCGGGAAGAACAGGATACGTACCTGTCTACAGAGCAAACCCCCAGCAAATAGGCATCAGAAACGAAGCTTTTCTGGATGTCGTTTATATCACCCAAGCGCGTGTGGTCGAAGCTATCGGCGGGTTCAGTATCCGTATTCAATTCGACGAAATCGGCACTAAGCGACTTCAGACAATCACCACTTACAACCGCGGCAAGCGCATTGCCATTCATTCGAACTTTGATGACTCACGTTGGCTGGCAGCCCCTCAGATTATAAGAACCATCACTAATGGTGTCCTCATTTTCACTCCCGATGCGACTCGTGAAGAAGCAGAACGAATCGTTTTAGGAATCAACAACGCAGCCGAGGAATTGGGTAAAGCCTATGTATTCTAGTCTCACGGGTTATTGATCGCATTATGCAAAGATACGTCTTATTGCTATACCTTGCATGGATCAGCCTGGAATCAATGGCTGAACCCGCATTTAGAATTCCGACAATCAATGAAGCCTTGTGGGATGATTCTACGCAAGGTCACCAAGACTTTTTTGCGCCTACAAACACCGGCAAATGGGAAAGTGGTCGATTCGGATGCGTGCGCTCGGAGGGTTGGAAATTCCATGAGGGCATTGATATTCTATACACTCAAACGGATCAAAAAGGGGAACCTAAAGACCTTATTTTCGCTGCAGCAGAAGGAGTCGTTTGTTATGTGAATCACAAACCTGGCCTTTCGAATTATGGTAAATACATAATCATTGGACACAAAATTGAAGGCCTTGAAATTTACACCATTTATGCCCATTTAAGTCGCATTGAAGATCAGGTCACTCCCGGCAGAATGGTTGAAGCAGGGGCTCGTATTGCCACCATGGGGCGCACCACGAACTCAGGGAGTATCGCCCGCGCGCGTGCACATTTGCACTTCGAAATCACACTGGTCATCAATGAAAATTTTGATCAATGGTTCCAGAAAAGAAACCCAGGTAGCACAAATGATCATGGCGTATGGAATGGCCGGAATTTTCTGGGGCTCAATCCTGAATCCATTTACAAGGAGCAAGTCCGATTGCAGGAAAACTTCAGTCTTCGCGGTTTCATAAGGAATCAGGAAGCCTTGTATACCGTATTCGTGAACAAAGCTGATTTCCCATGGATGCGCAGATATGTGCCACTTGTCAAAAAGGATTCTGACCTCTCCGCGGAACAAATAACTGGCTACGAAATCACATTCAATCCCTTCGGCGTCCCATATCGATTAGAACCCTCAAAACGTGAGCCCATGAAAAGTAATTCCATCGAACTGCTGCACGTCGAGGAAATGGTATATTCAAAATATCGCTGCCGAGGACTGGTCAGAAAGCAAGGCAAGGAGTTCAAGCTCTCGAAATCCGGGTTGGATCTAATCAACCTGCTTACATTTGTTGAGTAAACCCAATGAGGCCCTTCTGAAGCTCAAGCAAGCTCTACCAACTGATCCAGTATTTTTTCATAAACGCGCACGAGTCGAACCAGATCATGGATGATGATATGCTCATCCACATGGTGACTTGTATCCCCTACTAAACCAAACTCAACCAGTTCGCCGCTATGAGGAGCAATAAAACGAGCGTCGGAAGTACCTCCTCCTGTTGATAAATGCGGTTCCTGACTCGAGAACTCGCTGACAACTTCACGGCAGATCTGAGTCAATACACCTTGTTTTGTTTTGAATGGCTTGGCATCTGAGACACATTTCAGCTCGTAACGAAGCCCCGCGCCATCAAGCGTTTGCCGAATCGACGCTTCTACCATTTCCAAGCTAAGCCCAGGACCATGCCGAAGGTTGAACTGCACATTGAACTTACCGGGAATCACGTTGGCGGCTCCCGTACCGGCATCGACATTGGTAATTTGAAATCCAGCAGCAGGAAAATGTTCATCTCCTGGATCCCATACTCGCTCAGTCAATGATTGCAGTGCCTTGAAACTTTGATGCACAGGATTCATCGCCAGCTCGGGGTAGGCGGAATGCCCTTGCTTTCCGAGAAGCGTCAGGAACCCATTGATCGATCCCCGTCGCCCAACCTTGATAATGTCTCCAAATGTGGAAAGTGAGGTAGGCTCAGTTACCATGCAGTACTCAATGGTAACATTCTCTTTTTTCAAATAATCAAGCACATCCTGTGTGCCGTGATTATTCACAGGTTCCTCATCTCCTGCGATAATGAAACCAATTCGAAGGGGCATCGGTTTCTTTTGTTTGATCAGGAATTGCTCTACTGCTATGAAGGCAGCTGATAAAGGTCCTTTCATATCGGCAGCCCCCCTGCCAAAAAGCTTCCCCTCTCTGATTTCGGGTTCAAAAGGGGGGGAAGTCCAATCATTCGCATCCCCTGAAGGTACGACATCCGCATGTACAGCAAAAACCATCAGCGGCCCCTCTGAGCCATAACATGCCCAGGTATTCAGCACGCCGTCCACATCAACGGCAGTGACATCAAAACCTTTGGTTTCCAGGCGCTTTCTTAGCAGCAATTGAGCACCAGCGTCATTAGGAGCTATGCTGGCACAACGAATCAAATCCTTTGCCAACAAAGTGGCTGGATGCTTAGAAGGATCATTATTTTCAGAAATCATTTATTGTGCTCAGTATCATGCCGGTGCTCTCTCAAAAAAACGATGCAAAATTCTTTTTTAAAGACTTGCCAAATTCCACTCTCCTGTCTCAAATACTCATCCGCATCGAAATGCGCGGTTAGCTCAGTGGTAGAGCACCACACTGACACTGTGGGGGTCGCTGGTTCGAACCCAGCATCGCGCACCATTTTAATTTTCAAGCACTTACAACACCCAACTCATCCCCATAATGAAATCTTGTCGGAGTACCCGCTCGACAGGGATATTCCCACTGAGCCTCGGTTAGAAGAGTATAGTGATAACCAGACGGTAACGAATCGCCATAAAGTTCGTTAAGTTTGCTACAAAAATACACAGCGTCAGCCCAGTCTACTTCTTCTACTGGTAGATTGTCGCTCCCCTCGAGGTAACTTGGACTGTCCACATCATCCCCAAAATTGCGTGTCGTTTCCAGTTATTCCAGCAAGAAGAGAAAGAGGGACTTATGGTTACAAAACAATCTTACTTTTATAATATTCAGTTTTCGGTAATACCTTATCTTTTTTTAACTTCGAACACTCCGCGTATGACGCGTTGGTTTAATGGGTTTTTTAATGCTCGGAGGAAGCAACACGGAGTTTGAACTCAAAATAAAGTTAGAAAGTTTTTATATGGGACATGCAGGTTTTTGGAAAAGGTTGGTCGCAGCGATTATCGATGGCTTTGCCGTTATGTTTCTTGCGATTGTCTTTGGGTTTTTCTTGGGCCTATGTGTCCTTTTAGTAGGTCTTGATTCTGAATCTAAAGGAGTAGAATTAATATCGGAAATTTTCGGTACTCTCTTAATGCCATTATATTTTATCTTGATGGAAGCCTCTTCAACTCAATCTACACTTGGCAAATTAGCCATGGGTATTTTTGTGTGTGATGCCAATGGGAATCGATTAACAATAG
>KB912016.1 GCA_000383715.1 Verrucomicrobia bacterium SCGC AAA164-E04
GCCGTTGAATTTGATTAACAAGCAGATCGCTTTTTATTGTGGTTGTGGAAACACCTCAGCTTTGGGAGCGGGAGATTTCCCACATGACACCTGTAAATCAACAGACATCACATGCCATGACCATACTGAGACAGGCTGTTGGCGCCACATGAATGTGTTTGGAAAACGCTCTGAGATTCTGTGCAATGTTCCGCGTGGAAAGTGCCATTCTTGTCAGCAGGTTTATCGGATTAAGGTGCCTTGGGAAGGCTAAAGAAAACATTTCACGACAGCTTTTGAGGATTTTGCTCTAGCACTGATGCTAGAGATGCCAGTAAGCAAGGCATCAAAGATTATCGGTGAAACTGATCAACGAATGTGGCGAATGCTCTTTACGCATGATGATGCAGCATACTCCCAGCTGGATATGAACGATGTAATATGGATTGGTGCCGATGAACTTTTTGCACGCAAGGGCCACGATTATCTGACCGTCTTTGCAGACCTTCAGGCAAAAAGAGTAGTAATTGCTATAGAGGGTAAAGATGCCACCGCCTTTCAACGCTTTGCAGATGAGCTGTATGCGCATAATGTGCACCCAAAGGCAATCACACAAGCGGCCATTGATATGAGTCCAGCATACCAAAAGGAAATCCGGGATAACCTTGGAAACGCAAAAATCGTTTTTGATAAATTCCATACGGTTGCATTGATCAACGACGCGGTGGATAAAGTGCGACGAACTGAAGCACAACAAGGAGACAAAGTTTCAAAAAACAACTCAAAGCAAGCCGTTGGCTTTTCCGCAAAAACCCAGGAAATCTGACAAAGAAACAAGCGCAGGATCTGGAGTCACTGGATTTGAAAAACCTGGCAACAGGCGTCGCCTATCAGATGCGATTGAATTTTCAACAAGTGTATAGAAGTTGCAACGAGGAGACCGCTCGAAAGAATTTTCTTAAATGGACCAAATGGGTAAAACGCAAAGCTTCCAAAATGGGAACCTTGTTAACCCCAATGGCAAAAGTAGCCAAGAGGGTTGAAAACCATTTAGAAGGAATACTTGCACATTGGAAGCAGGAATTGACAATCGCGTTTATGGAAGGTTTGACAGCGTATTTAGCGCGGTCAAAAGGAAAGCACGTGGTTATCGTTCTTCAGCCTATATGATCACCATGCTGTACTTTGTTGCTGGAAAACTACGTATCCCAACACACTCAACCCACTGAAAGTATCGAAGAACCATAAAACTTTCCCACACCTCGCCACCATAGCTTATTCTAAGTTACTAGTGGCCTGAACTTCGGGTTCACCTCATTGATCCGATCGTCAGCAGATCAAAAAGAGAGTATAAGTAAATAAAGCTAATCTAGACACCACAGAAAGTAGTTAAATTGTTAGCTTACCAGCTGAAAATCTGGGACGGATGCACTCTAATTGATAAATTTTGACACACAAAGTTTTTTTATTTGTCCAATTTCTAAGTTATATTTTCTAGTGTTGGCAAAACTTTAACAACAAAATAGTAACTCTATGTCGACTGCATGGAAACCGTTGCCAACGTGGCCACCTTTGAAACAGTCTGACTAATAAGGGTTCAACTCACAATTCTACAAACGTCATTTGCCTGCCCTACGTTCAATAAATTTTCATTAGTTTGTTCTTTTTGTTATAAAATAAAACCAAGAGAAAAAATTAAAATGTTGAGTGGGGTTAGAAAAAATTGCGGGAAGGCAAAGTGCTATTCGCATGAACAAATTGGAAAAAAGCAAATATTTATGACGGAAAAAAAGGCATTTACCAAAAATCGATCAGTAAGTTTAACGCCATAAGGAATGTATAAATAGAAATGCGATGTTCGATCAGGATTAAGAAATTAGAGTTAATAAGATAATGATTGGTTTATGTAAAACAAGAGTATCGCATCGAATCTCAGAATTTTGTAAAAAGTGATTCCAAACGTGATATTCTGAAAACCCCTTAAACATAATAAATTTTATGATTAGGTAAATGTTCAACTTCACAGAACCGAAAAACGCAGAAATTCCTGCGTCATTTTGTCGGCATCATTTAGTATCCGATAAAATGTACAAACGCATTAACTTATTATGTAAAATAAAATTTTTAATGCTTTCTCAAAACTTACAATCAGCAAAAAATTTGATCAAGTGAATAGTTCGAAAAATCAGTTAAACGTAGCTCCTAAGAAACCAATCTTACATAAGCTTTGGTTATTTTTAATTAGTTGCGCTGTATACATTTATCAACTTAAATTACATGGAGAAAGTATCCTTGACTATTACACCGTTAAATATTATAGAAATTTGATAGAAGATGTAACGAATATAGCTCTTTCACCAAATAGTCTATCTGAAAATATTAGCTGCACTATGTTGAATATAGCTGCGTTTGAACCTGGTCTCGCATTATTTTATTTTACTGTATCATTTGTTAGTGATGACATTGAATTTATTTATCATACCTTAAATTTCCTATTTTTGTTAGCAATGTGCAATTGTATTATTCAAAATAAGCTCAATAATTACGTAAAATTCCTACTTTTTTGTGGCCTTAATATAGGCTTCTATGAATACGTTGCTATCAATATAACTCATAGATTAAAATTAGCTTTGTTGTTTATTCTGTTAGCAAATTTCACATATGAAAGAAAAAATAACCTAAGTTTGTTTTTTCTTACCATAAGTTTATTTATACATTATACTCTTATTTTTGTGCATCCTATTGTGATAATTCTAACTCATTTTAAATTAACAAAATATTCGATGGACAAATACGTTAAATATATTTGTTTTGTAATCGTCACTTATATACTCATTTATTTTAGCCTTGAATCAGATCATCTTAAGTTTAGTTGGATTTTTAAATTAAAAGACAAATTCCAATTCCATCGATATTCAACTGGAATAATTACTGCGGTTAGTTGTTTTATTTCTCTATTAATTGGTAAGAAGTTTTTTCATCAAAAGATCGTATTTAAATCCAATTCAGTAAAAGCATTTGTTTATATACATTTATACATGCTTACGACACTACTCGCTTTTGGTCGGAGTCGTCTTATTATGCTATATTATCTTGCAATCATTATTTATTTCGCCCACATTCCTATTACTATAAACAAGAAAGAAATTAAATTTATCAACGGCTATGTAGCTGTATTAATTTTGGTATCAATATTCATTGGATTTGCGCGAACTCCTTTGGTAACAGGTACGCCTTTCTGGTAGCTCAAAAAATAAATGTGTACTTTTTGAAAATAAAGTGGTGATCAAAAATTCAATCTTGTTTTATCAACATGAATAAAAAACCAATCAAAATAGCATATATAGTGGATGAATTTGGTGTTGCTCCACATTACTACGACACCTTAAAAGAACACCAAAAGACCGAAAATTATATTATTACTTTGTTAATTGTTAACAAAAAACAAGATTCTAAAACGAATAGCTTACAGAAACAAATAAGGAGAGTTAATCAAATCGGTCTCGCAAAGACTACCTCAAAAATTTTTTTCAGATTTATATCTTTGTTGGAGAAATTAACATTAAAAATAATCGGCAAATACTCCGACGATTCTTTAAAATCTATTAATAAACTATCCATAGATAAGTTATTTGTTGCACCCAATATTTCAAAAAGTGGATTAATTTACGAATATGATGATAATGCAATACAGCAAATTCTGAGTCACAAGGTAGATTTAATCTTTCGCGCAGGAGGTGGTTTTTTAAAAGGAGAAATTTTAAATTGCTGTAGATTTGGAGTATTATCCTATCATCACGGAAACAATACTGTAAACAGGGGCGGACCACCTGGTTTTTGGGAAGTTTATCATGGACAACCATCAACCGGGTTTGTGGTTCAACAGCTAAACAATGAACTAGATGGTGGTAACGTAATATTTAAAGGAAATATTGCAACTATACCCATTTATAGCTTAAATCGACAACAAATTAATAAAAAATCATCGGCATTTCTTCCACACATATTCAATAATTTAGAGCAATATGTTAACTCAAACGCGTTTCCATCAATCCCATATTATCACAAATTATTTAAATCACCAAGCACTATGGAGTGCTTTTATTATATATTTCAAGTTACAAAATACTCGTGGCTTAAGATTATCAAAAAACTTGCTAGTAAAAAAATTGATTGGAGCATTAGTTACCAGTTTACCGAGAATTGGAAAACAAGTGTTTTACATAAATCAACTAAAATTACGAATCCCGACGGAAGGTTTTTAGCTGATCCGTTTGTAGTAAAAATAAAAGATCACCATATAATCTTTGCGGAAGATTATAACTATAAATTAAAAATAGGTAAAATATCAGCATGGAAAATCAACAAAAAAGGACACCAGTTCATTGGTTTAGTCTTAGATGAAAAATTTCATCTATCATTTCCTTATGTCTTCTCGCATAATAACCAACATTACATGTGCCCAGAGACAAAACAAATTTCCGAAATAAGAATTTACAAAGCCAACCACGATTTGACAAAATGGGTGTATCATAAAACTTTAATAGACAATATTAACGCTGTCGATAGCATAATTATACAACATGAGAAAATTTGGTGGATATTAACCACAGTTGACACAGCTGGATCAGTAGAAAATAACTCCGAACTTCACATTTTTTACTCAAAACACCTTCAATCAGGTGGGTGGAATCCCCATCCGAAAAACCCAATATTCATTGATAGTTTAAAAGGTCGTAACGGGGGATTCATTAAGGAAAAAGGTAGCATCTTTAGAATAGGACAAAAACAAGGTTATGGCATATATGGTGAGCAAGCATCGATTTTCAAAATAACTTCACTCACAGCTGAGGACTATAAGGAAGAAAAAATCTGCAAATTATCGCCAGAATTTAGAAACCAAAGTATTTGTTTACATACATTCAACTTCGAAAAAGGCCTTATGGTTTTTGATCAAGCTGAATATAAATAAATGATAATATGAAATTAGGAATTGATGCCAGTAATATAAGGTCTGGAGGTGGCCTAAATCACCTCAAACAAATAGTCAAGCTATACGATCCTGATAATTGTAATTTTAAAGTTTGCGATGTCTATATTACAAAAGGAATACGTGCAGAACTTCCCTGTAACAAAAATATCAACTTTCGCATAATTTCTAACTCATGGCAGGATAATGTAAGGACAGAAATATGGAGGCACAGGTTCCTTCCCCAGGTTGCCAAAAATTACAATATTATATTCTCTCCTGGTGGATGCCGGAACTACAAATTTAGCAATTACGTAACGATGTTTCGAAATATGCTTCCTTTTGAATACCGCAATATCTTTCGTTTTGGTTTATCTACAACGACAATACGTCTACTCATCTTACGCTATTTTTTTGTCAAAGGATTCAGATATGCTAAAGGTATAATATGTTTAACAGATTATGCCAAAAACCTATTAATCACTAAACATGGTATAAATAGCAAAAAAATAACGGTTATTCAACATGGGGTAAACAAACAATTTACGAGCACTCCTCGCGGAATTAAGCCGGTAATCAATTACAATCAAGACAACAGGTTTAAATGGCTGTATGTCTCCATACTTGTCAACTATAAACATCAACCAAATGTCATAAATGCTATTCAGCAATTAAACGGCGATGGGTTTCCATTTTCGTTGGATTTAATAGGATCTTATAATCCAAACAGTTTAAAAAAGGTCAATAGGGCAATAAAGTCTTCTCATGTACGCTATCTTGGGGAAATGAACCATGATAAACTAATTGAATTTATGAAAAAAGCGGACGGGTTTATATTTGCTTCATCATGTGAAAATTTACCAAACATTTTAATCGAAAAAATGGCATTTGGAAGACCATTAGTGTGTAGTGATTATGGCATAATTAAAGAAATTGTTGGCAAGAAAGGTATATACTTTAACCCGACAAGCATAAATTCTATAAAGATTGCTATCAAAAAGTTATTTCAAAATCAACAACTGCGCATAGAGCAAGTTAATGTTTTTCAGCGTCAAGGCAGGAAATATGACTGGAAAAATTGTTATGATCGAACATTACAGTTTCTATCTAAATGTAGCGATTCGTAAATCATTTAAGTCATTTTAATGTTTCTTCCATATTTAAAAAAAATTCATTAAAGGACGAAAAACCAACCTTTTTAAGAGATTTAACTGAAGTTCTAATTTAAGTACATCAAATGATAAACATCCAAAAAGTATTTAAATATCGTATAATTATATTAATAAGCGTCAATAGATAACAAAGTATTAGTGCTATGAAATCAAAAAGGTTTGTACATAAAATTAGCAATTTGTAAAAAAGAAAACTTAAAAATATACACGATATTACCATAAATAAGTTATCATAAAAAAAAATGTATATATGACATCTAAAATAGAAAAAACGAAAGTTTATGAATTTTGGTCTGCCGCCTCATGCGGGGAGCAACTTTATTTGAACGATATTAATCGTGAGAGTTTTAAAAAGCATTCTAAAATACGTTATGGATTAGAACCATTTATTATACCATTCGCTGATTATGCATCAGCTAAAGGAAAAAAGGTATTAGAAATAGGTGTTGGGCTTGGTGCAGATCACTATCTTTTTGCTGAAGCTGGTGCAACACTATATGGAATTG
>KB912017.1 GCA_000383715.1 Verrucomicrobia bacterium SCGC AAA164-E04
CCATCCTCCAGCCACCTTTCTTCAATATGAAGGCAGATGATGCGGTCAACTACGGTGCGATAGGGATGGTGATTGGTCATGAGATAGGTCATGGATTTGATGATCAGGGCCGCAAATCCGATGGAGACGGCAACCTGCGAGATTGGTGGACAGAGGAGGATGCCAAGGCATACGAGGCACGCACTTCCAAACTGGTTGCACAATATGAAAAATTTGAACCTGAATCCGGATTTTTCGTGAATGGACAACTCACGCTGGGTGAAAACATTGGCGATCTTGGAGGTATCACGCTCGCTTACCGCGCATACCTTGAATCAATGAAAGGAAAATGGCCTCCGATGGTGGATGGTCTCACTGGAGAACAACGGTTTTTCCTGTCGCTCGCTCAAATCTGGCGTATCAAACAACGCACGGAAACAACCATACGCCGATTAAAAACCGATACCCACTCACCACCTAAGTTCAGAGTCAATGGACCTGTCCGAAATTTTGACGACTTCTACAAAGCCTTTAACGTGAAGGCAAAAGACAGCATGTGGCTAGCCCCGGAAGAACGTGTCCAGATTTGGTAGAGGTGATCGAATCTTTCTTGTCATCAGACAGTATGAAATTTCATGATGGGGTGAAACAATGATACGCCGAACACTGGTAAAAAAAGCACTCAACGCAAAAAAACCAGAGGACGAAATCCGAATTGAGGGCTGGGTTCGTACGCGGCGGGATGCGAAGGCATTTTCATTTGTTGAAATCAATGACGGTACCAGCCTCGCGAATTTGCAGATCATCATTGATGCCACTCTTTCCGATTACGAAACGGAGATTGTAAAAGTGACGACAGGTGCAGCAATCCGTGTTCACGGGAAACTGACACTGTCCCAAGGTAAGAACCAGGGTTGGGAGGTCATTGCGACTGCTTTCGAAGTCATTGGACAAGCCGACGCAAGCTATCCATTGCAGAAAAAGGGTCACAGTCTCGAATTCCTCAGGGAGATTGCACATCTTCGCCCGCGATCCAACCTGTTTGGCTGCGTCTTCAGGGTCCGAAGCCGACTGGCCCATGCCGTGCATCAATTTTTTCAAGGACGGGATTTTATTTACATCCACACCCCCATCATCACTGCCAGTGATTGTGAAGGCGCTGGAGAAATGTTCAAGGTCACCACCATCGACCCTGCCAAACCTCCCTTGAAAGACGGGCAGGTTGATTATGGCAAGGATTTCTTTGAGAAGCCTAGTTACTTGACAGTGAGTGGCCAGCTGGCAGCAGAAGTGTTCGCATGCTCCATGTCGAACGTTTACACATTTGGCCCCACTTTTCGTGCAGAGAACTCCAACACCACGCGACATGCCAGTGAATTCTGGATGATTGAACCAGAAATGGCTTTTTGTGATTTGCAGGAAGACATGGATGTGGCTGAAATTTTTGTCAAATACCTGATCGACGACATACTCAAACATTGTGCTGCGGACATGACGTTTTTCTCAAAGTTTGTCGACAAAGGCTTGAAGGATCGATTGCAGTGGGTCCTGGATCGTCCCTTCGAAAGGGTCAGCTATGCGGAAGCAATTGATATCCTGCTCCAGTCGGGACAGACATTTGAGTATCCCGTCGATTACGGGCTGAACCTCCAATCAGAACACGAGCGCTATCTGACAGAAAAACACTTCAAGTGTCCGGTAACGGTTTACAATTATCCAAAAACTATCAAACCATTTTACATGCGAGCCAACGACGATGGTAAAACAGTGGCAGCCATGGATGTGCTGGTCCCGGGGATTGGGGAGATCGTAGGAGGCAGCCAAAGGGAAGAACGGCTTGAGGTTCTTGAAAAACATTTGGAGCACCATGAATTGAGCAAGGAAGATTACGGATGGTATCTTGACCTGCGCAGGTTTGGCTCCGTCCCTCATAGCGGCTTTGGAATGGGATTCGAACGTATGTTGATGTTTGTGACAGGCGTGTCCAATATACGCGACGTCATTCCTTTCGCTAGAACACCCGGAAACGCCGAGTTTTAGACTCTAGGATAGAGCTCTTGCATTATCATGATTGAAAGCGGGCGACTTTTCTGTTAAGAAAACCACATATTGTGATGAATGAAACCAAACAGCATGCCTATTCGTGTATAAATTACTTTAATGAATCGCATTGGGTCCTGCGTTTTGTCTGCAGTTGGTTGACGCTTTGCCTATTTAACAAATCTACATTGGGAGCAGCGGATACTCAAGAAGCCACCTCAATCATACGTATTCTTTCTATGCAAGGACAAGTGGATGTCTCCAAACGGTCCTCCTCTTCATGGATTCCTGCCAGAGTGAATCTGGCCCTGTCACCAGGAGACTTAGTTCGTACTGGGCGAAGAAGTAAAGCAGCCCTCCAGATGACAGACAAAACCGTGCTAAAGATCCGTCAGCTCACAAGCATGGTAATTCAGCCGCCTGAGCAAAAAGGAGAAAAAGACACGCTGAATCTAAGCTCGGGTTCTGTCTATTTTTTCAGTCGGGAAAGTCCTAAGGAAGTCCCTTTTCGAACCTCACTCTCCTCTGGGGCGATTAGAGGAACCGAGTTCGAACTAACAGCGGTTGAGGGAGGAGCCACCACACTGAGCATGTTGGATGGACTCGTTGATTTGTCTACTCCTTTAGGAAATGTATCAGCCAGGGGCGGAGAGCAAGTCCTCATCGAACAGGGAAAGGCTCCACGTAAAACACCCATGCTAGACCCTGAATCTGTGATTCAATGGACCCTTTATTACCCGGGTGTATTGGATACTTCGGAACTTCACTGGACTTCAGGAGTCCCTCCTGAAATCTGGAGAGAACCCCTCAAGGCTTATAGGCTCGGCAACCTACTGAGAGCCATAGACGTGATGCCTAGCGCCAGCGATGAAGGAGAGGAGGAAGCAGCCCGGATTCTTAGAGCAGCAATCTGGCTCGCACATGGTGAAATTACAAAAGCAGAAGCGGCACTAGACACCCAGTGGACAAAAAGCCAGCACAGCGAGTTGAGCATGGCGCTGAAGTCTCTAATGCGACAACTATTTAGCGGGGGGCAGGGGAAAAAAGAAGCCGCAAAAAAAGAAACCATCATTACGCGAACAATGATGCTAGTAAGATCCTACCTTTCACAGGCATCCAACCAGCTTGAAGAAGCTTTAGCATGGGCGCAAAAAGCAGCTGAAAAGTCAAGCACCTTTGGATACGCGTGGGCAAGACTCGCGGAGTTGCACTTTTCATTTGGTGAACACAGACAAACCATGGCTGCTCTGGTGAAGGCAAACCAAATATCTCCCGAAAATGCTCAAGCAAGAACTCTCGAGGGATTTGTCCAGCTTGCCAACATGCAACCTAAAAAGGCTTTGGCTTCGATGCAGAAAGCCATCGAAATGGATGCAGGATTATCCAACGCATGGTTTGGAAAAGGTTTGGCAAAATTCAAACTGGGCCAGACCGCACAAGCCCGTCAGGACATGCAGGCAGCTATCATCCTCGAACCGCAGCGCTCGCTGTTGCGTAGTTATCTAGGCAAGGCTTATGAAGCCGACGGAGAGTGGATCGCTGCGCAACGTGAACTGGATCGGGCCAAAGTACTGGACCCAAACGACCCTACTCCCTGGCTTTACAGCGCGTTAATTCAATATCGAAAGAACCGTTTGATTTCTGCCATTACCGACCTACAGGAATCAGTTCGATTAAATGATTTCCGCAGCGTCTATCGCTCGCGTTCGCTGCTCGATAGGGATCAATCCATTCGCCAAGCCAATCTGGCAGTCATGTATCAAGATGCCGGTATGCACTCATGGAGTCAACGCGAAGCCGCTCAGTCCATCGAAAAAGATTACACGAACGCATCGGCGCATTTGTTCCTTGCTAACAGCTACGATGCTCTCAGAGATCCACGACAGTTAAATCTACGCTATGAAACACCTTGGGCAAGCGAGCTCCTGCTAGCGCAACTTCTGATGCCGACAGGGAGCGCTCAACTGTCCCGCCAAGTTTCCCAGAACGAATACACGGCACTTTTCGAACAGAAAAAGTTTCACCTAATCAATACGACTGAGTACCAGAGCAGCGGACTCTGGGATCAATCTACATCTCATTTCGGAAATCTTCCTGAATTCAGCTACGCCGTGGATGTCGATTACCGTAATGACCCCGGACAGCGACCCAACAACGATGTCGAAAACCTTTCAGTTTGGACCTCAACAAAGTTCAATCTGACGCCTCAAGACGAATTAATGATCCAAGTTGTCTACTCTGATTATAAATCTGGTGATGTCTCGCAATACCACACTCAGGCAAATGGAAGTAAAACCCAAAGAGTCCAGGAAGAACAAGAGCCCCTATCATTTCTTGGTTATCACCGCGTCTGGCATCCTGACAGTCACACGCTTTTTCTTTCCAGTTATTTTGACGACACCTTCGAACGGAGAGATCCTAACGCGATCATACCACTTTTAGATCGAGACAGATCCGGTAAAGTGACGGGGGTCAATCCCTTTACGTTTGATCTCAATTACCAACGCAGATTAAAAGGTTTCAGCACGGAATTACAGCAAATACTCAAAAGCGAAAGTCATACATTCATTGGTGGTGCACGCTACCAATACGCAGAAGTAGATACCGCCTCTCGTTTAAATCGTCTAGGTACAGCCTTTCCTCCAATTTTTTCAACTCCAGCCGCTGAACAGCGCATCCGGCCGCAGCTCGACCGTTTTTCTTTTTATGGCTATCACTACTATAAACTAACAGAAAAGTTGATGTCTTATCNGGGTGCATCAGTCGATAAGCTAGGTTACCCAATCAACACCGAGGTGCCTCCGGTCTCTAGGGAAGAAGAGACCAAAACTCAAGTTTCCCCTAAGGTAGGCTTCCGGTATCGCCCATTCAATCAAACAACCCTGAGAGCAACTTATTCTCGAAGCCTTGGGGGTGTGTTCTTTGATCAAAGCATCCGATTGGAACCCACTCAAATGGCGGGGTTCGTGCACACCTACCGAAGTATTATTCCTGAATCTGCCGCAGGGATTCTACCCGGCGCAAAACAGGATTTAACAGGCTTTGCTTGGGATCAGCAATTGGGGCCAAAGACCTTTCTAAACGTGTTTGCTCAGTGGCTCCGATCAAATGGTACAAGATCACTGGGGACTTTTGATTTCTACCGTTTGCCTGCCGATCCCGCCGACACTCCTCAATCGCTTGACTATGAGGAAAAGTCTTTAATGCTATCGATCAATCGATTAATAGATCCATGGCTTTTCGTAGGGGGTAATTATCGCCTGTCTCACGCAACACTAGACACTGCGCTTACCCAGATCCCGAATCGGGTCCTTCCAACGGCGGAGAGCCGTAGCGACGCCATACTACACCAAATTAAGCCTTTTGCGGGCATCCAGCATCCCTCGGGTTTTTTCGCCCGAGTAGAGGGGAGCTTCAATATGCAATCGCACAAAGGAACCCAACAGCTCAGAAACGAGTCCCTCTGGCAAAGTAACCTGTGGGCTGGCTATAAATTTTGGCAACGTCGGGGCGAACTATGCGCAGGCATATTGAATGTTGAAGATCGGGATTACCAGCTACACCCAGTTCATTATTACGATGAACTGCCGCGCGAACGCACATTTACGGCACGATTTAGGCTCAGCTTTTGATTGATTCCTATTTGGAATTTCAACCACGGGCGAACAGGGTTTGGCAGAGTTTACGATTATCGAAATTTTGAAAACCAGAGATTTTTCAAACCTAATTCAAGAATAAATGCAAATATGAGAAACCTTTTTGGTTAGAGTAAGGGCATCGATTACTATCGTGTTGAGGTCTTAGTTTTCAAGAGTTAGATTTTACTAACTTTACAACTTATCTGATAGTGTTTTGATTCGATGCGTAGCTATCATTTTTGCGGCCAAAATTGAAAATCTTATTCTCATGCCGAGTAGGCTGATCTATCTAAGTATTAACGCCATAAAAAATCAGCTTTTTTATTGTCTATGTGCTGCTCATTCATTGCGAGAATGCGTTGACTCATAGTGCGCCCCACAGCAAGGAGAAAGTGAGCAGCAAGCTTAGGGTGAGTGTCAATAATTAGGCTCAAATTGGCTGTACAAACCTTCAGTAAGGTTGTGTGAGTCGAGGCAACTACATCAGCAGATCGTCCACCTT
>KB912018.1 GCA_000383715.1 Verrucomicrobia bacterium SCGC AAA164-E04
CAATCCTTACCCTAAATCCTCTTTATGGGTGTCTCTGTTTCGAAATATTGGTTACCTGAGCCTTATTGCCCTTTTAGTTTCGTTGTTTTTCAGTAATGATCTGATTGTTACCTCCGCAATTTTCTTTTTGATCAATATGTTTTTTGCACATCAACTCCAAATCTCAATCGATACGCGATGGCTACTTGGTGAAACGCACAAAGTTTTGAAGGAATCCAGTAAACCTGATTGATTGCGCAAATACAGGTGGGCATCCATGCTCGCCGATCAAATTTATCCCCAATCTTGCGAATTTCGCTGACTCCACTTAGACATAACTTGCTTTAGAGAAGAGGTCCGGTTTAGCTTCGTGTTTCAAGATCATGACTCGACTGCCTTTCGAACTTTTATTTGCACTGAGATATCTGCGACCAAGAAGGACGTTTGTATCCATCATCACCTTGATTTCGATCATTGGTGTTGTTTTAGGAGTGGCGGTATTGATTGTGGTCATTAGCGTGATGACCGGTTTTGATTTGCAGTTAAGAGACCGTATCATCGGCTTTGAATCTCATTTGATCGTCCGAAAACTGGGGGGTCCCATGCAAAATTATCAGCAGGTAGCCAAATTTATTCGTGATCAACCCAAGGTCACAGGAGCATCCCCGTTCATCGAAGGCCCCATCGTCATCGAAACACAGCGTGGGGAACGCTACTCGCAGATTGCGGCACCTTTTCTGCGTGGCATTGATTCGGAGACAAACAACCAAGTCAGCGACCTTGAAAAAAGCGTGGTAACAGGTGATTTCGAGAGCATTGATGGCAATGGCCTGCTCATAGGTTCGGCACTTGCCAATAGACTGTCGCTGAGCATCGGAGATCCAGTTGCGGTCTATTCGATGAGCTTACTGCGAGAGGTAAGAGATGTACTGAAAAAGGATCCAGCTGAACAGACCACAGCACCGCTTGCCGATGATTATGTCATTGAAGGTATCTTCGACATTGGTTACTACGAATACAACGCCAACGGCATGGTGTGTTCCCTTTTCAATGCCCAAGACCTGTTCAGCCTGGGCAATGAGGCCAACGGCATTCATGTGATGCTGGATGATCCAGAAGCCGCAACAGAAATGAGGAAAACATTACTCGCTCAACTGGGCCCTGATTTTGTCGTTTCCACCTGGCTGGATCGAAATAAAGATATTTTTAATGCACTGGTGGTGGAGAAGAATATGATCCGATTCCTGCTCTTTTTTATCGTGCTGGTAGCCGCCTTCGGCATCACTAGTTCGATGATAACGTTTGTCGTTCAAAAGACTCGTGAAATAGGTATGCTCAAGGCATTGGGAGCCTCATCCAGACAAGTTGTCTGGGTTTTCATGAGTCAGAGCGTTTTCGTAGGATTATTGGGAGTGTCCATAGGCCTAGCACTTGGACTTTTCGCAATCGAATATCGTAATGAATTTTTGATTTTCATGAATCAAACTATGGAGTTTTCCCTTTTCCCAGCAAGCATCTATGGCTTCGAAGAACTTCCTGCAATCGTTGACCCGAAGGATCTATGGATCATCTGTGGCGGAAGTTTGATTTTCTGCGTATTGGCAGGTGTGTTTCCGGCATTCAACGCAGGACGCCTGCAACCTGTGGAGGCATTGCGTCATGACTGAATCTCATTCACTGGAATCAGAAACAGTTCCATCTCCTGAAATCCTTCTTAAAGGCAAGGACATTACTAAACGCTACAATATTGGCAAAAAGCAAATCCGAGTGCTGAACGGCGTGGAACTGAACGTCAGGCAAGGTGAATTCCTTTCCATCGTAGGGGCATCAGGTTCAGGAAAAAGTACTCTTCTTCATATTCTGGGCGGGCTGGATCGCGCTGACTCAGGACAACTGAGTGTTGCCGGTGAAGATCTTTCCAAGATGGGAGGAAACACACTTTCTCAATTTCGAAATCGATCCGTTGGTTTTATCTTTCAAGCTTACCATTTGTTCCCAGAGTTGGATGCGCAGGAAAACGTCGCATTACCTGGTCGTATTGCACGTCGATCTATCAATGAGGTTGAAAAAAGTGCAAAAGATTGGCTTTTGAAAGTAGGGTTGGCAAAACGCATGGATCACCGCCCCTATGAATTATCAGGAGGCGAACAACAGCGGGTTGCCATTGCCCGTTCGCTTATCAACGAACCGATACTATTATTGGCCGATGAACCTACGGGTAATTTGGACTCGGAAACAGGCACAGAGATCATGGAACTTCTTCTCAAATTAAAAGAGGAATGCAAACTGACGTTGATCATGGCGACTCATGACAGATCTATTGCCGATCGCACCGACAGGACACTCCACCTGGTAGACGGTCGCGTCGAAGAAACCAGTTGAATTACTTTCAAGATTGATAGGACTCAAGTTCCTGCTGCGCAACTTCCCACTCTGAAGAGCGTGATTCAAGCAGATCAGAAATCATCTTTAACTCCTGATTAATTTCAACGATCCGAGGACCATTTTGATACGTTGTGGGTTGCTCTAATTCCACAGTCAATGTGGTTTGTTTTTCCTCTAACGTGGTAATTTCTTTTTCGATAGCATCAACTTTAGATTTGTATTTGCGAAGCTTTGCAGAACGTTTATTTCTCTCCTCTGCTTCAATACGACGCCGTTCTTTGGAAGAAATGGTTTTGTTGACAGCCGTCGCACCTCGCGAAGCCACTTGAGCCTTCCCTTTGGATTCAGTTGCGCCATTCAAACGGGATTCTTCCTCCGCTTGCTTGGAGAGGTAATAATCATAGTTACCATGATAGCTTCTCAATTTTCCATGCTCAACATGCACCACATGTTCGGCTATGGATCGGATGAAATGCACATCATGGCTGATAAAAATGAGCGTGCCGCTGAATTGGTTCAGAGCGGCAATCAAGGCGTCAATACCCGACATGTCAAGATGCGTCGTCGGTTCATCCATCAATAAAAGGTTAGGAGGATTCAAAAGCAGCTTGATCAAGGCAAGACGTGACTTTTCCCCTCCGCTGAGCACTTTAACTTTTTTGAAAACATCATCACCACGGAACAGAAAAGACCCTAACACAGTTCTAGCATGCTGTTCCGTGATACGTTGCTCTGTATCCAAAGCTTCCTCTATCAGGGTTCGTTCCGGATTCAGCACATCAATACGCTGCTGAGAGAAATAACCGCCCTTCACCTCATGCCCTAATTCACGGATTCCTTTTTGCACCGGCATGACATCGGCGAGGAGTTTCAATAAAGTAGATTTCCCCGCTCCATTGGGACCAACCAGTACGATGCGTTTTCCGCGATCAGCTGAAAAATCCACACCCTGGTAAACCTGCAAATCACCATAGCTATGATGGATGTTTTCAAGACGAATGACTTTTTGACCACTGCGCTTGGGTTGCGGGAATTGGAATTTGAGATTTGCTTTTTCTTCTTCGGGAGCCTCAATGCGCTCAATCTTTTCGAGCTGCTTCAGTTTACTCTGGGCTTGGGTTGCCTTGGATGCCTTGGATCGAAATCGTTCGACAAATTTCGTTAATCGCTCGATTTCCCTTTGTTGATTTTTATAGGCCGCACGCTGCTGCTCCAAGGCCTCATCCTTTAGACGCGCATAATCATCGTAATTACCTCGAAATCGGGTCAAGTGCCCTCTACGCAATTCAACCGTCCATTGCGCAAGACGATTCAAAAAGGCTCGATCGTGAGAAATAAACAAGACCGCTCCCGTGTAATTCATCAAATAATTCTGAAACCACAAAACAGAATGTAAATCCAGATGATTGGTTGGTTCATCCAGCATCAAAAGGTCGGGCTCCATCACAAGCAGTCGAGCCAGATGCGTGCGCATGATCCAGCCACCACTTAATGTTTGTAGCGATCGATTGAAATCTGATTCCTTGAAGCCCAAGCCCATCAGGATTTTTTTGGCACGCACTTCCAATGTGTGACCGCCCAATTCCTCATATCGCGCATAGGCCGAACCATCGTCATGACTGACCGCTGATGAATCATCTTCCTGATGTTCAGACAGGAATTTGCGCAAGCCGGGAATTTCCGGGTGAACGTTGACCGCCAACTCAAGTACGGACTCGTCTGGCACCTCGGCACTTTCCTGCGGTAAGTAGCCGAGCGTTCGGTTCCTCTGCAAGTTGACTTGTCCATGGTCAGGCTCGATTGTACCCAGCAAAATGGAGAACAAGGTCGTTTTGCCCGCCCCATTGGGGCCGACAATGGCGATGCGATCGCCCTCATTGATCTGAAGGTTGACTTCATCAAACAAGGTTTTTTCGCCAAAGGCTTTACTTAGACCGCTGATCGTCAGCATGAAAGAGATGTGATTGTTTTTTTATTTTAGAATTAAAAGGGAAAGTCCGTTGAGGGGAGACCTTTTAGAGCCCCCTACCCAACGGACCTTTCAAAAACGAATATTGAGCACACGCAGTATCAATCGCATGTGCCATTAACCGTCAAACGGTCATGATTTCTTTTTCCTTCTTTTCAAGCTGTGTGTCCAGCTTGGCGATATATTTGTCGGTCAACTTTTGAATTTCCTTTTCGCCTTGAGAACCCTCATCTTCAGTGATGATGCCAGTCTTGGTTTCCTTTTTAATCACATCCATGGCATCTCGCCGCACATGACGCACAGACACACGACCATCTTCTGTCATTCTCTTGACTATTTTGGTGAATTCTACCCGGCGTTCCTCGCTGAGTTCAGGAAGATTAATCCGGATGAGTTTTCCATCCACTGCTGGATTCAATCCCAGGTTCGCTTTTTGAATGGCTTTTTCAATAGAACCTACGGTAGATACGTCCCATGGCTGGATGGCCAAAGTACGCGATTCGGGCGTGGTGATACTGGCCACCTCTCGTAAACGCATCTGCGATCCATACACATCCACAAGTAAATTCTCAACAAGGCCTGGTGAAGCTTTACCAGTGCGCACACCGGTGAATTCGCGCACAATGACCTCTTCGGTCTTCTGCATCTTTTCCTCTGCGGTCATTAAAATGTCATCTACTGGCATATCGTTTTATCCAATCAATTTGTTACAGATTCTCAATACTCTTCCCATTATTCTCAGGAAGTCACCAAAGTCCCCACTTTTTGTCCCATCACGACCTTGCGTAGGTTGTTGGCTTTGAATATATCAAATACAATAATGGGCATCTCATTGTCCATGCACAAGGAAAAGGCGGTGGAATCCATAACCCGAAGACGCTTCGCCAAGGCTTCCTGATATTGGATCTGGGGATATTTCTTGGCGCCTTTGTGTTTCATGGGGTCTTTATCATATATGCCATCCACTTTGGTGGCCTTGAGAATCACTTCAGCGCCTGCTTCATTTGCCCGCAGAGCGGCAGCGGTATCTGTTGAGAAATAAGGGTTACCTGTGCCTCCGCCAAAAATGACAATCCGCCCAAGCTCAAGATGACGCAGAGCCTTGCGCCGAATGAAAGGTTCAGCAACTGCTTCGGTTGAGATGGCGGTTTGAACACGGGTCTCCACCCCTTTCTTCTCGAGGGCATCTTGCATCGCTAATGAATTGATCACAGTGGCCAACATCCCCATATAGTCTCCAGTCACGCGTTCAATACCTTTTTGACTGCCCTGAAGACCGCGGAATATGTTCCCTCCCCCGATGACAACAAGGACCTCAACACCCAGCTTATGGATTGCGACTATCTGATCTGCGAGCCCATGCACCGCCTCCGGGCAGATACCGCCCCCCTGATCACCACCGAGGACTTCCCCGCTGAGCTTGATTAAAACACGTTTGTATTTGGGGTTTTTTGTCTTTTTCATGTAAGGGAGTATGGATTCATTGGCCTTTGGTCGTGTCTAACAAATACGAGTCCCTTGCAGGACGAACCCTTCAAATATCAATTCAGGACTCACTCGTCAATGTTGGAGAGGAACTACTGAATAAAAATACTCATGACAAGCGGTCGAATTGCAGCCCAATTATTTAGCCAGAGTCTCATTCGCAATTTCGGAAGGCTGTTTTTCGTTTCCCTCCTGGGCCACTGTTTTGCGAATCCAACCGCCGCCCAGAACAAGATCACC
>KB912019.1 GCA_000383715.1 Verrucomicrobia bacterium SCGC AAA164-E04
CGGAAAGGTAAGTAAGAATGAAAACAGGCGTTGTATAGATGAGAGCCAATACCCTCCATGAGAGAGAGAATCCAATCCAAAAGAAAGTAAAGGCGCCTAAATACAAAAAGAAACTCCGTGAAAGCCACCATGGATGCACTTGTTCAGAGTCTAATTCGATGATGTATCCAGCAGGATAGGGCAGTCGAAGATAACCAAAAAGAGATCCAATACGAACACCTGAAGTATCCAGAATGATCCGTAAATCAGAGGTAGAGGAGATTTCTTTCTGAGTATCGGTCCTTATCGAAATCGAAAGAAAATGATTACTCGCCAGATTTTTACTGACTGGAGCATTCGTCGAAAGAACTTGTTTTTCGATGATAGATCCTGCCGGGAACTGCATGATAGCAGTTTCCCAAACAGGCAACCAATTGATCCAAACGAACCATCCAACCACACCTGCAGCGACAAAGCCTGTCAACAGGGTATTGACGAACACGCCTGTTTTTAGACGAACAGCCCAATCAGCAATTCCCCGGAATGTAAAAGGAAGACTCATGCAAACAGGGTATCAGAGCCACATTCGTGACCTGACGATATTCAGGCTTGCGGTGGCTGATTCTGTGCAGGAGGTTGTTGGTCCCCTCCTCCGGGTTGCTTCTGCTGAGGAGCGAGAACCACGTTGAGGGGATAGCGAAGTTTCATTACTTCATCCACCAGAACTTCGATGAAGTGAATTCCAGCCTCTTTGAACTCAACCTGCCCGAACAAGGAAACGTTCGTCGCATGAGTATTCACGTCTTTCAGCGCGAACTTGACAGCACTCTTGCGAACGAGAGTGGTCTGGTCGGGAGAGAGAAGTCGAACCTCTTCGTTAAATTGCCCAAAACCCGCCGTCCAGCGATTAAAAACGCACAACTTAAGGGCAGTGACGGGCAGGCGAGGAACTCGCACCAGCCCAATGACACCGATGAGGATAAAGTTTCCGTTGGATTCCTGTTTAACGTCTTCACAAAGAAGTGAAGTCTGCAGATCCGGTAATATTCTTGTTGGTTCCATAGTATAAAAATTTCTGAATCAGTCTGAGTGCTTGGCAGTCAGCGCAGGTTGATGAGTCTGAAGGATTCAACAAGTAATAAGAAGCAATTCCTTGCACAAAATTCAATGGGTTACCCATTCATGACAGGTTGTTCAGCTGCTTGAACCGTATTCTTCAGCAACATAGCAATCGTCATTGGACCGACCCCACCTGGATTGGGGGTGATCGCTTTAGCAATGGGCTGGATAGCATCAAAATCGACATCTCCTACCAAGCGTGTACCAGACTTGGTGGTCGAGTCAGGTATGCGATTGACTCCAACATCCATGATCACAACACCTTTTTTGACCATGTCAGCCTTCAGGAATTGAGGCATGCCTATTGCTGCCACAATAATGTCGGCACGTCGACAGTGCTCTGCGATGTTTCGAGTTCTGGAATGGCAAACAGTTACAGTGGCATTGGCTGTTTTGGCTTTTTGGATGAGGATGGCTGCCATGGGTTTGCCCACGATGTTACCACGTCCGAGCACGACAACTTCTGCACCTTCCATCGAAATGTCGGAACGAATCAAAAGTTCGTGAACACCCGCAGGCGTGCAGGGCATAAACCCACCGGACTGGTTGAGCATGAGCTTTCCTACATTCACCGGATGAAATCCATCGACGTCTTTGGACGGTGAAACTGCAGAGTAAATAATCGTTTCATCGATATGCCGGGGCAACGGAGCTTGGACCAAAATACCGTGAACGGATGGATCTGCGTTGTGCTGGGAAATAATTTCGAGCAGTTGATCCTGTGTGGTTTGCTCACCAAGCACCAGTGTCTGAGAGTCGATCCCAAGCTCCTGGCTCTTTTTTTCTTTCATGCCCACGTAGACGCGCGAGGCTGGATCTTCTCCAATACGTATGAAAATCAATCTGGGGATCACACCTCTGTCTTTCAGCAAACTGACTCGGGCAGATGTTTCATCATGTATGGTCGCTGCTATTCGACGACCGTTGATTAAATTATCCATTGCCATCAGTTAATCTGCGATTTTGAGCTCTTCAATCTCAATCACAGGAATCTTGGGCCAACGAAGGTCAACAGACTCCTGCCCAGTTACTCGAATACGATACCCTTCATAGGGTTTTAGATCGGTTCGGCTCGGAGTAGTGTTTAGGTGCAATCTGCCAGTATAAAGGTAATTCATGGTCTTGTGTGTCAATGGATCCTCCAAGCGGTGATAAGTGGGTGATTGAATGCTCCTGCTGCGACGCACAATTCCCTCTCTCGTGACAATCCTCCTCAATGCATCCAGTGCATCTGATGGATTTTCGGCAACGATTATTTCAGATGGCAAGCGCACTTGCGCGTCAGATCTGCTGGACGATTCAATCGATTCAAGGGGCTTTAATCCCGAGTCTTCAAGATCTGCCTTTTCATTGGTATTTTCAAGATTCTCGGACAATGAAGGATCATTATCAAGATCGTCGACTGGTTGACTGATGATGACTTCTGGCTGGATCTTCTCGACGGGATTCGCCTCTGGAGGAATTTCCGTTTGAACGGGAGTTGGAGGCGTGTTTTGTACTACGGGCTGAACGATGCGTGATTCATCGTTGTCAGGTTGATTTCCTTCAATCGTGCTTTTCAATACACTGTTTTCACCAGAGTTGGGATTATCCACGATGAGCAGAGGAGTTTCTTCATTGATTCCCTCACTGACTGTTTCCACTTCAACAGGTGTTGTCAGTTCCGGTTCAAGGGCCGGCGGCTGTTCTGTTTCCGAAATCAGATCAATGAAACTGGTGGCCACATAAGCAAAAGAGGTTGCTGGAGGCTTGATGGAAATCCAGCCTCCAGATTCTTTGATGCGTTCGACCTTATCACCACGATTCAGCCTGGCCACAACCGTGTAAGACTCACTCGGACCAGCCCGGACATTCAATCGACTCGCAGTAACCGTCTGACCGGTAGGATCAACATAATCGCCAGCCACCCATAGCACCGCACCTTCGGGTATACCAATGCGATACCACTCCCTTGGATTACCGGGGATAGGCTTGTCATGAAGAATGGTTTCGAGCACCTGAACATTGTCACCTGTGTTTACCTGAGAGACGACCTCACTGAGGATGTTGGGTTGCGTGCGCACATTAACGCGCTCGGCCTTCACTAGACCCGATTGAACTGCCCCATTGGCAGTGGGCAAGGCTATGGCAAAAACCGAGAAAACGGTAAGGATACATGCAAACTGTTTCGTCATTCCAACTAATAAAAAAGCATCGACCAACAATGTCAATCTCTGACAAGTCAAGAATGGTGTAGAAACCTGAAAAGCCCTTAAAATTATTACCTTTTTCATCTTTGAGAGAAAAAATTGAAAGAAAGAGGGCAATTTCCTGTCCACCTTGAAGTAAACGAACCCAGATCACTCATGAGATTCCACCTGAAAACAACTGCTGAGAGCTGCTGATCAGATGCTGCGCCATCTGATCAGCAGGTTCAATACCTCTAAGGGATCGAGGGTAGAATGCTCAAATTCATAAGCGCGGCAAAAGCTTAAAGAGCTTTGACGCTTCTAAGTCATGCCTGAACAGGGACTAAAACAGTTTGGATTTTTAATGAAATCCCGCCTTCTTATTGATGGATAAGTTTTATTCCATTGAAACGCGATATGTGCCGTGTCAGTGGAGGACCTGTTCAACTGGATAGAACGAGGTTGTACCTTGGTTGTAATCACAATGGGATTTCTCGCCGGTCTTGTGTATTGGCACCTTAAATGCAGGATTAAGGTGATATATCAAAAGTCCTGGCCCGTTCCTGAAGAAACTGATGAATGCCTCCATCCAATTCCCCGCACTTGGCTTCGTATTGAAGTTCGCGCCTGAGATATCTAATTTCATCAGTGAACAAAGAATTGTCTCTGATCTTCGTCATCATCTCCAAATAACTAAAACTTAAAATCGAAACCTTCAACCTTTCAATGCTTCAGCCATCGCAGTATCTAGGTAATCAGCAATGTGCATGACCTTTACGTGATCACGGCCAGCTTTCTTGAGTCCTGCTTGTATCTGAAGAATGCATCCAGGATTAGTTGTAACCACAATGGTAGCATGAGTACGCTCAATGTGATTTATTTTACGCTTCTGTAGCCTAGCTGCCATTTCCGGTTCAGTCAGATTGTAACTTCCTGCACTACCGCAGCAAACCTCAGATTCCGACAACTCCACATAGTGATCACCCGCCACTGCCTTGACCAAATCACGCGGTTGTTGAGTGATCCCTTGAGCATGAGCCAGGTGACATGCATCATGAAAAGTAGTGGATGTCTGAAAGAGACTTGATGGATCGCCGCTCCCATTGGATGAAGCATCATGACGTTTTGTAATGAAGGCCTGTTCGAAGGCATTCCAGCCGACTATATTCATCCACTCCGAAAAATCTTTTACCTTGCTGACAAAACCAACGGTTTTGGGTGTGAGTTCCAAATCCTCGTCCAGAAGATGTCCATATTCCTTGAGCGTCGAACCACATCCCGCGGCGTTGATCAGGATCGTATCACAATGGGCGCGATCAAAAACCTCAATATTCCTCCGAGCAACATCACGCGCCTTGTCCAATTGACCACTGTGAGCATAAAGCGCCCCACAGCAAACCTGTCCATCCGGAACGACGACATCGTATCCCATTTGATTCAAGATGCGAATGGTTGCTTGATGTGTACCACCAAAAAGCACGGGCATGACACAACCTTTGATCAATCCAACACGACCTTTTGCCGGTTGTCGTTTGGAGGGTGAAAAGGCGGGCACTCGATCTGCTTCCAATCGATCGGGAGCCAGTTCAAGAGCATCTTTGACAAAAGCAGGAAGCAAATGGGTCAATTCCATACGCTTCATCAAGACTGCAGGCATCATGGCGAACCTGAATCGACCGGGAAAAGGAAACACCTTCTCGATGAAAACCCTGCGGAGCAGACGCTGAAACCATGGGCGTGTCATGTGGTGCTCCATGTAGTCGCGCGTGTGTTCCAGTAATGAACCATACTGAACTCCACTGGGACATGCTGTTTCACAGGCGCGACAGCCGAGACATCGATCAATGTGTTCCACCGGAGACACGGAGGCGTCCAGGGAAAGTCTTCCCTGCTGGATGGCTCGCATCAAGTAAACCCGCCCACGCGGAGAATCGTTTTCATTGCCGGTCTCCAGGTAGGTAGGACAAGAGGCGAGACAAAGCCCACAATGAACACAGGCCAAGGCTTTATCTTCGTCAAGAAAGGGATCTAATGCAGTCAATGAAGTAGACATGATTGATCAAGGAAGATCCGGTAAAATGCCATGTGGATCGAATTGTTGTTTCATACGCATTTCCAGAGATCGCGGCCTCGCACTCGGTTCAGTGATACGATGTCCTGAATGATACAAAGTCCCCTGCCCCAATCGTGCCACAAAAGGCGTTCCGGAGGGTAATCGCTCAATCAGCGCTGGCAACCGACTCCGCCGAACCGACTCAATGGTTCCCTCGCGCCATGAACGATCCGCCCAGAATTGTCGATTATAATCCAACTCAGGAAGGCCAGCCTTCGCACCATGTCTTTCCCAGGTATTATACGTTTCAAAACTCAATCCTGCACCCAGAGCAGCCGCTGAGGATTCCTCAACTGCTTGACGATTCCCATTGAATCCAACAAGCAGTGTTCCTACTCCGCTTTGACCCTCAGCACGATAAACATCCATGATCGCTGGCAAGGCACTTCCATGCATCGCCTGAAGCAGTTTCAGTATTGATGTTAATTCCTCGACGTTTGGAATGCGGCAGCAGCAAATCACTTCTTTTTCGGGAAGAGGAAGTAATTTGAAAGTCACTGAGGTCATGACCCCCAAGCT
>KB912020.1 GCA_000383715.1 Verrucomicrobia bacterium SCGC AAA164-E04
TAAGACTTAATGATTATCTGTTCATAACTCTCCTTCTTGGAGGTCTCTCATTATTGGACTTAGGGGCAGGTAGCAATCACCCCAATATTCTTTTTGCCATTTCGGATGATCAATCATTTCCTCATGCCTCTGTTTATGGTTCTAGATTTGTTAAAACACCCGCTTTTGATCGTATTGCGAATGAGGGAGTGTTGTTTCAGCAGGCATTTTGCGCGGCACCCGGGTGCTCTCCGTCGAGGGCCAGTATTCTGACTGGCAGAAACATATGGCAAAACCGTGAAGCGGGAACACATGCCTCTAATTTTCCCGCTGATTTGAAAGTCTTCACCCGTGCATTGGAACAGAAGGGGGGATACCAGGTTGGTTATACAGGTAAAGCCTGGGGACCAGGCAATTCTGCGATCACAGGCTGGTCGCAGAACCCCGTTGGTAAAGCATATAATCAACACAAAATGGATTCCCCTGCAGGCATTTCTGGAAATGATTACGCCAAAAATTTCGAGACTTTTCTAAAGGATCAGCAAACATCCACCAAACCTTTCTTTTTTTGGTTTGGAGCCCATGAACCGCATCGAGTTTATAAGGAAGGTGCTGGCGTAAAATCAGGTAAACGCCTGAATGATGCGGAAGTGCCCACTTTTTTGCCGGATCATCCTGTAGTACGCAATGATTTGCTCGATTACGCGGTTGAGATTGAATGGTTTGACTCTCATTTAGGGCGCATGATTCGGCTTTTGGAGAGTCTGGGGCAACTTGACAATACTCTCATTATCGTCACGGCAGACAATGGAATGCCATTCCCCCGAGCTAAAGCTAACCTCTACGAGTTTGGTATTCATGCGCCCATGGCCGTTCGATGGGGAAATGAGGTGAAAGGAGGGAGATCCATCGACGATCTAGTGAGTTTCATCGATTTGGCTCCAACCTTTCTTGAAGCTGCCGGAATGAAACCCTGGAAAGAAATGACAGGTAAAAGTCTCTTGGGGCTATTGAAAGGGCAAGGATCCGGGATCACAGATGAGTATCGTCGCTGGATTCTTTCCGGTAGAGAAAGGCATACCCATGCCAGGCCGGATAATTTAGGTTATCCCTCCCGTGCAATAAGGACTCACCGATACCTGTATATCAGAAATTTCAATGCTGATTTATGGCCTGCTGGAGATGAATATCATGATATCGATGGCTGTCCCAGTAAGTCATTGCTTTTAAACAATAGTAGCAAACCAGGCTTTCAAAAGTATTTTCAAGCTGCCGTTGGAAAACGGCCGATGGAAGAATTATTCGATATTCTGGTAGATCCCGGCTGCATGCGTAACCTGGCTTCAAGTCCAGGATATGAACAACATCGTAAACATCTGGCGCATCTTCTGGAGCGTGAGCTGAAACGCCAGAGAGATCCACGCATTATCGACGGGGGGCAGGTGTTTGACAGTTACCCCAGATATTCAAGTATGCGCCCCCACCTTGGAGGCTTTGCTGAGCGGGGAAAATATAATCCGGCATTTATTCAGAAATAATTCGATGCAATGTGATTGGAGTCAAGAGAGATAAGTTTCAAGCTTGCTTTGATATTTTGCACACTCTTTCTCAATGTTTGCAGCATTCAAAATGGCAGAAACCACGCAGATTCTTTGAGCACCCGCCTGAAGCACCTCATCCAGATTATCCAAGTTGATGCCACCAATGCAAAACCAAGGAACAGAGACGTTCTTTGATGCCCATTTCACATACTCCAAAGTGACCGGATTTGCTGTTGGTTTTGTTGGCGTGGCAAAGACTGGACCGATGGCAATATAATCTGCTCCTGCACTGATTGCTTTCCTGGCTTGTTCCGGTGCATGGGTGCTCAATCCCAATCTAAGATCGGAACAAGCGGTGCAAGCTTGCAGATCACGAACGTTCTTGTGCCCTGCGTCAAAAAAATCTTCCTGCCCCTGATGCAAGAAGGCATCTGGAACCTGAGAGGCGACACCAAGTTCATCATTAATCACCAAATGTACTCCTGCAGCAGAGGTGATAGGTTGGATCATTAAAGCGGCTTCTAGGATGCTTTCTGAGTTTGCCTCTTTCATTCGGAGTTGGATGATATCCACCCCGCCATTGCAAAGAGCTTTTGCCAAAGTTTCATAACTGCGGCCTTGCCTGTAAGCTTCATCAATGAAGCCGTAAAGACGACAATCTTCCAGACTTCTCATCGAAGCAAACTCATTTTGACTTCATTAACTGAAATCTTACTTATCCTTCACTAAGCCTTGACCTCAATCAATTCTCGACCACCACCACCAAGGAGTTGGGCTACGAAATTGGTTGTGTAAACACCACGGCGAAAATCAGGGTCCTGTAAAATAGCTTGCTGAAATGGGACAGTCGTCTTGATGCCTGAAATCATACATTCAGACAGTGCTCGACTCATCTTATTCATCGCGTCACGGCGGTCCTTGCCGTATGCGATCAGTTTTCCGATCATGGAGTCGTAATGAGGTGGGATGGTGTAACCGGCATAAACGTGGGAGTCAAACCTGATTCCTCTTCCTCCAGGGGCATAAAACATGTCTATGCGACCCGGGGATGGACGAAAATCATCAAATGGGTCCTCTGCATTGATCCTGCATTCAACCGAATGGCCTGTCAGCTTAACGTCACCCTGAGAAATGCGCAACGGCTCACCCATGGCAATCAGGATTTGTTGTTGGACGAGATCTATACCAGTGACTTCCTCCGTCACTGGATGTTCTACCTGAATACGCTTATTGACCTCCAAAAAATAAAACTTGCCCTTTTCATCGACCACAAACTCAACAGTGCCAGCATTGGTGTATTTGGCTGCCTCTCCAATTTTTACAGCTGCGCGACTCATCTTTTTTCGAAGATCGCGGAATTGCTTCAGATCAAGAAAAGGGGAAGGTGTTTCCTCGATCAGTTTCTGATTACGACGTTGAATTGAGCAATCACGTTCGCCGAGATGAATGATTTTTCCTCTGCCATCACCAAGGATCTGGTACTCAATATGGCGAGGGTTTTCGATGAATTTTTCTATGTAAACCCCTGAGTTGCCAAATGCTTTTTCCGCTTCTGCTCTTGCTGTGTGATATCCCTTGAGGAGAGATATATCATTATGAACCACACGCATGCCTTTTCCACCACCACCAGCAACGGCCTTGATGAGCACTGGATAACCGATTTTTTTGACAATTTCCAGAGCTTCCTGTTCGTTGTCAACCAGGCCGTCTGAGCCAGGCGGTGGCTGAACTCCGGCTTTTTTTGCTAAATTACGACTCACTGCCTTGTCTTCCAATGCGTTCATCGCCTGAGGAGAGGGGCCGATGAAGCGAATGTTGCAGCTTTCGCAGACTTCTGCAAAGTGAGCGTTCTCAGATAAAAATCCGTATCCTGGATGGATGGCGTCAACGTCCGCTATTTCAGCGGCACTGATGATACGATCAATTCGGAGGTAGCTCTCATGACTTGGGCTTCGGCCGATGCAAATGGCCTCGTCAGCCATTTGCACATGCATGGAATTGTGGTCAGCCTCGGAATACACCGCGACAGACTTTATGTTCAGTTCCTTGCAGGCACGGATAATACGAACAGCTATCTCCCCACGATTAGCGACCAGAATTTTTTCAAACATAGGTGGTTGTTAATGGAATTACCGCTTTACATTCGATAGTTATCCGAAAGTAAATTTTTTTGTATTATTGAGGGAGGGGTGAAATCAGTTGGGTTTAACTTTGAACATTGCTTGCCCGAACTCAACCGGTCTTGCATTTTCTACCAAAAGCTCAGTGATCACTCCACTTTTCTCAGCCTTGATTTCGTTCATAACCTTCATGGCTTCCACTATGCATACAACGGTGTCCGCATTGACCCTAGTTCCCACCTCCACATACGCAGGCGAGTCAGGCGAGGGTGAATCATAAAATGTTCCGATCATAGGCGAGCAGATGTCCAGATCATTGGAAGTTTTTGGTTCGAGATTCTCGGCCTGATCCTTTGGAGTCGCTACTTGCGCTGACGGCTGTGTTGGGGGTAGTACATGGGAAACCGGAGGTGAAATCAAGTAAGGCCTCTCTTCTGAGGTAGATCCAGTGTTGCCTAGGCCACGTTTCAACTTGATTTTAAACTCATCCTTCTCCATTTCGAATTCCGAAATGGAATTCTTCTTCATTAAATCGACTATTGCTTTGATATCCTTTAAATCCACGTTGGACTCCTGGTTAAAGTCTCTTTAAAGATCGGCCTTTCTTCACAGCTTCATATGAAAAAAGCAGCAACCTAAGATGGTACTGCTCCGATCTACGTTCAAATGTAGGTCAAACATTAAAGTTACTGATGGCCTGCGTCAAGTGGAAGCTCGATAATCCCCAGCTTATCTGTATGTTTTGTGAAAACCTGATATAACAAAATCGGCGAACAGAAGCGTTTATCTGATCGTCGATTTTATTATTTAGTGAGGACTAAATCACATTTTTTACGCAGAGACCTTTTCTATTTCTTCAGTCTGACCGACTGGAAAGATCACCGGTGCATTCTGTTTGTCCATCATGCGCTTCAAACGGTTCAACGCAATATTCTGCAACTGTCGGATTCTCTCTCGAGTCACTCCAAATTCCTGCCCGACCTCTTCAAGAGTTCGTTCTTTTTCACCATCCAGACCAAAACGGTAGCGTAGGATCTTGGACTCCCGTGAGTTTAATTTCGACAGCAGTTGTGTCAGCAACCCCAAAGATGTCTGAAGTTCAAGCTCCTCATATGGATGATCCGCATTTTCATCTGCTACTCTTTCTTCAAGACGGGTGCTATCTTCATCACCCACAGTATCATCCAGAGAGACAGGGCGTGCCGAAGCCCGCCTCATGAGTGCAACACGGCTTGGAGCGATTCCAAGTTCTACTGCTATTTCTTCGTCGGATGGCTCTCTTCCCAAGGCTTCTTGTAGCCGGATGGATACATTACGCAACTTGGCTATTTTTTCTACCAAATGTATGGGAAGTCTTATAGTTTTGGACTGATTACTCAAACTCCTCTTGATAGCTTGTTTGATCCACCAGGAACCATAGGTCGAGAATTTAGCTCCCTTTGTGGGGTCAAATTTATCCACAGCCTTCATGAGACCGATGTTCCCTTCATTGATCAGGTCAAGCAAAGGTAGGCCAAAACCTTCATAATCCCGTGCTATTTTTACTACCAACCTCAGATTGGCTCGTATCATCCTCTCGCGTGCTTGATCATCTCCTTGTTTGATGAGTCCAGCCAACTCCGCTTCTTCTTTCACAGTCAGCAAGTTTTCCTCCGCTATCTCCCTGAGATACAAAGCGAACGAAGACCGCAAAGGTTGGATATCTGCTGCTTTTGGTTCAAGTGTGGTCTCACGGTGGACAGTTACTTTCACTTCAGCAGACTTACTGGTTGCGGTGTGCCACTCACGTTGTGCTCCCGAGTCCTTGGTTCTGGAACCATTGGTCCCACCTTGCTTCAACAATCGCTTAGGGTTTGAGTTTGATGAACGTCTGACTTTATTTTTTGTTGTTTTTTTGCTCGTTGCTAATTTCATAGAATCCTCACTCTCATTCGTTGTCCAAAACCTGTTATTTTAGATGACTTCAGACGGCCTAATTATGTTTCATTTTTTTAAGCCAACTTTGCCTAACAACTACAACTTTCAGCTTAAAACCTCCTGACGATCAAAATATCTACCAAAGTTAAGAATATGTCCAGAAAAAAATTAGACAAAAACGGAACAAAAGGCCCGAGAATACATTTTGTCTATCATTCTGT
>KB912021.1 GCA_000383715.1 Verrucomicrobia bacterium SCGC AAA164-E04
TGCAGTTCCTTGAGTTGTTTGGCTTGAGAGATCTCAAGCATGCCAAACTCACGTTTCCAACGGTAAAAAGTTTGTTCACTGATCTGATGATCACGGCAAACATCTTGNNTTTTTTTCCCACTACCCTCGGCTTCACGCAGGATGCGGATCTTTTGTTCGGTTGAGTATCTTATTCCTTTCATTGTCTGGATCCTTTTTATTGGTCCAGACTAACTTTTCAAGTGGATCAGTTCTCGTAACCTCGACCAAAGGCTTTAGATTCAAATTTCTTCAAATCCTTACAAAATAGATTCAGTCTCTGGCTGTGATACGTAAAACTACTAGAAATTTCTGTATATCTTATTCCCCTACAAGCTTTTACATGAAAAACCCTATATTTTAGGGTAAAAAAAAGCGGTCGAAATTAAAATTTCGACCGCTATTGATATTTTTTGCAGCGTGGTTAGGAAATAACTTTAACTTCCTTGGCACATGGGCCTTTGCGGCCTTCACCTGTCACATATTCGACTCGGTCTCCTTCGTTCACGACTCCATGTTCCAGCTCGGATTTATGGACGAAGATATCTTGTCCATCATCCTGTAGGATAAATCCGTATCCCTTGTCGTAGCTGAACCATTTAACTGTTCCTTGTTCGCTCATATCTGGTAATTACGTAAAAATTGGTTTCAAACTGAGATAGGATCAATAGCGCGAAGGTCTTCTGTCACGACCGCCGCCGCCGCCGCCGCCGCCGCTGCGACCGCCGCCGCCGCCGCCCCACTTACCGCCGCCGCCGCCGCCGCCGCCGCCGCTGCGACCGCCGCCGCCGCCACCTTGTGGTTTAGGCGTAGCTTCATTTACTTTCAAGTTGCGGCCCATGAAGTCGGTGCCGTCGAGTTCCTTGGCAGCAGTCTCTGCTGCGTCTTTGTCAGCAAAGCTGACGAATGCAAAGCCACGGGAGCGGCCTGTTTGACGATCCTCAACTACATAGATGTCGTCAATGTCTCCAAAACTGCCAAAAAGCTCTCGAAGATCTTCCTCAACAGTTTGGAACGATAGATTTCCTACAAATAATTTCATTCTGATAACTAACGAAGTGATTGAGTCCCTTCCCGCTAATTCGGGGATACCAACTTGAAGAGATTATCAAACGAGGATGTGCCTAAATTTGAATTGATCTGTACGCTGTCGGCGACTAAGGTAATCGACCACTTTGTTGTCGGCACAATGAGGTAAGCAAACTCGTCTGTCAATCTCCAATCCATGAGTAAATATCATTTTGTTGAAGCGTTTAAGAACGTCTATTTTCTAATGCGAACGCAGTTTAATCATCTTTCCGTGGCACCAGCAAAAGAAACCCTCCAAATTCCCGCTGGATTCATTTCAGCGCCACAAGTGTGCTGCAATCCTTTATTTGATGTGAGTGGCTTGATCAACTCGGATGGCTTTCGGTTCGATATAGCGCATCGCCATGCTCCGTTTCTGGAGATTACCGAAAGACTCCAAGACTCAGGTAATTCGACTCCAGGTGGATGCCCTCGGGCATTTTTCGTAACTTCTGTATGACGACGACCTCTCGCCCTCATTTCTCAACGAATCTTTCGCATCCATTGCTTGAACTTCTGGATGCCTGCAGTGCCAGAGATCAGATACGCTTGCGTCCTCAGCTTGAGAAGTTACTGCATCGAGAAGGAGAAAATCGCAGTGTTCGGGGGGAATTGGAGTTCATCTCATCGAAAATGGAGCAATCCAGGCGAAAGGTTGAGAAAAGGAGGCAAGGATTACCCCTGGTTTCTTTTCCAGCAAATTTACCTGTCTCCAATCGTGTGGACGATATCGTTCAATTTATACACGACAATCAAGTATTGGTTTTATCGGGTGAGACCGGATCTGGAAAAAGTACCCAGATCCCAAAAATGTGTTTGAGCGCGGGCAGGGGATTGAAGGGAAAAATTGGCTGCACACAACCACGGCGTGTGGCGGCCCAATCTTTAGCGAGGCGTGTTGCAGAAGAACTTGAGGTCCCATTTGGTCGCGAGGTAGGTTGCAAGATTCGGTTTCAAGATGAATCCTCTCCACAGTCTTACATCAAATTCATGACGGATGGAATACTTCTGAGTGAGTTACAGAATGATCCCATGCTGTCTGAGTATGACACGCTCATTATCGATGAGGCCCATGAGCGTTCTTTGAACATCGATTTTATTCTGGGGCATTTGCGTCAGATGTTGAAACACCGGCCGGATCTTAAACTTATTATTACTTCCGCTACGATAGATACCTCTAGTTTTGCCCGGGCATTTGGTGATGCTCCTGTCATTGAAGTTTCAGGTAAGCTTTATCCGGTTGAGGTGGTCTACAAGCCCTTTGATGATATATCTGACTCCGGCGGGGGGAAGAACTACGTGGATGCTGCCATTGAAATAATCAATCAGATATTACACGATTCTCATACAGGGGACGTTTTGGTATTCATGCCCTCGGAACGAGATATTCGGGAATGCCTTGATGCGTTGGGTAAAAAGCGAAGGAGTGGTGTCGAATTTATTCCATTGTTCGGTCGCCTTGCCGGGACAGATCAGCAGAAAGTGTTTCAAACAGCAGTTCAGCGGCGGGTAATTGTGGCAACCAATATTGCGGAAACTTCGCTGACATTGCCCGGTATCCGGTATGTGGTAGACACTGGGTTAGCGCGTGTGAGTCGCTATAGCCCAGGAACCCATACGCGTCGTTTGCCCATAGAGCCCATTGCTCAGAGCAACGCTAATCAACGCAAGGGACGTTGTGGTCGTGTTGCTGAAGGGGTTTGTTATCGTTTGTTTTCTGAATCGGATTTCAAAGATCGCGCAGCCTTCCTTTCTCCAGAAATTCAACGATGCAATCTTGCTGAGGTGATCCTCAAGATGAAGGCATTCAGTTTGGGGGATATTGAAACCTTTCCTTTCATTCAACCGCCCAAACCGGCTGCGGTTCGTTCCGGCTATCAGTTGCTCAAGGAGTTGGGTGCTCTTGATGATCTCAACGATCTTACGAGTCTTGGTCAAGAATTGGCTCGACTTCCCATGGATCCAACACTGGGAAGGATGATTATTGAAGCGGAGCACGAGGCGGTGCTGGAGGAGGTTGTTGTCATTGGGGCTGGCCTGAGCATACAAGATCCGAGGGAGCGCCCCATGGAATTTGCGCATCAGGCTGACTTGGCTCATCAACGGTTCATTCACCCCAAATCTGACTTTCTAACCTTGCTGAATGTCTGGAATGTTTTTCATGATGAATGGGAACGATTGAAGACCCAGAATCAACTCCGGAAATTTTGCCGAGCCCATTTTCTTTCTTACATGCGTTTGCGGGAATGGCGTGATATTTACCAGCAAATTCATTCGGTGCTGGGTGAAAAGCGAAAACAGGTAAAACCCCCCAAGGAGACAGCCAGATCCAGAGAGGAGGAGCAGAAGTGGTATGCCTCCATCCATCGTTGTATTTTGTCCGGCTTACTAAGCCGGTCGTCCCGAAGAAAAGAGCGAAACCTGTTTGCCACCGCTTCCGGCAGGCAGGTGAGTATTTTTCCTGGTTCCACGCTGTTTGAGCGCCAGAAATCCAAGGACGAATCCAAAGAAGGCAAATCCTCCAGGAAAGGACTCAAGGGGCAGGGGGAATGGGTTGTTTCGGCTGAAATGATTGAAACATCCAGGAACTACGCTCGAACCAACGCTGTCATCCAGCCCGCATGGATCATCAAACTTGGAGCGCATCTGTGCAAGTATTCCTACCTGAACCCTCGTTGGCACGGGCCTACGGGGCGAGTGGTCTGTACTGAAGTGGTAAGGTTCAATGGTTTGGAAGTCATCGCTCGTCAGGCTGATTTTGCGCGATCGAATCCGGAGGCCGCCCGAGAAATTATGATCCTTGAAGGTTTGGTCAAAGAGCGTGACACGATGAATCTTCCATTCTCTGAATCCAACAATCGCTTGATTCAGTCTGTCGAAGCACGGTTGACGCGTGTGCGGCATGGATCTTTCATGATGCTGGATGATTTGCTCTATGATTTTTATGCCAAAAAACTGCCGCAGGAGGTCACGTCTATTCCTGCTCTCCAGCACCATTTAAGGCGCCGTCCTGAAGATCTGAAATCATTGATCATACGGGAGGAAGATCTACTCTCAGATGAAGTCGTAAGGCAAGATACGGGAGGTTTCCCTGGTAAAGTTGGTTTTGCTGGCTATGAGATCACTGTTGAATATGCCTATGCTCCAGGGGAGCAGCATGACGGTGTGACCCTTGTCATGTTGCCAGAAGTGGCTGAACGCCTTTCAGATTGGGAGCTTCCCTGGCTTATTCCAGGACATCATGAAGCCCTTGTTTTACAGCTTCTGAAGTCACTTTCGAAATCACAGCGGAGAGTGTTAATGCCTGTTCAGGATCGAGCAAGAGCAGCTGCGGCGGCGTTGAGTGACTGTGGATGTAAAGATTATCTTGATCGGCTGATCCGGTGGCTGAGAGATCGGTTTGATATTCAGGTTTCAAAGGCAGATTGGGATATCGGAGTGTTGCCTGATCATATTCGTCCTCGTGTCAGGGTGCTGAATCACAGAGGTAAGAAGGTTTATGAAGGAAAGCGTCTGCAACGCGTCGAGGAAGCCGTAGAGGCACATCGTAAAGAGGTGCATCAAGAAACATGGGAAGATGCATGTCGAAAATGGGAAAAACATGATGTCTCCACGTGGAGTTTTGGGGATTTACCTGAGCAGGTTTTGGTAGGGAAACAAGGTCAGCATGCTCTTTATGCTTATCCCGGTCTGCATATCAAGGATGCTGTATTGTCTGTTCGCCTCTTCTCTTCGATCGCCGATGCAAAAGCGGCGACTAAGCTTGGGTGGGCGGCTATCTGCACCCGTCAATTCGAACGTGAATTATCCTGGTGGCAAAAGGACCTTGCATCAGGTAAAGTTTTAATAGTTGCACGAACTTACTATGTCTCCATGGGGAGCTTGGAGGAATTTACCGCGGATGCTTATTCAAATTTGATATCCTACCTTTTTGAATGCCCAGAGTTATTGCCTCTAAAAAAGTTGCATTTTGACAAAACCATCCAGCAAGCCCGTGCACGCATCATGGGTTTTTGGCAGGAGGCAGTTGATCTTTTTAACAAGACTTTGGAAATGAAACATCAGCTCGAGATGGATCCAAAACCTTATTCTGGTCTTGCTGCTGACCTGGCTTCGTTATTTCCTTCGCGCTGGTTGCTTCATGTGCCGTTTTCTCAATTAAAGTTCTATCCAAAATATCTAAAAGCGATGCAAATTCGCAGTGAAAGAGCACGTTCCAACGCTGTCAAAGACCGGGAAAAATCTGCTCGGCTGCAACCTTGGATAAATCAACTCAATGAATCTTATCGTCGATTGACGGCAGAGGACCCAAGGTGGGGGAAGTGGTCGCAACTTCGGTGGATGCTTGAGGACTACAAAGTATCACTCTTTGCTCAGGAATTGGGTGCTCCTCGCCCTACGTCTGAGAAGCGTATGAGAAAGCTGCTTGAAGAAATCGAATGAACTGACCGCCGATTTGAGCTGATCACCCCCCCCCTCAGCGTCATCATACAATGCAGTAAGACAACGAGAGGGGGACATCCAAATGGGATAATTACCGGCGTGAGACCTTTTTCCGGTTGGCCTTCTTAGGAGCGGCTTTTTTCTTGGGAGCTGCCTTTTTCACCACTTTCTTGGGAGCGGCTTTTTTCTTGGGAGTTGCCTTTTTCACCACTTTCTT
>KB912022.1 GCA_000383715.1 Verrucomicrobia bacterium SCGC AAA164-E04
AACTCCTTGATGAGGGTCACATTGGCCCACTGAGTAGATTCCACAATATCCTCACCACTGCCTGGAGCCAGCTTGAATGGGGTGGGGTCATCGGACAGGCGGATCACGCCACTCTCCCCAGCATTGCCTACCAGGGTGAAGTGCAGGGCAAAAAGCACGCTCTCATCCTCGAGGCTGCGACCGTTCTCTGGGTCGATGCTTTCATCCCAAACCATGGTCAATTGATTGCTTGAGTGGATTGAAAAGTGGTTGGGCAGAATGATTGGGAAGTTCGGCATGATCTCTGGTGAATCGGTCACCTTGGGGTTGTCTCCATCCAACACCAACTGCATCACGGACTCATCCCAGGTGATGGTGGTTTGAATACCTGAGATACCCTGGAAGTTGTTCACCAAGAACGGTACCTTCACCTGAGCTTTGGGTATACCTGTCGCGTCGGTGGGGTATAGCGCGGGATTTGTTTGATCACTGGACGGTTTGACGTTGGAAACAAGTTTTATATAAAGAGGCAGAATCCGTGGCAACCTTTCATTTGACAGGGTTATTTCAGTTCCAATAACCCTATTTGAGTCGTCTAAAAAATAAAATTTTGAGTGCTCATCGGCGGAGGATGCTGTGATCGTAATCGGATGAGTATTTCCAACATTCGGAATGAGGGCGTTGTCTGCAAATATATCGTTTTGACTCGGTATTTGAAATGAACTCTCAAATGGTAAATTGGCATGGAATTTTCCGTTGTCATGATTGATGATCATACTGGACAACTGATTACCATTAACTTTATCGAAAAATTTAAGAGAAAAAGAAATTGGAGCAGATGAATTCAATCGCTGGTCATAAACATCCCCGGACAAAATCATGCCGGGTTCTGGCACCCCAGGAAAAATCGCTGAGTTTGCCTTTAGAATTGAAAAGAAAATTGTAAGCAGAATAACGCGCATGACAAAGAATGGGAAAATTTTTAACTTTTATCATATAGAAACCAATAACCCTTGTTTGCATTAAGCATTTGGGTTTCATTAATGAATTTTCCAGAATCGAAAACGACAGACCAATTTTGTGAATTTGGATTAAACTCTAGAATGGTAATGATATTGGTGGCATTTTCGACGGTATCTAATATGTTTTGAACATATTCCCCGGAATACAAGTTCCAGCCATCAACAAGATCGGCGACGTCTATTGATGGACTTTCTAAAATATCATTTAGACCAATACTCCCAGAGGCTAACTTATATTCAACAAAATCGGGCAAATTGTTTTTATTGTAATCAGAGTGTTGATTGATTGAAGCTAGATCAGTAGTAATTGAAAGTTCCCAATTGTCATCAATGAAATCGGAATCTTTGTCAAGATAACGCGCATTATGAACTTGTGTAGCATGCCCCATATCATGCTTTTCACAAAAAACTTCGATAGCAAAGGATTCAGAAACCTTTAAACCGTTGTTGGCGATAGCCAAACAAGTTATGTTGTGCATGCCGGCGGGTAGGTTTTTGATGACGTTCTTGCCTTCGGCAAACTGTCCAACTATATCTGAAAGCCAAACATATGATGTGTTTGGACCGTCCCTAAGGTTCGTAATTCTAGCAGAAAATGGAATACCCTTCTTGCCATTGAAGATTTTTGATTCAAACCCATCTTTCATATGCATTATTGGCTCATGAACAATTAAGGTAGGTTCAACTGGCTCTAAACTGTAAAAACCGTCAAGCTCAATAGTCTGGGAGTTAAGCCCTTCATTAAAAATAAAACGGATTTTTGTTTTCGAATTACCATCGATATTTTCTAATGGAATTGAGATGTTACCCGAATTTTGGTTCAACTCAAATTCAAATGGAGCACTTCGCCACTTGTTTTGCGGTGTTTTGTATTGAGCAGCAACAATGAATTTACTCAAAGAATCTTTTTGGCTCTGGAAATTAAACCTTAAATAATTTTCATCAGCACCATTATTACTAGGACTATATGTGCTATCGATGACAGTAACGTCTAATTTCGTAGATATATCTTTTTCTAAAAGAGGATCACCCATGTCCTTGCCAAAAACCTTAATACTTACTACGGGTAATGAAGATTGAAATACGCAATTATATAATATACGTCCATCAGAGTCTTTACTTAGGTGCTTTCCTGGAAGTTTTATCTGCTTTTCTGACGAGTTCTCTAATGTGAGTGTTACGGTTACTTGATCAACACTGTTGGCAAGGTCCTTTTCACCATAATTACTCAATCTTTTGTGGTAATCAGCTGAATCGAATGAGATTAGTCGTTCGTAAATAATTTTTTTAGAATCTTCTTGAATCAATGTAAGAAAATTAATTTTTGAAGGTTGCTCATTTATTTCATTATTTTGCCTAACCTGAAATGGATTACCTGAATCATTATTCAAATTGGAGTGTTCGGCATTTAAATTTATACTGGTCTGTCTTTGACTTTGTATTTCATCCCGTATCTTTAAATACTGCCAATCTGAAATCCACCTGTAAGCACCGTAAGACATGAGATCAGTGTAAGTATCATTTGAGAGTATTTTAATTATTTCATTATCTTTCTTTCTACTTCCGTCGTCATTTCTGCGACCTAAATAGTCGCTATAATCCCAGTAGTAGCCTAGACCCCCATTCCACGTCCCATCTCCAAGGCCAGTGGCATCTGCACCCGAGTAGGGAAAATCTGGGTCAGAGTCATCAGGTTCTGCACCTTCTTGGTTTACATGATCTCGGCCTAAGTTATGCCCTGTTTCATGAACGAAAGTTTGTGTGCCTTTGTTGTAAAACGGTTGAAAATTGGAATTGTGAAGGTATGTGTTTTCTCCCTCTACCCAAAACCCAACAGCAGATTCTCCGCCACCCAACCAATTATAGCCTTTCCCAAAAGAATCACCATCGTATCCACTAACACGAGGAACAAATGTATACCATTTCAGAATATCATTACTATCATGCGGCGGATCAGAGTCAAAGTATTCTGAAAGACCAGCGCTTGTTATTGCGCTTGACAATATACTGTCATCAGCAAGCTCATTATCCCACTCGTCTCCCCAATGACTAAGATGAAAAGTCGGGGTTACATTGTCATTCGACTCCCAATAGTTATAGGAAAATCGATTCAGAGGAAGGACTCTTATGATATCCTTGGCATATCTCCATAGTTCGTTATAGTACGAATTTCTACGATTTATTTGCCTTGGTGTATGCGTGTGTAATACGCGGAAAACGGTATGGAATTCTCGGGGGTTCTCGTAAGGAATACGCGCTGCGAAAATATTGTTAGACATATCTGTATCTAAGGCTCGGTGAGCCCAAACGCTGACAGAAAAATCCAAAAATGAAATTTGTTGAGATTCTATATGCGGTACTAAATTTGCTGGAAGCAAAAAATTAATGGTAGAATTGATATCGGCCCTATCAATATCAGAAATAGAAGTTGTACCACTTTGTAGCGGAAGATCTCTTCTTTCCAATTGTATGATTTCACCATTTTGTTTTGTTATTTCCAAATCTGCATGAACCGTATTTGTAATACTATTGTCGCAAGTATAGTAGATTCGGAGTAAGGTTTCCTTTCCCGAAACAATGGGAATATCAGCTGCATGAGGGCCTTTTGAGACAACCTGAGAATACTCATATCCAACTACATCGATGTCCGGCCAACCTGAACCTTCAAGTGAAGCTTCATTTAAAATAAAAGGTAAGGCCTTTTGAAAACCAAAGGCATCGTTCTCCCATCGAAATTCTGCAAGGTATTGAGATTCTCTACGATATTCCTGTGGCCAATAGTCTTCTGTTACATAATATGAAAAACTGCCTTCGTTATCTGTATTAATTGAAAAGGGTGCCTGAATACTGAACTCAATTTGACCAGTTGCATCGTCCCTTATTATGATAGGTTCATCAGATCCACGTATTGTGCAAGAGAGCGTGGTGTTTGGTAAAAAACCAACACCTTGAACTTTAACCCTTCCGGCGTTTTCAACAACATGAAAACCACCATCAGGTCGTTGGGTATGAATATCATCAACATCTACTCTAACTTTTGGATCAACAATCTTATACAAAGATGACGCAAATGCACCAGATATTCGCTCGGAAGCGTTTATCCTTAAATTTGAAACAGGATTCAAACTATAGCCCGGAACGCTGCCGAAACAGCAAAATTCTGTGTCTACTAAATCAATTTCAAATGCGCCACTTTCGTCTGTAATCACATCTGTGTTCGGCCCAAGAAACTGGCCAGATTGTTCCCCATCTCTCATTGATAAAGAGACTGTGGTATTAGGCGGAAAACCATTACCTTGAATTCTGAAAGATACTGGACTATCTGCCCATGGGTTCGGACGTGGTCCGGGGTTTGGTGTTATTCCTAGTTGAGGTGATGACACTAATTTCCCACGAACAAACAAATTATCCAGTCTTTCCTCACAATCGCCGTTGGCACTAGAAATAATAACATTGTAGTTTCCGAGTGCAATATAGTTTGTAAATCTTCTTGGTCCTGAGCCATCGAAATGCTCAAACCGCAGCTCATCCAAATCATTCCTTGGGTTAAACTCAACAGAATACAGTCCATTGTCTTCTACAACTAATTGATCGTGCAGATAAAAGATTTCACCTGTGGCGATGTTTTCAAAATCAACGTTTAAACGCGAAAAGGCTTGGAAACCTCCACCCCACAAAAGCCACGTATTATAACCAAATTCTTCCAAACGCGCCCATGGAGCACAGGTTTGAGAATTGTGTCTAATATTAAGAACAGGACTCTTAGAGCCAAGAGCTGGAAGGATATGGTCCCACATATTGCCTTCAATTTTGATAACTGCCGATACGTTTTTAATTTTTGTATCAACAACGTATTTCTTCAGTTCGGCACCATTGAACTGTAAAATTAATGCTTCGTCCTTTATGTCAGCATACCCTACTCGCTGGCACAAATTGTGGTCATAATTCGGAAGTGAGGGTGAATCCACGACAGACAAAGCAACTCCCAAGTAGTTTTTTTCGAAAAGTGATATTTTATTTAATGTCGTCTTAATTGGTAGGATTATTTCACATTGTGAATTTGAGTAGAAATCCTCTAAATTGGCCTCTATTTTTTCATTAAGTAAATCGGAAACTGTTATGTCCACTGCAAAATCGGCCCGAATCAAAAGCTCAAAATCTTCATCATTTTCCTTTGGATATATTTTTTCAACTTCGAATTCTTTTACTTCGAGCGAAAAACCTTCTGCAACTAGCACCTGTTTGTCGTTGCCAAAAAAACTGAACAGAAAACAGAATGCAATAGAGGTAATAATTCGGCTTTTTCTTTTAACTCTCCGATTTATCAGGATATCTGCCAGGGTATTCATAAGTAAAAATCCACTTTCAATTTGTTATTTAAACGGCCAGTCATCGACAGCCTGATCTGGTTTATGTAAATCAAACACAAACATGACCTTAGCCCACATATTATGAGATTTGACTTATTGTGGAAAAAAATCAGCATATTGATCGTGCTAATTCAACTGGGCCAGATTTTGCGTTGTTGGTTCAATAGTCGCTTAATTTCATAAAACAAGTCAATGCTGTTCTGTAGAGAGGGCGTAGCATGAACGTAGTCCCTGCATTGACTCGATTCTACTTCTATTGCTTCCAGAGCAAATTCAACTGATGGAAGACCGCGAAAGGCTCGTT
>KB912023.1 GCA_000383715.1 Verrucomicrobia bacterium SCGC AAA164-E04
ATCCAGACCAGCTCGAGCAGATTGAATATGAACATCCGTTCTGTGATCGCAGTGGCAAGCTTCACGATGCTGATTTTGTGGATGACAGCACGGGGACCGGATTTGTTCATATCGCCCCCGGCCACGGGCTTGAAGATTATGGCTTGGGAATGCGAGTTGGTTTGCCAATCTACTCCCCGGTTGATGACCGTGGTTGTTTGACTCATACGTCAGACTTGCCTGCCGAGGCGCAGATGCCTCAAGAAATGATAGGCAAATCCATATTGGAAAAGAAGCATCGAAGCGAAGCAAACGAAGCGGTTATTGAAAGTCTCAAGGCATCAGGGCACCTGCTACTTAATCAAAAATACACTCACAGTTACCCCCATTGCTGGCGTAGTAAGACCCCTGTTATCTTCAGAGCAATGGATCAATGGTTCATCAATGTGGATCACAATGATTTTCGGGAGAAGGCACTTAACGAGATTGCTCATGTGAAATGGGTTCCGGAGTGGGGTCGAAATCGTATTGAAGGGGCTGTTAAATCACGCCCTGATTGGTGCATCTCAAGACAACGTACCTGGGGAGTTCCGATTCCAGCCTTTCATGATGCAGATGGAAATCCCTTGCTTGATGGCAGAATCGTGCGCAAAGCATCCGATCTGATTGAAAAGCATGGATCCAACATCTGGTTTTCTGAATCCACGGAATCTCTCTGGAGACAATGTCGGCCAGAAGATTGGGATGGGGCCGAGGCTACTGCAAAATCATCGGACACACTCGACGTCTGGATTGATTCCGGAAGTTCTTCACGCAGTGTGATCATGCAGCGTGAGGAGCTGCGCAGGAATGCTGGACTGCAGGGTGATCCCATCGCACCAGTCTGGCAGGCGGACCTCTACCTGGAAGGCAGTGATCAGCATCGCGGTTGGTTTCAGTCCTCACTGTTGTTGTCCCTTTCAGCGAATGGCTCTGCGCCCTATAAAACCGTCTTGACACACGGGTTCATGGTCGATGCTGACAAGGAAAAAATTTCCAAGAGCAAGCAGGGGCAGGGTGCCTATACCAAGCCCCAGACTTCGGAAGCTTATATCGGGACCTATGGAGCTGACATCGTACGACTGTGGGTTGCTTCTCAGGATTTCCGGAATGACATTGTCGTGAGTGAGGAACGGGTCAAAAAAGTTGCTGAAACGTACCGACTGCTGCGCAATTCGCTGAGGTTTCAATTATCCAACTTGTATGATTTTGAACCTGGAAAAAACGAGGTGCCTCATGATCAATTGACGCCGTTGGATCGCTGGATGCTGGACGCGTGGTCTCGACTGGAGCAGGAGGTTTATGATGCATTCGGCCGTTTTGAGTTTCATATCGTGTATCAGAAAGTGAGCCAGTTCACAGCGGTTGAGATTTCTTCTGTTTACCATGATCTTGTCAAGGATCGCCTCTATTCAAACGCTGCCGAATCGCACGCACGCCGATCCACCCAAACGGTCCTGCATCATATGGTGCGTCAACTTTGCCAAACACTTTCGCCCATGCTTGTGTTTACAAGTGATGAGGCGTGGGAGTTCATTCCAGGAGTCAAAGATGGAGATTCGGTGCACCTGCAGGAATGGAAACCTTCAAATTTCAGGTTAAGCGAGCAGGAACATGCAGATTGGGTGCGATGGATTGCATTGCGTGATCAAGTGTTGGCCAAGCTTGAGGATGCTCGACGGGAGAAGGTTATTGGTAAATCACTGGAAGCAAAAGTCACCATCCAACTTCCATTTGATGAAGTGAATAGGCTGAAAAATAACCATACTGTGATCAGGGAGATATTGAATGTTTCTCAACTTGAGTGGATTGAAGGCGAGTCATTGGAAATCCGCGTAACCAAAGCTGAGGGAAGCAAGTGCAAGCGATGCTGGCATTGGGAACTGGATGTTGGTAATCATGAAGAACACCCTGAAATATGCAAACGCTGCGTGGACGCAGTTGAATCTCAGAAGGTCACTGACTAGCTTCAGTATTCAAGCGTATGAATCAAATCGATCTTAAAGACAGGGTAGCTGTGGTCACGGGCGGGGCTCGTGGAATCGGTCAATCCATTATTAAACGGTTTCTTGCATCAGGTGCAAAATGTGCTTTATGGGATCGTGATGTCGAACTGGCCAAATCGTGGGTGTCGAAACTGGAGGATCCTTCCAGAGTTGAAATCATGGAGGTTGAGTTGACAAAACCAGAGTCCGTGGCATCAGCAGCGAAAGATACGAAAGATCATTTTGGTAAAATAGATATTGCCGTGAACAATGCAGGTATCGCAGGGGTTAGTAAAAAGCTATGGGAATGCGAATGGAATGAATGGCGTGAGGTTATCGAATTAGACCTGATGGCGGTCTTTCATGTATGTCATGCAATTGTCCCGGTGATGCTGGATTCTGGCTATGGTCGCATAGTGAATATCTCCTCCATCGCAGGCAAAGACGGTAATCCAAACGCCTCTCATTACAGCGCTGCGAAATCCGGGGTGATTGGACTCACGAAATCGCTTGGTAAAGAGCTTGCCGAAAGCGGTGTTCACGTAAACTGCGTGGCTCCTGCTGTTATTGAAACCGACATTTTGAAGCAAGTGAGTCAGGAACATATTGACTACATGGTCTCAAAAATTCCAATGAAACGCGTCGGTCAGCCGGATGAGGTAGCTGCATTAGTCGCATGGTTGGCTTCGGAGGACTGTTCCTTTTCCACCGGAGCGGTTTATGATATTTCAGGTGGTCGAGCGACTTATTAATCATTCAGGAGAGTGGTGAGTAAACACAAAGGCGGGTCCGGCAAAGGGCGTTCAAGAGACTATGGTTCAAAGAAGCGAAGCACCTTCGAAATAATCCGTCGTGTTTCCGTCTTTTTGATGCCCTACAAATGGATGGCTCTGGGCACCATTGGATGCGCGGTTGTTTCCCTTGGTTTCGCTTTTGTTTATCCTCAATTAACTTCATATATCATCGATGAAGTAATCACCAATCAGAGGATGGAAGAGCTTCCGTGGGTGGTTGGGGGGTTGATTGGCGCATTTTTCTTCAGAGAACTTTTCAACAGTTTCCGCATCATCATCAATAATCACTTCGAACAAAATGTGATTTTTGACATGCGCCAGCAAGTTTATAACCGTCTTCAGAATCTTCCAGTCAATTACTTTGACCAACGGGCATCGGGGGACCTGATGACACGTGTCATCGAAGATGTAAACAACGTAGAACGCGTCCTGATTGATGGTACTGAACAGGGGACAGTCGCTATTCTAAGTGTATTTGGAGTTCTGGTATTTCTGTTTACCATGAATCCAGTCTTGGCTTGGGTTGCATTGATTCCCATGCCTATTCTGATTGGTGGTGCGCTGGCTTATACGTTGACCGCCCACAAAAGATATAGACGTCAACGCGTTGCCTCCAGTGCCATGAACGCTTTGTTGATGGATAACCTCCAAGGCATTCGGCAGATCAAGGCTTTTTGCCGTCAACGGCATGAGGATAAGAGGTTTTCTGATCGATCAAACGAGTTGCGACAAGGTTCTTTGGGGATTATGAAGGCCTGGGCCATTTATTCTCCAACGATGGCGTTTGCGACTTCCCTTGGCACAGGGCTTGTGCTTTGGGTCGGAGGCCGGATGGTGATTCAAGGGGGGATGTCTATCGGGGATCTTGTTGGGTTCGTGCTGTTTTTAGGTCTTTTCTACGAGCCTATCGGGCGTCTTCATGGCTTGAACCAAATGATGCAGGGAGCCCGTGCCGCAGGCGAACGTGTGTTTGATATTCTGGACGCCGAACCTGAGAGACCCGCTCGAGATCAACCTTTGGAAACTCCGGTCACTGGGGAAGTTGTTTATGAAGGGGTGACTTTTCAATATGACAATGATCGAACTGTTCTCAATGATATTTGTTTGCACGCAAAACCGGGGCAAATGATTGCTCTGGTTGGGCCGACCGGCGCAGGAAAGTCATCTGTTGTCAACTTGCTGCCTGCTTTTTATGAGCATAATAGCGGCAGGATTCTTATTGATGGACAGGATATTACCCATCTCGATCTGGAATCCCTGAGAACTCAGATCAGCGTCGTATCTCAAGAACCCTTTTTATTCAATGGCACGGTTCGTGAAAATATCCTCTATGGGAAATTGAAAGCGACAGATGAGGAATTAACGCAAGCTGCTAAAGCTGCCAATTGCTACGATTTCATTCAAGCGCTGCCCGATCGTTATGATTCACATGTGGGAGAACGCGGTGTAAAGCTCAGTGTGGGGGAAAAACAGAGGATCAGCATTGCTCGTGCGTTGCTTAAGGACGCTCCCATACTTATTCTTGATGAGGCGACTGCCAGCGTGGACACCGCTACGGAGCGATTAATTCAGGAAGCTCTGGAGCGACTCATGCAGGGAAGGACCAGTTTTGTGATTGCACATCGGTTGAGTACGATTCGCAATGCGGATCAAATCCTTGTCATGCGGGATGGCAGTATCATCGAAAAAGGCACGCACGAAGCATTGATACGGGTCGAGGGCATTTATGCCCAGTTGACGCGTATTCAGAATACGACCTTTATTGAAGAGGGTTTCGAAAAGATGCCAGAGGATTGCTAATGCAAAAAGAGTGCCCCGATGGAGCACTCTTCTCGATTGATTCATTTCCTTCAGTCAAATTCAATTACCCAGCCATGCGGGGAACTTCTTCGTACGCTCAAATCCATGCCTTTGGTATGACCGGTGCCATTTCAGTGTCCACATCTGCTTGATGGAACGAGTACTTCTCACGGAATGATCGAAGTAAAGGACGTTGCTGCCATTACCATGGCGTCCAATTGAAAAGTGCATGGTTTCCTGACCATAGCCAGACCATTGACCATTGAATGCTGGAGCCTGATCCTTCACGCCATTTCGATGATCCGGACCTCCTCCGCGCCACATTGCATCCAGGAAAAGTGGGATTTCCGAGACAGAATCGGTGACGTCAAAGGAACCCCAGTGATCTTTCTTGGATCTTCCTTGAATATCTACCTTGGCGTTGTAAATCCAGTTGTTTCCGCCGTAGCTGCTGACGAGGAATTTTGAACCAGCTTCACCGTCATTGGCGAAATTAGGAAAATTATATGCGGTTTTGGCTCCCCCCCCAATCGACCAGCTGGGTTTCAGGTGTATCGAGGGGTTTTTTGATTTCGGTGGTAGCGCCGCCCGTTCCGCGGCGGCTTATCGCATCAGGGCACAGCAGTAGTGCAGGTTTTTCTCGATAGTGTTCGGCAAGGGCCACCACCCATTCACCGCGGGCCCAGCCAATGTCTCCATCACTGAACTTGCCTTCATTGTCATCCGCATAGAGCTGCCATACAATGCCCCATTGTTTTAAATTGGACACACAATGGATGGCTTTAGCTTTTGACTTTGCCTTGGATAAGGCAGGCAACAACATGCCTGCCAATATGGCTATAATCGCGATGACAACCAAGAGTTCAATTAATGTGAACCCTCCTCTCAATGAGGGATAACTTTTTTTCATGGTGCTAAATTCTACTTCAAAGGGGTTGTCTTAATCTTAAGGGCAGAAATTCGCTTGAGAAGTAAAAATTGAGAAATGTGCTGTCTCAGACGGCATAAACCGTCAATCAGAAAGCTTACGACTGCAAGAAATCATTCTATCTCTGGAGGGAATTCAATTTCCAAGCCAAGCCGAAAAGCGTTTGGTGCGCTCAAATCCGTGGCGCTGGTAACTTCGATGCCATTTCATGCTCCATATTTGTTTTGGAGATCTTGTAGACCTGACGGAATGATCAAAGTAGGCAACATTGATACCTTTCCCATGCCTGGCAATTGCGAAATGCATGGATTCTTTACCCGCACCAGACCATTGTCCGTTGAAACTTGGCGCTTCGTCTTTACCGGATTTCCGGTGGTCTGGTCCTCCACCTCGCCACATGGAATCAAGAAATAAGGGTATTTCTGAAACAGAATCGGTCACATCAAAGGAACCCCAATGGTCCTTTTTCGCTCTTCCTTGAATGTCATTTTTTGCATTGTAGATCCAGTTATTGCCGCCGTAGCTGCTGATCAGGAATTTGGCGCCTGCCTCTCCATCTTGAGCGAAATTGGGGAAATTATAGGATGTTCGCGCACCTCCATAATTAACCAGCTGGCTCTCAGGGGTGCTAATGGGCTTTTTGTTTTCTTGTGTTGCCGAACCTGAGCCTCGTCGGTTGATGGCATCAGGACACAGCAGAAGCGCGGGTTTTTCACGGTAATGTTCAGCCAAGGCAACCACCCATTCTCCTCGAGCCCAGCCTACGTCGCCATCACTGAATTTCCCCTCGTTGTCATCGGCATATAACTGCCAGACGATTCCCCATTGTTTCAGGTTAGACACACAATGGATCGCCTTTGCTTTCGATTTAGCCTTTGAGAGCGCTGGTAGCAGCATGCCTGCAAGAATGGCAATAATGGCAATCACCACAAGAAGTTCAATGAGTGTGAATCCGCCCATTTTGAATTTGTGAACGTTTTTATGCATGATCTTGGACAAAGCTTTGAATTGAGAGGTAAGTCAACAGCATAAGGAGCAAGTCCTTTTTTAAAAGGAAAAAGGTTTTTTTGGGGGGGGCGCCGTCAAAAGGCGAGAACTAAATAATCCAATGAATTCCTGTTGATGGGCAATGAATCTGGTGATAATCTGCCTCCATCAATAGGCAATCCACCTGTCCAAATGAGACAACAAACTAAACAAACCTCCAGAAATACTGATCTGGTAAAAAACTTGTCACTCTACAAAGAGTTTCAGGCCGAGCGGGAGGAGATCCTCAAGCACAAGTGGATTGAGTCTGAAAAAGCCGGATACGACGTAGGTTTTGACCAAGCCCTAGTCGATTGGATCGTCAATCATCGTCCCTCGTGGCGGAAATCCCGCCAGATCGTCGAATCATAATTTTCCTTTCTACTTTTTCATTGAGCCAGATATTTCTTTTTTGCCTGACCCTGTAGTCAGGTTCCCATTTCTTTTTACTATGAATGCCCAAGTCGAAAAGACCTCAGACGTGCTGATGGATCCAAATCAGACCGGAATGATGATTCAAGCAATGGCTAACTCCGTTATTGAACAGCATCCTGAACCTAAAAAACTTGCAATCATTGGAATACAACAAAAGGGAGTGCTGATCGCAGAAGCGATCAAATCCAAATTAAAAGCACATTGGCCTCATATTGAACTGGCATCGGGGGTGCTTGACATAGGCATGTATCGTGACGACCTAGGGATAAACTCTGCCCCTACTTTACAGCCAACCTTCATACCTGAGTGCCTCGAAGAGTTGGATGTCATTCTTGTGGATGATGTTTTGCAAAGTGGTCGTACCATTCGGGCTGCCTTGGACGCACTTCGAGATTTCGGTCGCCCTAGCCGTATTCAGCTTGCTGTATTGTTCGACCGGGGTCAGCGTCAGTTGCCGATCCAACCAGATTACGTAGGTAAAGAGATCCAATTGAGGGATGAACAATTTATTGTTGTGAAATCTCTGGAAGAAGCAGGTGAGCTTGAGGTATATTTAACTCTCAAATGACCTGGAAACGAAAGCATCTCCTTGACATATACAACCTTTCGAAAGAGGAAATCCTTGCTGTTCTCGACACGGCAAAGGGTTTCAAGCAAGTAGGGCGTCGATCCATCAAGAAGATTCCTGCACTGCGCGGAAAAACCGTCGTTAACCTGTTTGTAGAGCCGTCCACTCGTACGCGAATAAGTTTTGAACTGGCGGCACAGCGATTGGCTGCTGACATCGTTAATTTCACAGCAGAAGCCTCATCCTTCAAAAAAGGGGAAACCCTGAAAGATACCGCCAAGATTCTGGAGGCCCTTTCGGCAGACATCGTCATCATTCGTCATCGCTCTGCAGGAGCACCCCATTTTTTATCACGCGTAGTAAATACTTCGCTGGTTAACGCGGGTGACGGTGCTCATGCGCACCCTACTCAGGCGCTTCTGGACTTGTTTACCATGCGCGAAAAAGTAGGTGATATTGCAGGAAAAAAAGTGACCATACTTGGCGATATTTTATTCAGTCGAGTAGCTCGCAGCAACATATGGGGATTATTAAAACTTGGAGCTGAAGTGACTTTGTGTGGTCCTCCGACCTTGGTCCCCAAATCCTTAGAATCCATGGGTTGCAAAGTTACCTATAATTTAAAAGAAGCCATCTCTAGAGCTGATTTTATCAACTTACTCAGGATTCAACATGAGCGTCAACGCCACAGCATGTTTCCAAGCCTGGGGGAATATTCCAAGCTTTTTGGATTGAACAAAGAGCGACTCGCGTGGACCCAACCTAATGCTGTGATCATGCACCCCGGTCCCGTGAATCGGGGTGTTGAACTGGACAGTGAAATTGCAGATTCGGATCGCAGCGTCATACTCGATCAGGTAACCAATGGTTTGGCGGTGAGAATGGCGGTTCTTTTTCTGGTAAGTGGAGGAGATCCATCCAAAGAGGCTGGTGACAAACCTTCCTCCTGAGTAAACAAATTCATCCAATCGTCATATGCACATCAAATCGATGACTTTTCTTGGTTATTTGGTAATCCTGAGCACCAGTTTGTTCAGCGGATGCCACACATCCAGAATAACAGAACCTTCACGCACTGCAGCGGAGCTGTTGATGCTAAGCCATTCGGCGGATCACGCCATCCGGGAAATGGATTTTTCGACACTCGATGGTAAAAAATTGTTTTTGGATATCAGTTATTTCGAGAGCATTGACAAGCCCTACGTGCTTGGTGCACTAAGAGAAAAACTTGGAGAAGACGGATTGATTTTATTATCCTCTGCAGACGAGGCCGAATATATACTTGAACTGCGTAGTCGCGGTTTGGGTTTGGACACAAGAACCTCCCTGTTTGGTTTGCCTTCCATGGATATTCCCATTCCCTTGGCTGGGCGTATTACTTCACCAGAACTTGCCTTTTACAAGGCTCAAAAAGCCGACAGCATTGCGAGTTTTGCTCTGGCAGTATACCGTAAAACTGATGGTCTGGACCTTGAGATTACATCGAGTGGGGCAGCAGAATCTACATTCAACCAATATCAAATACTTGGGTTCATCAAGTGGAGGTCGACTGATATTCCTGAGCTTAAACCAACCTCGTTTGGGATCAGAAAAAAGATTCGCAAACCAGAATATGATACGCGCTGAAAACCGGGCTAGATAAACAGCTGCGCATCATTAAATATCATTACAATATATGACTGAAAACATGAACTATCGAATCGAAAAAGACACCATGGGGGAGGTGCAAGTCCCCGCAGACGCATACTGGGGTGCACAGACTCAAAGATCTCTCCAGAACTTCAAGATTGGGGAACAAAAAATGCCACGCGAAATCATACTTGGTTTTGCTTATTTGAAAAAAGCGGCTGCGTTGACAAATCGTGATTGTGAGGTGTTGTCTGCCGAAAAAGCACAGCTTATTGCGAGAGCATGCGATGAGATACTGAGTGGAGACCTTGATGATCAGTTTCCGTTGGTTGTCTGGCAAACAGGCAGTGGCACGCAGAGTAACATGAACGTTAATGAAGTGGTTGCTCATCGTGGACATGTCCTTCAGGGCGGAGAGCTGGCAGATTCAAGCAAAGTGTTGCACCCGAATGATGACGTCAACAAGTCACAGTCCTCCAATGATACTTTCCCAACTGCGATGCACATCGCAGCATATTCAATGCTTGTAGAGGTGACTGTGCCAAAAATCCGCAAATTGCGAGACACCCTCGCAGACAAGGCAAGGGCGTTTATGGGGGTTGTCAAAATTGGTCGCACGCATTTTATGGATGCCACGCCTCTGACCCTGGGGCAGGAACTTTCAGGCTACGTGAGCCAGTTAGATCATGGCCTCAATGCCCTGGAACGTTCTCTGGATCACTTATCCGAACTAGCACTCGGTGGCACTGCAGTTGGAACCGGATTGAACACGCCCCCTGGATTTGATGTCAAGGTTGCCACAAAAATTGCGGAGTTAACCCAGTATCCATTCCGTACTGCCGAGAATAAATTCGAAGCTCTGGGAGCTCACGATGCTGTGGTCGAATCAAGCGGTGCGTTGAAGACGCTTGCTGTCAGCTTGATGAAGATTGGTAACGATATCCGCATGCTGACGTCGGGACCGCGGTGCGGTATTGGGGAAATCGTGATCCCTGCCAACGAACCCGGATCCTCGATCATGCCCGGTAAGGTAAATCCGACACAGTGCGAAGCTTTGACCATGGTATGTGCCCAAGTGATTGGTAATGATGCGGCGATTTCGGTGGGTGGCATGAATGGTCATTTTGAACTCAATGTTTTTAAGCCTGTCATGATTTTTAATTTCCTTATGGCAGCGCGAAACCTTGGAGAAGCTTGTGAATCGTTCAATGATCATTGTATCGTTGGCCTGCAACCCAATCATACGAACATCAAAAAGAATCTTGAAAATTCACTGATGCTTGTCACTGCGCTCAACCCGAAGATCGGATATGAAAACGCAGCGAAAATTGCCAAGAAAGCACATGCTGAAAACTCAACTCTCAGACAAGCTGCTCTTGATTTGCAACTACTGACGGATGCTGAATTCACCGAGTGGGTTGATCCCTCCAAGATGATTGGTAAAACTCCAGCCATTCCCTGAATTAATTATGACCTTTTTAAATCAAGCCCAGCGCATATCAAAAGCACCCTTTATTATCGGAGATTTGCTCCTTCTCGCAATAGGAGGTTGGATCATCTGGGATACAGGGGGATTGCCTGATGGTTATCTGCTGAAGACCGTTGTCGGCTGCGTGGTGGCGGGGATATTCTTTAGTGTGCTTCCTTTCCTGCTGGATTATCGAGCGGAGCTCAAGCGTGAGGAAATCAATGAGTTCCAAAACGTGGCTGAGCAGCTGAAGTCATTGACGCAACTTGAAGAGTATATTCGGCACGCAACTTCGCAATGGCAATCCATTCAGGACCATTGTCTCAAGACCGTTGAAGATGCCGGTCAGATTGGTCAAACAATGTCCGAAGAGTCACAGCGCTTTGCGGAGGTGATGCAGAGCATGAATGTATCCGAAAAGGAACATCTTCGAGTTGAGATTGAAAAGTTAAGACGCAGCGAGCGCGATTGGCTGCAGGCAATTGTTCGAGTTCTGGACCATGTCTTTTCCTTGCACAAGGCCGCGCTTCAATCGGGACAGCAGAAGCTGATCCATCAGATTTCAAACTTTCAACACGCAGTCACGGATGTGGTCCGTAGAATGGGATTGGTCCAGCAGAATGCCGAATCTGGAGTTCTCTACAACAGTGAACTACATCAGGTTTTAAATAAAGAGAACGAACAGTTTCATGAAGCTTCCGTTGCTGAAACTTTGGCTCCTGGCTTTACCTTTCAGGGACGCTTGGTGAGGTTGCCACTGGTAAGGCTGGTAGAAAAATCATCGTTACCATCCACGGGAGATAAAACAGAGTCAGCAAGTCGTCAGGTTGAAAGTGCTGGTGTTGTAAAAGGTCGAACGAGTTCTGCGGCAAACTTACCCAAGGAGGACTCAGGATCCTTACGGTCAGTAACTGACGCAGAACCGCAGCATGTTGATGACGAATCCACCCCGCTGCCTTCTATCGAGAATGAATCCAAAATAACGGGTTCTCCTGATAATCCCGGAAAGAGTGAAGATCCTGGATTGTTTGATAAGGATCAATGATCATCATCTGGTGATCGGAGTTCAAATTCGGTTACGGCATGCGCAAGGCCCTCTCCTGTATGCTGGATTGCCTCGGTCGTTACCTGAACCTTCAAAGATTCCAGGGTTTTGGAAGTTTCAGGTCCAATGCTGGCCACTTTCAATTCTGGGTATGTCTCCAGCAAATCAGGGAGATCAAATCGATCATGAAAATGCTGAACTGCTGAACTGCTCGTAAACGTCAACCAGTCAGCACCTTCATTTTGAAGTTTTTCTCCAGTTTCCTGTGGATCGTTTGTTTCTGAGACAGTTCGGTAACACGCAACGTCATCCACCATGGCGCCTTCTTTTTCCAATAATTGGGGAAGCTCCGGGTTGGCAACCTCAGCTCGCGCCAGAAGGATACGGATATTTTCTACGCTTTCATGGGTGTGGATGGCATCTTTGATTTGATCCGCACGATAAGCCTCAGGTATGGCATCTACTGTCAGGTGAAGTGCCTGAATTCGTTTGGCTGTAGCTGGCCCCACCGCTGCAATACGCACATTTCCAATGGAGCGAATATCATTGTAAGCTTTGAAGAAGGCTTCAAAAAAAGCGTCAACTCCTCGAACGCTAGTGAAAATGACCCAATCGTATTCGCCGATGCCCAGGATGCATTCGACAAGTTCACGAGATCGAGTAGTTACATCAGAGCGCAATACGGGCACCGGAAGAATATCGGCCCCCAGATCATTGAGACGCTGTGTCAGGGAATCTTCTTTGGACGGCGCACGAGTGACGACAACTTTCTTTCCGAATAATGGTTTTCTTTCAAACCAGTTCAACGTATTCCGCAGTGTAACGACCTGGCCAATGACGACAATAGATGGTGAAGTGATTCCTTTATCAACGGCGATATCTGGTAAATTGCCAAGTGTTCCTGAAACTGATTTTTGCTTGCCGTAAGTACCCCAGCTGATCATTGCTGCGGGTGTGGATGCAGGGAGTTCATGCTTAATTAACTCATCTGCTACGTCCTTAAAGCGCTCGACACACATGAGCAATACCTTGGTGCCCGGCGTGCGGGCAATCGTATCCCACGGATAATCCGGCACTTTTTGATTTGGGTTGGATCTGCCTGTGAAAACGCTGTAACTGGACGAAACTTCTCGGTGAGTCAATGGAATCCCTGCATATGCCGGTACTGCGTTTACAGAAGAAATTCCCGGTATGACCTCAAAAATGATACCTGCCTCATGAAGGGTAGTTGCTTCTTCTCCTCCACGGCCGAAAATAAAAGGATCTCCTCCTTTCAAGCGAACCACCATTTTACCTTCTTTTGCCTTTTGAACCAGAAGCTGGTTGATAGCTTCCTGTGACATGGTGTGGGATCGTGGTTTTTTCCCTCCAAAAATTATTTCTGCTTCAGCCTTGGCATGCTCTAGCAGGGCAGGGTTGACCAGAGCATCATGTATGATGCAATCTGCTTTGGATAGGAGTTTGGCACCCTTCAGTGATATAAGCTCTTTATCACCGGGGCCTGCTCCTACAAGAAATACTTTGCCAATGTGCGTCGACATGCATGCAATCTATCCGGCACCCGACCAGAATTGCAACGCATGGTTGAAGAATTTAGTGAAGAGACAGTGCATCAGAAGCTGCTTGCAAGAATGCCTGGTCCACCTCCAACTGGCATGCCCCGTCTTTGAATCATCAGAACGTGGATGCTTAGGGTAACAAGATTGCCCCAGCTATGTGTTGCATAGGCTCCGGCATGTCCGAAAGTGCCTTACGATAAAACCTCAGTCACACCTTGTGGCTCCATCACTGCCTGAAATCCAGACTCAGAGCTCATGCCAACTGTAAAGCGTGTTTTAATGTCGCCGGTTCTAGTTGTAGTCAGCCGATGACGCGTTCCTTCTGACTGGAGACGTTTGCCGCGATACGACCTTTGGCTGAGGATATCAAAAGATCCCATGGTCATGAAAGCGAGTGGTTGCAGGAGGGGGCTTTACTGAGGTGGAATATACTCAGTTATGGTTGTGCGCGGGTTATAAAAGGGACGGTGGAAGCCCATGGTTTTTCATGGACAGGGAGGCGCAGTTTTGTTCCTTGTTTCTCTTTTTTCAGGTGGAGTAATCTCTATGCTGCAGCATGGATAGGCGATAGATCTTTCGGGATCTAATAAAAGTGTTCTAACCGCTGTATGTCTTTTAGTGATCTCCAATTGCCATCACGCAACTTAAGTCACCCAGCAATGAAATTTATCTCATTGCTGGGCGAGGAACAATCGGCGATCATGAACGGTCGATGGATTGAAGTTTTCCCTGAGAGGCCGCTGTCCAGCAACATAGTTTGTAGAGAATACGCGCGCCTACGTTGGCGTCCCATTCTGTTTCTCCAGGAGAAACCTCGCACAAGTCGAATCCTGCGATCCTTCTGCCGCTTTTAACGAGTGCCTTGATGAGGCTCACTACTTCCCCAAAGTCAAGGCCGCCGGGAACTGGGGTGCCTGTATTTGGGCAAAGTTTTGGATCCAATCCATCAATGTCAAAACTGACATAAACGTATTGTGGAAGTGTATCAATTATCTCTTGAATGGACTGCCCCCATGCTACTCCTTCATGAGCAGCCTCCTTCAAGTCTGCATCAAAAAAGGTATGAATGCGGTTTGGGTTTTCATGAATCAATTCCAGTTCCTGCTGGCAAAGATCACGTATACCCACTTGGGTTAATGTTTTGAGGTTAGTCATCTTGAGTGCGTTCCACATGATGCTGGCATGCGAGTATTGAAAGCCTTCATAGGCAGGTCTCAAATCGGCATGTGCATCGATTTGGAGAATCCCGAAATCTCCGTAATGCTCCGCGATCGCCTCCATTAATCCAAGAGGGCAGCTATGATCTCCTCCCAGTAACGCTGGAATCTTTTGATTCTTCAATAACTGCAAAGCCTGAATTTTAATAGATTCCTTCAAACAAAGTCCGGCCTGATTCACTTCTTGAACAACAGGGAGATCCTGATTTGGAGGCATGCCTTCTTCCAGTGAATCAATGTAAGAAACTGTTTTTGTTCTCAGCTGTTTGCTCTTTATCTGAATGTCTGGATCAAACGATTTCAGACAATAACCAGGCTGCCATGCTTGATGGAAATTTGGATCAGCCAGATCAAGCTGGGTGGATGCTTCCAGAATAGCTGCGGGGCCATTTGAAGTGCCGGATCCGTAGGAAACAGTCACCTCCCATGGCACAGAAAGGATGATCACGGCAGCTTGGTTTTCATCTGCGTGAAGACCAAAAAGGGTGCCTTTAATTCCCACTCCATTGGGATCAAAATCATTGGAAATCATTTAGAAAGTTTGAATGGAATTGTTTTCAGAGTTGCTGCAGAGCCGTTTGAATTCGATGGCAGGCTTGGTAACTGGAATCGCTGGTCGTCGCTCAACGCAAGACACAGAGAATGCCAGGCTTGCCAGATACATGCGTGATGGATGTCATCTTCGACTGAAGAAATCCCTGACGCTTGAATATGGGTATGATTGCCCTTCATGAACCTTATCGTGTCTGGGGATGGAGGCTGAATCAAGCCTTGTTAATGTAAACCTTTCTGGACGATTGATTTATCTTGATGTCGTTTCAATAACCGACCGCGCATCCATCTTTTCGTGGGTCCGATCCCCCAAAATATCTTAATGGATCATTCATACGCCAGATTGCTTGATAACCTCCGTAGGCTCCGGTTGATTGGCGGACTCGGTGTCCTTTGTCGATCAGCGCCTGCCTGACTTCAGGGTTAATATGTTCTTCTAATCCTACTAACCCTGGGCCGGTGGAACGGGTTCCTTTGGGAGTTGAACTTTCAAAATGAGCGACACGAGGTTGTTCGCCTGCTTGTTGGGGAGACATTCCAAAGTCGATCATATTCATCAATACTTGAGCATGTCCCTGAGGTTGGAAATCTCCACCCATGACGCCAAATGAAAGCAAGGGTATGTTATTTTTTGTGACGAATGCAGGAATGATTGTATGGAAAGGGCGTTTTCCTGGTTCCAATCTATTGAGATCCTCAGGATTCAGGGAGAAAAGTTCACCTCGGTTCTGCAAAGCGAAACCAAGTCCATCAGGTGCCCATTTCGAACCCCACCCATGATATATGCTTTGGATTAAGGAAATCATATTACCGTGCTGATCGGCTGCTGTGAGATAGATGGTATCACTGGAATTCTTCAGGCGGCCAGGTGCCACTTTTTGAGCTGCACGATCAGGATCAATCAACTTTACTCTTTCAGCAGCATAGGACTTTGAAATCAATTCCTTCAATGGTACGTCAGCAAAATCCATGTCCGCGTAGTAAACTGCACGATCTTCAAAAGCCAATTTCTTTGCTTCCAAAAATAAATGCAATTGTTGAGCGCAATTGGGTTCCATGGACTCAATATCGAAGTGCTCCAACAAGTTCAAGATTTGTAGCGCAGCGATCCCCTGGCCATTTGGAGGAAGTTGCCATACGTCATATCCTCGGTAAGTTGATGAAACTGGCTCAATCCAATCGCAGGTGTGGTTTTCAAAATCCGACATGGAAAACCTTCCTCCTACTTTTTTAGAATAGCGGATTATTTTCTCAGCGATCTCACCTTTGTAAAAGGCACCCGATCCCTGATTGGCCAGTATTTTAAAAAACGTCGCAAGATCTTTATTTCTGATCCAATCACCAAACTTGGGGCGTGCTCCTTTTGGGCAAAATGTTCGATAAAGATTGCTATACTGACTGGACTCGCGGCCAATCCACCCATCAGCGATTACAGGGCTCAGAGGAAAACCCTCCTCAGCATAATGAATGGCTGAAGTCATTAGGTCTGAGAATTTGAGCTGGCCAAATCGAGATACCAGAGCTTCCCAGCCACTCACACATCCAGGAACGCTCCATGAAAGAGGGCTGTAAGGATCGATTTGATTCAGACCTAAATCCTTGGCTGCTTTTAAATTCCAATTGCCAGGTGAACGACCACTTGCGTTCAGGCCGTATAACTTTTTATCTTTTTGATGCCAGTAAATTGCAAAGAGATCTCCGCCGGGCCCATTGCTCATGGGTTCAACAACGCTGAGGACAGCGTTGGCTGCGATTGCTGCATCAACGGCATTGCCACCACTCTTCAGGATGTCCAATCCTGATTGAGCTGCCAGTGGTTGACTGGTCGCAACCATTCCTTGTGAACAGATCAATGTGGAACGGTTTTGATTACGGTTCCTGACATTTAATTTTGTGAAAGGCACTTCAGTCGTGGCGTTCAGGTTCGTGGCTCCATGGGCCACTGCGCTCGCAGAAAGCGTGGAACCCAATTGAAGGAATTTCCGGCGATCAAGCATGGAAACATTAAACTCGGATATTTGGTCGAAAGGCAAGTTTGTAAAATCGAATATACCTGTCTCCTCATGCCAATAAAAAAGCGGATCTCGCTTGGAGATCCGCTTGTTTGATTAAATGCGACGACTTTTGTTGGGCTCAAGCTTCAGCTCTTTTTCTGACTGACTTTTTTCGTGTTTTTATTAGCGCCCTTAAGGGAGAAAAGGTGTCCGTCTTTGACGAACTGTTTGTTCGTGTAGAGGGCAGCAGACAGTGAATTTAATGGGTTGCTTGTCGAGAATCTATAACCCATTTCCTGAACAGCTTCCAAAATCGTTCTGCGATTTTTTGGTCCATCAGCAAGAGCTTTGCCGATGGCTTCCTTAAGTTTGAGCTCGTTTTTCGGGCGTTTGGTCCGTTGTCCAAATTGTGAGGTTGTTGAGTTTCCTGCGTTACCAAGCAAATGGTCAATTTCCCTAATTTTTTCGAGAATTCTAGCTCTTGTTTGTAAGAGACTATCTCTTTTCTCCAAAAACTTTTTTAGTTTTTCTCTCATAGTAAGTATGATTTCTTGTCGGTTTACATCCCTGTTAGGATAACTCATCTTTATAAGTATGCTTCTTAATTGCAATAGTAAAGTGCTTGTAAATACCATTCGAATTCATTCTTTAGAAAAAATGAAAAATATAGTTAATTAATATCAAAATACACAAAAAATCAACATTTCGAAGGTGTGTCAAAAGGTCTTAATGGCATATGCGTAATAACTTAGAAATAAAGTTAAAGGGCGTGGGAATTCAGATGTGATAAACAAGTGGTATTCGTATAACTGTTCATTTTATTGCTTCCAACTCAAGAATGGACTGCTTCTCACTTGAATTTTGATTGGGACGTTCAAGTGCAAACAATATTTTTCGAACAACTTGTTCAAGCTCAGAGTGGTGAAAGGCTGCATCGGAGCCAATGTATTTGCCCTGTAATGCTTGAAAACATACTTGCTTTGCTTTCTCCAACTGTCCTTTTCTCCACCAATGTTCGCTCATCAACGCCAGAGTTCTGTAGGGTGCCGTTGGTTCGGCACTGAAATTCAAGGGTCCAAAGCTTTCCGTCTCAGGGTTAAATGCATCCTCGCTTAATTTGAGAAATTGTTCCTTCTTCCCTTGATCCCAGGCCAGTTCACCAAGGTTCATGCGATACACGCGTTGGTTTTGAGGGTCTTTTTGAATCATATGATCCAGCATGGCTTCGAGAAATGATGTATCTGGGCGATAGATGAAAGTTCGTTGATCCCGATAAGCTTGCAACGAGTGATATGCCGCCTGCTTGACCAACTCCAGAGGTGGTTCCGTGTCTGCTGAAAATGAAGCTATCAACGTGGTCAATCGCTCAGACTCGTAAGTCCATGGGCTTTCATTCTTCGCAGTCGATGCAGATAGTATTTGAAGGGGTGTTTCGTCGGGGGAAAGGTTCAACCAGCGTTTGACAACCGAGCGGAATACCTTCGGGTCATAAAACTGATGATCAATCTGCAAGATACTAAACGCTCGTAATTGTTCAATCGTCCATGATTGCGTCTGGGCAAAACCTCCTATCATCAGCGAAGATTGGGTGTTGAAATGTCTGTTGTTTTTTTCGAACAAAGTCAAAGGCGTAGGTGCAGTGTAGGCATTGTTACCGAGCATTCGTAGCGCTGGATAAGTTTCGGAATGCATAAGAGACTCATCCGGAACTAAATGGAAGCCTTCGTCAAATCCTGATATTTGACTTGTCAGCAGCATGGGCCAGACGTCGAGATCCTGTGATTTTAAAATCGATTGCACCTCCTCTGTTTCAATTCGTTCTTTCAACAAATCCAGAGACCATTCGCGAGGTGTGCTTGTGCCTATCAGCATCCATTCACCATACCCCAGTTTCCAGATAGAAGTTTGATTGAAAACAGATCCAAAAGTTGCGATGACGCTCTCCAGTGTAGGGTCATCCATATGATTTGCCTGAATGTTCTGAATCATGAGGCCTTCACCACTTAATCGTTTCTCGCAATCCCGGTAAAATTCCAAGGAAAACCATCCGGTATCTGATGCTTTCCATGGGCGAGCATATTGATTGATGATAATGTCTAATTCCTCTTCGCTTTGACGGAGAAATTTTGATGGTGTTGTATGGTGGAATTGAAATGAATCTCGTTGCAGCAGTTTCCCGTTGGAGTCGGAAAACTGCCCGATAACATCCAATAAATCAAAATTTACCTCTACTCCATGAATTTGTTTCACTGAAGGAAGTGAAGCCAGTATACCCGCCGCAGATCCCGATCTGAGACCAAAAATGGCCACACGCTCGGGATTTTCGTGCAGTATATAGGGTACCATGGTATTGATGACAGGCTTCAACTGGTGCGCAAATCCGCGTTCGATGACTTCGCCGTTTATACGAAGTTCCAATTGTGAGTTGCGCGGATAGTCGTAAGAATGCACTGCCAGACTTCCATATGCAGATTCCTTGTAAATGATTTGATCCGAGCGATAGGCCCATTGAATGACTTCATCTCGCGTGCTGAAAAACCCGGTGGTCAAATCATCCGATTGGCTGAAAATTCGCTTCCAATGTTTATCAAATTGGGATCCTGTAAACGAAATGATCAACAGTCCACAAATCGGTGCAGCGAATTTGCTCAACCCTCTCCATTTATCATGACCTTGAAGTGCAAGAAAAACAGCCAGAGAGATCATGCTAGCAATGCCCACTCCTGCTTGTCGTGCGAGTCCAAGTAATGGCATGGCCAAGTGCTGAAAGATTGGCCAGAACAAAGCTGTTGAAAGAATCAGTTGGAAACCTTTAGGAAACTTGGTTTTTGAAGTTTGGACTTGAGAAGCGTGATAGCCTAGACAACCGATGGCATAGAATGGTATCAGCATCAACCCTCCCACGATAGCGGTGTAAGTCAGGACATGTATTGGAAATGAGATCGTTGTTTCTCCTAACTGGTTTCTCAGGTTACGGAGCCAAAATGGCAGGTCGTCAAACCCGTAAAGAAAACTAAAGAAAAGTATTCCCGAAAAGGCCAATCCCCAAGTCAAATTGCGTGTGCTTGATTTAGCTTTTCCGATCGGTGTCAAAAAACCGAGCCCGATTCCAATCAAAGCCAAACAAGGCCAATAATAGTTCCAGAAAAAAGTGTCACCGAACACCCAATCGGAGATTCGCATCCAGACCGTCAAAGTGGATGCGGCTGTCAACCCGAGATAAATCCCCATCCGCCGGGTTTGAACCATCTGCGGTTTTTCCGGAGTTTGAGCCATCGTCTTTTCAAATGTCGATGGTTGAAATTGGATTTGACCACCTGCTTTTGCAATCAGACCCCCGGCACCAATCAGGAGCCATACCAGTGCGGTCATTGGATTTGAAAATTCAAGACCGAATTTCTGGATCAAAAAAAGTTCTGTCAGAAATAAACCTAAGCTGCCCGTGAGGAGAGCCCAACCGATGGCCTTGTCGGTATTGGGTTGATTGACGCCAGTAGATACATGGAATGTCGCTCCAATGGACAATCCGGCAAACAATCCTGGTATCAGCCCCAAACAAATGGAAGTGAGCAGGGTGGCCCCTGGAAGGAAACCGTCAGGTGTTCCGGGTGACATCCAGAATGATATTAACTTCTGGCTGACTGCAGGCATGAGCCACGAGGCGATACCCGTGATTAACCCAGCCCATCCAACTAAACCCCAGCGTTGTATGCGCGAGGTCGCGATAAATTGAATCGCACCAAAGTATCCCATGCCTAGTCCTGTGGCCATGAGAAGTAAAATCCAGGATTGCAGGTAAGGTGTTGCTCCCGAACTTATGCTGGCAAAATGAAGCGCGTGACTGAACAGCATGCCCAGACCTAGCCCATTTGCCATGATTGCATAGGCAGGTAATGGGTGATGAGTGCGCACAACCTCCTTGTTTGGTTGCGCATTGTTTGATGTCCAGCTCATTTGATTATGGATAGTTCTTTTAAAAATTCCGTGAACTTATTGGATCATACCCTCCACGAAAATGACTACCTAGCCAGTAAATCGTCAATGAACTCATCCGTAAAGGAAATCAACAGGATCAGGATCCTTAAGGGGGGTGACTTGTTCTTCTCAACTCAGAGTGGGAACAACTTTTTGTGAACTTGAATTCAAATGGCACAAAATGGTTGCTGTTTCCACACGAAACGCGCCTTGTGAATCCGCAGTAAAGCTCTTTCAGCGAGTTTTTAGCAACCCCAACATAGGTTTCTAGCCCTGAATCTGATTAAGAATAGGAGCTTACAGCGCAAAAGTGTAGAATGGGACAGACGCAAGCAGGAGCGCAGATTATCAATGAAGACCAAGTTTTCAAACCAAGTTTTTTTTCTGGCGAATTCTAAGTTTGACGGTGAATGAGATTGAATACCGCAGACACCTTTTCGAATCTTAACTATGATAAAGTGTTCTCAAGAGGAACATGTTTTCGGTTTCCTAGTCTTTTGCTGATAGATCGACACAGATAATCTCCCGATCATTTCTAGCATAAACGCGTTGGTTGGCAAAAGCTGGATGCGACCAGACCAACTGACGTCCTCCGACACTGTGAGTGGGCTCAATGAGTTTGGCACGCGAGATTTCCTTGTAACCTTGCGGAGAAAGGTTCGCCATGATGAGTTCTCCATGATCGTTTGCAAGAAAGAAGGTTCCACTTGGTTGATGCTTGATCGTGAAAACGTTCGGCCAGCCGCCAGCGCGTTCTCCAGTCGATCGGTTTGTCGGTTGTTTGTTTTCCCATTGGCGTTTGCCTGTCAGTATGTCGACGCATGTGTAGTAACCTCGATGACCTGTCCCATATGCGTATCCTTTCTCGAGCCAAGCAGTGTCCATGACACCTCCGATGCCTGTTTTTGGAGTGGATTTCCAAACCAATTTTGCGCTCAGGCCATCTTCTGCAATTTCAATCATCGCGGAAAGCCGGTTGAACGACATGACAAAAAGTTTTCTATCCTCGATGCGCGGCATGCCAATGGACATTTCGTAGGTCGGGGGGAGAGCTACCTGCCAAAGGTAGTCGCCGGTCTCTGGGTTCAAGCCGCAGACAGTCTCTGCATCCCATACAATCAATTGTCTCATCCCTGCAATCTGATGAATGCCGGGAGCGCAATATCCCGGCCCTTTTGCGGAACCGGTTTTCCAGATTACCTGTCCTGTCATTTTATTGAAAGCGACCACTGTGGAACCTTTTCCGCCAACCATGCAGATCAACTTCTCGTTCTCGATAAGGGGGTGAGCGGCGAAACCCCAATCAGGAGTCTTTGTGCCGAATATATCTTCGAATTTCAAAGTCCACACAATGTCACCTTTCTTCGTGTTCAGACACAACAAGTCGCCTTCCGCACCCAGAGTGTAGACGCGGTCATTATCCACAGTTGGTGTGCATCGGGGACCGATGGCATAGGGATACACACTGGTATATGTGCATTCATATTCCTGCTGCCAAAGAAGCTTACCCGTTTTTTCATCCAAACACAGAATACGTTCGGTTCCGGGGATGTGTGCCTTGATAAAATTGATATTGCCTTTTTCGTTGGGCTTTGGCTTGAAGGGGGCTGCCTCTCTGTCCATGACAAACACTCTGCCATTTGAGATCGCCGGGCCGGAGTAACCTCCACCAATCTCACTCCGCCAAACCGGCTCGAGTTCAGAGGAGGTAAATGCCTCTAAGATGCCTTCTTCTTCCCATACCGCGTTTCGATCTGGTCCAAGCCATTGAGGCCAATCGGCACCCTGTACCATTAGAATTTGTTGCAATACTGCAATCAGCAGGATGCATGACATGATGTGGGGAGGTTTCAAACGCGCGGGAGACTGAACGCATGCTGTTTTCAATGGGATACCTTTTTTCGGATTGGAGGAGTCAGTTTTCATGTAGGCGATCAACCGAGATTCAAGCCTCTTAAGGTGCCAGTCGAAGACGCAAATTGATCCGTTTTAATTCCCATGCTCTGCAACATGGTGACAAATAAGTTGGGTAATGGGTAATTGCGTTTCCTGTCGAAGGCCAGGTGTTGTCCGTGTTCCAAGTTCCCTCCGGCAACGAGTATCGGCATGTTGTCTGTCGTATGTTTGTTGGCATCGCCAAAGTTGCTTCCAAACAAGATGAGTGAATGATCCAAGAGGGTGCCTTCCTGATCCTGTATTCCTTTTAAATCATCCAGCATGCCATTCAATAGTTTCATATGCGCCCGGTCAATAGCATCCAGCTGCTGAAGTTTACTTTCGCCTTTACCATGATGGGACAGGTTGTGGTAGCCATCTGAAATGGTGGCTCCATCCACATGTATGGTCGGGGAATTGTTGCTATCCAGTAAGAGCGAAATACTACGAGTCGAATCTGTCTGGAAAGCCAGCAATGCCATCTTATACATCAACCTTGTTTTTTCCATGTATTTACTTCTGGCGGAAGGCTCGTCAGGCAACGGAAAAGGAGCTTTGGGCTTGGGACGTTTTATCCATTCACGCGACTTGAGCATGCGGCGCTCCACTTCTCGAATGGCAGTCAGGTATTGATCCAGTCTTCCACGATCAGAGGCATCCAAGCGACGGGCGAGTGATTTTGAATCAGCAGCGACTGTGTCCATGATGCTTTGCCCCAGCTGAAGCCTGCGCATTTGATGATTCACCTCTTTTTTAGATCCTTGAAGGAACAATTGCTTGTAAACCTCCGTGATTTTGTTTTTGCAGGGAATCAATACACCTGCATCGGTCCAGGAAAGACTGCGTCTGCCCTCCTTGGCGTTCACTCCAAGGGTCAAGGACGGGAACCGGGTCTGGTGACCGATTTTACCTGCAATGTATTGATCGAGTGAGATAGAATTCCTGAAACCTCCACTGGCGGGGTGGGGGGCAGCTGTCAAAAATGAAACATCTGAGGAATGGCTTCCGTCAACTCCCGGATGTGAAACACCACTGAACACGGTCAAATCGTTCCGATGCGCTTTCAACTCCTCCAGGTATGGCGAGAGCTTGAAGTTCCTGCCTGTTTCCTCCGGGAAAAACCTTCCAGGCAAAACGCCCAGATTATTGCAAATTCCCAGCAATCTTCTGGGAGCTTTCGAGCTGGAATCCGCCCGCATCTTTGGATGGAATACAGGTTCCATTGCCTCAAGAAATGGAAGCATCAAAGCAACACCGCTTCCGCGCAGGAATCCCCGACGGTTGAGGGGGGATTTTTTTGCAATGTAAGGTGCCTTCATAAACTTGAGAACATAATACAAAGAATCGCAGCTATCAACGATTGATGTGTTGAGGTTTCAGTGATGGAATGATGACGCGTATCCCATGCACAAACCACTGTTTGCCATCTTTTCCCTTGTGATACGTTATCTTCGCTCTCGGGTTCATGGATCAGAAGAACGTTCCGGGCACATCCTGCTGATCATGGCCGCTGACATAGGAATAGAGGGATTCGGGTGTTATGGTGGTGAGGATTGCAATACACCCAATATAGATCAATTAACATCTAAAGGACTTCGTTTCACAAACGCATATGCTCATCCCTTGTACACGCCCACGCGATTGGAAATCATGACGGGTCGGGGAAATCATCGGAACTGAAAATATGTTGGTGTCCTTCCGCCAGAAGAAAAAACCTTTGGGCATATGATGTTGGGATTTGGTTACACGAGATGTATTGCTGGCAAGTGGCAACTTCAATCATACTCCCCCCGGAATTCTTCAATCCGGAGCAAAGACGTGGTTCAGGCATGCATCCGTGGGATGCTGTTTTCGATAAGTATTCATTATTTACTCACTTCATACCGAAGACAAGGGGTCGCGCTATGCAAATCCGACTTTCGTGAGAAACGGCCAATGATACAAATCGCTGGATGGGAAATAGGGAGAAGATATTTCGATTCCATTTATTCTGGATTTTATTAAACGACATCAGGAAGCCTCCACATTTGTATATTATCCGATGCCTTTACCACATTGGCCCATGATTCCGACTCCTGCATCCGGTACCTGAAAAACGTCTTCGAGAAGGTTGGAGGAAGATACGCGTTTTTTTCCTGACATGGTTGAGTGTATGGATCGGCGCATTCAGTCAAACTTACCAGGACAGCACATTAATGGAGGCAAGAAAACCACGGCTCAGACCGGCATACGTGTGCCGCTCATTGCTCACTTGAAAGGGAAAATTTGACCTGGTCTTCAGTCGGAGCTGATAGAAGCCTCAGATTTTCTTCCGACCCTGGCTTCGTTTGCAGGGAAACCTGTGACTGAAGGTTGGCAAATTGACGGAGTCAGTTTTGCATGATGCGTGAACCCATGTCACGGGTGGCAAAGGTTGAAGTGAACGCCTTTGGCGTCTCTTTCAACTGATCTATCGCAGATTAAATCGAGTGATAGACAACAGGATCCTGGCCATAGAAGGTTTTCAATTCACCGTAGAGCTCTGGCCGGTGGCGTTTCAACTGACGCGGTTTTTCAAAAAAACACTCGGAAGCGACCGCAAAAAATTCCGCTGGATTCGTCGCTCCGTAAGCGTCCATGATCGTTTTTTTACCTTTTTCAACCCGGTTCTGGAGCCGGCCATATTCTTTTCCAAGAACAGATTTCCACGCTTCGTATCGGCAACTGGACCTGAGCACAGGCAGGCCATTTGCATGGCCGTCTTCCTGGTCCAGTTGATGGGCAAATTCATGAATCACAACATTGCGACCGTCTTTCATGTTTGCGGCACCACGCTTCGCCGATTCCCATGATAGTGAAACTAAGCCTTGCTCCCATGATTGCCCTAAAACGGTCTGCTCCGATACGGTAACGATACCATGATCGGATATTTGCTCTGACTTGGAATAGTAATGCTTCGGATAGATGAGAATGGACTTCAGTTTGGAGAATTCACGTTGCTTGTTCCCAATGAGGAGAGTGCAGGCTTGTGCAGCGACCAATACGCGAATCTCATCCGATACTTCAAAGCCGTTGCAACCTTCAAACTGTTTTTCTGCCAGAAAGACCTGAATCAAATCCTCCAGGACTTTTTGCTGCTCGGAGGGTAATTTCAAAAATAATGGAAACTTCTTTTGTAATACTTCCCTGTACAATGTCGGAAACGGTTGGGAAAGTATCTTCTTTCTCCGTCGTCTTTTCAGGAAGGTAAATATCATCGTTAATTCGTCTGTGGTTCAGTTTCTTCAGAGCATGCCAAGTTTTGTATGTTTCTTAAAGCCTCTTTGGAGAGTTGTAAATCAGATACAAGACCACAGGGATTGTTCATGGACATTATTTGTTTTCTGCTTTATTCAAGATCCCATCCAATGACTTCTAATGTGCATGATTCATCCGAAGTGGCCGTTCGCGCGAGGCGTAAGGCTTATCGAAATATTATTCTACCCTTGTTCATCACATCGGTCATTGCCTATCTGGATCGAATCAACTTGAGTTATGCCGCCCTGACCATGAATGAAGATCTCGGCTTTTCCGATGCGGTATTTGGGTTAGGGGCAGGTATTTTCTTTGCAGGATACGTTTTTTTTGAGATTCCAGGAGCATTGATTGCTGAGAAATTCAGTCCGAAATGGTGGCTGGCCCGTATCATGATCTCCTGGGGTATTGTGTCCGGCTTAATGGCTTTTATGACTCAGGTTTGGGAATTTTATTTACTGAGATTCTTATTAGGCGCGGCGGAAGCCAGCCTCTACCCCGTACTTTATGCATCCTGCATTCCAAGATGGTTTGTTGCTCGAGATCGGCCGCGGGCGATTGCACTCATGCTGGCTTCTTTACAAATCTCCAGCATCATCGGGGCACCCCTTGCGGGCTGGGTATTAGGAGTGAAATTTTTTGGGATGAAAGGATGGCAAGGATTGTTCATCATTGAAGCAATACCGGCCATTATTTTTGCTTTCATTCTTGTTCGTTGGATGGCGGATTCTCCCAAAGAAGCCCAATGGCTTGAGGAGGATGAAAGGCAATGGCTGATCACCCAATTTGAAGAAGAAAATGCCCGCAAGAAATCAATAAAAAATTATACCATCTGGCAGGCTTTTTCGGACCGGGAAGTGATCAAGCTGTGCTTGACCTATTTTCTCTGGATTACTGGATTCTGGGGTTTTGGTTATTGGATGCCGACTGTGCTTAAATCCATATCTAACTGGTCGAATCTGGCAGTCGGTTGGATGATTGTCATACCGATGATGCTGTCCTTGTTTTTCATGCTTTGGATTGGTCACCGGTCTTCGGTGACAGGTGAAAAGCGATGGCATGGTGCCATCGGGACCTTCATCGCAGCTGTCGGTCTTCTTTGTGGCACAATGTCAAACCACCCGATATGGGCGTTTTTCTTTCTGTGCGTCACAGCCATTGGTATTTATGCTCCTTTTGGCGTCTGGTGGTCCTATCCTACGACTTTTCTTTCCGGGCCTGCCGCCGCTGGGGCAATAGGCATGATCAACTCATTCGGCAATATAGGAGGATTCGTGGGTCCGTATATTACGGGTTACCTGAAAAATTTAACAGGTAGTTTTACGCTGGGGTGGATATATCTTGCGGGTTCTCTGATCGCCTCCGGACTGCTCATGTTGACCATGCGGAGAAATGTCGACCAGGAAGGGTCCTGGCCTTGATTCTCTGACGCTGGATTTTCGTCGAGATGCTCACATGCAGCAAACACAGATTGTCTAACCATTATCTGGTGGCATGGATTGGTGCCAGGAGATAAGGGCTCGTGTTAAACTTTTCACGGTCTGGGGGTGATTGCTTGCGACATTGATCGTCTCTCCATGGTCCGTTTGCATGTCGTAGAGTTCGGGATGGCTTCCATCATATTCACATAAAAGTTTCCATTTTCCATGTCGCACTGCCAAGTCGGGCAGGTCTTTGATTCCATAAAACGAATCTCTGTCAGGAGGACGTCTGAAAAAAATGGGTTTCTTTCTGGATGCGGTCGATGCTGCAGTCAAAACGTCAGGCAAGGATTCCCCATCAAACCGGACGCCTTGAGGATGCTCTGCGCCCGCGAGGTCGAGCAGTGTAGGGACCAGATCGATAGCCGAAAAAACAGATTCACGATTGACCGTGTTTTTTCTTGTAATGATTTCAGGCCCCCATGCGACGAGTGATGATCGGATTCCACCTTCATAAAGATGAGTCTTAAATCCTTTGAAAGGACCTGCAACCCCGGCTCCTTTTTCAGGCCCATTGTCCGAGCAAACGAGAATCAATGTGTTTTTTCTCAACTTCGGATCCTCTCTGACAAAATTAAAAAGTCTGCCGAGTTGTCGATCCATTTCTTGAAGGACGGACAAATAGAGTTCCCGCTTACCATTCCCCCATTTTTCCACGGGAGGCCAGAAAGGTGAATGCACATCATCGGGCCAAAGATTGACGTAAAAAGGTTGATTGTTTTCAGAAGCCCGTTTCATGAATGGAATGGCTTCGTCAATGAATCCGCTTGTGATTTCGGAGCGCAACATCCATCTGAACCCTGCACCCAATACCTCCGCCTTATCCCAGATGCGCCCTGGCTTTTGCTGTCTGGGTTTCAGTGTCAGAGGCAGAAGTTTAGGGCCCATGCCTTCAAAATTGGTCAGTGAGCTATCAAATCCATACTCCGTGATGTAGGGCGCCTCACTCACATCGCGTTGCCCTCCCATGTGCCATTTACCAAAATGACCCGTGGCATAACCTGCTTGCTTGAGGGACCGTGCCAGCATCGGTGCTTTTGGGTCAAGCCACTGAGCCATCCCGCGTTCAGTATTCATTTTGCGGTGTGCAAGGTAAGACGTGATTTTCCACCTTTGTGGGTACTGGCCTGTTGAGATAGCTGTTCTGGAAGGGGAACAAATGGGTGAATTCACGTAGAACTGCTCAAAACGAATACCCTCCTTGGCCAGTCCATCCACATGGGGTGTTGAAGCTGCTTGGTTACCGAAGCATGAAAAATCCCCCCAGCCCATGTCGTCGATGAAGACCAGAATGATGTTTGGTTTGTCAGCTTGCAGGTTGATTGCCAACGTCAAAAGCACGGTAGCGATAAACAGTGGTTTTTTCATCGAATAACTTGAGTTGTCATTTTGTTTCAAAGAATCAAGGTGTCGCATTCAATTGCTTCAGGTAAGCTTTGTAAATGGTTTGTTCCAATGGATGTAAGTCAAATCTCTGACCCTGAATGCGGTCGATATGAATCATTCCAAATGTTGTTAATGTCGCAAAGACGGATCTTGCGTGCTGAAGGGTTTCCATGTCGCAGGCCGCCTCCTTGCAATCAACACCCGCCTGCGCTGCAATATCCAGAATCAGGGCACGTGTGGTGCCGGGTAAAATCCCGCTGCCCAAAGGCGGGGTAAGCAAACAGTCATTCATCACAAAGAACAAGTTAGCACAACTTAGTTCGGTGATATGGCCGGATTCATTCAAGATGATGGCATCATCCGCGTGAGCCTCTTTTGCCTCCTGTTTGACGAAAGTCTGGAACAATTTATTGCTTGTTTTCCACTGTGCACATTCCCAATGCGAGGGCATTCTCATTCTGGATAGAATGACCCTCCATGACTGAGGTTGGTTGAGGGGAAGTTCGGGCGCTGAATGTAATGTAATGACCCATGTTGCCTGCGCGTTTTCAGGTGGGAGGTAGCCTCTTGGTCCGGGGCCTCGAGAGATTTGGATGCGGGCCATACACTCATTGACTTGATTCTTTTGAACCAAGTCCAGGATACTTGTTTTCAACGCTTCCTCTGCAATGTCCAACCGAATGGTTAAACCTTCACAACCAGATTTTAATCGGTCCCAATGCCTTTGCCATTCGAACAGCTTGCCTCCGTGAATACGGATCGTTTCGAATAAACCATCCCCATATAAATAGCCACGATCAAAAACAGAAACGGACGCGTTGGCCGATTCGATGAAGGAACCATTCAGCCAGCACCATTTGTAAGCGTCTGGTTGGAGATGCTTGTTTGACGATAATAGTGCCTCCGGATTTGTGAGAGATGTCATCGATCGTATAGGTATTTTTTCCCGCTCCATCAGAGGGATTGCGGTTTGGATGGAGAGAGCTGATTGGAGGTTTTGAAAGCTGCCAGAAATCCCGCCGCTTTGTCCTCTGTTTCCTGAAATTCAGCTTCAGGAACAGAATCTGCGACGATTCCCGCTCCCACGTGCAATGATAAGTGGTTTTTCTGTTTTACGGCGGTTCTAATGATGATGTTAAGTCTGCTGGTTTTGTTGAAGCCAAGATATCCCATGCTGCCCGTATAAGGTCCACGTGTCATGGGTTCGAGTTCCTCTATAATTTGCATGGCTCGAAATTTGGGAGCCCCCGTGATGCTTCCGCCAGGGAAACAGCGGGAAAGTGCCTGCAGGTGTGAGCAGTCTTTGGCTAGTGTTCCCTCAATCGTGGATACCAAATGATGAACCTGCGGGTAGCGTTCCAATTGCATGAGATCGGGCACAGTGACGCTTCCATACTCACAGACACGCCCCAGATCGTTGCGTAGTAGATCGGTGATCATGAGCAGCTCGGCTCGTTCTTTCTCACTGGACTGTAGTTCATAGGCCAGTTGTGCATCGGCCTGTGGATTCAGCCCACGTGGACGTGTTCCTTTGATGGGACGAGTTTGTATATGATTTCCGTCCAGTTTAAGGAAAGACTCTGGCGAAGCACTCAAGATCTGAAATCCTCCCTCATTAATGAATCCTGAAAAAGGAGCAGGGGACATATTTTGCAGCTGTCTGTAGGCGGTTAAAGCGGAACTCTCGTTACGCGTGCTCAGTTCTCTCGCTAGATTGACCTGATAAATGTCCCCTTGACCAATGAGTTTCTGTGCTCGTTTTACCGAACGAACATAAGCATTCCGATCTGGATAGCTGGGCCATGAAAAGTTGGGATTTCCGCTCGGGTGAGGCAAATCGGGGAGTTTGATGTTGCTGCTCGATTCCAAGAGCTGTTTCCACTGATCGACCTGTCTGGTCGCCTCGGTTTGGGACCATGTGCCATCCGGATGAAAACCGGTTGCCACAATCCACGTTTTGTTATCCCAATGGTCAACAGCTACCAGACTTGCAAAGAGGCCCACATAGGCATCAGGTAATACGCTTGATCTGACCGCTCTTCTTTCAAGGCTGGGCTCAACAAAATGTTTCAAGTCATAACCCCAGTAACCAAAACAGCCACCCAACGGAAAAGGAGAGTCAAGTTCCTCCATCACTTCAAATGGGTGCATGAGCTGATCCATCACGGACCAGGGGTTTCCGTAAACTGTGTGGCTTTTTTGAACCGTCGGATAATGTAGATGGCAATCCGCACCAAATGCTCGAAGGGTGACCATCGGAAAAGCCGTGAGGAATGAAAACCGTGAATCGGGGTGCCCCTGAAGTGACGAATGCAATAGCATGACGTCGGGTTGATCTCCCACTGTCGCAAGCAAGTTTTCAATTTGAACCTTTCCTGCAATGAGTTCGATTCGGCTTCTCATGGATGAATTGTTTTTCTAAGCCAGGATTTCCTTGATGACATGGCCGAAATCTTCTTCGAGACGTTTATGTCCGGGCACTTCCATTCGATGTGCATCCAGGCCCAGTTGATGGAGAAGGGTGGCATGCACATCGGTCACATAATGAGGATGTTCGATTGCATGAAAACCCAATTCATCGGTCGCGCCATGAGTGAGTCCTCCCTGTATGCCTCCACCTGCCATCCATACTGAAAATCCGTAAGGATGATGATCGCGACCGTCATTGCTCTGCGAACCGGGTGTGCGTCCGAACTCGGTTGCAAAAACAACGATAGTTTCGCTCAGGAGGCCGCGCTGTTTGAGGTCTTTCAAGAGTCCGGCAATCGGTTTGTCGACCTGAGCTGAAAGCTTCTCATGATTCTTCTTGAGGCCGCTGTGAGCATCCCAGGCTCCGGCTGCACCATCTCCATGCATGATCTGGATGAAGCGAACTCCCTTTTCCACCATGCGCCTCGCTGCCAGTAATTGTTTTCCAAAGGGACGAGTCACGTCTTGATCCATGCCATACATTTTTCTGACATGGTCAGGCTCCTGATCAAGATTCAAAAGATTCGGAACAGATGACTGCATTCGGTAAGCAAGTTCATAGGATTGAATGCGGGCTTCCAGTTTGTCATCGTTTGGGAACACCTTGGAACGCATCTGATTTAATTTGTTTACCAAATCAAATGCGGATCTTTGCCTTTCCATACTGATGGGACGTTGTGGTTTTGCAAAATCCAGAGGGGCTTTGGGATCGATCTTGAGTGGCACCGCATCGTAGGCTGGTCCCAGGTAGTGACCGTCTCTTTTATCAAAAAAACGGGGCCCGATAGTGACAAACTGGGGCAGGTTTTCGTTGAGAGACCCCAGTCCGTAAGTGACCCACGCCCCGATGGTTGGAAAACGGCCATCAAGCATATGACGTCCCGAGTGAAACTGAACCTGCGCTCCATGATTGTCATCGGTGGTCCACATGGATCGTAACACGGCGATGTCATCCGCGCATGATCCGATATGAGGGAACCAATCACTTACCTGCATGCCACTTTGCCCGTATGGTTTGAAAGAGGTCTGCAGTGGGTAGATCTTGTTCCGTTGTTGTCCGTTGGCATCATTGATCACCACGACACGCACCTTCTTGAGCAGCTCGGGAGATTGAACTCGGCTGAAGGGTGTTTCTCCAATGCTCTTGCCCTGATACTGGTTGAGAGCAGGTTTGGGATCAAAACTCTCCATGTGACTGACTCCCCCGCGCATGAACAGCCAAATCACATTTTTGGCTTTTGCTGGATGATGATGTCGGCCAAATCCCGGACCAGGAACCGCCATGGCCTCTTGGTGAAGGAGTGATTGCAACGCGATACTCCCGAACCCCAAGGCGCTTCGGTTCAGAAAGGAGCGACGGTTCATCGCGATTTGATTATCGTTGTGCACATGCCAGGGGCCGGGGCTTTTCATGATTAACGAATGGTGGCAAAATCATTGTGGTTGAGCAGAACATGAATCAGACTTGCGCGAGGTGATTGCGTGTTGGGATTAGAGTTCGATTCGTTTTCCTGTTGCCAGTTTGTGATACTGTCCAGGCATGCATTCATTTCTTCCGGTGTAGGTTTCCATCCCAATATGGTTTCAAACGCTAGCTTGACAAAAGCTGCGTGACTGTCTTCGGCAATGCCGGTTTTTAAAGTCAATGCCTCTGTAATTCGAGTGGATGCATCCATGGAAAGACTGCTGTTGGCGAGTGCCAGAGCTTGTTGTGGGATGACGCTTTCGGACCGTCGGTAACAAGCTAAAATAGATGCATCATCAAACAGCGTCAGAAAGCGATGCTGATCGTCCCGCGAGTGCTTGAAATAGAGGCTTCGGCGATGCATGTTGGGATTTCCTTCCGGGTCAATCGTCGGTCCGCCCATTTGTGTGTGGAGCTGATTTGACAATTGAAGGATGCTGTCTCTGAGAATCTGTGACTCCATACGAATTGAGTTTTGTCTCCACACGAGTTCGTTATGCGGATCAACAATAAGATTGTCTGCCAAGGCGTTCGATTCTGAGCTGGATCTTTTGTAGGCCTGACTCGTTACGATCAGCCTGTGAATTGGCTTCATCTTCCAATCATTCTCAATGAGGGTGATGGCAAGGAAATCCAGCAACTCCTGGAGTTTTGGCGGGTTGGTTTGTCGTCCGAAATCTGTGACGGGGTCTACCAATGGTGCCCCGAAATGTCGCATCCAAATGTGATTCACTGCGACACGAGCTGTGAGTGGGTGGTCAGGATGCGTGATCCACATTGCCAGAGCAGTCCGCCTTCCCGTGCTTGTTTTGGGGTAGGGTAAGAAGCGTTCCTTTTCGGTTTCCGCTGGAGATTCCAAAGCCTTGATAGATGCGCGCAGAGGGGTGTATTGAAGTGGGTTTTCCAGATGGCTCTGAATGTGTTGAGTTCGCTTTTCCTGAATCTGATCGAGTGTCTGTTTCAAAGCTTCTTTGCCATCATTTCCTGCTTCAACGGCTTGTCTGGCTTTGCTGATTTTCCAATCGAATCGGGCCAACTCATATTTGTATTCGGTCTTTGCTGCTTTTTCGTCCAATGCTTGCTGCTGGAGGGAGTCGGGCACCATTGCCTTATTCCGGATAGCCTCAAATTTAGCGGTGATCATGGCGGGGCGCAGTTTGGCGGCCATCCATTCATGCTCTTGTGTATCTCCGGTCTTACTGTTGGAGTGGTATGCGTCACCATCGCTTGAGTCTTTTTTCAATCCTGCTTCAAGGACATCGATGTGTGTCTGGGCTTCTTTCAAGAGCGTGTCTTTGACATGAGTCTGAATTTCCGGTCGGTATGCTGTTGGCGGCAAGATGATGGGGGTAATATTAAAAGGAACATGCCTTAAAAAAGCAGGAGGAGCGGGGTGCATCTTTTCTGAAATGTCCCGTTGCTTTTCATTTCCTCTTACGTGCACATAAGTCGGGGCTTCAGGATGCATGTCAAAGACTCTTGGTAATCCGTTTTTGTTCAAATCGGATTCTCCCGGAAGGGCGTCTGTTCGGATTTGATGAGGCTCCAGGATGGCTCTGAATTGATAGTAATCTCTGGCGGAAATAGGATCGTATTTGTGGTCGTGACATTTGCTGCACTGCATGGTCAATCCAAGGAATGCCTTTGAGGTATGCTCAATGGTCTTGTCCAGCCACGTTGTTCTGTTGAAAAGGAAATAATTGCGCGCCAGAAACCCAGTCGCACGAAGCCGGTTCTGGTCTGTGGGATATAACTCATCAGCAGCCAGCATTTCCAAAATCATCTGATCGTAACCCTTGTCTTCGTTGAGTGATTCCAGAATCCAGTCACGCCAATGCCAGATGTGTTTCTGGCTATACCTCAATTGTGTACCAAGCCCAAACCAGTCACTGTATCTCCAGACATCCATCCAGTGCCTTCCCCATCTTTCGGCATGGTGTGGAGAGGCAAGAAGTTGATCCACTATTCGGCTGTATCCGGGTGCCTCGGGTGCATTCAGAAAATCTTCAATCTGTTCAGGCTCTGGAGGAAGTCCAACCAAATCGAGGAATAATCGCCGCATCAACAATCGCGGTTCTGCGGCTGCTTGTGGATTCAGGTTGTTTTCCTCATGATGTTGGGCGAGTATGGCGTCGATTGGATTTCTTGCAGGATGGTTCAGCTCTGGTTTGTCAGGGGGTAGAAAGGCCCAGTGGCTCAGTGGATCGTCTTCGGGCTTTTCATCGCTCGGACCAGGATGGCCAGCTTCGATCCACATTCGCAGGGCTTGAATGGTTTCCGTTTCTATGGGCTTGCCTTCAGGCGGCATCCGTTCCTCTGGGTCCGTTGAGATCAGACGCTGAAAAAGAGGGGGAAGATCCTTGCTTTCTACATCAAGGATATTGCCGTTGTTGCTGCCCCTTTCCATGAGCGTAACCGAGTCAAGCCGCAGTCCGCCTTTTTGTTTTAAAGCTCCGTGGCAAGCATAGCATCGCTCTTTAAACACAGGTTTGATTTGCTCAAGGTACAGTTGAAGGCTGTCGGCTCGACAGGAGAGATCCAACATCCATACAAGAAGCAATCCAATGTGACGCACGCGATACATAGTGTGACCGCCATTGAACACTGAGAGCGGATGGGCTGCCAGTATAAACTTGGGGCTTTCAAGGGTGAAATTGCATCCCTAGCCTGCAAACCCTGAGGGAGATGCAGCGCGTAGTATTCCTGTGGCATTTTCCATGCAGAATGGACCGTTTTTCCGTGGTCATGTTTAAGGTCTTTCTGTATGTTCTGTCCCTTATGCGACGTCTAACAGCTATTCTATGGATGCTTTCTTTTTCAATCCTGCCGGAACTCCTGCACGCTCATGTTGGGGGGCACCCATCTGTTCATGACACGGTGGCAGCGATTACGCTGAGGATGAAATCCGCATTTACTGAAGCCGAACTCAAGGCTTTGACTCCATATCAGGTGGAGGAGTTTCTGAATGAAGAGGAAAAGAAGATACTGAGCACTGAGCATGTCCATTTCAGAGTCAATGTACCTGTTGTCGTCAGCATTATTCGTGATCGTTCGCTCAAATCACAACCTTTCTGGATTCGTGGAAACGGTTGGAATTTAACGGGTATCGTGATCAAAATCAAAGATGTGGAAGTGGATGTCTGGCAGAAATCCTTCCCTGCGGGTGATGTGGGACTGGGCGTGAATTCACTTGGATCGGGGGGGGCGCATTATATCCCGATCCTGAAACCTCAGAATGAAGGTGATGTGATCGAGGTCAGCGATATCTATCCAGGCCAGGTCCAGGCTGCTATCTTGAAGGACGGCGTCAAGCTCTATACCGATCAAGAGGACACCCTGGCAAGCGTGCCAGAACTGTTCAATGGGAGCGTGATCATTCAGACCAAATATAACAGTCGACAAGATGCTTCTCTTGTGAACTATTTCAAATGGACCCAGTATCCCAGCACGCCTCATCCCGATCAGGTTGTGCTGACCTGGAGTGACGACCCTCAAACCACTCAAACCCTCCAGTGGCGCACCGATACCAGTGTCAAGGAAGGGTATGTGCTTTTTCAAAATAAAGCCTCATTCAACCGTTTCAATCCAAAACCTCTTGATAAGATCTTGGCAAGATTCGAGGTGTTGGAAACGCCCAACATCATCAATGATCCCATTTCGCATCGCTTTTTTGCGACGCTGACTGGATTGCAGCCTGACGCAACCTATGTTTATTCTGTGGGCGATGGCAGCGAGGATGGGTGGACGGAATTATCTGAATTCACGACCGCACCTTCAAGGATAGAACCGTTCTCTTTTATCTACATGGGAGATGCTCAGAATGGACTCGATCGTTGGGGAAGTCTGGTTCACAACGCCTTTCGGGAGCGCCCCGATGCTGCTTTTTACATCATGGCCGGTGATTTGGTAAACCGAGGCAATGATCGAGACGATTGGGACAGTTTTTTCTACAATGCAGATGATATTTACGATCGGCGTCAGCTCGTTCCAGTGATCGGTAATCATGAGAATCAGGGAGGGCATCCAACACTCTACCTTCGTAATTTTGAGCTTTTCAAGAACGGGCCTGAAGGCGTTGAAAAAGAGCGTGCCTATGCGTTTGAATACAGTAATGCCCAGTTTGTCGTGCTTGATTCAAACATCAAACCAGAAACACAAACGGCGTGGTTGGAAAAAGTGCTTTCCGAAACCAAGGCGACTTGGAAATTTGTCACCTATCACCATCCTGCCTACTCATCAGCTCCAAGCCGTGACAATGCTTCCATTCGTAAGGAATGGTTGCCTTTGTTCGATAAATATCACGTCGACCTTGCCTTGCAGGGGCATGACCATGCATATCTCAGAACCTTTCCGATGAAAGGGGAGAAAAAGGTTGCCTCACCGAAGGAAGGAACCGTTTATATCGTTTCAGTCAGCGGAACGAAGATGTATGAGCAAGATCCCCGGAACTACACAGAATTTGGAATGACCAATACCGCTACATATCAGGTTCTGGACATTCAGATTTCCGGAGATCGTTTGGTTTACCGTGCGTATGATATTGACGGCAAACTGAAAGATGAGCTGGTCATTCAAAAATAATCACTGGGATGGCAAGCAACTATGAGCGAAACCATTCTAGGGATCGAGGCGGGAGGCACGCGGACCACGCTGATTCTTTCCAACACGCAGGGTGAACTGATTCACCAGCGCGTTTTTGGACCGGGTAATTTTCGGGTTATTGGAAAACAGGGCCTCCTTGATCTGCTGAAAAGCTGCGCCAATGATGAACAAGACCCAGCATGCGTGTGTCTAGGCCTGGCTGGCGTGCGTGATGATCGAGACCGCGGATGGATCATCGAAGCTGCGCGTGAAATATGGCCCAATGCTCTCATCTGGGTTGATCATGATCTAGCCTCGGCGCTCATAGTAGCCCAGCGGAATTTTAAAAAAGCTGATTCGCACGTTTTAGTCCTATCTGGAACAGGTAGCTGTTGCTTTGGCAGAGACAAAAAAGGAAAGGAAGCCAAATGTGGTGGATGGGGACACCACTTGGGGGATCGTGGAAGCTCTTATGATATAGCTCATTCTGCAATTAGGGCTGTGATCCAACATTTCGATCAAACTGGCAAATGGCCCAAACTGGGAGAAAAACTACTTCAGGCGTCCATGCACAATGATCCAAACGATTGGATTCCCTGGTTTCAACAAGCCTCAAAAACTGAAATTGCTGCTTTGGCTGTGGTTGTTTTTGAGGCATTCAAGAAGCGTGACCCTCTAGCTAGAGGAGTCATAAATCAAGCTGCACTTGCCTTGGCCACGGATGCCATCGCATGCTGGAAACGCTTGGAATCCAAAACCTGCTATTTTGTTCTGGCTGGTGGTGTTTTTCTAAAACAGCCTGCATTTACGCGTTTGTTTAAACGGTTATTGCGTGAGATTAAGCAAGATGCGCACATCGCCATCATTCCTGCAGAGAGTGCCTGGGGGACCATTTACGCAGGCCTTGATCTGCATGCTTCGTCCAAGGTAAGAATGCCACGAAATTCACAGTCAGCCGTCAGGCACACCCGCACTTCCTTGCGAGATCAAGTGCTACCTGTTGCAACTCAGATTTCTCCTACGGAAATCCGTTTGCCACTTTCTCGGAAACTGGATGTGATGAGTCGAGGCAAGGCGATAGACCTTTTTTTGGCTGAAGATGAAAGCATTCCCTCGGCAATCAGAGAAGAGAAGAAAAAAATCCTCAAATGGATCAGCTGGGTGACTGAAGGGCTTAAAAAAGGAGGCAGGCTTTTCTACGTGGGAGCTGGCACGAGTGGGCGTCTGGGTATTCTGGACGCAAGCGAATGCCCTCCGACTTTTGGTGTGCCTGCATCCATGATTCAAGGTGTGATCGCCGGGGGACGTACGGCAATATGGGAATCGATGGAGGGGGCGGAAGACGATTTTATGGCTGGATTCCAAACCCTGCAGCGGCGTGGATTTGATCGAAAAGATATGGTGTTGGGCATTGCGGCAAGCGGCAGAACTCCTTTCGTTCATGGGGCATTGAGTTATGCAAGGTCTCTGGGGGCAAGACAGGGTATGTTATGTTTTAACCCCCACCTTGAATGGCCTCGAGATCACCACCCAGATGTCGTGATTTGTCCCGAAGTAGGTCCGGAAATCCTCACCGGTTCAACGAGGTTGAAAGCGGGCACCGCGACCAAACTCGTGCTCAACATGATTACCACCTTGTCAATGATAGGCATTGGTAAGGTGAAGAGCAATCTGATGATCGACGTGCGGGCCTCCAATGAAAAACTACGCGATCGAGCCATTCGAATGGTCGTTACCCTGACCGATGTCCACTACGACCTGGCTCACTCTACATTGCTTGCTGCAGGGTGGGATATTCAACAGGCTTGCCTTATCCTGGAAGGAAAAGGTGACCGACCCAAGGCCTGATATTGAACTTTTCGTAGGCAATGCCCAGTGCCAGGTAATGGCACAATCCACTGATGGAAATCAGTGTCATCGATGAAACAAGATACATTCCAAACCCCACGCTGGTATTGGGTTGAATAATCAATGCGACGCCATGGTAGAGTGCAATCAAGGTCCCCAGAGCTCCCATTCCCCAGCAAAGCCAGGAAGGGATTTGAGGTATCCCATCTAGGAAACGCAGCCAGAAAAGAGGGCTCAAAGCGTAGGCTGTCAGGGTGAAAGCTTGTTTGTAAGTCGTTACGGTGTGGAAACCCTGGCACGACCACTGGATAAACTTGGCTCCAAAAAACAAGAGAAACAATCCCAATCCTACCTGAATGATTTCGAATGTAATAATTTGATTGCTTTCCAGGCGCGTGATTCGTCCTAACCCACCTTTTTCAGCTCCAAACTGAATCATCGCCCACCCTTCAAAAGCACAACTTGCGACCATCAGGGGGCAGACTGATAAGAAGACCAGTAATACATTCCATGACTGGTCGGCTATCTTCTCCCAAGCCTTGAGCGGCACAAATAAAATGAGCAGTGAACGAATCATCTGGCAGGAATGTAAGCAAGTCCGAGGCATGACACAAAGCGAAATCCAATGTTTTTAATTTGTGATTCTTGCTTATGGGAAGTCAGCCGCAAAAAATATCGTATTATAAAGGACTTACGGAGGCGAGATGGCTGGGATTTATGGACAATGAAGTTCGTTTTTGTATTTTGCAGAAAGTCCAATTTTAATTCCCGGAGATTGCACTTATCAACTTCCTTTGCCAATATATCGTTATTCCAATTATGAATCACAATGAACAATTTTCGTTAGAAGGCAAGGTGGCATGGGTCACTGGTAGTACCAAGGGTTTAGGGCGTGCAATGGCCCTTGCTCTGGGCGAAGCTGGAGCCCGCATTGCCATTAATTATCACCATGATGAAACCAAGGCTCAAGCCACTCTGGAAGCGTTCAAAGAAGCGGGATGCGAGGGATTGCTGGTAAAAGGAGATGTGACCGACGAAGCTCAAGTCAACACCATGGTTGAGACCATCAATCAAGAGTTAGGTCCAGTTGATATAGCCGTCTTGAACGCAACATGTGATCAACCGCATCATCCGATTGAGGAATATTCCTGGGATTTTTATCAATCCATGCTCGATTTCTTCATCAAAAGCCCATTTCTCATCAGCCGTGCAATACTGCCTGGTATGAAAAAGAAGCATTGGGGGCGCATCATAAACATTGGTTCAGAGGTGCTGCATTTGGGGGTTCCTAATTTCAGCGCTTATGTAGCGGCCAAGGGAGGGCAAAATGGTTGGTCTCGCAGTATGGCCCGTGAGCTCGCGCCTTTTGGGATCACTGTCAATATGATTTCGCCGGGTTGGATTCCCGTTGAACGCCACGATAAGGAGCCACAGGAATGGAAAGACGCCTACCTTCCCACCATACCGGTTGGACGCTGGGGGGTGCCTCAGGATTTGGCCGGAGCCGTCACGTTTTTGGCCAGCGAATCCTCAAGTTTTGTGACTGGGCAAAACTTGCATGTCAACGGGGGGTTGACTTTGCATTGATGCGCAGCGCCAGATTAACGATCGGTCTGCAAGCCGAAAGTGATTCCAATCCCGACCATATTTATTTTTGAATGATGTCTCTCATACTACCTTAGCTTGACCTTTAGTGAATTATTTGAGATCAAAGCTTCATCACTTTCACGAATCATTCAAGGCAGGAGCGCCTGCCCTGCATGGCATGAATTATCCTGAAATGCGTGTTTAACCTTAATACAAGGTAACAAAAAAAGATCATGAGAAAACTTATCATATTAAGCGCCGCCCTTGCAGTTGTCTTGGGGGGTATCACTGCGTGTGGGCCACGAGAACAAGGCAAAAGTAGTAAGCCCCGCTTCGCCTTCGTGACCAATATGCCAGCATCCTTCTGGGTCATTGCCAAAAAAGGCGTCGAAAAAGCCGGTAACGACTTCGATGTGGAAACCTCCTATCACATGCCAACGGGCAATGCAGCCGGTCAGAAAAGCGTGCTCGAGAACTTATTGGCTCGTGGTGTCGATGGGATCGCAGTGAGTGTCAGTGATCCGGCGAATCAAACGGATATCCTGGACAAGATTGCCAAAAAAACAATCTTAGTCACTGTGGATGCTGATGCACCAGATTCGGAGAGATTGCTCTATATTGGTGTCGATAACTACACCGCTGGTCGCCAGTGTGGGAAGCTTGTCAGAGAAGCATTGCCTGGTGGCGGCAAGGTAATGATATTTGTGGGTAGTGTGGATCAGGACAATGGTCGTCGTCGTCGTCAGGGTGTGATTGATGAACTGGTTGGACGCGATTCGGATCCTTCAAGATTTGATCCCATCGACAAGGGAGTCACCGGAAATGGATATGAAATCCTTGGTACCCTGACTGATCAAGGGGATCCCGCTCGCGCCAAAGCAAATGCAGAAGATACCCTTTCCCGCCATCCTGACATTGGATGTATGGTTGGACTCTTTGCCTACAACCCACCAGCCATCATGGAGGCACTTTCTCAGGCTAATAAGCTTAATAAGGTCAAGATCGTTGCCTTCGACGAAGATAACGATACCCTTCAAGGAATCATCGACGGCACCGTAAGTGGGACGATTGTTCAGAATCCCTATGAATATGGCTACAAATCCATTGAAGTATTGGTGGCACTGAACAAGGAAGACACCTCACTGATTCCTGAAAATAAATTTATCGACATTCCCGCTCGAACCATTGTCAAAGACAATGTGGTTGCCTTTTGGGACGACTTGAAAATAAAGACGGGCGAGACTGAAGCTGGTGAGTGATTCGGGTCAGCAGCAGGGGCTCAGGACCCCCGAGCAAAGCGCGGAGCCACCCGACTTGCTGCGGGTATGTGGCGTCACTAAGAGCTTCCCAGGGGTGAAAGCACTCAAGGGAGTGGACCTTCACCTCAAAGCAGGAGAAATACTGGCTGTCATCGGTGAAAACGGTGCAGGTAAAAGCACACTCATGAAAATCCTGGCAGGGGTTCAGGAGTACGATGAAGGTGAGGTTCTGGTGGATGGATTGACGGTTCGATTCAAGGGAGTAGAGGATGCCTTTGACAAGGGAATCGCTCTGATCCACCAAGAATTAAACCTTGCCGACAACCTTGATGTCGCTGCCAATATTTTTCTTGGACGTGAACCTCGCAAGGCAGGACTTCTCGACAAAGCCCGGATGCGCAGGGAGTCCTCGAGTTTTCTTGACCGAGTTGGTTTAAAGGTCAGCCCTGATCAGATTGTCAGTGATTTGACCATTGGACATCAACAGATGATCGAGATCGCAAAGGCTTTGTCCGTGGACGCGCGCGTGTTGATCATGGATGAACCTACATCCAGCTTGAGCCAGCACGAAACCGAGCAACTTTTCAAAGTCATCAAAGACCTTGCCTCGAAAAATGTGGCTATCGTCTACATTTCTCATCGTTTGAGTGAAGTGCGGGAGCTGGCGGACCGGGTCACCGTTCTCCGGGATGGAGACAACGCAGGTGAATTGTTCCGTCAAGAAACGACCCACGATAACATGGTCAGACTGATGGTGGGGCGCGATATTTCTAAATATTACGCGCTTGAGCCGAGGTCTCACGGGGCCGTGGCCCTTAAAGTTGACAAGGTGCGCACGATTCAGAATCCAAAGCACGCACTGAGCTTCGAGATTAAATCAGGCGAGATTGTAGGAGTGGCGGGTTTGGTTGGTGCCGGGCGTACTGAGATGCTGCAGACCTTGTTTGGTGTGATGCCTGCGCTTGATGGATCGATGGAAGTTCAAGGCCACTCGGTGGTCATTCGTTCGCCCATTCAGGCCATTCAAAATGGTTTGGCTTTGGTGCCTGAAGATCGCAAGCAACAGGGCCTCGTGCTCGAAATGGCAGTCAGAGAAAACATGAGCCTGGCCAGTCTTGGCAGGGATCAGAATAAAGGCTTTCTGAATCACAGACGTGAACAGGACATCAGCAGGGAAATGGTCGCTGAGATGAAAATCAAAACGCCTTCTGATCTTCAGGAAGTCCAATATTTGTCTGGCGGCAATCAACAAAAGGTGGTTCTGGGCAAATGGCTCGCCATGAAACCAAGGGTGCTTTTTCTGGATGAACCCACTCGAGGCATCGATGTGGGAGCCAAACAGGATATTTACAAACTGATGGAAAAGCTGGCTGAAGAAGGTGTTGCTATTTTATTTGTGTCTAGTGAAATGGAGGAAATTATCGGTATGTCAGACAGAGCGATCGTCATGCATGAGGGAAAACTGACGGGAACATTAATGCGCGATGAATTGACAGAAGAGTCGGTGATGCAACTCGCTACCGGCACCCAAGCCAAGCCAATTTCGAACAACTGAACGGTATTAGCTCGATGAAAAAGATTTATGGAATTTTAGGGGTTTTTACGGTGGTTTTCATATTGACCGCGATAATGAGTCCGAGTTTCTTGACGCCTTACAACATGGAGCGCTTGATCCTGCGCACATCCCTGTTTGGTATCATTAGCATCGGCGTCGCATTCGTTATCATCACCAGTGGGATAGATCTCTCCATTGGCTCCATTATCTGCTTGATTGGGTGTGGCCTTCCCTGGCTGCTGGTTAAAATGACAGTGCCACTTCCGCTGGCCATTTTAATTGTAGTCACCTTGAGTCTTCTGATTGGCCTTGTTCATGGAGTGTTGATTACCAAATTAAAACTTCAACCGTTTGTGGTTACACTTTGTGGCCTCTTGATGTACCGAGGAATCACGCGCGGATTCACCGGAGATCAAACGCAGGGTTTTGGTAAATTTTTCAGTGAACTTCGCTGGATAGGGGTTGGCAAGGTTGCTGTTCCTGGGGTTCCGATTGACACGTTCGGGATTCCTGTTCCTTTCTTCCTCTTGTTGATGGTTGCCATTCTCGCCTCTATTTTCCTGAATCGCACCATTTACGGCAGATACCTTCTTGCGCTTGGGTGTAACGAGCAGGCTGCGCGCTACAGCGGGATCAATACCGACCGCATGATCATTCTTGCCTACATCATTTGTGCTGCCATGGCTGGGTTGGGAGGTGTTCTTTTTATTCTGGATGGAAATTCTGCCCAGCCGGTAGTCCTTGGGAATTTTTATGAACTGTATGCCATCGCTGCGGCTGTTTTGGGGGGGTGCAGTTTGCGAGGGGGACAGGGGACCATCATTGGTGTAGTGATCGGTACTGCCTTGATGCAGGTATTGCGCAATATGATCACCTTGGTGGACTGGATACCCACGCACATTGAGTACGCAGTGATTGGAGCCGTTATCCTAGCAGGTGTGGTTGCTGATGAGGTTGTGAAACGTATTTCTGCTTCACGAAGAGCGGCGGCCAGTCGATTGTAGGTGAATTCAATACTCTCCGGAAGACGATCGCTTTTGCGCGTGATTGTATGAGTTGTTGTCCTTTTTTTAATCCAGCCGAAGAGAGTCTCCTCATTTGCATTTCATGGTAGCATTGAAATCATAAACGGTGATTGCTTCGACCGTCGATTTGAAACCAAGCACATCACTCAGCCTAAAGCTGTGACCTTTTCTTACGCTTGATCTGGTGAGAAAACTGGTGAAAATTTCAGGGTTGTCGTCACACCGGGTCCCTCTTTCTTGCAGTCCAGGTATGTTTCCGAATTCGTAGAATCACCTGCACCCAAGGGATCTCCTGCTATCTGTTCCTGAATAAATTGATTTTGAGGAATGATCTCGTTGAATACCCCCTGACGACATAATCACGCTGGGGCCAGGCAACCTTACGGTTCGATTCGCTTTATCCGATGACGTTGAGCTAATGCTGCGCCCAGCGCTCACCCAATCGTGGGGAGTCGATAAGCTGATCACCCACGCCTTCATATGCAGATTCTGCATTCGAGGTATGAGCATCCTTAAATCCCTCAATCTCTCTAGGTGGGCGGGATTCTTCAGGAAGTCATGCGCTCATTGGGGTCTCTGGATTAAATTAAGTCTAACAAATAACTCTTCAACGGGTTACCCGGAGAGATGCTTGATATACCTGAACTTCCACCCTTCATCAAGACAGCTCGACGATCGATTCGGAGGTCCGATTTCTGTTTGTTTGGTCCGTGGTATTCGAGGCAAAGTGCATCAAAATCGGGTTGGATACCCCTCGCTGATTCGATAGCCGTAAGGTTGACATTGGATACCACTGCACTTGATAAAAGACAGGCCGGCCATCTCCAAACCCGCACGGGCCTTTAGAGGCTAAAGTGAAAGTCAAATACGTCACTTAACGTTGAATTGTGCTTGTTTATGCTTCTTCTGCTCATAATTATTTCCATTGCGAAGCATTATTGGCAACAAGCAATATTGCAATCAGCCAATGACCGAGTATGCTTGATTAAACAAAAATTGATTATTAGCGCAGTGGAGACTTCAGACACAAAAAAAATCGAGGCAGGTAAAAAGATAAGCAAATCAGGAGCCCTCGTTGATACACAGAACCAAAAAGACGAGCGGTGCATACCTATCGATAAGGTAGGGGTTCGAGGATTGCGATTCCCTGTTCAGGTGCGCGATCGAGCCCGCCATCACCAGGATACCATCGCCTCAGTGGGCATGTATGTGGACTTGCCACATGAATTTAAAGGCACTCACATGAGTCGATTTGTAGAGGTGCTCAGTTCGCATGGAAATCTCGTCCACGTGGAGATCATACCCCAGATATTACAGGAAATGCAGTCCAAATTGCATGCCAAAAATGCTCATCTGGAAATGGAATTCCCTTATTTTCTTGAGAAAGCCGCACCCGTCACTCGAAAGAAAAGCCTGATGGATTACACGGTTTCGTTTGATGCATCAGCGGACGGGGATGATTTGGATTTCGTCTTGAAAGTAGTGGTTCCAGTCACAACACTATGCCCGTGTTCCAAGGCTATCAGCCGGTACGGCGCGCACAATCAGCGTGGTGAGGTAACCGTGGCAGTTCGATTTAATGACATTGTCTGGATCGAGGATCTCATTGAACAGGTGGAATCTTCGGCCAGTAGTGAGCTATATGCTCTGCTCAAAAGGCCCGATGAAAAAGCTGTTACTGAAGCTGCCTACGAGAACCCTGTTTTTGTCGAAGACCTGGTGCGCAATGTCGTGATGCGCCTCAAAGCGATGCCTCAAGTGACATGGTATCGTGTGGAAGCGGAAAATTTTGAAAGCATTCACAATCACAATGCATATGCCAGCATCGAAGCTCATTCGGATTCTATGGATTTTGTATAGGCCACGACTACCGAACCCTAAAATTGCGATCCGTGGATTTTGAATGGATGCGTCGCTGAACATCATCAAAAACATCGACTTCAAAGGACTTACCGATGTTGTTTCCAGCTAAATCTTCAAGTATCATTTGTACACGAGCGGTGTAGTCGCCTTTCTTCCAATGGCTATCAGGTTTGAAATGCCATTCAGTTTCGTTTGCTTCAAGTTGTTTTGATCCATGAATCCAATCCCCCTCCGATGAGAAAATCTCTATCAGTCGTTGAGCAAGTGCAAAGTCCAGTGATTCTCCAAACTTGATCACCAATGCATCACGGCTGTCTGGTTTTGGTGCGATGATTTCCCACCTGATTGGATCAATTGCTTTTCTATCTGGCTGTATTACATGAAAACTTTTTGCCATTGCGCGCTTAAGCTGTATTCCGGATGCATCTTTCCAATCCTCATCGATTACCAGTCGGAATCGTTCTCCATTGACTAACGAAGGCCCTATTTCCTCCAGTGGCTTAACGCCGCGCTTGATGCGTCCCGGATCAATGAAAAGAGTCAACCTCATCATCGCGTCGTCCCACAATTCCTCTTCAAGTTCAAGAAAGGGAAGCTCTACTTCCTGATCCAACTCGTTGTAAAGGTGGATATGGTCATAGACATATCCCCCGCTCATGGGATTCGAGAAAGTGAGATAGAATTTGAGTAAATTTTCAGGAAGGTAATCTGCGGTTGGGTAAATTTGCGTGATCTCAGTGTTCGGGGCTTTTTTTTCCTGCGTGGGAATCCATGTTGAATGGATCTTCCTTTCATATAGGTTATCAGACTCCGTATCAGATTCCGGGAGTTGAAATTCTGCACGATAAGTGACTCGGTTTGAAAAAGGAAACCTCGGGGTAAAAGTTATGGCTTCCCCGGACTGTTCACAGGAGCCAAGAACGGATGGAGGCTTCTCATTGGGCAGAAAGGCATCAGTGACCACATAGACCTTCAGGCAGGATCTCCACCCTTTTGCGAAGGTGGAATCTGGATGCCTCAATCCATCAACGTCGCTTGCGATGACTTGAGTAGGGGCAGATGCTCCCTCTGGTTGGATCCATTGGATTTCAGCAGCTGATAAAGTGTGAGTGCAGAATGCCGTCAGCAGGGTCACGAAGGGTTTGTAATGCTTTGCGTTCATGTCATCCAAAAAAACAACGGCGGCCCCGCACAAGGCCGCCGTTGACTGGAACCTCTCCAAAGCCCTATTTCTCAGGGGAGAGGGCGGGACATCAGGTCCAGAGACCCATTGTCCGCACGTACCAACAAAATGGCATGCTGATCATCGAGCTGGTCCAGTTGCTCGACGCCTTTCCAGGAATTGATTGTTTCATAAGGGAGACCCTCAGACCGTCCACCTTCAACCCGCTTTTCTATTTTGTCAAACGACTCAATACTGTGCGCGTTGATTTTCATGATGCCACGACTGCTATTAGCCATGAGTAGAAAAACATTGCCCTCCTTGTTGTAAACAATCATGTCCAGTGGTCGATTTCGATTGCCTAATTCTGCGATTGTCTTACCAATAATTTGAGCACCGGGTTCTATTGATTTCAATGGGATTTGAACCAGAGGCGTGCAGGTGTAAGCGGCCAGTAAATGAGGTTCAGTTCCGATATTGATTGGAACAAAAGTCCTTACAGGTGATTTGGTTTCAAACCTTCCGTGGGCGCCGTGATAAATTTCAACACTGGTGCCCTTCTCAACTGATTTGAAAGGGAAGGGGATCCCTCTCAATGTTGAAGCGAATTCCTCATTTGAAATCCCGGCTATCAAAACACGGTCATCGAGAAAAGCAATGTCCGTGATGGATTCCAGTCTCTTGTTGCTGCTCCTTCGCCCTTGCCCCATCAATTTGTCCTCCGGGGCATCAGGAAGGATTGCTGTCGAATTTTCTACATGATTGAAATCGAGCACGATCAATTTGTCGTTTTCTTCAACCCTGACAATGACAGGGATGGCAGACGGTCCCCGTCCTCTGCTGAGGGAAAGGTAGGTGTGCTTGCTGATCGGATTGACCGCGATATCCCGGATCAGGATCTCATCGGCTGTGGTCCCCAGCATGCCCGCAATCTTGGTGTTGATGGCCTTCAGCTTTACCGGAGATGCCTTTGACGCCTTCGTATCACCGGTTGAGATTGCGTGAATGGATGCTGATTTTGCATCCGCAATGAAAAGGATGCCCTCAGGTCCAAAAGCAATGCTCCCAGCTGAACGAAGTGCTGGTTTACCCTTAGTCATCCCGTCCCTCCATGAGGAGCCTGTCATTTCACTGGAAGCCAAGCCCATGAGGAGGCCAAGTAAAGGTAATAATACTTTTTGTTTATTCATGACCTTGCGACTGTGATTGGTAATGATCGTCTGGCGCTATGGTGAGTCATCCAAAAAAAGCGGACCGAAGTCGTGTTTTTCTGTCCGCTTTTGAGATTATGAAATGTTTATTCCGAAATTCACATTAGGATTATCGAGCGTTTGGAAGCGGTTCATAATTCGAGTATTTATATCGTGTATGAACCCATACAAAATCAGGATTGTCGGCATTGCCACCATTCCAGAAAAAACTGTTCTCTCCATTTGAAGAGTTTGTGGCTGCTCTTACAGTGGCTGGGTCTCTCCATGAACGAGTTTCGGAATGACCATCGGCAAATCCGATACTACTGTTGTTGCCATGAAAGATAGCGAAGGGATCTACCCATCCAAGTGAAGGTTGCACATTAATCACCCATGTGCCTCGATTAAAGTCGCGAGGGTCTGCTTCTTCGATGAACACCATCGCTTGGGTGGGTTGGTAAACAGAAGTCATCTTTTTGTAAGGCTTTTGTATGCCTCCTTGCCATCCACTCCCGTTCATACCATTTGCTTTCGAATAACTGTCCCATGCCCACCCACTTCCGGGCTTGTTGCGTTTCGTTCTGATATCACCCGGGCAATGATAAGATCCTGGCGCTGGCACGTAATTAAACAGAGGGCCATTTCGAACACCATCTTCAACCCGTTCCTGGGCTTCAGTTTTGTTCATATTGCCTGAAATACCCGTAAAAGTGAAACCTCCGTTCGCACTCAGTCGTCCAGGGCCAGGCCAGAACCCACCAGCAGGATTACCATCGGTTGAAAGCATATTGTCTTCGTTGTCATCTGCATACATGATGAATCCAAGACCAAGCTGTTTCTGATTATTGAGACAATTTGCTCCAAGGGCCTTCAGTTTAGCCTTGCTTAACGCGGGCAAAAGCATGCCTGCCAGAATGGCAATAATGGCAATAACGACGAGTAGCTCAATCAGGGTAAATCCAGATCTACTCCTTCTGTTTGAATGGTGTGTGTTTAATTTCATCTGTTAAAAGCGGTGCCTAAATTCTCAAATAAATAAATTACCATTTTTTGCAAGTTTGTGAAGTAAAAAATTTGAGCGATAACGTTAAAGCTTATCTATTGATTATGGCCTGCTGCGCTTGTTTTCTTTGATTTGTGATAATAGCCGCTCCATTTCTTGAGCCTTTTCAGGATATGCATTGGACAATTCACGTTTTTCCCCCAAATCATCACCTAGATAATAGAGTAAGCCTTTGGGGTCGTTTCCTAATTCCGTATTGGTGTTTTTATTGATTCTGGCACCCTTTGCTGGGCTGATCCACTTCCAATCACCAACCCTCAGGGATAGGGTTCTTGCCTGCTCAACGAGATGGTCACGTCCGCTTTTACTATTTCCCAGCAGTGCATCCATTACATTAAAACTGTCTGGTATGGCATCATGCGGGACCTCAACATTGGCGAGATGCGCAAAGCTGGAAGGTAAATCGACCTGCGATACCAATGCACTGCTCTTGCCTGGTTTTATTTTTCCCGGCCAACGCATGATCCACGGCACACGAGTGCCTGCCTCAAAGGCACTGTATTTCCCGCCACGCAGAGGGCCGGCCGGATTATGTTTGCCGAGTTTCTCAACAGCGTCATCTTGATATCCATCATCAATGACAGGGCCGTTATCACTTGTGAAAAGAATGAGCGTGGAATCAGCGATATTCAGATCATCCAGTTTTTCCATGATTTCGCCTACGCACCAATCTGTTTGGACGATTGCGTCACCTCTTGGCCCCATCGCTGTTTTGCCGACAAAGCGTGGATGGGGTACCCGCGGAACATGGATGTCGTGAAGTGAGAAAAAGAGAAAGAAAGGTTCTGCCGCGTTTCTGTCTATGAATTTCAATGCCTTGGATGTGATATCATCGGCCATATCCTCATCTTTCCAATGAGCTGTTTTACCACCCGTCATATATCCTATGCGGCTGATTCCATTGATGATGGTTCGATCGTGGCCATGGCTTGGGTGCATTTTCAGCAATTCCGGATGCTCTTTTCCAATGGGTTCGCTGCCGACACGCTTCTTGAAATTGACCTGAATCGGATCTTTTGGATCCAAATTGACCACATGATGGTTTTCGACGTAAACGCATGGCACCCGATCGCCTGTGGCGGGAATCAGGAAGGCATAGTCAAAACCGATCTCCAATGGACCGGGTTTTATTCGTGCATTCCAATTGGGTCCACCATTGGGGCCCAGCCCCAGGTGCCACTTGCCAACTACACCCGTTTGATATCCTGATTTTTTCATGAGATCAGGCATGGTCATTGTTTCCGGATCAATGATCAGTGCGGCATCACCTCGCGCAATACCCGTGCCTTTTTGGCGCCATGCGTATTGACCTGTCAGCATGGCAAATCTCGACGGAGTGCAGGTTGCAGCTGGTGCATGTCCATCTGTGAACAGCAAGCCCTCATTGGCAAGGCGGTCGATGTTGGGTGTTTTCACCTGAGTGGCTCCGTAGCAGCCCACATCCGCATACCCAAGGTCATCTGCATAAATGATGATGATATTAGGTTTGCTTTGAACAGGCTGTGCTTGAGCAAGGCTTACCCAAAAAAATACGACAATCAGCAGCAGCACGATAGATTTGAGGATTCTGGATTGGGATTTCATTTGTGAATTCGACACGCAATGGGACATAGAATGTTTTTCCGGAATTCCAGAGAAATATACAAGCCAATTGAGTGTAGATTCCAACCCTTGGATCATACGGAACCATTTTCAACTATTCGTTTTCAAATGTTCCTGATAGTGCTAGTTTCAACTTATCGAAATGGAATCAAAAAAAACGCACAACACAGTCGCCCTGACCCAATGGTCTCATTGTGCAGGTTGAGCTGCTAAATTAGGTCCTGAAGACCTCGCTCAGGTTCTGAGCGATTTACCAGCCATCTCCGATCCGAATATTCTTGTAGGAACGCATACTTCGGATGACGCTGCCGTGTACCGCGTTAGCGACGAGCTTGCGATCATTCAAACGGTTGATTTCTTCACCCCTGTCGTGGACGATCCATATCTCTTCGGAGCGATAGCAGCCGCCAATGCGCTGAGTGATGTTTACGCCATGGGCGGTCGGCCCACCGTGGCCTTAAATGTCGTCGGCTTTCCCCGTAAAAATAAATCACTGCCTCTCTCAGTGCTCGCGGACATCCTGCGGGGGGGGGCTGACAAAGCAGCGGAAGCGGGTATTCAAATCGCAGGTGGTCACAGCATTGATGACAGCGAACCCAAGTATGGGCTGAGTGTCACCGGCTTTGTGCATCCCGATCAATACTGGACGAACATCGGGGCTAAACCAGGGGATAAACTCATTCTCACGAAACCTATTGGTGTCGGTGTTGTCACGACTGCATTGAGAGCGGGTCACAAGGATACTGACATTGAGCGGTCAGCCATCGATTCAATGGCTGCGCTCAATCGAAAGGCATCGGAAATTGGACAGCAGACGCAAGTGCGTGCATGCACCGATGTGACCGGGTTTGGATTATTAGGGCATCTACGTGAAATGCTTGATGGGGTAAGTGGCCGTGTTCAGTTATCGAAAGTTCCCTTCCTAAAAGGGGTGCGCCAACTTGCTGAACTGGATTTTATCCCAGGGGGAACCCATCGGAATCTGGATGCGATCAAACGGTCTGTATATTTTGATGCTGCAATCGACGAAATCGATCAACTGCTGCTCTGCGATGCCCAGACTTCCGGAGGATTACTGTTCGCCGTTGAACCTGACAAAGCAGCATCTTTGCTCTACGAATTAACCTCAAACAATTTGCATGCAGCAGAGATTGGCGAATTTACTTCCGACGCCTCCAACAAAATTGAGATCATCCCTTGATTTTGTGGCTACCCTGACTCGTTTTACTTCCATTTCTCTCCGGAATTCGAATTCTTAAGGGTTGCTTTTTGGTGCAGGAATGATACGTATAGGTATTAATTTTTATATTCACGGAAATGCTGTAACTAAGGATACTTGATGATGAACCAGCAAAGATTTTTTCAACCCAAAGCTTTTTGTTTTTTACTGGCTTCTTTTTTGCTCTCGAGCGGATTGCTGGCAGAAGAGAGGGAAACAGTCGATACCGCTGAAGGCGTCGCCTCGGCAGATTCATGGCCCATGTATCGAGGGAATCCTTCTCTTGATGGTTTTTCACCTGCGAAACTAGGGGCATCCCTCCAAGAAATCTGGGTATTTAAAACCCAATCTTCTATCAAATCATCGGCGGCCATTGTCAAACGCCGTGTCTTCATCGGATCGGATGATGGTTTTGTGTATGCCTTGAATTTGAATGATGGATCGCTCATCTGGAAATTCGAAACTCAGGGGAACGTAGAAAGCTCTCCGCTCGTTCTTGACGACCATGTTTACGTGGGTTCGGGAGACGGATTCGTTTACAAATTACGGGCCGCAGATGGAAAGCTCGTTTGGAAATATGAAACCGAAGATCAGGTTCTGGGGGGGCCAAATTGGATTCAATCGCCGGATGGAAAAAATACCTGGATACTGGCAGGGAGTTATGACTTTCGCCTTCATTGCATTCGAGCTGACGATGGCACGAAAGTTTGGGATTATGAAACTGGAGACTACATCAATGGCTCTCCTGCTGTGTCGAATGGTCAAACCGTATTCGGTGGCTGTGATGCGCTGCTGCATGTCATACAACTTTCTGATGGCAAAAAGGTCAAAGAGATAGAAGCAGGCGCTTACATTGCTGGGTCCGTCGCCATGGCAGGTTCCAAAGTTTATGTGGGGCATTATGAAAGTGAATTTCTATGTTTCGACCTCGACCAGGGATCACTCAAATGGAAGTATCGTGACCGTAGCTTTCCTTACTACGCATCACCTGCAATCGTTGAAGACAAAGTCATGATAGGTGGCAGGGACAGGCAATTGCACTGCTTGAACCGTGAAACGGGGGAACGAATCTGGCGATTTTCCACTCGGGGCAAGGTGGATAGCTCACCAGTAGTTGTGGGCGAAGAAGTCGTTTTTGGCTCCGAAGACGGCAGGCTCTATCGCGTGCGGCTTGAAGACGGCAAGGAAATCCAGTCCATTGACGTGGGGCAGCCGCTGACGAGTTCACCTGCAGTGATCAAGGACTGGGTTGTGATCGGTAGTGAGGATGGAAATGTCTATGGTTTTCATGCCAAATCGCAGCTCTGATCCAACTTGGCCAAGCGCAGCAAGAATCAGCAAAGAGGTAAATTACTCAAAATTATGAACGAAGTAGCGAATACAGATTCAGAGACACATGGGCAGATGGAGGCTGAAAAGAAGCCGACGACAGCGGGCAATTATTTTGTGTCCAATTACCCTCCTTATTCTTTTTGGAAGCCAGATCATGTGGGAGAGTTTCTTGAAGCCATCGAACGTCCTCCATCCCCTGATACAAAACTGGGACTTTATCTCCATATTCCATTTTGTCGCAAGCGCTGTCACTTTTGTTACTTCAAAGTTTATACTGACAAGAACGCGACCGCGATCAACGGATATCTGGAATCGGCCGTTAAAGAGCTAGAAGCGTATGCCTCCAAGCCTTTCATAGGGGGACGAAAACCCAATTTTGTTTATTTTGGGGGAGGAACTCCTTCGTATCTTTCAGTGCCCCAATTAACGTCATTGACTGATCGAATGAAGGCGGTTCTGCCTTGGGACGAGGCTGAGGAAGTTGCGTTTGAATGCGAACCGGGAACTCTAACAGATCAAAAGCTCAAAGCCATCAGGGACGTTGGGGTGACCAGACTCAGTCTGGGGGGTAGAGCATTTCGATGACCACATTCTTGAAACCAACGGGCGCGCCCATCGATCCAAAGAGGTTTTTAGAGCTTATCAATACGCCCGTGAGATTGAATTCCCACAGGTGAACATTGATCTCATTGCTGGGATGTTGGAGGAGACTGAAGAAAAATGGAAAATGGCTGTTGAACGCACTCTTGAGCTGGGGCCAGACAGCGTGACCATTTATCAAATGGAAGTGCCTTTCAACACGGGGATTTACCGTCAGATGAAAGATTCAGGGCAGTTGACAGCTCCTGTGGCCGATTGGGTAACCAAGCGTCGATGGGTTGATTATGCTTTTGGAGAGTTGGAGAAGGAAGGTTATACTGTAACTAGCGCCTACACAGCCGTTAAAGATAAAGAACGAACCAAATTTATCTACCGGGACCGGCTCTGGGAAGGCGCCGATCTTCTCTCCGTTGGTGTGGCTTCCTTTGGGCACATCGGTGGAACACATTACCAGAACAACGCCGATTTCGAACCCTATGTGAATGCGATTCTGGATGGTAATTTGCCTGTGTTCCGCGCACTTACTCCATCGAACGAAGAACGCTTGATACGGGAGTTCATACTGCAACTTAAGCTCGGGCATACGCGCTGCAGTTATTTTGATCAAAAATTCGGAGTGAATGTGAAAAAGAAATTTGAGGCACCACTCAAGCGAATTGCCGATTGGGGCTTCCTGAAGATTGATGGAGATGAGATTAAGTTGAATCGTGAAGGATTACTCCAAGTGGACCGTTTGCTTCATGAATTTTTTCTGCCACAGCATCTAACTCAAAGGCTCGTTTAAGCATGGCAAAAGAGAATAGTGAATCATCACTGTCCCTTCTTGCTGAAACGTCTTCGTTTTGGTACCCGCTGGATTATTGTTATCAGCGGCAAAGCATGGTTCTCCCAAAGTTGGAGCAAGTGGAACCGGATCAAATTCCTCAACCGTTTCAAAGTTTGCTTGTACATCAAAAGGACATGACACCAACGCTCGAAGGGTTTCACGGCGACCAGATTTACATAGAGGTCCTTCACAGAGATTATTCTGATCAGTATTACTTCCGTGAAGTGGTCCTGAAGCTTGAGAAAAGTCACCAGCCAGTAGAATTTGGGGCGATCCGTATCTTTCTGGAAAGGCTTCCCAGAAGTGCTCGTGAAGCTATCCTGAAAGAACACATGCCCCTAGGACACATTCTCGAAAATCACCAAGTGGAACATGTCAGTTGTCCGATTGGTTATCTTAGAATGGAGCCCGATCAATTAATCAAGAAGACGCTTGGTGATTCCAATGGGCAATGGCATTACGGACGGAGGAACCGCCTGTCCAATCCATCAGGAGAATCACTGGCCGAAATTATTGAAATCCTACCTGAAACTCAAATAGAGCTTGAAAGTTGAGGGAACTAAGCAAACTTAATGTTAATGCACAAAGAATACGATGTTGTGATTATTGGTGCCGGTCCGTCCGGTTGTAGCGCAGCCAGCATCCTGGCAGAGGATGGTCATCGGGTCCTTATTCTGGAGCGTGAAAAGTTCCCACGCTATCGGGTTGGCGAATCCATGATCCCCTTTACCTACTTTCCACTGAAGCGTCTCGGCCTTATTGAGCGCATGCGGCAATCTCATTTTGTCAAAAAGCACAGCGTTCAATTTGTGACTCCATCAGGAGAAACATCCCAGCCTTTCTACTTTTCCACACGCTATGATGAAAATGTGTCTCAGACATGGCAGGTCGTTCGTTCCGAGTTTGATCAGATGATGCTGGACCATGCGGTTGAAAAAGGAGTCGACATCATTGAGGAAACAAACGTCAAAGACCTTTTGAGGGACGAAAATCAGTCCGTTACGGGCGTCAAATACCAGGACAGGGATGGTAATGTTTCTGAGGTGCGCGCTCGAATCACTCTGGACGGGTCAGGTAAGGAAGCTTTCTCCGTAGCCAAGAACAAATGGCGTGAGCGTGATCCCCACCTTAACAAAGTGGCCGTCTGGACTTATTATCAGGATGCGAAAAGAGATGAAGGCATTGATGCGGGGGCTACCACAGTGGCATTTGTACCCGAAAAAGGATGGTTCTGGTTCATTCCTCAGCACAATAACATAACTTCTGTAGGGATCGTGGCAGAGGCCAAGTATCTCACCCGCGATGGCGTTAAAAAGCCTGAAGACATATTCAATCGGGAAATTACTGAGAATAAATGGATCCGCCAATACCTTTCCGAAGGCGAACCCGTTGGACCTTATCGTGCGACGAGTGAATACACCTTTCGTTCGAGGTATTCTTCTGAAAAAGGTCTTTTGCTCATTGGCGATGCATTTGGTTTCCTGGATCCGGTCTTTTCCTCAGGTTTGCTCATCGCATTGAAGAGTGGAGTGCTTGCCGGTGAAACGGTGAGCCAATGCCTCAAGGATGATGATCTGTCACCGGGCAGGTTTTCTGAGTACAGCCGGGTCATGTGCGAAGGCATTGAGAATATGCGCAAACTTGTTTACGCCTTCTATAATGAGAAATTCAGCTTCAAGGATCTGATTGATAAGTATCCTGAAGTAGGTGGAGATGTGACCGATTGTCTTTCTGGTGACGTGAATAAGGATTTTTCTGTTTTATGGGAGAAAATCAGGGATTTTGCTGAAATTCCTGAAGATCTCCCCTACGGTATGCCTCTGACTAAACCGCAAACTGACATCTCGCCTGCATGAAGATCGTTCAGATCACTCCTGGCGCAGGGGGGATGTATTGCGGTGGTTGTTTTCGGGACAATACCCTTGTCAAATCCTTGAGGGATGAGGGTCATGAAGTGTTGATGGTCCCTTTGTATCTGCCTTTGACACTTGAAGACGTCGATCAAAGCTCAGAAACACCTATTTTCTTTGGAGGCATCAACGTGTTTCTAGATCAAACGCTGGGATTCTTCCGGAAATTACCTGCAAGCTGGACCGCTTGGCTGAATCGGCGCTCCATCTTGAAAAGAATATCTAGATTTGCTGCTCAAACGCGTCCCGAAGATGTTGGGGAATTAACGGTTTCCATGCTGATGGGAGAGGATGGCCGTCAGCGAAAAGAACTCGATCAACTCATTCACTGGCTGAAAGGCCAGATCCAGCCAGATGTCGTTTGTCTCTCAAATGCCCTGCTAATAGGGATGGCTGCCGAATTGAAATCCAAATTGAACTGTCCTGTGCTTTGCACGCTTCAAGGAGAAGATACCTTTTTGGATGCACTGCCTGAGCCGAATCGACAGGAGGCCTGGGGCGTATTGAAAAAGCGCATCACAGACATTGATGCCTTCATCGCTCCAAGTCGATATTTCGGGGAGCTCATGCAATCACGCTTGGGTTTTCACGCGGATCGATTGCATGTCGTTCCCAACGGTATTCCTGTGGGTGGATATCAGCGAAGTAAACTGCCAGATGATCCAGCTGTGTTGGGTTACTTCGCCAGAATGTGCGAAGCGAAAGGCCTTCTTTTATTGGTGGATGCCTATATCGAATTAAAAAAACTTCCCAACTATCAGGCCATGAGGTTGATGGTTGGGGGCGGAATGGGCCCCTCTGACGAGCCTGTCGTTGAAGCTCTGAAGACCAAGCTGAATCAAGCAGGTTGTCTGGACGACGTGACTTGGCATCCTAATCTAGATCGCGAAGAAAAACTCGAGTTCTTCTCGAAACTTACTGTTTTCTCTGTCCCGGCACTCTACGGTGAAACCTATGGGCTATACTTACTCGAAGCCATGGCGGCAGGCGTTCCCGTGATACAGCCGCCCCACGCTGCTTTTCCTGAGATTATCGAAGCAACGGGTGGGGGAGTGATGACTGCAGGATTGAGTAAAGATGATCTGGCCGAAAGCATCGGCAGTCTTCTTGAGGATAAAACCCGATTAAAACATACTGCTGATGCTGCCGTTCAATCCGTGAATCAATCTCATCAATCCATTCACATGGCAAAACGTGTTCTGGAAGTTTACCAGTCTGTGCTTGATATTTGACGAAACCGGTTGTCGGTAAGGATCCAGTCAGTTTTCCCTGCCATCCTTTCGGCTGTATACAATCTTCTGCTTTTGTCCCAAAAGTTTGAACGGCTTGTGCCAGTCAGGGTGATCTTGGCTTTAAACGAATCCCATAACAACAGTTCAAAACACGCTTTCTCCCTGAATTGGAAAACCCTAGGTCATTGGTGAAGGATCTATCAGAGACTCCTTTTTTTTCGCTCCCAGCGATCTGGAACCTCTTGAAATATTGAATGTGATCTGTGGATTCAACCGGATTGGGCTTTGCAAATTATCACCTCTTTGTTAGAAAAAAACATGCTCTCCAGTTTTTTGAAACGGTGTCTGATGGCCGGAAGTAGTTTGCTTGTCCTGAGTGTTTTGTTGGCTGAGGATCGTCCGAACATTTTATGGATTACAAGTGAGGACAATGGTCCACATATGGGTTGCTACGGTGATGAGTATGCCATTACACCCAATCTGGACGCGTTGGCGGTCAAAGGTCTTATTTATCAAAATGCATGGTCAACGGCTCCCGTTTGTGCCCCGGCCCGAACAACCCTCATTTCAGGCGTTTATCCTCCATCAACCGGCGGCCAGCATATGCGCAGCATGACGCCCCTCCCATCTTTCATGAAGATGTATCCGCAATACCTCAGGTCCTTGGGGTATTATTGCACCAACAACAGCAAAAAGGACTATAATTTGGAAGAGAAGGGGAAGGTTTGGGACGAATCCTCAAGAAAAGCCCATTGGGAAAACCGCGAACCAGGGCAACCATTTTTTGCCATCTTCAATATCACCATCAGTCACGAAAGTCAGATCAGGCGGCGGCCGCACAAAGCCGTCCAGGATCCAGCGAAAGTCCGCATACCATCCTACCATCCTGATACGCCTGAGGTGAGACAGGATTGGGCGCAATACCATGACAAGATGTCTGAAATGGATGCTATAGCCGGTAAATATTTACGTGAATTAAGAGAAGCTGGCCTTGAAGATGATACCGTCGTGTTCTACTACGGTGATCATGGATCAGGGATGCCACGCAGCAAGCGTTGGCCTTATAATTCGGGGTTGCGCGTGCCTTTGATCGTGCATGTCCCCGAAAAATACAAACACCTGGCTCCCTCCGATTATCAAGCAGGCGGTGATACGGATCGATTGGTTGGATTCATTGATATGGCTCCAACCCTGTTGAGCATCGTGGGGATGACCCCGCCTGAGCACATGCAAGGCAATGCATTCATGGGCAGGTACGAAGTGGACCCTGTTGATTATCAATTTGGATTCCGTGGACGTATGGATGAGCGATATGATCTTGTGCGCTCAGTGAGGGACAAGCGTTACATTTATATTCGTAACTACATGCCTCACCGGATCTATGGCCAGTATATTCAATACATGTTTCAGACTCCGACGACTCGTGTATGGAAGCAAATGTATGACGAAGGTGAGCTTAAAGCGCCTCAAACATATTTCTGGGAAGAAAAGCCCGCAGAAGAGTTATATGATTTGGAATACGATCCAGACGAAGTCAAGAATCTGGTCGAATCTCCCTCGCATCGAGCGGTTCTCAAACGATTCCGGAAAGTGCATCAGCACTGGGTGCTCGAAACGCGCGATCTAGGTTTTCTTCCTGAAGGTGAAATCCACGCAAGAGGGGGCGATAAGACACCATACGAAATGGGACAGGACAGGGCTGACTACAATCTGGAAGCTATTTTCGAAACTGCTCAAATGGCGGCTGGTCGTGATGAGGTTTCGATACCAGGTTTGCTGGATGCTCTCAAATCAGATGACAGCGCCATTCGATATTGGGGAGCGCTTGGTTTGTTGATCCGAGGTGAATCTGCAGTGCAACAAAACAAATCGCCACTGCTGCAAGCATTGAAAGATGAATCCCCATATGTACGCGCGGTTGCAGGAGAAGCCTTGGGGCGTTTTACTGAGGGGCATCTGGATAATGTTTTGGAAACGTTGGTGGGTGCCTCCAACATGGCTGAAGATGGGGTGTTTCCGGCAATGTATAGCCTCAATGCACTCCAAATGCTTGGCGGAAAAGCTGTGTCTGTGCGTGATCAAATCAAAGCATTGCCACGCAAGAGTGCCAAGCAACTGGGGCGAATCGGTGGTTACGTGCCGCGGCTTCTGGAGAAACTGAATGAGGATTTAAGTCACTAGATTTTGTGACGACCTTTGAAACGCCCAGCTGTTCCACACTTCCAACGTTGGAGGAGTTTTTTGATTCAAACTAAACATGGACCTGACCAATGGAACATAACGATGCTCATTTGAATCAGCACCTGCCAAAGGTAGGGGTTGTTGGTGTGGGTCTTCTCGGGAAAGCCATTGCCGGGCGTCTTATTGATCAGGGATATTCCGTTGCTGGCTATGATCCGGTTGCCTGTCATGCAACAGACCTGCAATTCAGTGATTCACTCACCGAATTGGTCCAGAAGGTTGAGATTGTTCTCCTTTGTCTACCCGATAGTGGCATTGCCGCACAAGTGATTGAGGACGGATATGATTTGTTTCTTGATCATCAAGTGGTGGTTGATACGACCACAGGCAGTCCCGATGAAATGATAGCAATGGGCCATAAACTGGCCCGGCGTAATGTATCTTATCTGGAGGCTAATGTTGCGGGTTCTAGTCAGCAAATGCTGGAAGGTAAGGCGACGCTTTTTGTTGGAGGTGACGCCAGGTTTGTCGAATTGAATGGCAGTCTGTTCGACGCGATCTCCACGCAATGGTTTCACTTAGGATCTCTCGGAGCCGGTTCGAGGTTCAAGCTAGTGCATAACATGGTGCTGGGATTGAATCGCCTGGTGCTTGCCGAGGGCTTGGAATTTGCAAGTTCCCTGGGTATGGATGGCGTTAAGACGCTGGAAATATTAAAACGCACGCCCGCGTATTCCAATGTCATGGACAGCAAGGGGGATCGCATGGTCTACCGGGATTTTGAAAACCCTCAGGCGCGATTGTCACAACACCTCAAGGATGTTTGCCTGATGATTGATCAGGCACAGGCCTCCGGTGGCAATATCCCTCTAACCACGCTGCATCAGCAATTATTGGAACGAGCCGAGGAGCTTGGTTTTGGAGCCTGTGATAACAGTGCCATCATTGAAGGATTGAAACCTAACTTATCCAAAAATGGACTGTCATGAATGGATTACCACTAGCTGACTTATTTGTTCTCTTTCTTTATCTGGCCGGGATTACCTGGCTGGGGGTGAGAATGGGGAAAGGAATCCAAAAACAATCTGATTTTTTCATGCCTCGGCGATTTGGTAAAAGCATGATGATGATGCATGCTTTCGGGACCGGAACCGCATCCGATCAGGCTGTGGTCGTTGCTTCGGGCACATTTCGTCATGGATTGTCAGGGATCTGGTATCAATGGCTCTGGTTGTTCAATACGCCATTCTATTGGTTGATTGCTCCCATCTTCAGACGGTTCCGTGCGACGACGACTGCGGACGTCTATGCACTCAGGTTTGGTTCGAGTGTGGCCGTGTTGTTCTCGATGGTTGGGATCATCGGATTGGCTGTTAAAATTGGTCTATTGTTGAAGGGGGCAGGGGCCTTGGTCGAGTCTGGGACGCAAGGAATGGTGAGTGCTTCATTTGCTGTGCCGGTGGTTGCTGTTTTGTTTGTTGCTTATGGAATGGTAGGGGGGCTGGGAGCGGCGATTGTCACCGATTACATCCAGGGGGTTTTAACCGTTCTCTTTTCAGTCATGCTATTGCCGTGGACACTTTCGGCGGTAGGCGGTCTTTCCGGGGTGCGGGAGACCTTGAACGATCCGTCGATGCTTTCCATGGTGGCACCCGAAGGAGTCACACCATTCTTCATAGCTACTTTTGCGGTGTTGTCATTAGTAGGTATTGTAGCGCAGCCATTCATCATGGGGGTTTGTGGTGCTGGGCGGACTGAAATGGATGGCCGCTTTGGCTTCGTAGCTGGCAATTTGATCAAACGTATCTGCACAGCTGCATGGGCGGTGACAGGTATTGCAGCTCTGGCCTGGTATATGCAAAAAGGAGCAGATTTGACCTCCATTGATCCGGATCAGGTATATGGGCAGATGGCTGCCGAATTTTTACCAAGCGCTTTTCCGGGACTCCTGGGGCTTTTTCTTGCCTCGATTCTGGCAGGAGTGATGAGTTCCTGTGATTCAATGATGATTTCTGCTGCCGGATTGTTCACAGAGAATCTCTACAAACCGCTTGTTAAAAATCGTTCTTCTGATCACTACATGCTGATTGGGAGATGTATTTCCGTCTTGATTGTTTTGAGCGGTGTGTTTGTTGCCTTCTGGATGAGTGACGTTGTTAAAGGGCTCAAATTCTGGCTTAAGATTGCTCCCATGCTGGGCATAGCCTTCTGGATTGGTTTGTTTTGGAAGCGATATAACGCCGTTGGTGCCTGGATGAGTACTGCTTCGGGATTTACGGTATGGTGGCTGACCCTGCAGCCGGGTGTGGTGCATTGGATTCAATCCCTGCCATTTGCGAAGTCTTTGGGGATGATTCAAAATGCGTCTGATAAACCGATCCTTCATGAACCCTGGCAAATCGTGATTTACTTAATGGCGGCTGCCTTTGCTGGTATCATTGCAAGTCTATTGACCAAAAGGCCCAATGAGGCAAAGGTAAACCAATTTCATCAACTCATTCGGACGCCTGTGCAACCTGGTGAAGTGATTACAACAAGTTGTCAATTGCCTGCTGGAGTTCAAGCTGTTCATAGAGCCACATGGTTCACGGGTAGTAATTTTGAAGTTCCCGTACCTTCTAAAACCTCCGTTATCGGCTTTTTTGTCTCTTGTGCTGCGGTGGGCGCAATGATTGGCGGATTTATCTGGTTGATGTGGGCCTAGGCAAGCGAGTCAATCATTGATTAAACAAAGGGTAAGGGTGCGCCAAGACAACACGAAAGCCTACGTTTCCATATTCCAGATTGATGCCAAACCAGTGCCTTTCAGCAGCTCGTCCATTTTTTGGGCGATCACTCCATGCGCCGCCTCGCAAAACGTGATCATTTCCGAGGGCACTGATGTAGTTCGTGACGTGCCCGCCGGGATAAAAAACGTGCCAGCCTAAACACCATTCGTAAACACCACCATGCAATCCATGCAAGCCCCATGGATTGGGGAGTTTTTCATCCACTGGATGTGTTCTGCCTTCCGAGTTATCCAAATGCCAGGCGTAGTTGTCAAAAAGTTCAAAATCAGAATCATTCCCAAAGGAATAGCGAGTGGTCGTGCCCGCGCGGCACGCATACTCCCATTCGGCCTCGGTGGGAAGACGGTAAATGTAGTCCTCAGGTAATCGTCCAGCCTCTGCTTCACGCTGGGTCAAACGCTCGCAATAAAGCATCGCAATATCCCAGTTGGTGTTTTCAACGGGATAATCGAGTCCCAGCTTGAAGCGGGATGGGTTTTCTTCAAATAATTCAAGATATTCGCCTTGAGTAACTTCATATCTCCCCATCCAGAACCCTCTTGTCAGGGTAACCTTGGTTAGCGGGTTTTCATCGGTGTCTCGGTTTTGCTCATCAGGTGGGCTTCCCAAAATAAATGTTCCAGGAGGTATCCATGAAAACCTTCTTAAATCAGGAGCCTCGATTTCCTTTCTGGCGCGATAAAATCTGACTGAGGTACCTGCACCTTCAAAATCCAACGTGAAACTTGAGTGGTCGGTAAATTGTATTTCGGAGAGCTTCGACCATCGAGCTGATTTGCCAAGTTCAGATGTCGTTTCTATGATGTAGGTTTGTCCCTCAGGTCCCGACAAAGAAAGACCCGGAACAGCTTCTCCTTCAGCAAGGAAATTTTTGAATGCGGGTAATAAAATGGCCTGCAATATCTCACCAATGGGGCGTACATCATATAATTGAACGGCCATTTTTAATTCTGTTTGGCCCGATAATGAATGTGTCACTATGCAGAAACAAAACGTTACGCAGGTAAAGACAGATCTTGCGTTGGAATAAAATGGGTTCACCCCCGCAGATGTAGAGGGAGAGTGGAAGCTTGTCAAGAGAACCCGAAGTGTTCATTGGGGTTGATATCTCAAACTCGTTGTGATATCGAATCTCTCGTCAATTCTATAATGGAACATTACAATCTCAATCAATTCTAGAATAACCGTTTATTCATGAACAATTCTCTACCGACTGCCAGAGATAAAGTGCTTTTCACACCTGGGCCTTTAACGACAAGCCTGACTGTCAAACAGGCAATGCTGCGAGATGCTGGATCCTGGCATTTCGAATTCAATGCCAAGGTCAAAGAGATTCGCCAACGCATTTTGACACTGGCCGGCGTGACATCCGAGAAAGGCTATGAATGTATCTTGCTGCAGGGAAGCGGCACTTTTGGTGTCGAATCGGTTTTCTCCACTTCCGTGCCTGAGGGGGGCAAAGTCCTGGTGTTATCCAATGGGGCTTATGGTGAACGAATGGTTGCGATGCTGAAGTGTCTTCGCATTGAGAATACCGTTTATCGAACAGGTGAAAATGAACCTCCCGATCCAGCATACGTGGCCTCACTCCTGGAGAAGGATACCGACATCACGCATGTCGCTGTTGTGCATTGTGAAACCACGACAGGGATCGTGAATCCCATAGCATCTATTGGTAAAACGGTGAAAGCGGCTCAGCGTCATTACATCGTGGATGCCATGAGCAGTCTGGGAGGCATGCCGATTGATTTCGAGGATGCCTGCATCGATTTCCTCGTTTCATCCGCCAACAAATGTATCGAAGGGGTGCCAGGTTTTTCCTTTGTCATTGCCAAGCGTGACCCCTTGTTTGCCAATGAATCCACAACCCGTTCTTTGAGCCTTGATCTTGCTGCGCAATTACGTGGATTTGAAAAAAATGGTCAATTCAGATACTCCCCTCCAACGCATTCTTTACTGGCATTCGAGCAAGCTCTGAATGAGCTTGACAGCGAGGGCGGCGTCGAGGGACGGGCTCTGCGCTACAAGCGAAATCATGAAGTCCTGATGAGTGGTATGGAATCTCTAGGTTTTAAATCCTATCTGGATGCCAAGATTCAAAGCTATCTAATCACTAGTTTTCATTTTCCCGAAGATTCGAAATTCACCTTTGATGTTTTCTATCGAAAATTGAGTGACCGAGGCATGATTATTTATCCTGGGAAAATAAGTCAAGTGGACCTCTTTCGTATTGGGTCCATTGGCCGTATTTTTGAATCTGATGTGTTGGCTCTCGTCGCTTCCATTAAAGGTGCCTTGGAGGACATGAACGTGTCCATGAAATAGCCCTTTTATGTTTGCGTCCTGCCGTAAAAACCAGTTACCAGAATTTATGATGATTCACGTTTGTTTGTTTTTCTTCCGTGTTTTGTGTGTAGGGCTTGCTTTTACACTTCAATCGGCATGCCTGGAGGCTGAGGTAACTCCGTTGCCTAATGCTCATGCGCACAACGACTATCACCATCCCAGACCCTTGCTTGATGCACTGGATGCTGGCTTTTGTAGTGTGGAAGCGGATGTGTTCGTCGTGGGAACTCAACTTTTGGTTGCGCATGATCGAGTAGATGTAAAGCCTGGAAACACCCTCAAAGACCTTTACTTGGAGCCATTGCTCAAGAGGCATAAGATGAATTCAGGTTCAATATACCCAGAGGGTCCTGCCTTCTACCTGATGATAGATTTTAAATCCGAAGCAGAATCAACCTATGCTGCCCTGAGAGACCTCCTCAGTGATTATCGTGAAATGTTAACAGAATATGGTAGCAAAGGCATGCAGCACCGATCAGTGACGGTTGTCATATCTGGTAATAGACCGACTGAGACATTGGCCAGAGAAAAATTGAGGTACGCGTTTATTGACGGGAGGCTGAGTGACCTTGACAAGAATGAACAACCAGTTTCTCTCATTCCGTGGATAAGTGAAAGTTGGCGCAGTCATTTTAATTGGAACGGAAGAGGCGAATTCACTTCTACTGAAAAAGTTAAATTAAACCAATGGATCACAAAGGCGCATACCCAGGGGCGTAAAGTTCGTTTTTGGGCAACTCCCGAAACGGTTAACTTTTGGAAAACGGTTTACGAAGCTAAACTGGATTTTATCAACACTGACAAATTGAAGCGGCTGCAGCAGGTTCTATCTGATCTGCAGACGACTCCCTGAGCCATCAAGTCTACATGAATAAACAATCCTCCGATTCTTTGGACCATCTTCGATCTGAAGGTGATATCAACTTGTCTCCGGCCCGGCAGGCTTGGGCGAGAGAAGCACTTGATGATGCTACGCGAGAGAAATTAGAGGAAGATGCCTCCGTATTTTTGCATCAATCTTTGTCCACACCCTGTCTCAATGTGCTCAAGGGGTGTGAAGGAGTTTATCTGGAAGATATTCAAGGGAACCGGATCATTGATTTTCATGGTAATAATGTGCATCAAGTGGGGTTCGGTCACCCCAAGGTTGTTGAAGCGGTCAACAAGCAGATGCTGGAGATGCCTTTCTGCACACGGCGTTACACAAATGACGTATCCATACGGCTTGCCCAGAAACTGGTTTCGCTCGCACCGGGTGATTTAAACCGAGTGCTTTTTGCGCCTGGTGGAACGTCTGCGATTGGGATGGCATTGAAGCTTGCGAGGGTCGCCACCGGACGTCATAAAACCATCTCCATGTGGGATTCATTCCATGGTGCTTCATTGGACGCCATTTCCATCGGGGGTGAATCGGTTTTCAGAAACGGGGTGGGACCACTCTTGTCCGGATGTGAACATGTTCCCCCTCCCGACAATAAACATTGCCCTTTCAAATGCGGTCAATCATGTAACCTTTCCTGTGCTGATTACGTCGAATACGTCCTCGAAAAAGAGGGTGATGTGGCTGCGGTGGTTGCCGAAACAGTGAGATCGACACCGTTTATTCCTCCTGCCGATTACTGGCAACGCATACGCAAAGCCTGTGATAAGCATGGAGCCCTTCTCATTCTGGATGAAATCCCTCATTGTCTCGGGCGCACAGGCAAGATGTTCACGTTTGAACATTATGGAATCGTGCCCGACATGGTGGTGATTGGAAAAGGACTGGGTGGAGGGATCTTCCCTCTGGCAGCCTTGATAGCCAGAGAGGGTTTAAACGATGCCATGCCAGACAAGGCTCTTGGTCATTACACCCACGAAAAAAACCCAGTCGCCTGTGCCGCCGCATTGGCAGCCATTGAAGTAATTGAATCGGACCATCTACTCGATAATGCCGTCAAGATGGGGAATCATGCGGTAGAACGGATGAAACGAATGGCAGATACATTCTCCATGATTGGCGATGTACGTGGAAAAGGTCTCCTGATGGGAATGGAACTGCTCAAGGATCAGGTAACAGCTGAACGAGCCATTGAAGAAGCCGAAGGGGTTATGTATGCGGCTTTGACGAAAGGACTGAACTTCAAGATAACGATGGGCAACATCCTCACGTTGACGCCTCCTCTGACGATCACTGAAACTGAAATGAATGCTGCTTTGGATATTCTTCAGGAAAGTTTACATGAGGTGTTTGCTCGCTGATTTTTATAGTGGATTGATTTCAAAATCTCCTTGTTGAATCTGCCAATTCCGATTTTAAATGGCACCATGTCATCCCAAAAAAGTTCAAAGCGAACTCAAGGCAGTTTGGTGCTTCAATGGTTTGTTTTGATCCTTCTTTTTGCTGAGTGTCTGTCATTACAGTCAGCAACGGATCTCAGTCCAAATAATCCTTTTTATGTAAATCAATCGTTCCCGAAGTTGACTACCCCTCAGTGGATTGGGGAAGAGGGGGTCGAAGCCGTGATCATTCTGGCTATTGATGACTTGAGAACGCCTGAAAAATTCGAGTCTTATCTTCGACCTATTCTTGAACGACTGAAAAAGATCGATGGTCGTGCACCTGTCAGTATCTACTGTAATGCGCTTCAGCCTGATCATCTGCAATTTCAAACTTGGCTGAACGAAGGTTTGTCTATGGAAGTGCATACCCTGTCTCATCCATGCCCTCTGCTTGCCAAGGGAAATTTTCAAAGTGCGGTCAACACTGTCATGGGTGGCATCGACTTACTGAATTCCATTCCCGGTAATCGTGCGGTGGCTTACAGGATGCCATGCTGTGATTCCATAAATTCTCCTAGTCCGAGATTTTACAGCGAAATATTTCCTCAAACCTCTGCACAAGGCAATTTTCTGGAAATCGATTCTAGTGTGATGTGTCTTTTTACAAGTGATGACAAGGAGTTGCCCCGCGAGCTGGTTTTGGATGCAGCAGGCAAGGAACGGTATACCAAATATGTGCCTTTTCCCTCCTTCACCACGACCATCAAAAATTACCCATACCCTTATATTATCAATAATGTCTGCTGGGAATTTCCAGCTCTGGCACCGAGTGATTGGGAAGCTCAAAACCTGCATGGTGTGAATAATGAGATTACGGTGGAGGACTGGAAGCGAGCACTCGATATTGCAGTGATCAAGCAGGGTGTGTTTACATGGATCTTCCACCCTCACGGATGGATTCGGAATGATCAGGTGAATGCGTTTATTGACTACGCTACTGAGACGTATGGGGGACGTATCAAATTCCTGACGTTCAAGGAAGCATCTGATCGTTTGAAAGATAATTTACTGGATGGACAATCACTCCGGAATGCAGGAGGAAATGATGCTGGTATCCGATTATTGGATGCCAATGATGATGGGTATCTAGACGTGCTCCTGGGGCATGAAAATGAGCGGGCCATGCGCATCTGGCAACCATCCAAACAAGAATATCGAACGGTAGAGACCTCACTGAATGTTCTCTCAAAATCGGGTGAAACAGCGGGACTTAAACACGGAGTATTCTGGGCTAATGGTCCTGTTGCTTTTTTATACCGAACTGAAAATTCCGAAGGGGCATGGGTGCGCTCTGAGAATGGGGTTGAAGAAAAGGGAAGTTTGATCTCGGAACTGCGCTGCGAAGGGAAACCGGTTCAAACACTCCTCAAGGGGAGTGGAAATGGAGTGATCGTCTACGATGTGGATGGAGATAGCATCGATGAATTGATTGTCGCTTACCATGATCAACATGGGATTTTAAAATGGAATCAGAGTCGTCAAACTTGGGAGGATTTGAATTATTCCTGGCCTGAAGACCTACACTTGATAGATGATGAAGGGCGGGATGCGGGTGTTCGTTTGGTTGATATCAATGGTGATGATCACCCGGATTTACTCAAATCAGATGAGCAAGATTACGCAGCCTACATTTTTATTCCTGAGTTAGTTCTTGGTTTTCAAAAAGGTTGGACCCGACTGGTCATGGAAGGTCAGCGAGGCGATGAAGACGCGATACCGGCTTTTATCCGATCAGGTCCTCATCGCGATAATGGTGCCTGGTTTGCCGATGGGCATGTCTGGGTTCAAAATGAAGATACGGCGCATTTGCCTGATTTGGTTCAGCGTAAGTCTTTTGAGGCAATTCTTCTGGGAAATCGCCCTCAGCCCAAAGATGTGGATGAAGCTCTGGCTGCGTTCGAATTGGACGATTCATTCGAGATCAGATGCGTGGCCTCGGAGCCTTTGATAGAAGATCCAGTTGCTTTTGAATGGTCAGCTGATGGATTCCTGTGGGTAGCTGAGATGCGTGATTATCCGCTAGGTATTGATGCCACTGGCAAGCCCGGAGGAAGAATCAAAAGATTAAAAGATGTGGATGGGGATGGGGTTTATGACGAGGCCTCCGTTTTTCTGGATGGGATACCGTTTCCTTCAGGATTGTATCCATGGGAGAACGGTCTGTGGGTGAGCGCGGCACCTCATGTGTTTTTTGCGGCTGATCTGGATGATGACGGTCAAGCGGACTTACGGAGAAATATGTTTTCCGGGTTTGGTGAAGGCAATCAACAACACCGCGTGAATGGGTTCACCTATGGACTCGATCACTGGCTATATGGTGCGAATGGTGACAGTGGTGGTGAAATAAGCTCTTTATGGTCAAATCAAACTGTTAATTTGAGGTTTAAAGATTTTCGGTTTCATCCTGGAACAGGGAAGTTTGAGGCCATAGAAGGTCAAACGCAATTTGGTCGAACACGCGATGATTGGGGGAATTGGTTTGGTAATAATAATCCAAACTGGTTATGGCATTATTATTTGCCTGACACTTACTCAAAGTGGGCCGTTATTCCTGATCTAGGGTCGAATAAAATACAATTGGCAGCCGACCTTGCTTCCAAAAAAATCGACCAAATTGCTCCCAGTCTTCAAAGATTTAATGACGTCGGTATGCGAGGTCATGTTACATCGGCTTGCAGCCCCACTATCTATCGTGACAACGTGCTCTTTGAGGATGACCAGCAACATGTTTTTGTCAGTGAACCCGTTCACAATTTGGTGCGCCATTTTCTCTTGAAGCGTGATGGAGTTACTTTCTCCGCTGAGCGCCCTGACCATGAGCAAGCACGTGAGTTCCTTGCGAGTCGCGATCCCTGGTTTCGTCCCACGATGACAAAGACTGCTCCAGACGGTAGCTTGTTCATTGCTGACATGTATCGATTGGTTATTGAGCATACGGAATGGATACCAGATGACGTCGAACAATATCTGAATACACGAGCAGGTAGCAATCGAGGGCGCATTTACGCCATTGCGAAAAAAGACAAAATTCCCAATAAAATCCCCAAATTAGCGGATCTAAAGCCATCCGATCTCGTGTATTACCTCAATCATGAAAATAGTTGGGTGAGGGATACCACTCAGCGTCTCATCATTGAATCTGATGCGAGCGATATAGTTCCAGGCCTCAAAGCATTGTTGGAGGAGACAAACAATGCCAAAGCACGCGTTCATGTTTTGTGGTTGCTGGGATTGCTGGGGCACATGGGTGATGAGGTTCTGGAAGGCAGTTTCAATGATGATCACCCTGAAGTGCGACGAAATGCACTGCTTCTAAGTGAATTACACTCGAAATCCAATGTGAATCGTCGTGCGCAATCTGCAGAATCAGCGCTGGAACTACTGCGTGATCCATCCCCTGCGGTCAGGTTTCAGGCCATGCTTTCCATCAGTTCCTCATATGAAAATGGGAAGATGGAAAGCATCGCCTCTTTCATGCACGAGCATGCTCATCATTCAACCATGCGGCAAGCGCTCCTGATTGCTGCTTCTCAGTATCTTCGCCCCATGTTAAGTCACGTGATTTCCTGCTCTGAATGCCAGCAAAACAGGATGTTGCAGCCTTTGATCAAAGCTGGGGTAAACATACACCCTGAATGGATGGAGTCGAAGGTCATGCAATGGATGAAATCACGCGTGAACGTTGGGTTCTGGCAGAAACTCGCACCCAATGAAGGAGAGATACAGCTCTTATCTCCTCATGAAATCGCATTGTTTCAGCAAGAGCACAAGATGAATGAACTTGATCTTATAAATGGCACACAGGCGCTTTCCTTGGCTTCTCATTTTCTGAAGAATAGAGGGAAATCGAATTTGTTTGATTCAACTCCAGACATTCAGAATGCCATGCAAGGATTGGCGATGAGTGTGTTGGCCGGACTTGGAGATTTGAATGCTTTTGAGCCTTTCCATGCATTTCAGTTTTTGTGGATAACGCGAGGTGTCCGAGACTGGGCTCCCTGGATGGAATATATGTTTTCATTTGAAAGTGAAATTCCACATGACACACGGCATGAAATACTGGAAGTCATGGCTTCTGATATGGAGCCGTTCAGGAATAACTTTTCCTGGTATGGTAAGGTGTGGAACCAATCCACACTTGAAGAGCGTCGTGTATTGTTGTCCATGGCATTGAAAAAGCGCGAGACAACACGCATGTTTCTGACATCTCTGAAGACCGGTGTTTTTGAAAAGACGCAACAAACATTTGACGATACCAGCATGACTCAGCAAATGGAACTTAGTCTGAAAAGATTACCTGACCCGGAACTGCACTCTCTGGCTATTGAGGCGATTGAACACAGAAGAACCAGACTTGGGCTATCCAGGACGAAAACAGAATCCATTTCCAAGCGTTTCGGGAACTTGTCCAGACTCACTCGAGATGCTTCAAGAGGTCGCCAATTATTTGAGCAAAATTGCCAGTTATGTCATCGATTTAAAGCGGTGGGTGCAGATGTTGGGCCCGATTTAGATTCCCTGAATGATCGTTCAGGTCTGGCGCTTTTAACGGCTATTTTGAATCCTAATGAGGCGATCGAACAAACTTATATTGCCCATGACTTGGAGCTCAACGACGGAGTCGAGTGGACAGTTTTGATCACTCAAGAAACACCCAGCAATTTGCATGTGACCATGACGTCAGGTGAAAGAAGGTTCATTGACAAGGCTCAGGTCCGATCAATCAAAGCATCCTCACAATCACTCATGCCAGAGGGTTGGGGAGAGGCTATGAGTGATCAAAACCTGGCTGATTTGATCGGTTATTTGCAGACCAGGTAGAATTGATGAATCTATGGATATCAAATCATAATCATCATGAATGGTCTGGGAGGAACCTTCACACCAATAAAATCAAATTTTCCATGTGAAGATCAAGCATTGCTGTTCGCTGTTATGAGATCGCGATCATTCTTAGAAGGTATTATTTATTCTCATTTTATATCGGTTCGGCAATTTTTGAATTTCCCCCTGCACAAGCTTTACTGTAAGCAAATATCGTCTCAGCATTTCGACGCTATTTCTTTCCGGTTATCTTTCACTGGTTCAAGAGAAAGTAGCCAAATTTTGGGGGGAAGGCATAAACAACTCTCCTCGACCTCGATCACGGAGAGACGGTGATACGAATTTCTTTTTGTCCTTTCTGGATCTTCATTACCTGAATATCGCCTGTTGGCCATCGAACCTCCAGTGCTGCCGGTGACGCATCAAAACCGAAGACCTGACGGTTCGGTGTCTGGGACCAATAGCCGTCGCCAAGTCTCCACTCACGTGTCGGTCCTTTGGTTCCGTTTTCATAAATCAGTCTCCCCTTTGCCCCAATAGCCTGTAAATTGCCGTCTGGCCCTTTCAATCGGACGGCCAAACCTACTTTTTGTTCCAGATTGCGGTAGAGCTTTGTGGGGCCGCTGTGTTGGGTTGCGATGAAATCAGCACGGCCATCATGATCAAAATCAGCGACAGCCAATCCTCTGCCTTCTCCACGAATGGCAATCCCGCTTGATGCAGGCATGGAAGCGGTAAAGGTTCCGTCCCCGTTTCCAAAAAGTAGCAACCCCGTGCCAGCATCCTGTCGGCTGTCGAGTGTGTTGACTCCGAAAAAGTTTTGTGAACCTACTAAATCTTCCATTCCATCATTGTTGAAATCACCGATACCTATCCCAAACAAAGGAGTCATTTGTGCTTCGTCAGGTAAAGGGATTGCCTTCCATGCAGAGTCCAGGTTTAAAAAAACGATGGACTCAAAGCATCGGGCCTCCAGAAACTTAAACTCACCGGGTATTGTCTGCAGTGCTTCGTCTATTGAGGCATGGGCAAAAGTCTGAAATGTTTTAAATGCTCGGTTCAGCCAAGGCAATGAGGCAGAAAGCGTCCCCCAATCTCTGGACGGCACAAATGCAGCTCGCTCCTGGTCCCAGTGAGATTCCACTGATGGGTAGCCTCCCGGTCCGGATGCCACTCCATAATAGATCCGCAAAGGTTGGAAGCTGGAATCTCCCCGCTCATGATTGCGTCCCCAATTGCCGGCTACCAAATCCAACCGGCCATCCTGATTAGCATCCATGGCCGTCAAACTCGTCCACCACCCCCGCAAACTGTTCAAGGAATTAAAAGATATTTTCGATGTGAGGGAATCGCTCCAATAAACTTCTTTGTTCACTTCAACGAACTGTCCTCCCTTATTTTCAAATAAATACAGCGGACCCCAGTCGCAGGCCAGCATGAGATCTGGTAAAGGATCACCAGTGAGATCAGAAAAAATAGCAGCGCTAACCATTCCAACATTCTTGAATGGCTGACTCGATTCTAACGCAGGTACGAATTTGCCGTTATGATTTCGATAAAGTAATGATTGGGGGTTTTCAGGAAATCGCCCAGATTGAACCCGGCCACCTACAAATAAATCGAGATCTCCGTCTCCGTCCCAATCTGCCATGGTCATTGGCCCCGTGCTGGAACCTTCACCATTGGTGATGGTCTCCATTTTTCCGGTCACCATGGAAAAATGATTGAAAACAGGTGATTCCTTTTGAAATGATTCATATGCCGACTGGCCCAACAGGAGGGCCATGTCTGTCGAATCAGGCCGCCAAGCGATGATGGAAGTTTGGTCTCTGGGAAGCTCAGCTTCAAATGCCTTTGCTCGCTGCCTAACAAAACGCAGACCTTCTTCATTGCGGAAGACTCCAAGTTTTCCTTTCTTTCCTCCGCCAATGAAGAGGTCCTCCCAGCCATCCTGATTGAAATCGAACCAAGCAAGTCCAGGCCCAAGACTGCTAAGCTTGCGGGGGAGCATGGGTTGCCTCATGAAATCATCATACGGCTGATCTGAATGACGATGATTTAATCGTTGCGAAACATCCTCAAACAAGGTTTTTATCTGGGGGTCAGGAGCTTTCGTGGTAATGTGTGGATTTGCTTTCTTGTTCTCATGGAAAACGTAAAGCCGGTTTGCCGACATATTTTCATAAAGGTCGCGCCGTCCATTTCGCCAGTTGATTTCAACGGTTACCGTATCGCTTTCATTTTGAACCGCAAAGGAACGGACCGCCTGATCTCCCGAAAGGTATCTTCCTCCTGATATGATAGACTGAGTCTGTAGCGGCAGCCCCGGTGCATTGACTTTGATCAATCCCCCAATACCGGCGGTGTTTTGTCTGCTGCCTTTCAACTGGACACGCACTCGCGGGTTACTTGAATCATTCCTGTAAAGCAGTGCCTGGGCATTCAGACAATTAATGGCAATATCAAGGTCACCATCATTATCCAGATCCGCCTGTACCATACCGTGAGATACCTGAGTGGAATTAAAGCCCCATGCAGCGCTGTTGTCTTCGAATTGAGCATTACCCATGTTTTTGAACACGATGTTAGGAGTGTTCAGTACAGGGAAACGGCTGCGCATCGCCAGTTTTTGAGCGTGTGTATAATTGCCTGCTTGGATCATTGCATCCAGATCACGGGAGACATCCGCATTCTGTGCATCACGCCAATGGCCCGTTGTGATCAGTAGGTCTTCATATCCATCCAGATCTACGTCCAGAAATACCGGGCACCATGACCAATCAGATGCTTCCACTCCACTGTAACGAGCTGTTTCACTGAAAGTTTGGTTGTTTCGTTGGATGAATAATGTGTTTCGAGGCGATTGTGGTCTTGCCTGCAAGGTATCACGGTATTGTGCAAATGCCATGCCATCCATCACTTGAACCATTCTTCGCAAATGTGAACGGCTGAGCATATCCACTACAAATAAATCCGATAATCCATCACGATTGATATCTGAAAAATCCAGTCCCATTGAAAAGAGACTTGTCTGCCGAATTCGATTATCATCCATGGCCTTGAATCGACCATCTCCCATATTGATCCAAATGCGATCCGGCGATTGGAAATCATTGCAAACATAAAGATCCGGAGCCAAGTCTCCGTTGAAATCGTAAAACATGGCTGAAAGTCCCCAGTCGTAGGGCGTTTCAACAGGGTTTTCATTTGTATCCAGAAAGTGGCCTTCTTGCCAGTTGACGGGTTCGAACTGACCCCTTCCGGAGTTGAGAAACAATTGATCGGGTTCACCGTTTTCCAAAACACCTTGTGAGCGATTAAATGTAAACCTCCCTTTGAGGTCAGGGCTATCGGCAGATTTTCCGTTGTAAGAGAGGAGTCGATATTCTCCGTTGACCAACCTCACGTCAAACTGACCATTCGGCAAATCTCGCATGGTGTCATTGCGGTAATTGACCACATAAAGATCCAGCCAACCATTCCCATCCACATCAGCCAACGTCATGGAAGCACTTCCACTTGTGCTTGCCAGGCCCCACTCTTTTGTGACTTCGATGAAAGAGCCTTCTCCCTCATTAAGAAAGAGGCGTACGCCTTTTTGATGGCCAGTCACCAGCAAATCCAGAGAACCGTCCCCATTCACATCTGCAAACACAGCGCCAGTAGAGGATTGATCTTTGCAGAGGATAGCATCAGCAATAACAGATTCTTCAAACATCCAATTTCCGTGATTGATAAAAAGCATATTGGGCCGATCCAGTCCGCAGAAGTACAAATCACAAAGCCCATCTCCGTTGACATCTCCAGCGGCAACGCCAGATCCATTCAGCAGAATTTGATTTCGAAGGCCTCGATCTGATACTAATGAATTCGTGAAATCCAATCCAGTTCGCCCACTTTCAATCAGGCTGAATCCCTGGGAATCACCGGACACAGCACTTGCTGAAAGCGAACTGAAACCATCACCCTCTTCCCAGGATTGTGAAGATAGCTGTAAGGCAATGGAAACGCATCCAAGCATTAAAAAAATACTGCGCCGGGGTGTGTCAAACATGGATGCATGTTAATCGAGGGAAATTACAACAAACCAGAAAAAACGGGAATCATGACATGGATTCCAAGCTCGACTTTTTGGATTGGATTTGCTCGTATCGTCGGATGTTATACCACACCCGATGGCTCTCCTGTTGGTCCCACAGAATCTCAACGCAAAGAAAACTAAAAAACGCCAGATCACTCATTGGCTCAGCATTAGCTTGTATAAGCATCTGCGTAGGCATGGCACTTTCAGCGCAGGACGAGTCTCCGGAACATGTTTATGCCATGGAAAGATTGATGGCCCGCAAGGATTACCAGTTGAAACAGGCAGAAACAATGTCGGTTTATCATGGGTTTGAGTTCTCCGATGGCATCAGTGAGAGTGGAATTCGGTTCTCACATCACATTGTCGATGACGCTGGATTTTCCTACAAAGCGGCCCACTACGATCACGGCAACGCAGTGGCCATAGCAGATGTCGATGGAGATAATCTGCCGGACATCTACTGGACGACTCAAATGGGGTATAACCACCTCTGGAGAAATTTGGGGAACGGTAAGTTCGAGGATATCACAAGAAAAGCAGGGGTTGGTTTGGTGAACCGTGTTTCGGTTGCAGCTTCATTTGGGGATGTGGATAATGACGGCGATCAGGATTTATTTGTGACCACAGTCCGTCGTGGTAACCATTTATTTCAGAATGAAGGAGATGGAGTCTTCAAAGATGTTACGGAAGCCTCCGGATTGACATACGTGGGACATTCCTCAGGGGCCGTGTTCTGGGACTACAACAACGATGGAATCCTTGACCTGTTTGTGACCAATGTAGGGCAATATACCAAGGAAAGCCAGGGACGGGGCGGATACTACGAGGCCTATCCGGATGCGTTTTCCGGTCACCTTTTTCCTCAGAGAACAGAATACAGCATTCTTTATAGAGGGCTTGGTAATGGACGATTCAAAGACGTCACTCAGGAAACAGGTCTCAGGGATGGTAGTTGGAGTGGAGATTGCTCCTTCGCTGATGTCAATCAGGATGGGTTCATGGATCTCTACATTGTCAACATGCAAGGTGATGATCATTTTTATGAAAATCAGCAAGGAAAAACCTTTGTTGAGAAAACAGATCAATACTTCCCTAAAACATCCTGGGGCGCCATGGGTGTTAAATTCTTTGATGCCAATCTTGATGGTCGACTGGATTTGTATATCACCGACATGCATTCAGACATGACTCAAGGGCAAACCATGCAAGCACTTCGTTTCGATCCACGTTCGGAAAAAGCGAAAAGTGAAGCTTTTTGTTCGGTACAATGGACGGAGGAATATCTTCAAGGTGCAGGCAATAATATCTTCGGCAATGCACTCTATCTAAGTCAAACAAATGGAGCTTACAGGGAATCCTCAGATCGATTTCGTGCGGAAACATACTGGCCATGGGGCTTCAGTGTCGGGGATTTAAATGCCGACGGGTCTGAGGATGTATTTGTAAGCGGCGGTATGGGGTATCCTTTTCGTTATGGAATAAACAGTCTGTTGCTTAATCAGGACGGCAAGCGCTTTTTTGACAGTGAGTTCCTACTGGGTGTCGAACCCCGCGGAGACGGTCGCACAGAGAAAGTCTGGTTTACGCTGGATTGTGATGGAAAAGATAAAAACCACTCGGAATGCAAGGGTCAGACGGGTCGCAAGAAGGTTCTGGGCACCTTGAGTACAAGATCCTCAGCTATTATCGATCTGGATAACGACGGTGACCTTGATATTGTTACCAACGAATTCTACGATCGCCCTCAATTGTTGATCAGTGATCTGAGTGAGAAGAAAGCTATCAAATTCTTGAAAATCAAGTTGACCGGTAAGACCTCCAATCGCAATGGAATTGGAGCTTTAGTCACCGTGTCGGTCAAAGGTAAAAAATATGTTCAATTGAATGACGGTAAATCCGGTTATTTGGCCCAAAGCTCCATGCCACTTTATTTCGGTCTGGGGGAGGCCGATTCAGCTGATTCCATCAAGGTGCTTTGGCCATCTGGATCGGAACAAGTCTTGAATTCCAATTTGGAAGCCAATCAAACGTTCCATATTACCGAGTCCCAATAAAAAAAGGGCCGCCTCAAGAGGCGGCCCTTTGCGGTTTTAAGTAATCGATTTACTCAGCGATGAAGAATCGAGCTCCATCTTCAATAGGAATGCTGGAATTTGGTGGGACCGCTCCGGCAACAGGTGTAAACGGACCTGTTACAGAAGTTGCCTCCAATAGCTGGTTTCCTGTCCATTCAATAACAAGGTTTCCTTCCTGAATGGTGAATCCGGTAATATTACCTTGCTCAACGAATGGCACTGACCCGCCCGTGATAAGAGCGTTGTCAAAATTACCAGTGGTTTGGTTGCCCAGAGGTTCACCCGTTTCTGGATCAGCAGGGCCGACATCATCAGCATAAGAACCAAACCCTAAGGTAATTCCCTCCGAGTAAGGGAATTCGACTTCTACTCCGAAAATATCGTCCAGGAACAGTTTTGCCGTTGATCCGTTCAATACCAACTTCATGCGATGATCACCGCGATTGTCGAAGGCTCCTCCATCAAAGGCTGGAATATTGATTCCGTTACCTATTTCTTCATTATCATCCGCACCTGGTCGGCGATTGTAGCGCCAGCCGAAATTGCGGGCATCATGTGTGGTATGATCGACGAAGAAGACATGATCACCATTCGCATTCATTGCCCACATGCCTGTGCGACTTTCGGAGCTAACACCGGCAGCCAGAACAAAATCGACCATCTTGCGGTCCAGTTCGAATGTCAGTGGCTCCGTTAATGATGCCGAATAGGTGTCAACCGTCAGAAGCGCCATACCTGGCCATGCTGCCGTTTCAGCCTCCACGTGAATGACCACTTCTCCGTTTTGAATCTCGATGAAAGATTGCGGAGCTGGTTTCAAGGTGCCAGATTCGTTCAAAGGGGTCTCATCAACGCGCCATTTTGCAGTATCCACACTATCTCCGGAAAAATCATCCGTAAGGAAGACTTCAGGAATGGAAATGACTTCAACTGAGATGGACCCAGCAACGCACACATCAGCATCCGTCGATACTGAAAACTTTGCTGCACCCAGTCCGGTTGGAATCGCCGTGAACGTCTGACTGTTTGAGCTTCCCGATGGGAAATTCAGGGTAATGGATCCATTGCTTCCCCCGGCTGGAATGGCAACCTCCGGATTGTTGCTTTTAATGGTGACCGAAATATCGGCAGCGTCATTTGCCAGGCGTGGAACAGTGACCGTTATTTCCTGACTCTCAGCCCGAGTCATGAGAACACTGGATGGACTTCCTTCCACGCAAGGTAATACATTTTCAATCGAAAGATTGTCAAACTCGCCTGAAACATCTTCGTCCATGAACTGAGCGTAAGCCCCTAATTCCACAAAAATGCCTGCGCTGAGTTCGAATGGGAATGAACCACCGGAGACACCATCGAGGAAGACCTCGACGCTGGTTCCATTGGCAACCAGTTTCATGGTGTGCTTACCAAGATCTTCCATTGGACCGAACCCTGTAATAACGGCACCTCCACCGCCAGGGGATCCAGGATTCACGTTAACCCGCCAAAAGGCATCATCGTCCACCTCGACTTGTTGCGAGAAGAAGACAAAACGTGTCCGATCCGCATTGGTCAGGAACACTCCAGTTCGTCCAGCTTCTCCAAACTGATCCATGGCCACTCGGTCGACTTCGACCACGAGGTTGAGATCTTCGGTTGCTAGGTAGCTGTTCTTTGTCTTCAGAGAGGCTCCGGGCCAGGTATCTCCATCGGCAAATCCGGAAATTTCCAGTTGGCCGTTATTTTGCTCCACAGTGAAATCTCCCAATCCGTTTCCGAATCCTTCTTCAGAAATTTCAAATAAAGAGCTATTGATGGAATTGCCTGCGAAGGCCTCAGTCAGCAAAACACCAGGATCTGAAATCACAGCGACATCCAGTTTGTTGCCTGCAGCAATATCGCTGCTAGTAAGACTGAATTGCGTTCCTCCCAGATCTTGTCCTACTATTTGAAAGGTAACTGTGTTAGGGCCACCTGCGGCAAACGTTAAGCTAAGACTTCCATTACTGCCACCTTGAGGGATCGCGATAGATGGATCATCGCTGACCACTTTCACGCTGATGGATTTTTGGGAATTCAAACCTTGAGGAATCCTGACGGTTACCGGTTGGCTTGTCTGCCCTTTACGGACACCGATACCAGAAGGTGAGAAGGTGGCACCACCCTCACTTTCAATGATCAGATTATCCCAAGTGGTATCAGCTGTATCATCATTGGCCCTAGCAAACGCTCCAAAGTGAAAAATGACAGGCGAAAACGGAAAGCTCACTTCAGCGCCTTCAATGCCATCAAGGATCAACTTCACTGTCGAACCATTTGCTTCCATGGTCATGGTATGCAAACCGCCGTCGTCGAATGCTTCACCATCAAAAGCGGCCATATTATTACCTCCGCCTGTAGGCACGTCCCCATCTTGACCAATCTTCCGATTGTAACGCCAGCCACCTTCGCCACGTACGTCGGCGAAAAGGACATAATTGGTTTCGGTTTCATCATAGATCCAAACAGCACTCCTCGAAGCAGATCCCTGACCGGCTTCTGCAACACGGTCAATGGATAGTGTGATTGTTTCTGAATCTGAAGGTTCAAAAGGTTGTGTGACTCGAAGGGTTCCTCCGGACCACCACTGCTGAGTGGTGGTTCCTACAAATCGCATCACACCGTCACCCGCTTCTCCATGAATATCACCTTCGCCGCCTTCAAAGAATGGGGTGGCTTGCTCATAGCGCGCTGAGTCAATGGTATCCGAGGCAAAATCATCGGAGAATACCACATTGCTCTGTTGAGGAACTGCCTCAACTTTTAAGTTGTCCCAAGCGGTGTTTGCCGTGTCGTTATTGGCTCGTGCGAAAGATCCAAAGTGAAAGACAACGGGCGAAAATGGGAAAGCCACCTCTGCTCCGACGACTCCATCAAGAAGCAATTGTACCGTTGAACCATTTGCTACCATCGACATGTTATGTAGGCCCCCATCATCAAATGCCTCCCCATCGAAAGAAGCCATATTGTTTCCCCCTCCTGTGGGGACATCGCCATCTTGACCAATTTTGCGATTGTAACGCCAGCCGCCTTCACCTCGGACATCGGCAAATAATACATAACTGCTCTCCGATTCATCGAAGATCCAGAGCGCGCTGCGTGAGGCGGAGCCTTGTCCGTCTTCTTCGACACGGTCTATGGATAAAGTTACAGGTGAGTCGGCTGTTGCATTGAAGCTATCTTTCAACCGAAGTGTGCCTCCTGACCACCATTGCTGAGTGGTTTCTCCTACGAATCGCATCACGCCTCCGTCAGCTTCGGCATGGATGTTACCCTCACCACCCTCAAAGAATGGCTCCGCAGCTTCAAATTTTGCGGGGTCGATCGTACCTGATGAAAAATCGTCATCAAAGACCACGGCCGTGCTCAACACGGTGGATATTTGCAAATTATCCCAAGTCGTATCCGCGGTATCATTGTTGGCACGCGCATATGATCCAAATTGAAAGACCACATTATTGAATGGAAAAGGCACCTCAGCGCCAACTTGACCGTCCAGAATGAGCTGCACGGTTGAGCCATTTGCAACAATGCTCATTTCATGCAGACCTCCATCATCGAATGCCTCCCCATCGAAAGAAGCCATATTGTTTCCTCCTCCTGTGGGGACATCGCCATCTTGACCAATTTTGCGATTGTAACGCCAGCCACCTTCTCCTCGGACATCGGCAAAGAGAACGTAGTTGTTTTCCGTTTCGTCATGGATCCAGAGTGCACTTCGAGAAGCCGATCCCTGGCCATTTTCTGCGACACGGTCGATGGTCAGCGTGACAGGTGCATCCTGAGATGCAGCATATGTCTCATTGACCTTTAGAGTGCCACCTGACCACCATTGTTGGGTGGTTTCACCGACAAAACGCATCACGCCGTCGCCGGCTTCTGCGTGAATATCACCTTCACCACCCTCGAAAAAGGGAGCATTAGATGTGTAATTTGCCGTATCAATCGTGTCTGATGAAAAGTCGTCTTCAAAGACAACGCTTGATACCTGTGCATTGGCAATGTTCATTGCCGCGAGAGAGATTGCTAAGAGAAAGCAAAGATGAATCAATGCAGTCCAGTCTCGAACCCTTTTCAAACCATGAGGAGCATGGTGAATGGGATGGGTGTTCTTATTTTTCATACTATATCTGTGTTAGTTCAGCTATCGATGATTACAGTTCATCCCCGAATCTCGTAATGCATGAGCAAGTTTAATTACTAATGCAATAGCTGCTACGTATGTAGTTGCTGCTGCTTATGTAGTTGCTGCTGCTTATGTAGTTGCAGGAATTTCAGGGATGGGGAATTCTATTGGTGACTAATGATGAATGTCAAATTTTTTTAAGGGTTAAAAAAGGAGCAGGGATTCATCACGCACACAATAAATTGTGATTGACCATGCACTACATCGTGTACTTTTACAGAGTAATACTACTTGCAGCTAGTGCCAAAGCGAAGGATGGACTCGTCCTCATTCATGGAAGTATCAGATTCGGGTTTACCTTGAAGTCGAGAATAATCCCATTGGTCTGGGATTGCTTGAAACTCGCAACATGTGCGTCCATGAAAAGAGTCATTGCTCCGCCATTTGGATAGCGTTCCCCATGCCGGTAGCCAAGATTATTGGTGGAAAGGTTGATAATGGGGGGATGATTGCGCACATAAGCAAGATCGGATACCAACAGAGTTTGGGTTGGTTGGCGCACACTCCCCAGCTTGGCTGTATCGGCTGAAGGAAACTTGCCCCTTGCGTTAGGGAAGTTTTTGGATGTGTACTGATTCATTCCATAACTTATCTTCCATGGATTGCCTCCTTTGAGGGGCTCCTTGAGACGGATAGGGCATTGTGAAACACCGTTGGTAAAGTTTTGGCCTTGTTGCGCAGCATCGAATTTAGAGCGTCCATAGTAGCTAAACAGCAATGCCTCGAAATTATTGATATTCGCGTCGTGGATGTAAGAATTTGGTCCCTCACCCCATGCGTATGGCAGTTTTCCATCATTATCGTCCACATACATGAAGATGGCGAATCCCATTTGTTTCAAATTGCTTCTGCAAAGAGTTGAATTCGCTTTATCCTTGGCCTTGCTCAAGGCTGGTAGAAGCATGCCTGCAAGGATCGCTATAATGGCAATAACCACCAACAGCTCGATCAGTGTAAACGCATAAGTCAATACCCTTTGCTTGGGAATGAAAAAAGTGGACATGCAAGCCATATAGCGAAGGCACAGAGGGGAGTAAAGTAGAAAATACCTCCATGAGGCCGTTAATTGCTCCTTTGTTTTAAATGGAAAACGATGCAATGTCTGTTGAAGTTTACTCTTCTTGCAAGGTATCCTGCCTCGTCTGTTGGCTTTTTTTTCAGCCAAAGCAGGCGTTTGGGCAGGGGAGCACCAAACCTGAGGTAACAAGGAGAAAATCAGCTTCTGCAAAAAAGCGAAGTTTTGATAGGATTCACAAAATCCATGCCAGTTAGGATCGCTTTACTTCCATTTAACATCTTCTTACCTACTGCGTTCAAAGTGGTGAAAAGAATCAAGAAAAAGGTGCGATCCAATCTTTTGTGTAACCTACAATGCCATCACCCTAGAGCGGCACTCTTTTCATGAATAAAGGGAGATTTTGGGGAAAGAAAATCCAAATAAAACCAAGGCTTCTTGTGCAAATTTACCATGAAAATTGCAGGTCTATTGGTTCCTCAATAAAAAAACGCCTCCAGTTAACTGGAGGCGTTTTCTTTCAATGCTGAAATTGATAGAGATTTTACTCTGCGCCGCTCGTGATCCAAAGCTTGATCAAGTCGGTTTGTGCTTTTGATAGCAAATCTCCTTTAGGAGGCATACGGTCATCGTGATCTGCCGGAAGGATGACACGTGTATAGAGAGAACTTTCATCCGGTTTGCCGCTGACAACGATAGCTTCTCCGTCTGCACCCTTGAGTGTCGCAGCCAGCGAATCTAGGCGCAGCTTGGCTTTCTGCTTGTCCTCCCCGTGACAGTCCGCACATCTTTCCTTTAAAATAGGTAGGATAAATTCTCCAAAAACACCGCTTTCCTTGGATGCCACTTTTGTTTCTTCCACAGCCACCACCTCAGCTTCAGCTTTGGCTCCCTTGACGATCCAGTTACGAATTTGGGCGATTTCGTTTTCACTCAAAGGCCCGTTTTTTGGAGGCATCAAGTCATCATCATCTGCAGGCAAAGTAATTAATTGGAATAAACTACTGCCGATCAAATCCCCTGCTACAACAATTTTGCCATCGGGTGTGCCTTCCATGACTGCGGCATAGCTATCGAGACGCAGTTTGGATTTCTGTTTTTCCTCCCCATGACACTTGACACAATTTGCCTCGAGAATAGGCATGATGTGCGTGGCGAAGTCTGGGTCTTCGGCAACCACCAATTCAGTCGATTCTTCAGCTGCGCTGCTTTCAAGAGCTTCGCGTTGAGTTTTCAAAGCTGCCAGACGGGCTTTGCTCAAGAGTTCCTTCTCCCATCCCAGGTTAATCTCCAGAGCGTCATTGCCGGATTTCTCCATGGCTGCTTGAAAAGATTTTGCTGCATCTTCGCTCACCTTTGTCTGCCATAAATAAAGGTTTTTCAGTTTCTTCAACGTTTTCAAAGCATCCATACCGCTCGCGCTTATTTCGGTACCATACAAGTTGAGATAAACGAGGTTGGACAGCCCTGTCAGGTGCTTGAGGCCTGCGTCAGTGATTTTGGTTTTTTCAAGATGCAAACGTTCCAGACTTGCGAGATTGCTCAGATGGGCAACACCCGCATCCCCGATGCCTGCATTTTTGATATCTAATTCCATGATACCCGGGATTTCTTTCAAGACTTCGAGATCAGCGTCTGTAAGAACGCGTCCTTCAAAAGTCTTGGGGGGAATCAATACACGCACGCCCTCGACGTCTTTGGCGATACCCAGCACCTGGCCTCCGTATGATTCAACCGTTGCGATGGCAGATTGTTCATCCGCTTGTAACCCGGCAATCCATCCTGTTGCGAGGCATCCGAGTAAAATGACAATTAATTTGTTCATATTCCTAATATTGTGGCTTGGTGTATTTATCCAATCGGATTTTTCATTGTCGGTCAAGCCAAGGGTGCACGATCCTACAAGTTGTTTTCTTTAATCGCCCAAAAGGGGCTTTTTTTAGGTTTACAGGGCCGATTCTCTCATGTCATTGATCAGGAAAATGCTGAAAAGTAGTCTTGAGACTAGTTTTTATTGCGTTTTCTTTGGGTAGGGTTCTTAAATCAGGCCATCATGAAGCTGACAATTACAAAATAAACGAGTCATATGATGGAAGATTTATCGAGAAAAGCCTCTCAGCACAATGCTGAGATATGGGACAAATTGGTTGCCATGAAGAGTGGGTTTACAGCTACTGTCTCTGCGCGTGCTCTCAATAATCCTTTGCCCTACATAAATATTTATCAATGGTTGCCGAAAGGAGTTCACGGACGTCGTGTGCTTTGCCTGGGTGCCGGAGGTGGTAAACATGCTCCTCTATATGCAGCTGCGGGAGCAGACGTGACTGTCGTGGATATTTCTGAGGCGATGCTGGAAAAGGATCGGATCATGGCGGAACGATATGATTTTCGCATACGGAGATTTCAGCGCTGCATGACGGATCTTCATGGTTTGATGGAAAAAGAGTTTGATCTGATCATGCAACCCGTGAGTAGTTGTTATATCCAGAACATCGAAGGCCTGCATCGTGAAGTTGCTAGGGTGCTCAAACCAGGAGGGTTATACATTGTCCAGCATAAGCAACCTTTCAGTCTGCAGACCACACCCAAACCGGAGTGCGGTAAGTATGCGGTGGAGGTTTCCGCAAGGTATCAGGGAAAGTTACCTCCCATCGATGGTAGTGAACACCGAGAATCTGGGGCCATGGAATTCCTTCACACATTGGAAGCTCTTGTTGGTGGCTTGTGTAGGCATGGCTTCGTCATTGAAGATCTTCGTGAGCCCTGGCATGGGAAAGCAGACGCTTTGCCTGGAAGTTTTGCTCATCGCTGCGAATATGTGCCTCCTTACTTGGCTATGAAAGCTCGCAGACGCATCGATTCAGGCATTGCAATTTCACCGATCATCGCCGACAGTGAGTAAGTGTTGGAATTAACCTTAACGCTGTTTCAGTTGCGCTATTCCACCAACGCGAGCGTAAAGTAACCTTTTTTAATGCAAAAATGAATATTTTATCGAAATTTGCTGCCTGTTTTTTTCTGGTCGGTCTGACCCTTGCCAAGGCTCAGGATAATCAAGTTGAAGCCTTTCCTGCCATTGAATTTGAAACACCTGTCTACCAATTCGGTACTGTGCAGCAAGGCGAGGAAATTCGTTACGACTTCAAGTTCTTCAATAGAGGCAACCAAGTCCTCAAAATCAAGAGTGTAAGGCCCGGTTGTGGTTGTACTACTGCAGGAGAGTTCTCCAAGTCCATTGAGCCTGGGCGTTCTGGAATTATTCCGATCAAACTTAGTACAACCAGATTCAAGGGCCCCTTGAGTAAATCGGTTACCGTCACCAGCAATGATCCAAAGCATCCAACGTCCTTCCTGCAGATCAAAGGTAAAGTCTGGATGCCAGTTGTTGTGGATCCGCAGGTTGCCGCATTCCCAGCGCTCAAGTCTCTCACGGGCGAGAAAACTTCAATCATCAAAGTGACCAATCAGGTCGAAACGCAGATGAAAATTAAAAATCTCAGAGTCGAAGGTGAGCGATTCAAGGCAGTCCTCAAAACGATCACTGAAGGCAAGGAATACCAGATCGAGATCACAACGGTTCCCCCTTTGGTCTACGGTTCGAATCGTGGGACAATCCGTTTTGAAACCAATATTCCAGATGCACGCAATCACCAGATCTCGGCTACTGCCTACGTCATGGCTCCCGTTCAAGTTGTTCCCAATCGGATTTTACTCAAGGAGGGTGTGCTCGCGAAGCCCATGAAAAAGTATCTGACAGTACTCTCTTACCAGGATACGCCTCTGGAATTATCTGATGTGAAAATGTCTGTTGAAGGTGTCAAGATCGACACGAATATTCTCAACAATGGAAAACATCATCGTATGACTCTGACATTTCCCGCGGGACTCAACGTGGACGAGCTGAAGGATGCGAAGCTCACACTCAAGACTAACCACGAAGAATTCAGTGATTTCGAGGTGCCCGTGGGTTCCTATCGGAAATTGAAAAAATAATGGGTGTTACAGCTCTTTTCGCAAGGGATATTTGTGGCTTCATCCAAAGATCTTAACAATAGCTGGCCTGAATGGTTGTTTGTGCTTGGGCTCGGAACTGCCTTGTCAGTAATTCTGAACCATCATTCGAGCAATGGTCTGGATGTGACTCGTGATTACTTTCTTACTTCCGAGACAATTTCACCAAAAGATTCCAACTCAGGGAGGCAGCATTCTTCTGATCACTCATTCGAAACGGAAGTTCAGCAATCGATTGAACGGCTTATGCAGAAGGGGTTTCAGCCCAAAAGTACCGTTGAAGTTGTCGCGCTGATGGAAGATCCACGTTTGGAATCTGGTGAAGTTGTTCTCATTGACGCTCGAAATGAAACCCTTTTTCAAGAGCGACACATTCCCGGCGCCTATCTACTGGATCATTATAAAATAGACCAATACATTGACCTGGTACTGCCGATGTGTCAGATCGCTGAACAGGTGATCGTTTATTGCAGTGGCGGTCATTGTGAAGACAGCGAATTCACCGCAACAGATCTCCAACAATTGGGCGTCTCACAGGACAAACTTTTTATTTATGCAGCAGGCATGCGTGGATGGAACGGGGGAGCCTATCCAATCGCCATGGGAGATCGGTTTGATGATTTTGAAGAACTGCATTCCATGCAGCAGGCCCAAGAGACACCATGAAGGACACTGCTGCTTTTGTGATTCGCGTATTCATTGGGGGAATGTTCATCTACCTTGGCTGGACCAAGACGCTGGACCCAGTGACGTTTCTTAAGAGTATTCGCGAATTTGATATTCTTCAAGCCCCGTGGCAAATGAACGTCGTCGCAGCTTGGTTGCCTTGGTTTGAAGTCTGGTGCGGTTTATTGCTGATGCTGGGCGTTGCAATCAGGGTGAGTGCATTCAGTTTAGGTGCACTTCTGGTTGCGTTTACAAGCATGGTTTCATGGCGTGCTCTGGACTTATATTCGGCTGGTGGTATTGCGTTTTGTGATATCCAATTTGACTGTGGATGCGGTACTGGAGAGGTAATCGTCTGCCACAAACTTGTTCAAAATGTGGTGCTCATTTCCTTTTCTTTTTGGATAGCATGCCTAAAAAGCCACAAATTCGGTTTATTGCCAGCAATCCGGTTTTCGTTTCGATCAGGAAGGTAATGAATTGCTCATTTCTCCAATTGAGTCGTTTTGCTGTCTGTGCTCTTGCGGGAATGCTTGCGTAAATCAGCAAGTGCTCGTTTGTGGCCTTTTTGGGCTGCCATAACGAGAAGTCTGTGACTCATGGCGGGTTGTGGTTTTAAAGGATTTCCTTTCTCATAAATTTTTGCCAATGCATACATCGCCTGAGTTTGTCCACGACGGACCTGACCCCACAATCGCTCTATACGGGATAGAATTTGATCTCTGGAAACTGCTTTGGAATCGCTTTGAGCCCACGGAGTGATTGCTTTTGGGCTTTGCTTTTGTTGAGCGAATGTTTGCGCTCCTCCTCCTTGCACTATTTGTGGACGGGCAAGCACAGGTCCAAAAAACACGCCTCGTGCAGGATGCATAATGGTTGGCCTCGAGACGGCGTAAAAGCCCTGAGCCAGTGAAATCTGTATTGAGCCCGATAAGCTAATTAAAACGAAAGTGACGAGTAACATTTTCATGGGTCATGAGTTAATTCATATCTTGTTCTTCATATATCTTCAAGGGTGAACCATGTCTAATTCGATGCGTGTGACATTTTGAGCTCTTTGGGGTTCGGTTGCGGCGTGAGCGGAGGCTATCTCCACGGCTCCCGAGGTAAAGGGCTAGACGTTATGGCATGCAACCATCAGTCTGATTTTTTGGCCTTAAACGCGCATTTGTCTTGAAGCGGACATCCCAATTAGCGCGAAATGTGTCAGGCGTTGTTGATTGCCTGAGCGCACCTCAACCCGTCCAAAGCAGCACTGACAATACCGCCTGCATAGCCTGCTCCTTCACCGCAAGGATACAATCCTTTGACCATGGGGTGTTCGAGAGAATCGGGATCCCTTGGGATTCTTACGGGCGAACTGGTTCGAGTTTCAAAACCGATAAGGATGGCCGAATCAGTAATGTAGCCTGGCATCTGATTACCAAAGAGTGTGAAGCCTTGCTTCAGTCTTCGAGTGATTTCGGCAGGCAATAATTCATTCAGATCAACCGATTCAGTGCCAGGAAAATAGCTGGTCTTGGGTAATGTCGACGAAACGGCTCCTTTGAGGAAATCGGTGACTCGCTGAGCAGGTGCAACCTGGCCTCCGCCACCAGCTTGCTTGGCGGCGTGTTCGATTCTTTGTTGATAAATAATGCCAGCCAGCGGTCCGTGCTCTTTTTCGTAATGTGAGGTATCTTCTGGTTCGACGGTGACGACCATACCACTGTTGGCAAAAGCAGAATCTCTTCTGGATAAGCTCATGCCATTCACCACGATTTCGGAATTGGAAGTGGCTGCTGGAACAATGAAGCCTCCGGGGCACATGCAAAAGGAATGGACCCCGCGATGATCAATTTTTGTAGCCAATCGATAACTTGCAGCGGGGAGTGCATTTGGCCGTTGCTCCCCTGGTTGGAGGTGATACTGATGAAGGTCGACGAAAGATTGGGAATGTTCGATGCGGACTCCTATCGCAAAGGGTTTTGATTCTAGAAGGATCTTTTTGTCATTTAGCAACTGATAAATATCGCGTGCCGAATGCCCCGTTGCGAGAATCACCGCGTTTGCTTCAAAGGATTGGTTTTCATTGCATACTACTCCAGTGATACGATCCTTAGAGAGGATCAAGTCCGTGACCTTGGTTTGAAAATGCACTTCGCCACCGGCAGCCATTACCGATTCACGCATCTTTCGAACTACATTGGGCAATAAATTTGAGCCAATGTGGGGATGTGATTCGATGAGAATGTTCTCTGGGGCCCCGTGCGCAACTAGAGTGCGGTAAATGTCCGCAACGGGTCCCCGCTTTTTGGCGCGTGTGTAAAGTTTTCCATCTGAAAAAGTTCCTGCACCACCCTCCCCGAAACAATAGTTTGATTCTTCGTTTACTACCCCTTCTCTTAACAGTGGGGCCAAGTCGAATCGACGGGAAGAAACGTCCTTTCCACGTTCCAATACAATGGGTTGCATTCCCTGAGAAATGACTTGCAGTGCGGCAAACAATCCGGCCGGACCACTGCCTACGATGATCACCTTACGGGCTTTTTGAGAGATTTTCAGGTAACTGTTTGCGGGAGATTCTAATTCTGGCAGCGAAGTATCCAGCCCCACATCGAGTCGGAGTTGAACTTTGATTGTTCTCTGGCGTGCATCGATGGATCGTTTTCGCAGTCGAACCTCTTTTATCCGCTCCAAAGGCACACCCAAAGCATCGGCACATGCATGTTTCCACGCGTCTTTAGATTCACTTTCTTCGAGCGTTAGGAGGATGTTTACCTGTGGTGTGTCATGATCCATGAGTGAGCTCACTTTGCTCTCTGATGAACCTGATTACAATGTTCTGTTTTTGAAAACGATTTAGTATTTTGAAATGGCCTGAATTTTGCTCTGCAACTGACCATGCGAAATAAATGGTTTCTCCAAATGTGTGTGATCCTTTGCTTGATTTTCTCGTTTTGCGCACAATCAGAAGGTCAGGTAGTGATTTCCGAGTTCATGGCAAGCAATGGGCTCACTGCTCAAGATGAAGATGGAGGCAGTTCAGATTGGATTGAACTCTACAATCCCTCCAATGTAACCGTTGATTTAACAGGTTGGTTTTTGAGCAATGATGCGGACAATCTCACTGAATGGCAATTTCCATCGACCATATTGGCCCCCAAAGAATTGTTGATAGTGTGGGCGTCGGGTAAGGATCGGAAAAATCCGAACAAACCGTTGCATACCAATTTCAAGCTTAACTCCAACGGAGAATTTCTGGCATTAATACAATCTGATGGAGTGACTCTTGCAACAGTGTTCAATCCTTATCCAACGCAGTACCGAGATGTGTCTTATGGGCAAGGGCAGGTTGTAAGTGAATCGATCCTGTTGAATTCCGGGGCTGACTTGAAGTTTCGTATTGCGGATGGTCCTGCTGAATCAACGCAGTGGTATCAAAGCGGATTTTCTGATGCTCATTGGCCTACGGGAAAAGCTGGCATTGGGTATCAGGCCTTTACTCCGGGTTTTACCGTCCAAAAAATAGATGCTCGCTCTCCTGTCGGGCATATTACCACAGCGGAGTCAGTGATCAAATCTCCTTCTTTACAAGCGGGTTCTGTCACCGAGGTGGCCCCTGTTCTCAACTTTTTTGATACAGGAGGTGCTGGCAATTACGGTGATGATGCACCTTTTCCTGGTGTGAGTATCGGGGCTAATCAAGATGATTTTGTGGTCCTGGCTCTCGGAACCGTGATCATTCCCGAAGACGGTTACTGGTCTTTTGGTGTCAACAGCGACGATGGATTCAGTCTTGAGGTGGGAGACCAAAGCATGTCTTTTCCAAACCCCAGAGCGCCTGCTGACACTGTGGCTGTCATGCAATTTGCCAAAGCCGGGGCATATCCACTGCGTCTTGTGTTCTATGAACGGGGAGGGGGAGCCGGTCTCGAGCTCTTTGCGGCACAGGGTCGGTTTCGCCGCTTTGATGGAAGTAAATTTCGATTGGTAGGTGATGTGGCCAGTGGCGGCCTCGAAGTGCAGACCACAGGCCGCGCAGGCGGAGTGAACTCGGCACTTCAAACGGATGTTATCAGTCAGATGCACGAAAAGCATGCGTCCTTCTACACACGGATCCCATTCAGCATTGATGATCCTGCGGAATTGGAATCAATGACCTTGAAGTTGAAATATGACGATGGTTTCGTTGCTTTTCTGAATGGAGTAGAGGTGGCGCGGGACAAGGCGCCAAGCAATGTTGCGTGGAATAGTAAAGCGATAGGTATACACGATGCTTCGCAATGGGAGAGTTTTGCCATCACTTCCTTCATTTCTGAATTGAAGTCTGGTTCAAATTTTCTGGCTGTTCAGGTACTCAATGCTGCAGCCGATGATGCGGATGTTTTTCTGGATGCCTCTCTCTTGGAATACAAAGTAGAGGAAAAGGCCAATCACTATTTCGCTGAGGCAACACCGGGAGAACTCAATGCAGAAGGATCTTTGGCCTTTGTGGCGGACACGAAATTTGATCAGGATCGCGGCTTTTACACGAGTCCATTTGATCTGACCATCGAGACCTCGACGGAACTTGCGGTGATCCGCTATACCCTGGACGGTACGGAACCGTCTCCATCCAATGGCCTGACCTTTGGTAACCCTATCACCATCAATCAAACAACAACCGTCCGGGCCCGGGCATTTCGCGAAGGATACGAACCTTCCAATACAGACACCCAAACCTACATTTTCCTCGAGGATGTGATTCAGCAGGCCTCCAATGGACGGGCTCCGGAAGGGTGGCCGAGACAGTGGGGAAGTAATACGGTCGATTACGGAATGGATCCTGAGGTTGTCAATCATCCTGATTATCGTGACACCATCATCGAGGACATGCAGACGATTCCCTCCTTTTCCATCGTAATGGACCTGGATGACATGTTTGGTTCCTCAAACGGAATCTATGCCAATCCCTCGCGAGACGGCCGTCAATGGGAGCGTTCTTGTTCGGTGGAGCTTATTCATCCGGACGGAAAGGATGGTTTTCAAATCAATGCGGGGATTCGAGTCAGAGGTGGTTTTAGTCGGAGTACGAACAATCCCAAACATGCCCTGCGTCTCTTTTTTCGAAATGAATACGGCGAACCCAAATTAAAATATCCAGTTTTTGGCGAAGATGCAGCTCAATCCTTTGATGGATTTGATCTCAGGACATTTCAAAACTACTCCTGGAGTTTTCAGGGAGACAGTCGTGGTATCTTTCTCAGAGATCAATATAATCGGGATCTTCAATTGGCCATGGGGCACAACGCTGAGCGTGGCGAGTATGTGCATCTCTATATTAACGGCATGTATTGGGGCTTGTACAACACGGTGGAGCGCCCCGAGGCTTCTTACGGGGAGTCTTATTACGGAGGGGATAAAGATGATTATGATGTCGTCAAGGTAGAAGCGGGCCCCTACACGATCAACGCAACGGATGGCAACCTCAAAGACTGGCGCACTCTTTTTGATGCGGCACGGGCAGGATTTTCAAGTGATGCCGCTTATCAGCGTGTCTTGGGGAATAATCCTGATGGGACGCGCAATCCTGAATATCCCGTTTTGGTGGATGTTCCCAACTTAATCGATTACATGCTGATCATTCTTTATGGTGGAAACCTCGACGCTCCAATCTCTAATTTCCTTGGGAACACAAGACCCAATAATTTTTATTCGATACGCAATCGCCTGGGTGATTTTGGCTTCCAGCATTTTGTCCATGATGCGGAGCATACGCTATTGAATGTGAATCAGGATCGAACGGGTCCCTATAGTGCAGGGAGTAGTTTTCAATATTTTAATCCACAATATTTATGGCAGAAACTCCAGGACAACGATGAGTTCCGCCTGAAGGTCGCGGACCATATTCATAAACACATGTTCAACGGTGGTGTCTTGACTCGCGAACAGGCAACTGAACTTTTTTTGAAACGCAAAGAGGAAATAGACCGGGCTGTGGTTGCAGAATCAGCACGCTGGGGGGATTCCAAAAGGTCGGATCCATTCACAAGAGACAATGCCTGGATCCGTACGATCAACAACGTGGTCAATAATTTTATACGGCGCAGAGCCGATATTGTTTTCAGTCAATTACAGCGAGATGATCTATACCCGGATGTTAATGCACCTGTATTGAACCAGTTCGGTGGGATTGTGCAGGATGGGTTTCTATTGGAAGTGGATAAGGGGAATGCGGATCGGATTTATTTCATGCTGGATGGAAGCGATCCAAGATTGGCTGGAGGTGGCTTCGCCCCAGGGGCACGACTCTATCAGGGAGCGATCACGATAAATGAGCATGTGCAATTCGCGGCACGAGCGGAGAGCAATGGTGAGTGGAGTGCTCTTGCTCAAACAGATTTTATTGTGGAACGCTCCTTCAATGAACTACTGGTGACTGAAATCATGTATCATCCCAATGCAGATGATACGGGGGAGAATGAAGATGTTTATGAGTTTATTGAACTTAAAAATGTGGCCTCCACTTCACTTGATCTCAGTGGTGTGTCTTTTACTGACGGCATTGATTTCACGTTCCCTAACGGTTATATCATCGAATCAGGATCTCATCTGGTTTTGGCAAAAAACGAAACAGAATTCCGAAGTCGCTATCCCTCGGTGCCGCTTGCCGGTAGTTATACTGGTAGTTTGAATAATGGTGGTGAACGACTGACACTTGTGCATGCCGCAGGGGGAATTATTTTTTCATTGGAGTATGATGATGTTCAAGCGTGGCCTTTGACACCTGATGGTGATGGGTTTTCTCTAGTTCCATTGCAAACGTCCCAATTACACGATCAATCGAAGGCATCCTCGTGGCGCGCATCCAGTCAGCGATGGGGTAGCCCGGGTAGAGAGGATATCAAGGCCGGACTCCCACGTGTCCTCATCACCGAAATGCTAGCCCACACGGACTTGCCTCAATTGGACTCCGTAGAGTTCTTTAATACGGGCGAACAAGAGGCCGACATCGGAGGGTGGTATTTAACAGATGATAAAAATATACCGTCCAAATATGTCTTTCCGCAGGGAACGCGGATTCCTTCTGGTGCTTATCTGGTGGTGACGGAGTCTGATTTCAATTCAATACCCGGTATCGATCCCAGTTTTACATTCAGCTCTATTGGAGAATCCGTATTTCTATTTTCTGCTGACACTCAAGGTAAACTCACGGGTTACAGTCATGGTTTTGACTTTGGTGCCTCCGCAAACGGTGTTTCCTTTGGTCAATATTACACCAGCAACGGTCAGGTGCATTACCCTCCGCAAACCCAATTGACCTTGGGTGCATCGAATGCTGAGCCATTGGTGGGGCCTGTGGTGATCAATGAAATCGGCTATGCACCGGACGGAGGTAAACCAGAATTCCTGGAAATTAAAAATATTTCCAATCAACGCATCACTCTTTTTGATTCGGAGGCTCCATCCAATACATGGAAAGTGGAAGGCATCGGGTTTTCGTTTCCTATTGGCGTTTTGATGGATCCCGATGAAATCATGCTGATTGTGAATGTGAGCCCGGATCAGTTCCGTTCTGCCTTTGCCATTCCAGGAAATGTTAGGGTTTTCGGTCCCTTTGAGGGTAATCTGCAGGCCAATGGTGAACGTATACGATTGATGCGCCCAGACACACCAAATGTTACAACGGATGGGGAAGTTGTTCCTATGATCGCTGTGGATGAGGTGCGTTATGATAACACACTGCCATGGCCTGACGTGAGCTTGAGTTCTGGAGCTTCCATTGAGCGTCTAGATGCCCGGTCCTATGGGAATGATCCCATCAATTGGCGGTCGAGCCAGGATCAACCTTCACCGGGGGTCGAAAATGATGGCAACAAAGCTCCTATTGTAATGGCTGGAATAGATCAGGCAATTACCGTACTGAGCTTACCAGCTGTGTTCGAACTCAATGGGAAAGCTCAGGATGATGGATTGCCTGAATCTTCCGAAAACCTGAGCGTTCACTGGAAACAGATTTCTGGACCGGGTGTTTTGTATTTTGAAGATTCAGGTCTTGCGCAAACTCGAGTGTCTGCTCCAGGGGTGGGGGACTGGGTTGTTGAATTATCTGTATCCGATGGGGCCTTGATTTCAACCTCACAGCTGAAGCTCACCGTTGAAAGGCAGGTAGGTAATCAAACTCTGATCGCATCAGGCTCTGCCTGGAAATACATGGATGATGATATGCCTCAGCCTGATCAATGGGTTCATTTGGATTTCAGCGATGCGGAGTGGAAATCGGGAAGTGCTCAGTTTGGGTATGGAGACGGGGATGAGAGAACCGTGATATCATTCGGAGGAAACGCGTCCGATAAAGCGGTCACTTATTATTTCCGTAAATCTATTCAGATAGCTCGGCCATCGAGTGTGCAGAGCATGAAACTTGGCCTGATTCGCGATGATGGCGCGATCGTTTATTTGAATGGGCAGGAAATCCTCCGCCATAATCTGCCTGCAGGTGATGTGTCTCATCAGACATTTGCCCTGGCTGTAGTAGGTGGTGATGATGAAAATACTTTTTTTGAATCCTCTACAGATCCGAATCTGCTTGTTGAAGGGCAGAATGTGATTGCCGTGGAAATACATCAAGCCAACGCCACAAGCAGTGACATCAGCTTTGACATGCAGATCAGCGCTGAATCGTCCCCTGAAAACCGGGCGCCTGAAGTGGAATTGGCTCCCGAAATGTGGGTCGAACCAAAAACATGGGTAGCCCTGGAAGGTGAATGGAGCGATGATGGCTTGCCATTGCAGCCCGGGCTTACTGAGGTTCAATGGGAACAAGTATCTGGTCCAGGTGAGGTTTCCTTCCAAAATGATTCCCTGATACCCACGATGGTCCGCTTTCCTTTTATTGGCGATTACTTGCTTCAGGTTCACGTGACCGATGGTGATTTAACGACCACAAGACAATTAAACGTGGGGGTTCGAAAGGAAGGAAGCTCAGTCAGCTATGAAGGCTGGTTAGTCAGTTTCTTTACCTTGAGCGAACGGGCAGACTCTAAGCTCAGTGGAGAAAACGCAGACCCTGACTCAGATGGTCATGTTAACCGTGATGAATTTGAAGCAGGAACCGACCCTCGAGAGTTCAATAGTGTGACAAAAATCACCTCGGTTACTCTTGATGATGCAATGAATCTGCAACTGGAATTAAGCACAGTCCCGGGAAGAGCCTATATTTTACAATCCAAAGCGAATCTCATGGATGGTTCCTGGAAACTGCTGGAATCCAAGCTTGCTGATGAAGGGGAATTGACTTTCCAGATTCAAAAAGAGCGCGAATCGTCCATGTTGTTTTTCCGGGTCATGGTTGTCAAACCATTGAATTAGCAGAACGGAATTTCGATCTGGCTAGTACACAAGAAAGCAAAAAAATATTATTTTTCGCTCCTATTGAGTGCTCAAATCAGCTAGAAGACAAGCATTCCCAATACCAATTTCGACAAAATAATTACATCTTGCCGTCATTATACAAAGTCTATGAAGATATCTTTTCCATTATCTGTGGGTGCCTTGAGAAACCGCAAGGGTTTCACACTCATTGAGTTGTTGGTTGTCATTGCAATCATTGCAATTCTCGCAGGCATGTTGTTGCCGGCCCTCGGCAAGGCCAAGGCGAAAGCAAAAGCAATATCCTGCATCAACAATCTCAAGCAGACCGGACTAGCAATGATTTTTTACTCAGACGAAAATGAGGGTTCCATTCCTCGCGGCAATGGGCATCCCTGGTTTCTAGTCTACATGGACTACATGCCTGAAGGCGGAACTGAGGAGAACTTCAGCGGCATTCGCATTTACAAGTGCCCTAGTTACCCTAACCGAGATCCTAAGAAGAAGCAGATCATTACCTATTCGATCAATGCATGGAAGTTTAGAAACAAGGAGGATATGATTGGTACTGAGCAAATTGGTCCATCGAAAATTACAGCATTTCAGGAACCCTCCAACAGTATCCATATTGGAGATAACGCAGCAGGTTCATGGCGGCCAATTGTGACTGGTATTCGAGATGCCATTACTAATCTCAATGATGTCTGGAAGCCCAGTCATCTACCCTATAACCAGCAAACCAGTCGACTCAGCAATGAACGTCGTCTTGCTGCTCAACGACACAACCAGGGTGCCAACTACGTGTTTTTGGATGGTCATGCTGAGTTTCTCCCTGCAACGAAAGTGGTCACGAACCTCTTTAGAGAAGAGAAAAACCCCAATGCCGTTCAGCAGGTCACACCGCGTTGAATTGAAAAAAAAAAAGAGGGTAATTACTTGTTCATTTCGTCCACTCAAGACACTTTGAATTCATGAAAAAAAGCCAGACGGGCATGCTCGCATTCACTCTCATTGAATTGCTGGTGGTCATCGCTATCATCGCCATTCTTGCTGGTATGCTTCTTCCGGCTTTGTCGCGGGCCAAAGAAAAGGCCAGAACGATCAAATGTAACAACAACATGCGTCAGCATGGTTTGGGCTTTGCCATGTATATTGATGACAATAATGACTTCTATCCTGCCTACGAGCAGTGGGGAGTGCTGGGGGGGAATACAGGTACGATGACCTTACACGGAGGGAATGTGCCAAGAGAGAGAAGACCACTTAATGCCTACGTTCCCGCGGATGAGGCTTACCATTGTCCATCAGATAAAGGGGATTCACTTTGGATTAGTAACTTTCCAAAAGGCACAAAAACATGTTTCGACGCATGGGGTAATAGCTACTTAACGGTTTGGGCCGTTGAAACGCTGAGGATTCAGCATGTAACAGGTGATTCCAGAGCTGCAAAAGGCACTCCGCAGGCCACACCCATGAAAGGTTCTGCCTTAATCAAGGGCCCATCCAATAAACTGGTTACCGGAGATTGGCCATGGTGGGCAGATCGAAATAAAAATGACAGAGAGAGCCAATGGCATAATTTCAAGGGAGAGTATCGTTTCAATGTGCTGTTTGGAGATTCTCACACTGAGTTTTTCCAGTTTCCATTGGAAGCTTACGATTGGAATTATGGGAATGCTCCCAAGCCTGACCCAGCTTTCAAATGGTGGTAAGTGGGGGGGCAAGCGCAGGAAATTCAGTTTTATTCGGTTTCCGTCTCTGGTAAAACCTCAACCCGCGTTTTCAAAGCAGCGATCATTCCTTCACTGAACCCTTCTTCACCTTGGTTAATACGCTGCAGCATGTCCCTAAGTAATTTTCCATACGGGGGAAGTGCGAGCCTCTCGGTTGTGCGCTGAGTTGGTTTATGGTAATTTTTCCATGCAATTTCTGACATATTGCGATAACCCAGAGCTTGATCCTCATCCCCTATTGCAAGGAAATAAAGAAATTGCCTGATCAATCCGTTGATGATCACGCGCGCCTCGTTCATGTTGGCTTTGACAAGGTTTGATTCGAATCGATTGAGAGCAAATTCTTCCAGACTGATTCCTTTTGGCAAAGAGTCGGGAAAGCGCGATTTAAGTTCACCGAACCATTCGGATGATTCTGCGAGTCGATGGTGCAGGAAAAAATAGTAGGATGCATTTTGTAGAAACTCCTTATGAGCTCTGTCGATGGTGCTGTAGTAATTGGTATCTTCCTCTTCGCCTCGAACTTTCAGAAACATAGCATGTGTGTAAGGCGCTAGTTCAAGGTTTGGTGCGTAATCCAGCTTTTGGTCTACCTTGTTTTCAATCAGGCGACCGCGTTCGAAAGCCAAGCTCATGGACTGCCAAATGACTCGTCGCAGAAAGTTAAGTTTACCTTCGCTGGCAGTTTCAAGTCCTGCCCAAGCCCAGTAAATTGCGTGGGTTTCTGGTAAGCGCCAATCGTATTGCCCAAGGTTATCCTGAATTAACCGCATGCGCGTTATGTCCAGACCATAGTTCTTCAACAATGCATCACGCTTTGCGATTACCTGAGGGTCGGTAGAAGCTTCAATAGCTTTCAAGTCAGGGTGATCTCCAAGAATACGCCTCATGTCGGTAGCCCAGCGACCTTTGTAATAAGCATGTTGAGTGTCAAACGTCCCTCCGATCTTGTCCTGAAAGATCCAGGCAAGTTCACGATAAATTTCCGATGACTGAGGGTTGTAATTCAACGCCTCATCTCTCAATAGTTTGATTCCGCTCTGAATCCACCTCCACCGTTCATTTGGGGATTCGAACTGTTTGGAAATGTTATAAGTCATGTTCCAGGATTGGAAGGTCCAGACGGAGGAGAAGGTTGGTTGTAATTTGGTGATCCAATCTGCGAGTGACAGTGCCTCGAAGAATCTGCCTTCATCTTGTAATCGAGTGACACGGAACCACAGGGCGTTTGCCATCAATCCTCGAAAACCGCCCAAAGCAACGCTTGAAAAAGCGAGCAACGGAGGTGCGTTTTTCAGTGGTTCCATGCGGGTTAATCCGAGCCTCTGACGGTCCCTGTTCAGCCTTTTCTGGGTAAAGTGATTTGAAAAAATGGCAATGATGATCAGAGCCAAAATCAATAAACGATGAGTCAATTTATTAGATTGTAAATTTGAACTCATTTTGCCAGTTCCTTCCTTTCAAAAATGAAAATCCCCCATCCGGCCAGAAGGCCGCTGAGCAGGCCACATAGAAATCCGAGGTGTTTGATCATTGCTATGGTCGAGATGCTGCGGCCCGTGATCAGGCTTTCAATGGGAGAAATAGAACGCAGGGTTTCAGTGAAATAGTAAAGTCCAGTAAATATTGGCACAAGGATCCAGTCAAGGTAACCCCAACTAGCATCCCCCGAGTCTTCCAATGTTGATATGGTGCCCTCGCTGACAATGGATTTAAAAAGTTGATCAGAGCTTGCGATTAAAGTGAGGGTCAAGATAAGGAAAGTAGCAACTGGAAGAGAGGAAAACGTGGCAGCCCATAACCCCAAGGCAGCTAGTAACGTCATCCACCCAAATAGAATAAGCAAGCATTTGAAATAATTCACAGTGAAATCCCCATCTTTTATCAGGATTTCCAGTCCGTCCTCCACTTTGAAAACAAGGCTTGACTCGGTATAGTTGTGGCACTCCACATGGAGATTGCCATTATCGTCAATCAAGCTTGCAGGAACGGACCACTCATGAGTAACCATCGGGCTTAAATTGAGTTCCTTTTCCCATTTTGAGGGCGAGTTAGGATCGCCAACAACCCACAGTGTTGGTTGGTCTTTTGTGTCTTCAATCCAGGATGCATAAAATTTCACGCGCATCTGAATAAGCGCGTTGGGGGCGCCTTCGGCTTGACTTCCCGCATTCAAGTTCCAAATTCTGCGATGCATGGGCTTCACGAGTTGATTCATCCACTGGACTTCCTCTCGAAGCATGCCGCGCACATAGGCTGGATCCATCGTGGCGATGTCGGGGTCCTGAATACGTCTGGCATAAAGTTGCTCAACCTCCAGTTCCACATCAGGAGCAGCCTCCTTGACACTTGCCCTGGAAGTAAGTGTGGAGGCATGAAGCCTTTTTTGTTCTTCTTGGGATAAATCCCGGGCATGGAATGCGAGTAAACCATATATGCAAATGCCAGTGATCAACAAAAGGTTTGCATTCAGAAATGAAATACCCAGCCATTTACCTATCCAGATTTCCCAGCGTGCCAAAGGTTTGCTAGCCAATAAAACAATATGATGACGCTGGAAATCCTGAGACATGACACCACATGCCAGCCAGATGGTGGAGGCTCCAATGAGGATACTGGCGGCCATCAGCGAATAGGTCAGCTGAACCTGAGCGAACATCTCCGCGCTGCCGTTATGGGTCACCAGATAAGGAATAGAAAAGACGGATGTTATTAGAATCAGTAACAACCAAGGGATAAGCTTGAATCGAAAAGCTGCTTTGATTGTTAGGGCAGCAACTGCGCGTAATCGTTGGAAGCAAAGAGCCGTAGCTGAAGGTTTAAAGGCGGTCATGCGTTTTAACTCAATTCACGGTCTTCAAACAAAAGAACAGCCATGCCAAGGCTGATTGCAAGAGTTCCTACTGCGTATTGGCCGCATCTCAAGACGTAGGCCAGTGGTATGGATTTGTCATTGGCTAGAGCGTCACTCATCCAAAAAAGTTGCCAATTAGGAGTGATCGCATATAGACATTTTGCCCAGAAAACACCTTCCTCAGCGCGCGTGCCAAGGAAGTAATCTGATACCAAGCCACTCAAGAAAACAACCATGCAAAGAATCAGTGTCGGTATGAGCGAAGCACGCGTGCTGCAGGCAATGGCAAAACCCGCCAGAGCGCACAAAGCAAATAGAAGCAATAGCACAGCCTGTAACATGCGCCAGTCCACATCCTTGCCAAAGGATTGATGGCTCCAATCACGGTCCACGTAGTTCGCGGCGATGAAGGCTATGGTCATACAAAATAACATGCTGATGACAGTAGGGCCTACAAATGGTTTCATGGCAAAAAAGTTGAGGCAAAGGCCAATGATGCAGGCCAGAGCAATGCCTGCGCCGTAAATGACAATGGCTGGGTAGTCTGGTGCCCCATAGACATCAAATGCCATTCTTGAGGATAACAAGGCGGCAAGGCATCCTGTGAAGCATTGTAATACAAGTGAGGATGCCAGTGCCGCGAATTTAGCAAGTATGAAAGTTACTCGTCCCACTGGCTTCGAGAGCACTGTCAGAGCGGTGCCAGATTCGATTTCCTCCCCGATAGAGAGAGAAGCCCCCAATACAGCGGTGAAAATTCCAGATAGAAATATCGTAGCCAGTATGCCTCCTTGGACCATGGATGTATCCTCCCCTGCGCCTGCATAATAAAGGCTGGCAAGAAACAACATGAATACATTGGAGCTTACCATGATTACCAAATAAATGGGCTGGCGAATGAGTTCCATGAATCCATTCATGGCTATGTTTAAAAAAGCTCTAATCATCTAGCTGTAAGCTCATTGTCAATGTTATGTAAACCGGCACGGACACTCCTCGGTCGGTTCACTCAGGCAAGGGTCTGCCTTTAGTTTCTGGAGCCACCCAGATCATCAGCATACCTGCCAGATAAATCAATGTAATCATACTGCCCATGCGGGCGTAATCGCCGTCAAATGCTGCTACGAGCTGTCCTCCAGCGATGGCTCCGAAAGCCGCAAAAATTCTTCCTGAATTATATCCAACTCCTTGCCCAGTGGCACGAGATCGAGTGGGAAATAATTCAGGTAAATAGAGCGGAAACCAACCATAAAATGCGGCAGTCGTCATTCCTGTCAAAAAAACAAGGAATTTGAACGCTGCTCCGTATTCTATTCCACTGCGATAAAGAGCGCCGCAAACAAGCAAAGAGGATAAACAGAGCATGAAAAAGGCAGGGCGCCTTCCGATGCCTCCTCCGATCAAAGGGCCGGCCAGGCACCCGATAATCGCACCCATTGCACTCAACATGCCCACATCTGATTTTGCTGTTGGCAGGGTGTCGCCTACCATTTGATCAACCCACACTGGAATCCATTGCACTGATCCCCATGTCCCTATTAATGCAATAGAGGAAAAGCAAATAGCAAGACAGGTGTTTTTAATCAGTTTCTTGGAGAACACTTCTCTCAGAGGCTGATTGTTTTTGTTCTTGGAGATCGAGGCTTTCCATCGCTCGGATTCAGGTACGAAGAGCCTAATGAAAAAGACAAGCAGTGCAGGTAAGATACCAACCAGCCACATCCATCGCCATGAATCCGTTGTGACTTCTTTGGCTTTGCTGACGGCTGCAATGAGTAAAAAACCGAAGTTAGCAGCGGCCCCGATAATGCCGGCCATGAGCGGTCTGAGTCGTTCAGGCCAGCATTCCATAACCAATGCAACACCCAGAGACCATTCCCCTCCCATACCAAGCGCTGCAAGAAAACGGAATAATGCAAGGTGCCACGGCTCCTGGGCAAAAAATCCTAATCCCGTAAAGATGGAATAGGTTAGAATACTGGCCGACATTGCTTTGACGCGGCCGAAACGATCCCCAAACCATCCGAAAATAAAGCCACCAGCAGCTGCCCCCAATAAAAATACAGCGGTAATCCACCCCATCCATTGACCAACAAACGCGTCCACATTGTCTGAGCCCGTATACATATCTGTCAGGGCAGGGCGGGCAACGATGGGGAAGAGTCCCATTTCAAATCCGTCAAATAACCATCCGAGGAATGCAGCCACTAAAACAAGCAAATGGCTTCTTCGAATCTTGAGTGAATGACCTTCGGTTTTTGACATGAAATGGTTGCTTGGAAGAAAGTGTTAGTGGTAGGCATTCGCTACTTGTCTTCGACAAGGTTTCTTCCAAGAACAAGACGCTTCATTTTTTCATCTGCCACGGTTCTGGGAAGCATCCAAAACCCGCAATCAGGATGGATCCACCCGATACGTTCAGGACCAATTACTCTTGTTGCGTGATCCACTCGTTTTGCAATCAGATCCTGACTTTCAACCTCATTGTCTTTGATGTCCACGACCCCAATCCCAAGTTTGATATCTGGTCTGAGATCATTGAAAGCCTCCAATTCATCGTATCCCCTGCGCGCAAATTCCAACACAAGATGGTTGACATCAAGCTGGTTGAAAAACTTGATCAGATGTGCCCAAAACCCTTTTTGAATAGATTGCCCTCCGTAATTCCCAAAGCAAAGATGCAATGCCTTCTCACCTTGAATAGCATTCAAAACCAGATTAATCGGTTCGTGTGCCCAACTCGCATCCTCTACATTGCCGGGTAAATTTGCTTCATCGATCTGAACCATAGGGGCGTCTATGCCAGCAACTTGATTAGCCAACACTCGAGCGATTGCATTCGTCAGTGTCTTGATGTCACCATAATGACGATCATGCAGTGTTTTGGCTAACATGTAAGGTGAAGTTAACGTGAACATCATGGAGGAGGTACTTAATGATTTGACGGATTTCCAAGCTTCAGGAAGGTTTAAAGTGCCTTCATGGATGGAGTTGGTGACCATACCCGGAGGCTTGGAACGAAATTGCATGCCAGTTGCTTGTTGATATTGTTGCCAGTCTTCGCGGCTTATCTGGTCACTCATACCTCCCATGGGCTTGATGAAATATTCAATCATGCCATTTGTCTCTGGGTGATTGACGTCAAATCGAGATAATTCACCATCAGAAATGATATCGATACCGGCCAGCTCCTGGGTCTTCACCACCGCTAACATGGCATCACGTAAATTTGGTGCAGTGGGGTAGGCCCTTAACCACGAGGGAACGGGATAACTGCCAACAACTTGGGTTTTGATCTGGTAGGCGCTCATAATTCAGTGGGTAATCGAATTCTGCTTTGCTTTGCCTAAAAAGCCAAGATTGTTTACAAAACGAGTTGACACAAACAAGACAAGTTATCATTGTATCTTGATCCGTTGATAAGACGGTCTCATTTAGAGTGGTTGAGGGAACTGGCCCTAGGAAACCACGGCAACCGATTGAACGATGCCTCAATTGTTCGATGTCAAGGTGCCAATTCCAGCTTAAACCTGTTAAGGTTTGGGAAAAATGAGATGTTGATTGCCTCCCTCCAAGCGGAGCCATTTGACGCCTAAAATGGCTCAGATGCGGCATGATTCCTCTGCCTTCTTCCCATCACCCCAACTCGTTTTCAAACAACTTTTAGGACTTATGAGTGAAGAAAATGGTTATATGAAGGCACTTAAGTGCCGAGAGTGTGGTAGGGAGTATCCCTTGACAGCCAATCATGTCTGTGAATTTGATTTTGGCCCCTTGGAAGTGGCGTATGATTACGACTTGATTCGCAATAGTTTGAATCGCGAAGTCATCAGTCGACGTTCCAACAGCATGTGGCGCTATCGTGAGCTCCTCCCAGTGGCAAAAGAACCCACAGTTGGACTACAAGTTGGCTACACTCCACTTGTCAAGGCTGACCGTTTGGCTAAGCGCCTGGGTATTCGCGAACTATGGATTAAGAACGATACTGTCAACTACCCGACCTTATCCTTCAAGGACCGCGTTGTCAGTGTTGCTTTGAGTCGGTCAAAAGAACTTGGCTTTGATACCGTTGCTTGCGCTTCAACCGGTAATCTAGCCAACTCCGTGGCTGCTAATGCGGCCTCAGCTGGTCTTCGGGCCTTCGTTTTTATTCCTGCTGATCTTGAGCAAGGAAAGATTGTCAACTCGCTCGTCTATGGCCCAGAGGTTATCAGCATCAAAGGTCACTATGATGAAGTCAATCGTCTATGTGCGGAAATTGCCGGCAAATACAGTTGGGCCTTCGTTAATGTCAACATGAGGCCCTATTATGCCGAGGGGTCGAAAAGCATGGGATTTGAAATCATGGAGCAATTGGGGTGGGAAATTCCCAAGCACACAGTTGTCTGCATGGCCTCTGGTTCGCTTCTGACCAAGATTCACAAAAGTTATCAGGAATTCTCCAAGCTGGGAATTGTCGATGACTCCAAATACCACATCCATGGTGCTCAAGCGACAGGATGTTCCCCTATCACGGCTGCTCACAAATCATCTCTGGATTTCTTCAAGCCTGTTAAACCTGATACGATTGCGAAATCGCTGGCTATCGGTACACCGGCTGACGGATTCTATGCTTTGAAGGTTATGCGGGAAACAGCAGGTCACGGAGACGATGTAACCGACGATGAGATTCGAGAGGGCATTCGCCTCCTCGCGGAATGCGAGGGTATTTTCGCGGAAACGGCAGGGGGTGTTACTGTGGGTGTTGCCAAAAAACTCATTGCCAACGGTCAAATTCCCAAAGATGATTCCGCTGTTCTTTGTATCACCGGCAATGGTTTGAAGACCCTGGATGCAGTTGCCGCCCATGTTGGTCGAGCTAAAGAAATCCGACCCAGCCTCAGAGAATTCGAAGCGCTGCTCAGTAATTGAGAAAGATCTAAAGTTTCATTACGCTGAAAAACCATATAAAACTATGTCAACGAAAGTCAGAATACCTACTCCTTTGCGGAAGCTAACCAACAATGAAGAATTGGTTGAGATATCCGCGGCAACGGTCGGAGAAGCCATTGCAGAGCTCCAGACACGTTACCCCGGTATCCAGGAGCGCCTCGTCGACGAATCGGGTGAAATTCGCCGTTTCGTCAATGTCTACGTTAATGAAGAAGATATTCGTTTTCTTCAAAACAAGGACACACCCCTCAATGACAACGATGAAATCAGTATCATCCCTGCTATTGCGGGAGGGTAAATCAACAAAGATCTCTTATGCCAATTCCCAAAAAAGCAAAAACCGCGGCAAAGTCTAAAAAGAAAGCTTCAAGCAACGCTAAAAAAAAGACAGCCCTCAAGGGAAGGGAAAGCCAGGAGCAGCAGTCACGGCTGTGGTTGATGTATCCTCCAAGGTTCATCACGCGTCCTATCATCCATGAACTGGGGCACAAGTTCAAAGTAGTGCCCAATGTGAGACAGGCCAGCGTGACGGAAGAAATTGGCATTGTGTGCCTTGAATTGACTGGTGCTCGTGAACAGGTAAAAGCAGCCATCAAGTGGATGAGTAAACTAGGTATTAGTGTAGAACCGGTGGAAATCAACGTGATAGAAAGTTAAAAGTATATAATTATACCCATAAAAATTCTTAAATTTACCACCTTGACCATGCAACTTCTTGGTTCTAATGTGAATACGCAGTATATGCTGCACGCAACCCAACCAAGCAACCAAGAGCAAACATATGACAAAACGCGACCTAGTTGTCCGAATAAGTAATGAAACAGGACTTATCCAACAGGATGTCCTTGGCGTCGTCCAACGGACTCTGGATTATATTTCAGAGGCCGTCGCGAGAGGTGAAACCGTAGAATTGCGAAACTTCGGCGTATTCGAAGTCAAAGTCCGTAAAGCACGGGTTGGCCGCAACCCAAACAAACCTGAAAAAGATGTACGTATCCCCCCTCGTGCCGTGGTCAAGTTCAAGCCCGGCAAAGAGATGAAAGAATCGGTGATACAGCTTACACCATCTGCATAAAGCAACTCGCAGCCTGGCTTTCAGGTTAGTAATTACGCCCCACAAACTCTACGATCCGCTTGCTTGCTGGCTCCTCCAAGACTCAGCAATGCAAGCGGATCTTTTTTATCCGATGAAGCAAATCGAACGCTTGCCCGGTTTCAGGGATTTTTTTCCAGATCCAGTTCCGAATCCAGATTTAGGAAGGATGGCGGAACGTCAGTATATTTTCGAGACTTGGAGACAGGTTGCTCGGAGGTATGGATTTCGTGAGTATGACGGTCCACCACTCGAATCACTTGAACTTTACAAGGCCAAGAGTGGTGATGAAATTGTTCATCAGCTTTATCACTTCACCGACAAAGGGAATAGGGAGATTGCTATGCGCCCTGAAATGACTCCTACCCTTGCACGCATGGTGTCATGTCATCAGCGCAATTACAAAAAACCCATGAAGTGGTTTTCCGTGCCCCAGCTATTCCGCTACGAACGACAGCAGAAAGGACGTTTGCGTGAGCACTTCCAATTAAACGCAGATATCATCGGAGATGCCAACAAAGCCGCAGATGCTGAGTTGATTGCCCTTGTTATTGATGTTCTTCGAGCGTTTGGTATGGATCACGAAGATTTCGTCATTCGACTGAGTAGCCGAGATGCATGGCAAAACTTTTTTGAAGCGCGTTGTGACGAGCCAGAGAAATCCTATTCTTTTTATCAGATAGTCGACAAATTGGAGCGTGAAACACCAGAGATCAGTGCTGAAAAGTTAGGTCAAATAGGTATTTCCTATGACGAAGTGACCGCATTCATTCAGAAGGCTCAGCCAACAGAGGACTTGCAAATAATCCTTCAACAGCTAGAAGCTCGTGGCCTGGGTGATTACGTGAAAATAGACTACGGAGTGATTCGCGGTTTGGCCTATTATACCGGGGTCGTGTTCGAGGCCTTTGATCGCAAGGGGCAGTATCGTGCTATTGCGGGTGGAGGTCGTTACGATCACCTCATCAAGCTCATCTCAGGAAACAAAACTGATTTGCCCTCGCTTGGTTTTGGAATGGGAGATGTTGTTCTGGCGGATATGTTGCGAGACAAAGGGCTCTTTCCAAAATCGAATCCTGCGGTTGATGTCTATTTCCAAATACTGAATGAAGATTTACGTCTTGAGTCCATTCCATACATCCAGACAATGCGCGATAACGGCATTGCTGTCGAGTGGCCCATGACGGCGAGTGGTGGTAACAAACAATTCAAAAATGCCCTTGAACTTGGAGCTCGATACACCATCACCTTGCTTGGGGGAGGTCTGCTGGAACTGAAGGGTCTGAAATTCAGAGAAACCCAACAACTGACGATGGATGCAGCGATTGAGCTAATCATCTCCCAATCCAAGGAGTGAAGCGGGGCTTTTTCATGTGTTACAACTGCGGCATCAGCCATCAATGAAGGATTTGCAGTTTCTACACCGCACAGTCTTGATATTCTCAGGAAGATTAGTCATGATCGTCATCCTGAAATGACGGAAACACTTGCGCGCTATCTGCGAAAGCTGCCAAAGAAAACACGATCTATCGTGTTGACTTGTCTCTATGGGGTCACAGCTGGCTTTGCTGCGGTTGCTTTCCACAAGTCAATTCAGTTTGTCTTTGGGCATACGATTGAGCATTTCTCAACCTTTTCCACTCGAACCTTCTTGATAGGAAGTTTCTGTACCATCATTGGCTCCTCTCTCATCGTTGGCCTCTTACTGTCGAATTACTGCAAGGATGCAGCCGGGAGTGGAATTCCACAGCTCAAGCTGGCTTTCTGGAGTGATTTTGGCCACGTCCCATGGAGGGTAACTTGGGTCAAGTTCATAGCGGGTATTTTGAGCATTGGCGGAGGATGTAGTCTTGGGCGCGAGGGGCCCAGCGTTCAACTGGCAAGCGGCGTAGCCTCTAACTTGGCAGGATTACTTGGAGAGCCCAAGCAGAACCGCAGGCATGCGGCATCTTCCGGCGCCGCCGCGGGATTGGCTGCTGCTTTCAACACTCCTCTGGCTGCCATTACATTTGTGCTCGAAGAAATCGTGCAGGACCTCAACAGCAGGTTTCTTGGCAGTGTGCTCCTGGCTTCGGTTCTGGGAGCCTTTGCCGTGCACGCGCTTTCTGAAAAACATCCTGCTCTGGAAATCTCAGCTGTTGGATCGCCCGATTGGTTCATTTATCTGCTAACTCCCGTGGTTGCTGCCGCCGCTGCATTGGTCGGTGTGTTGTTTCAGAAAACCAGCATTGGCCTGAGGGCGACAACCAGGAAAATGAATCGGATTCCCGTCTGGATACGGCCCGCTATTGGAGCCTTCATTGCCTGGGGTATTGCGGTTTGGATTTTCCTGTTTACCAAAGCTGAAACAGGACAAGGTCACCTGGGTGTCTTTGGGGTTGGTTACGAAGATTTGAACGCTGCATTGACGAGCTCGTTCAGCTGGAAGGTTGCAGGTTTATTGCTCATTGGTAAATTGATAGCCACGGTCGCCTGCTATGGTATGGGAGGATGTGGTGGCATCTTTTCCCCAACTTTATTTCTGGGGGGGATGACTGGCGTGCTCCTCTCAGGCTTATTCGGTCTGTTTGTTGATCTCACCCCAGAAGCTCAGATCACCCTGGCCGTGGTAGGAATGAGCGCGTGTCTTGGAGCGGTTGTCAGGGCACCGGTCACTGGTATCCTGATTGTTTTTGAAATGACCAATGAGTTTTATCTGGTTCCCGCTTTGATGCTTGGGGCGTTGATAAGTAGCGCAGTAAGTCGTAAATTTTGCAAATGCAACTTTTATGAAGAACTTCTTGAACAAGATGGTCATCAATTAGAACACGTCATTCCTCCGCGTGACCTGAAAAGCTGGCAGCAGTTGCCAGTTTCAGCCATTGCCAATTTTTCGCCTGTGATCATCAAGGATCTCTCACCTGAAGTTTTGTTAGAGGCATTGGAAGCTTATCCTTATCTGCGTTTTCCGGTGGTTGTGAACAAGGAGATCAAAGGGGTCATCACCCGCGAAGAGGCCAAAGAAGCATTGGATGAGCAACGTGAACCCGAGCTCACGCCTCTGATCATGTGCGCTCCCTCACAAAGCATTCGCGAATTGCAATACTCACTCATTGAATCCGCCACAGGCTTGGTGGGATTGGTAGACCCCGGGGCCAAGCGCCTCATTGGTATCGTCACTCTCCACGATCTCCTGCGAAGAGAGGTTGCGATCACCAAGGAATATACTGATGATGTTTAGTGATTTCAGTCTTGGATCCAATTTTCGAATTCGTTTTGAATACTCTCCCTATTACCCGGCTTGCCCCGGCGGATCACGAAACGGTAATGGAGGATTAAGGATTCCCCCTCTTCAAGTGACGTCGTAAAAAAAGCTCCGAACCGCCCGTAATCGCGGTAAGCGGAATAACGCGTTGGCCGAGGGTTACCCGGATGGTTCATGTGTGTGACCGAATACCCTTTGCCGTTCAGTTCATAGTATTGATTGACCCATGGTAAATCGAAGTCTTTTCGAGGGTTCTGTTTTTCTTCAGGGAAAAGATAGGCAGTTGCTTTTTTGTTTACTTCGTTTGCAGGTCGATATTGCACTCCTGCATGTTCAGGGTCGCCTTTGAGCTCCAAATCGACCTTGGATGTCAATCTTGTAGTCAAGTCAACAACTGCAATGGTGTTTTTTCTACCATCGTGGCTGAATGTCATCTTTCGAAGTTCAGCCATGACGATTTTCTCGTCAGGAATAAGCCAGTGAATATTGGAAGTAAATGAGGCATCATGAGGTGTCAGTCTCTTGCTTGTAAACGCCTGATGAATCTGGATACCTTTGTTCATATGCCAAAGATCAAAGCGTCCCTCACTCGTTGTGAGTCGGTTCCACCCCAGAAATATCCCCCTGTGATGCGTGAATTGGCCTCCCGGACCTTTAGTGAGTTTAATGCCCGTCTCTGGATCAATGATGTGCAGAAAAGGTTTGTAAGTGTCGTGATAGGTTTCCTTTGAGGATGCATCATGCTCGAACATATACCTGCCGACTGCTTTACCCTCAATTTGGATAACTAATTCTTTTTGACCCTCTTTTCGTATCTCGAATGCATTTCCAGCTTGCAGACAAGCTGAGCCTGCCGCCAACAGAGTCCACAAGATCAGCGCAGATTTGACTTTCAGGTTCCAGTGACGGTTAATAACCATATTTCACCTTATAAGGGCCTTGGATATTTTGCACAAGATTCAAAGGACGGTTGAATCTTTGCTCTCAACTGTGTAGGTTTTATCCGATGCTTGAACATGACAGATTTTATCAATCGATCGTCGGCAGTATATTTCCGCGCCAAATCTATCTATTGCTGATCGCTAGCCTCCTCTGGGACTCAAATGTGACATCAGACGAAGCTCCGGATGTTCATTTTACCGATACCGTCCTTCCTGTGCTCAATGAACACTGTTTCAAATGCCACGGTGCTGAAGAGAAAATTAAAGGCGGTTTGAATTTGACCTCTCGAGAAGCTGTTCTTCAAGGCGGTGATTCAGGGCCCGTGGTCAATTTGCAAAATCCTCAAGAGAGCTACCTGCTTGAGATGGTATCTTACAAGGATTCCGAGCATGAGATGCCACCAAACAAAGGAAAGCTCTCACCCTCATCCATCAAGGCCTTGGCGCAATGGATTGAAAACGGTCTGCCGTTTGAGGCTGAAGCTGCTCAGCATGCTTTGGAGGAGACTCAGTCAGATAGTTCCTCTTACGATAACTCAATCAACGAAAATACGCGTAACTGGTGGGCATTCCGCGCGATAAAAGCACCCCAAGTCCCTGATGTCTCATCTGCTCAATGGAACCGGAATCCCATTGATGCCTTCCTTTTTGATCGCCTTGAAAATAATAACTTGAGCCCTAACCCCCCAGCTACGCGCCAAACATGGATTCGACGAGCTTACTATGATTTAATCGGCCTCCCTCCTTCGCCTGAGGATGTTGTGGCCTTTGAAAACGACCGGTCTGCCAAGGCCTACGAAAAAGTGATCGATCACTTACTGGCCTCGCAGCATTATGGAGAAAAGTGGGGGCGACACTGGTTGGATTTGGTGCGTTATGCTGAAACCAACGGCTATGAAAGGGATAACCCCAAGCCTGATGCATGGCGCTATCGTGATTATGTGATCAAAAGCTTCAATGAAGATAAACCTTACGACCGATTCGTAACAGAACAGATTGCTGGGGATGAAATTCAAGATGCTACTGTAGACTCCATCGTGGCAACTGGTTTTCAACGCCTTGGAATATGGGACGATGAACCGGTTGACGCGGATCAGGCGTTTTTTGATGGATTAGATGACGTATTATCCACAACTGGGCAGGCATTCATGGGACTGACGGTTGGGTGTGCCAGGTGTCATGCGCACAAGATCGATCCCATGCCGCACGAGGATTATTATCGCCTGCTGGCCTTTTTCAGCAATACCTACAATAATATTCGCCAGGGCAAATACAAAAAATCACCCTATTCCCTCAACACAACAACCATCATTGCATCACAGGAGGAAATTCGAAAGCACGATCAACTCAAGGAAACCCTCGAGGCACAAATCAAGCATCTGGAAGTCAGGATTGCTGAATATGAAAAGCTCATTGTTGCGACTTTTTCCAACCCCGAGAAGGAAGACGCCAAGGATAAGCGGACTCGACGAACCTTGATCGCTGAAAAGCGTGCAGAGCTTCTGGATAAGGACCAATTGCAGGATTATCTGGCCATTGAGGAAGAACTCAAAGAATTGCGAAAACAAAAGTTACCTCAACTGGCACGAGCTCTTTCCATGCAGGAAAACGGTCCGACTGCTCCGATGACGCATGTTTTGTTACGAGGGAATGCGCACTCCAAGGGAGTGGAAGTTAAACCTGGGTTTCCGCAGATTTTAGGATTCCCTGATCCAGTCATTCCTGAACCCGTTGAAGGAGCCAGAAGTAGTGGACGTCGCAAGATCTTGGCTGATTGGTTGACCCGAAAGGACAATCCATTGACTGCACGCGTGATTTCCAACCGTGTGTGGCAATTTCACTTTGGTAGAGGCATCTGTCGCACACCCAGTAATTTCGGGCAAAACGGTGAAAAACCTACTCACCCGTTACTGCTCGATTGGTTGGCCACTTATTTGATGGACAATGGATGGAGTCTCAAGAAGCTGCATAAGCAAATCATGTTGTCCGAGGCATATCAAATGTCATCGCGTGGACAGGACAATGCCTTAGAAATCGATCCTGAAAATAATTTATTCTGGAGGTTTGACATGCGCCGACTTGCAGCGGAAGAGATCCGCGATTCGATACTGAACTTGACGGGAAAACTGAACCTCCAAATGAGAGGTCCAAGTATTTACACCCCCGTGCCCGAGGTTATTCTGGCAACAGCGTCACGTCCCCATGCAGCCTGGGGGCATTCACCGGAAGATCAGCAGAACCGGCGCAGTGTCTACGTATACATCAAGCGCTCATTGCACGAACCACTATTGAAGACCTTTGATATGGCAGATACGGATTCTGCCTGCTCGGTTCGGTTTACGACCACGGTACCCACTCAGGCTCTGACCATGCTCAACAGCGAGTTCCTCAATGACCAGGCTGAAGCTTTCGCCAACCGAATCGAAGCGGACGCCAAAACAACTCGAGAGCAAATTGCCCAAGCCCTGCGCCTTTCGACCTCCCGTGAGCCAGAATTGAATGAAATCGATCAAGGACTAGCAATGATTGATGAACTCAAGACGCAGCTAAAAGTCACTGAACACCAGGCAATGCAAAGGTTTTGTCTGCTGGTCCTCAATATGAATGAATTTGTCTACCTTGATTAAATAACTTTTTTGACGCATTATTTCTACATTGCCGCATGAAAAATCAATCCTATCGTTCAAATCCTGGCGGCGGCTTTTGCCGGCGCACCCGTAGAGAATTTCTCCACAATATTGGAGGCGGTTTTACATCGCTGGCGCTCACGGGCATGCTTGCAAAGGATGGATTTCTTTCTCAGCAGACTCTGGCATCGGATGGTGAAACCGAATGGATGAGCCCCATGAAGCCAAAGGCCCCACATTTCCTTCCAAAGGCCAAGAATGTGATCTTTTTGTTCATGTATGGTGGTCCTTCACACGTGGATACATTTGATTACAAGCCCGACCTGTATCCTCTCGATGGAAAGACAATTGATGTGAAGACCTTCGGGCGCGGTGGGCACAAAAACCAAGGACGCGTCGTCGGTCCCAAATGGGGTTTCAAGCAGTATGGGCAAAGTGGTAAATACGTGTCCGACCTTTTTCCCAATGTCGGGGAGCACGTCGATGATATCGCGTTTATTCACTCGATGACGGCTGAATCACCCATTCATGGTTCTGCCATGTTAATGATGAATAGTGGTCAAATCTTGAGTGGACGCCCCTCAATGGGATCTTGGGTGAACTATGGGCTTGGCACGGGGAACCAGAACTTGCCTGGCTATGTCGTGATGCTTGACCAGTCTGGAGGTCCGATCAGTGGGGCCAAAAACTGGACCAGCGGTTATATGCCAGCCTCTTACCAAGGAACCGTTTTTCGTCCGAAAGGTACCCCCATTCTTGACCTGAAGAATGCTCGAAACATGAGTGCAAATGAGCAGCAGGTGTTACTGAAACATCTCAGCCATTTTAATCATGGGCATTTGTCTGAACGCGTCGATAACAGTAATCTGGCTGCCCGCATAGCAAGTTATGAACTTGCTTATAAGATGCAGTCTTCCGCGCCTGAAGCAGTGGATGTGGAAGGGGAGGCAGACCATATCAAAACAATGTATGGTATCGACCATGATCGCACCGAGGATTTTGGTAAGAAATGTCTTTTGGCCCGACGCTTGGTGGAACGCGGTGTGCGATTTATTCAAATTTACTCGGGAGGTGCTCACAATGATCAGAATTGGGATGCTCATGGAGACCTAAAGAAAAACCATGACTGGCATGCGGGTAATACCGACAAACCTATCGCGGGTTTGCTCAAGGATCTAAAGCAGCGAGGGATGTTGGATGAGACGCTTGTCATCTGGGGAGGGGAATTTGGACGCCAGCCAACAGCCGAATACGCTCAAGGCACTGGACGTGACCATAACGCCTATGGATTTACGATGTGGATGGCCGGCGGTGGTATCAAAGGTGGTGTCAGCGTTGGAGAGACTGATGAACTTGGAAGCCAAGCAGTGACCAATCGGTTTCAGGTCAAGCACCTTCACTCAACTGTTCTGAACCTGATGGGGATGAACCCAATGGATCTTACTTATTTCTATGCGGGACTGGATCAACGCCTTGTAGGTGTTGAGGGAGCCCAGCCGATTCATCAGATCATGACCTGACTAGGCCAAGCGAACATATTCCAAGTAAGATTTGAAACAGCCAGAGGATTGCCACCGTGCGTCTCTGGCTGTTTCCATTTTGATGCAGCTTGTGGGAGAGGTGATTGTTATCTCCCTGGTAAACAGGTTGGCCAATTTTGAGTCGATAGAGTATCACCCACAGAAAATCGATGAGGAAAATACCCAGAATCGGCAGAGGGCTTATCACTGCCAAAGGGTTGGGTTGGCCTTCATGGTAAAAGTGGGGGAGTATCGATAAAATCGCCATTAAAAACCCAGTTAAATGACTTCCTGAATCTCCTAGAAAGGTTTTTGCCTTGGGGAAGTTGAAAGGAAGAAACCCCATCAAAGCGCCACAGACGGCAAAAGCCAAACTTGCCACTAAATAATGTGTGTTCAACGCTGAGTGTATCCCGAAAAATAAGGCGCTGATAGCTGCTAACCCCGCACAGAGACCATTCATATTGTCCACGAAGTTGCAGGCATTCACCACCAGTAAAATCCAAAACCAGGTGATCAGATAACTAAAGAAAACGTTTTCAATAAACAATGTGACCTTGATGCCACAGGCGGCAACCAGAAGGGCTGCGAGTGATTGAGCGAGAAATTTTGGGCCTGGTTTAGGTAGATGTTTGTCGTCCCATAAGCCAATACCAAGCATGATGAACATGCCTCCCACTAAGCCAATGATCTGCAAACCCCGCTGACGAAAACCATATTCAAGGCTTGCGACTGCTTCACTGGGAAGAAGGTTTGCTACCACGAGGATCCATGCACCCCCGAAAATTGTAAACAGCGCAGTTCCAAGTGCCATTCCTCCTGCCAAAGCGATTGGCTGCTTGTGAATCTTGCGATGGCCGGGTTGATCCATCCAGTCATGCCGAATGCACCAGGGGATCCAAATGCCAGTTGCCAGCAATGTGGCAGTCATGGCCCCGAACCAGCTGATTAGATAAATGCCCTCTGGAAAAAATTCCATACTGTTTGATACGTCTCTCTAGATTACGAAAACAAAAGGAAAGGCACAACCTCGGAGGAAGTCAATTTAACTGAGTGTTCGATGCCTTGGGCGGGCATTGCTTGCAATTATCTGTTTTTTGGTTGCCAAAGACTTTTTAGAAAAATTTGTCAGTAAAAAACCATTCAGGTCGTTTCCTTTCCGTGACATCAATCGTTCCAGAGAGACAATTGAATCAGTTTAACTCGAGATCCCATCCGGGACTGTTGAGTTACTGACATCTCGAGAAAAATGAACTAATTTTGGCGTCTTCGTGTTTTCGATGATGAATTATTTTAAAATGATAATCCGCTTACTAAAGTTTTATTTGAGTTTTGTTCATTCAGCCCAAGTCATTGTTTGTCTGATTGCATTCATTGCTTTGCAAGGTTGTGGTAAAGACAGAGCAGGCGACAGCAAAGATAACCCTGCGACCAAGGCAACCAAGAACAGCCCTCAATCCAAGCCTGTTTTGGTGGAATTGATGGAAATCAAGCGAGGAACGATCGAAGAAATTCTGGAACGCTCGGCAGCACTTCAAGCGGAAGAACAAGTACAGGTATTGGCCCGCACTCAAAATCCAGCGATTGAATTGCTGGTTGAAGAAGGGGATCATGTTGAAAAGGATCAAGTTTTGCTTCGACTTGAGAGCGATCGCCAAAAAACGGTCTATGACCAGGCAATGACTCAGTTTGATAAAACGCGCATTGAATTTGAGCGGCTTGAGAAATTACACAACGAGAGCTTGATCAGTGAGTCCGAATACCTGAACGCAAAATTCGCCTATGATCAGGCCAGATTGCAGTTGGATACCGCCAAACGTGACCTTGATTACACAGAAGTTCGCGCCCCTATCCAAGGAACCATCACCGCTCGATCTGTCAAAGTGGGAGATAAGGTCACCACAGGAACTTCAATCTTCGAAATCATAAATTTGGAATCTACCGTTGCCGTGGTGCACGCCCCGGAGCAATACCTGCCCAAACTAAAGAAGGACATGCAGGCACGTTTGGTCTCCGCGACACTGGATAACCAGGTATTTGAAGGTTACGTCAAAAGAATTTCTCCTGTCGTCGATGCCGAAGCAGGTACTGTCAAGGTAGTGGTGGGAGTTAAAGAACGGGGTTCCCTGTCCCCGGGGATGTGGGTACAAGTCGAGTTGGTGTTGGATGAGAACGATGAGGCTATATTGATCCCCAAACGTTCCATCACTTATGCCGTTGATCAAACCTTTGCTTTCAAAGTGGATACCGATGAAGAGGGGGTGCGTCGGGCGAAGCGGCAGCTTGTTGTCGTTCGTAACAGTGATAAAGAGCATATTGAACCGGTGGAAGGTTTTGAGGAGGGTGATTTGATTGTCGTAGCCGGGCAAGGTGGATTGAAAGATGATTCTGCGATCCGTGAACTTTCCGAACTGGAATCAGTTCAGGATCCAGTGGAGTCGGGCAATGTCGCTGATACATCAAGTCCTGCCGTCGAGAATTCCCCAAAAACAAAGCCAGGAAAGTAGGCTAATATTCCAATCCTCATGGAACCTGCTCATAAAAATCCAAATTTCACCACAGATCGACCAGTTGCTGTTCTGATGGTTTTTCTGGCAGCGGTTGTTTTCGGGTATTTTTCCTTGGGGCGACTCCCTGTGACGCTCATGCCTGAAATGAGTTATCCGACACTCACCGTCCGCACTGCATATCCTGGGGCCGCACCTGAGGAAGTGGAGAATGATATCAGTCGTCAAATTGAAGAGCAGCTTGGAGTGGTCAGCGGGCTGAATGAAATCAGCAGCATCAGTCGGGCCGGTGTGAGTGATGTTGTCCTTGAGTTCATGTGGGGCACATCGATGGTTGACGCTATCCAAAACACTCTGGAAAAATTGGATACAGTGCGCTTGCCGCGTGGGGCAGAGAAACCCTTGCTCCTGCATTATGATCCATCTCTGGATCCTGTCATGGAACTGAGCCTGTCTTCTGCCTCAGGTGTGGATGAGGAGAGTGCTGAATCAGCCAGCATGGAAGTTCAAGCCATGGTCGAAAATGCCTCAGCTAGGCGTTTGCGCAGGATTGGTGAACTACAAGTAAAGCGGGCTCTTGAGCCCATTAAAGGTGTCGCGGCTGCGCGTGTTCGAGGGGGGTTGGAGGAAGAGATCCACGTCCTCATTGATGCTACAAAACTGCAGCGTGCCAACCTATCCATCAGTCAGGTAATCAATCGGCTGAGTGCGGAAAATATCAACGCCGCCGGTGGGCGAATACGAGAAGGTGAAGCTGAATACATGATCCGAACGATCAATGAGTATCAAGACCTTGAAGAGATCAAAGATACAATTGTGTATCGCCGGGACGGTCGAGAAATTCGATTAAAAGATTTGGCTCAGGTGGTTTATGGGCAGCGAGACCGTGAAATGTTGACTCAGACCAACGGTGGGGAAAGTGTCCAGATCGATGTTTACAAAGAGGCTGACTCCAACATGGTCGCTGTTGCTGAATTGATCAAAACCGCCGTCGGTTCCATCAAGGACGGGCGCCGAAAAAGTATCGCGGGAAAATTATTTGAAGAAGAGAATGTCGTGCTTCAGGTGGTTGCTGACCGTTCTATCTTCATCGACAACAGTATCCATGAAGTTAAAAGCACCGCTATTGCAGGAGGACTCCTGGCCATTGTCGTTCTCCTGGTTTTTCTGCGTGATTTACGCACCACATCCATCATTGCAGTCAGTATCCCTATTTCAATTTTTGTAACGTTTGCCCCGCTTAATATTCTCGGCGTATCACTGAACATCATGTCGCTCGGAGGACTGGCCATGGGCATTGGAATGTTGGTGGATTCCTCCATTGTGGTTTTGGAGTCCATCTACCGCTGCAGGGAAGAGGGAGATTCCATGCGCGAAGCTGCCATTCGGGGCACAAGAGAAGTGCGCGGGGCTGTTATCGCCTCGACTCTGACAAGCGTGTGTGTCTTTTTCCCCATGGTCTTTGTGGAAGGAATGGCGGGGCAGGTTTTCGGTGATTTGGGTTTGACTGTTGTCACCTCATTGCTTGCTTCTCTCATTGTGGCAGTATGGTTTATTCCCATGCTTGCAAGCCGTTCAGGTATCAAACTCAAGAATGGAAGCACGATGGCATCGCATCCACTCAGTGACCTGGCAGGAAGGATCAGTCCCTCCACATTTGTCCTGCGATTTGTGCTGCCCTTGCTAGGCTTGTTAGTCATGTTTTCTGTCATCGCATGCTTGACTGCTATGGGGATGAATTACTGGAGTAGTGATCCCAATCCGGAAAACGCGATCAAATATTCCTCACTCATCTGGAGTGTTGCAACGTTCTGGGCGCAGATTGGATTTATTCCCTTGGTGATTGCTGTTTCAAAAACACGCATATCAGAGCCCCAACGTGTCGGTATGACATTATCTGAGCTCTGGCATTCCATACATGCATTTCAAAAGGCATTCAATCAACGCAATTTCGTCTTTTATCTTTTGTTGCCTTACCAATTGCTGAGGTTGCCTTTGTCGATGGGGCTTGAATTGATAGGCCTTAATTTAATTTGGACCGTGCGACTATTTGCTGGAATTTCGTATCTTGCCGTCAAAGTCATTCATTTTCTGAGGGGCTTGTTCGAGCGATCCAAGGAATCAGACGATATCAAAGAGGAGCAGACAGTTTACGTGAAACTGCTGCGATGGTCCTTAGCCCATCCTCCAGTCATTTTGCTTCTGGCCGTGGCTTGCGTTTTCTTAAGCTGGTTGGTCGGGAGGGGGCTTCAGTCTGAATTACTTCCCGAGGTGCACCAAAGTGAGTTTACTTTTGAAGTTGCGCTGCCAGTGGGAACCCCGCTGGATGAAACAGTGGCGGCGCTTGATCGTGTGGAATCTGAAATACTTAAAAGAAAGGCTGCTCTTCAGATTGAAACCCTGCTTGTCATGTATGGTTTTGACACGACGAACATGAAAAGTTCGGATGAAGGAGAACATTCGGCCAAATTCAAAGTTCTTCTCCAGCCTTCAGGCAAACCCAAGGAAACGGAAAATCGCGTGATTGCAGCGCTGCGTTCTTTGTTTGAACAGGTGCCGGATTTGAATATGCGTGTCACGCGCCCCGTCCTTTTCAGTTCCAAGAAGCCAGTGGTCGTTCAAATCAATGGCGAGGACTTGGATGAGTTGAAGGGGTTTTCGGATGAAACAACTTTAATTTTGTCCAAATCATCAGAACTTGCGGACGTTGAGCCTACCTTGCGCAGTGGAGCTCCTGAGGTGCAGATTTCATATGATCGCCACCAAATCATGCGGCATGGACTCAACATCAATTCTGTTGCCAATCAGGTTCGAGACATGGTCAAAGGTGCTGAAGCCACCCGTCTGAACCGACGGGATCGACGGGTACCGATCATGGTAAGGCTTTCTGAACAAGATCGGGAAGAAGTCGGGGATATAGGGAAATTAATCATCAACCCAGGAAGAGGAACACCATTGCCACTGAATGCCATCGCTGACATGTCCGTTGGAGAAGGGCCGAGTGAAATTCGCCGTATCGATGGAAAGCGTGTGGCATTGGTTCAGGCGAACATTGGAGGTGGATCGCTTGGGGCTTCAGTGGCAGCTGTGCAATCCTTGTTGAACGAAAAAATGATCTGGCCGGATTACATGGACTTTGTGATCACGGGACAGAATCAGGAATGGAAACGCAGTCGTTCGAGTCTTTATCTCGCCCTTGGTTTGAGTGTTTTTCTTGTCTTCGTGATCATGGCGTCTCAGTTTGAATCTTTAATCCAGCCCTTCATTATCATGTTCACCATCCCGATGGCATTTGTCGGAACAGTGGTTGGTCTGAAATTATTGAATATGAATCTTTCGGTGGTGGTCTTTTTGGGATTGATCATGCTGGCTGGTATTGTGGTGAACAATGCGATCGTGTTAGTAGATTATACCAATACGCTGCGCGGACGTGGAATGGCATTGAAACAGTCCATTGTGAAGGCCTGTCATGTACGTTTGCGACCTATCCTGATGACAACGGCAACCACCGTGCTGGGACTCTTCCCGATGGCGTTGGGTCTGGGAGATGGAGCTGAGATTCGAACGCCCATGGCGATTACCGTGATCTGCGGACTGTTGACATCAACATTCCTCACCTTGTTGATCATTCCGACGATTTACTACATTCTTGGACGCGCTGGGGAACGTTTTTTTCAAACACCGGACACGACTGAATCAGTATGATGGACACGCATAACATGGTCGTTAGCATAGCCCGTTTTTCCATCAAACGGCGTATCACGATGTTTGTGGTTTTCCTGACTATTGTGGCGGTCGGGGTGATTTCCGCGGTGCGGTTACCCTTGGAAATGAACCCCAGAGGACTCGAAGGCCATTACATGTCTGTCAATGTTCGATGGAATGTGGGTGTCCCTCCTGAGACGATGGACAAGATCGGTTTACCTCTGGAAGAAGAATTAAGTACGGTGCGTGGTCTCAAGTCCATCGAGACACATGGCTATAAATGGGGTTCGCGGGTTGAATTACATTTCAAGCATGGTACCGATATGGACGTTGCCTATCGCGAAGTGCGTGATCGTGCCGAACGCGCTCGACTTCGGTTTCCTGAAGATGTTGATAGACCCAATATCTACAAGCACCAGCCGGGTGCTGAGCCTGTGGTTGGGTTCCGAATCAGTTACGATCCAAGTTCCGATTATTACACCCTCATCGAAAAACATGTGATTGCTCCGATTCAGCGTATCATGGGGGTGGCGGACGTGGAATTCCGGATCTATCGCCGAATCATCAAGATTGAAGTCGACAAAGAACGCGCAGAGGCACACGGGATCAATATCCGGCAGTTGGGGCAACTCTTACGGTCTGATAATTTTACTCTAGCCAGTGGTTCGGTCGTTGATGGAGGAAAGAAATTCAGACTCAAATCCAGTACGGAATTCAACACACTTCAAGAGATAAAGAATATTCCAATTCGGCCAGATGTTTTTCTCAAGGACATCGCCCAGATTGTTTATGAGCCTGAAGATGCCGAGCGCTTGTATCGTTACAATTCTCAGCCTGCCAACGGGATTCAGATCAAAAGGGAAGGGGAGGCCAACACGGTGGAGGTCAGTAAGCGTGTGGTTGCTGCCATTGATGAGATCAAGACGAACCCCAAACTGAAGGGGTTCGATCTCAGTGTTTATGACAATCAAGGTGAGGAAATCATGCAGCGCTTGAATCATCTTATCAGTAACGGCCAGCTGGGTGCCATCATGGCTGCCGTTGTACTGTTCTTTTTTCTGCGCCAATTTCGCATGACCATGATCATTGCGCTGGCTATTCCGCTCTGTCTCCTCATTGCATTGGCTGCCATGTTTTTCATGGGGCAAACCTTGAATAGTCTTACTATCATGGGATTGGTGATTTGTGTGGGATTGCTGGTTGATAATTCCGTTGTCATGGCTGAAAATATATATCGGCATCACCAAGATGGAGCTTCGCGACTGGATGCCTGCCTGAGGGGCGTGAGTGAAATCGGTTTTGCGATTACGATTGCCACATTGACGACTCTGATTGTCTTTGGCTCCACTCTGTTGATTGACGGACAGATGCGGTTCTATGCTCAGAACATGTCACTTCCCGTGATTGCCTCCATTGCTGCGTCTCTGGGGACCGCTCTCATGTTTATCCCTCTGTGTGTCTACCTTACACTTCCAAAAACGCACGCATCTCATGAGGGAGAGATTAAGCATTTTTCAGGTTTCTTTGGGCGAGTTTTCAAAGCCGTTTATATGGCCACCTTCGAGAGATTCAATCGCGGTTACAACGCTGCCTTGAAATTCTTCCTCAAAAGACGCTTGGATTTATCGGTCATCCTCATTGCTTTACTGGCTGTAACATGGTGGATGGGAGGGACGCTCAACATGACGGATAAGAAGGCTGACCTTATTCGTTATTTTCGGATTGGTGTAAAGTTTCCAGAAAAATTCACCATGGATCAGCGACTTGCTTATTTCAAGAAGGTCGAGGATCTCGTTGAAAAAAATAAAGAGGTCTACGGATTGAAAGCGCATGAGGTTCACTACGGAAAATGGTATGGCCTCTTCGCTGGTTTTTTCGCTCCTGACCGTGTCTGTGCACTGACTCGTGAGGAGGCCATTGATAAGCTTTATGAAGATTTCCCGGAGGCACCCGGGGTGCGAGTGCAATACAAGGGGAAAGAAGGTTCAGAGAAGAAAGACGATCAAAAGAACATGCATTATGTTCGTCTTGTAGGTGATGATCCTGAGCTGCTCAAAGAAGTTGCTGAAAACCTGAAGCCGACCTTTGAGATGATTCCCGGCGTGGTTTCATTTTTAAGCAAGGATACGAATGAAGATGGTCCCAGCGAGCTGGCACTCTATGTGGACCGTGAAAAAGCCAGTTCAATCGGTATCAATCCAAGCACGCTTGCTGGAACAATTGGAACAGCGGTTCGAGGAGAAAATCTTCCGCGGTTCAACTACAAAGGGCGCCAAATACCGATGAATCTGTTATTCAATGAGGAAGATCGATCCGAATTGGCCGACCTTGATAATTTTCAAATTCCAACAGAAGATGGCCGTGTCAGCACGGTGGGAGCGGTGACTCGCACTGCTTTTCTAAATAACGAAGATAATGCCATCACCCGGCGTGATAAAAAAGTCAGTGAATATTTCGGTATGAAGCTCAAGCCTGGCCCAGATGGATGGAAGATCAAGCGAGCTATTGAGGAAGCAAAAAAGAATATTAACCTCCCCGAAGGGGTTTCTTTTGATCGTCCACAAAAAACAATTGATGATGAAGATCGCAAGCAAGGATCCATCATGTTGATTCTTTCCATTGTCTTCGTATACATGATCATGGCTTTTTTCTTTGAGAGCATGTTGATACCACTTTCGATTATTCTCACGATTCCGCTCGCATCCATGGGAGCTGTTTTAGCTTTGAAAATGTCCAACACTTTCATTGATCAAATGGTTTACACTGGGGCAATGTTTTTAGTCGGTATCGTGGTCAATAACGGTATAGTTCTCGTTGATTACGCCAACAGGCTGCGTCGCTCAGGCGTAGCACGAACCGAGGCGCTTCTGCGGTCGGCCAAACATCGTTTTCGGCCCATTATCATGACTGCCATGACCACGATATGCGGCATGATACCTTTGACTTTTGGGAATTCAGTTGAAATGGGAGTGAACTTCAAAAGCTTCGGTCTGGTGCTCATCGGGGGAATGACCTCAGCAACCTTGTTCACATTGCTCGCCGTACCGGTGTTTTACACCTTGATTGAGGATGCGCGCGAAAAAGTGAATCACATCGTAGCCAGCATCTTCCACCGCTTTTAGCAGAGCAAACATGCGCGCCGATCGCAGTGTTTTTCGGGATTTCATTATTTACCCTTTTACTGAAACTCAGGAATCATAGCCAGCATGAATGCGGTAACTTGTTACGAATCAATGGAAAAAGACCTTCAGGCAAGCTGAAACAATACTTGTTCAGCTTGCCATGGAGTTTCGAGCCGCGGATACTATGGCTGAGTAACAGAGAAGAGATAAGGTGTATAACAGCGATTCGATAGACAGGGCATTGAGGAATTGCTTGGAACTGAAATGAATGACTAAAAGTATCTTGGTTCTAAAAAAATCAAATGAAAAACATGTCGTGCTTAATCTAAGACGATGCAAATGGCGATGATACTTGGATAGTCAGTCCATCTTTTAAATCTCTGGAAATTTACTGTACATTGAAAATATTACCTATCGGGTGACTTGAAATTCTTCCACCACTTTTGCACCATTATTTTGATGGGGCATTTATGAAATACCTTCTGTTTCATTAGACGAAAAAATCAGTCACCATCCGGAGTCAGTTGTTCCAGAGAATATATACTCATCAAGTGAGGCTGGTTGCTTGGGACAAGCTTGAATTCACTTATCGAGTCGTTAATCCAAATTGTCAGGGTTTCTGTTTTTCGAGGTTTGTTGGGATTGAAATTTACTCGAATACTGTTTGATGATCCCGCATGTATCTTTGAGCTTCGGGTTGAAAAAGTCATCATGGTTGAGTTGTATGGGGATTCTAACTTATATTTGAGTCGGACGGCCAGTGTAGTCTGTTTTTCATCAATATTCCACTTGATCCAGCCATCTCCCGAGTCAGACCTCAAGGTGTCATTATCCACTCTTGTGAATGCATGGTAAGTCATGTTTGATGCTGCAATGGGCTGATGTGAAAAAATGGGATCAGGGGTAATGTATTTGAATGGAAGCACATTTGCGTTCTTGAGTGATTGTAGTAATCGCTCGAAACTCGTCTCATCACTGCTCCAAAAAAGCGCATGGCGACCGACGATTGCTGTCATTGGTAATTTTTCCTGGATGTCACTTTCGAAGCTCATTGTAGCGCTTTTAATATCCTGAGCTTTATTAATTCCTCTTTGTGCGTGGAATAAAAGGCTACTACTCATAGATGTAAAAAGGATGATTCGTAAAAACATGCTTAACCGTGTCCTCGAGCTCCAGGCAAAGTAGACCACTATTACCAGAGGAGCCATGTAATAGCCATAACGATCATATATTGTGGTTTGCCACTGTCTCCCCCATCCAATGGCAAAAGCGAGGATCAAAAGCGATGCTGTGCATGCACAGTGTACGATGCATTCCATCTTTTGAGATTTGCCATCAAGTTTTTTGAAATCAAAAAAATATTTGAAAAAAGTAAAGAAGATGAAAAAGACAAAAATTACAGAAACTGGCCAAACCCTGTTTGAAACTGGTCCCATCGACATGGCCATTATTTTTAAAGTCGACAGAGCAGCTCCTTGCAGGTTGAGGCCGCGTTGACTTTGGTTTTCAAGAGGGTCAAAGTTGAAAAAGTAGACAAAAATCAGCCCCAAACAACTACCTGCTGACATGAGAAGCAAATTGGTGTTAAACTTATCAAAATCCTTATTGGGCCTCATTGTGCGACTCAACGCCAAAATGGCACAAGCGATAGACAGACCAACGGCCAACAGTAGGCCCAAGATTGATTGTAAGGGTAACATGACAAGACTGACGCAGGCCAGTAAGGTCATTTTTCGCGAATCCTTCCAGAGTGGACAAAAACAATAGGTCACAATGATCGTGGTGAACATATTGGCCAGAGAAGCGTGAAAAACTGGCATAAACCAAAGCAATAACTCCACATGACCTAAGTGAAGCAGACAAAATGGGACGACAGCATCCGTGTAACTTTGTCTTCCAAAAGTGTCCCTAAGCCCTTTGAGAGCCACCAGTGCTCCAAAAATGGTCGCAATCGCCCCCAAGAGCATTTGGATGCGGAGATCACCCTCTGATACATTGAAGGTTAACCACATGAAAAATTTGGAAACAGGGATCCTACTTACATCTACCTGTTCCCAGAGCCATTGAGATGTGGGTTGACCCCCATCTGCCAGATACTCGATAAAACGACTATCGTCTTTACGTGGAATTCGAGATCCAAACTTAAAAATGACAGCTACGAATGCAAGAGACATTGCTGCTAAAACAATGTAAACGAACAAACGTTCGTAAAAATCATTTCGTTTAGGATCTGAAAATCGTTGTTGCATTAACACGTGAGTTTCTAGCATTCAAAGGTCAAGATTGAATCGATGACCTTGTTCTGATCCTCCGCACTCATATTTGTGTAAAATGGCAAGCGGATAAGACGTTTGCTGAGATCATTTGAATTTGGGCACTCTGCTTGGTCAAAACTTTTGCCAAAAGGTGTGTTTTCAAGCGGGAGATAATGGAACACTGCTGTTATCGAACACTTTTTAAGATGAATAATCAATCGATCTCGAAATTCCGGCGTTGGTAGAATGAGATAATACATGTGCCAAGCTTGTTCGCAATGTGGTGGAACCGTCGGTTGAAGGGCGCTGTGAGTTATGCTCCAATCGTTCAAACCTACATGGTATCTATTCCAGAGATTTTTACGCGCCAGTTGGATTTTTTCCCAAACTTCTAAATGACCATACAAATAAGCAGCCAAAAGGTCGCTCATGACATAGCTGCTACCTAAATCTACCCAAGAATACTTTTGAATTTCACCGCGAGAAAATTTTGAACGGTTGGTTCCTTTCTCACGAATGACTTCGGCGCGTTCTATCAAATTGTGATCGTTGATTAATAGAGCTCCTCCTTCTGGTCGAGGTTACGAGAACTGATCCACTTGAAAAGTTAGTCTGGACCAATAAAAAGGATCCAGACAATGAAAGGAATAAGATACTCAACCGAACAAAAGATCCGCATCCTGCGTGAAGCCGAGGGTAGTGGGAAAAAAANNCAAGATGTTTGCCGTGATCATCAGATCAGTGAACAAACTTTTTACCGTTGGAAACGTGAGTTTGGCATGCTTGAGATCTCTCAAGCCAAACAACTCAAGGAACTGCAACGTGAAAATGCCAGACTCAAGCGTATGCTGGCCGATGAGA
>KB912024.1 GCA_000383715.1 Verrucomicrobia bacterium SCGC AAA164-E04
TCATCTCTGAAACAGACTCATTTGAATTTGTTGACGATGGTTCGCTGACCGGTGGACTGCTCTCTCCAAGGTTTTACCGGGTGAACCTTCTGCCGATGCCGTAAATCTATCTTGCCTTTGTAAGCTTGGCAGCGCAAAATACTCTCATGCAATCACATGAGTTACTTCGCGATTTGTTCAAAGAAGGAAATCCCAAGCAAATCGCAGAAGATATGGGTCTCTCCCTTTCCATGATTTACAAATGGGCTGAACCCAAAGGTGAAAAAGGAAGTGGCACCCCCAACCCATTGGATCGTCTCAAAGATTTGCTTGATAGTACTCAGGATAAGCGATTGTTGGAGTGGGTTTGTGAAAAAGGAGGGGGCTTTTTCATTCATAACCCCAAAAACACCCATGCCCATCCAGATTTTCTTATTCCGGCAACGAACACCATAGTGCAGGAATTTGCCGATTTATTATCCGTCGTTGCTTCTGCCGCAGGGGATAATCATATCACCCCACCTGAAGCTGTCCGTATTCGCCAAAGGTGGGAGCAGCTGAAGTCAGTCACTGAAGGATTTGTTCATTGTTGTGAAGAGGGTAATTTCACAAATCTTCAGATAGAAGCCGAGAAAGCTGTGACCAAGAAGGTATCTTGATCTGAAAGTGTTCTAAAATCAGTTGGCCATCAATTATTGGCTTTTGTTTCACGCTTTTTGATACATTGGTCGCAGCAATCTTCATGCCGATCTGGCTTGAAATATTGTGCTTTTTGGTATATGTTATAGTTCTCTTATGGCACAAGGTCTTTTCCTATCTCAAAAGATGGCGCTTTCCCAGATGCTGGCGCCACAGCTTCAGCAGTCACTTGCCTTGTTGCAAGCGCCAATGTTGGAGTTGAAAGCCCTTGTTAACCAGGAGTTAGAACAAAATCCGGTTCTCGAAGAACTGATTGAACAGGAGTTGAAATCCAAAGATTCCTCCAGTGATACCGAGTCAGATAGTTCCAAGGATGCTGGGGAGGATTTCTCTGATTCCGATGATTCCAGGGATACTTCCGAAGAATGGGAATCGCAGATCGAGAAACTTTCCCAACTTGATCAAGAGTGGCGAGATTATTTTTCTGAAACAGCACTTCCGGTCAAAAGGAATTCCAAAGACGACGATGAGCGCCGTCAGCATATGTTTGACAGCTTGACTACCACGACGTCGCTGCAGGAAACGCTTCGAGAACAGGTAAGACTCTCTGACCTGAGCCCGGACCAACATCAAATTGCTGATCTCTTAATAGGAAACATTGATGAAAAAGGTTATCTCAACGCCTCCATCGACGAATTAGTTTTTTCTACCAATACCCCCNATCTGGAACAAGGAATCTGAAACTCATCACCTGAAATCTTATGCCCTAAATAACCTTTGGCTCGGTCGTAGGAAAACTTGAGGGATTTGAAAGCCGCATCTTTGGCTGTGACAGCAACAAACTCCGTCAACTGTGTGCGTCTCGGATATTGCCCCCCGTATTTCTTAAGCAATCCTTTGATGTGATTAATCGTATATCGAGTGATTGATTTCAGGTATTTCCGCGTTTCTACCAAATCAGCCTGCACCTTTTCCATTTCCTCTTTGTGCCGGTTGATATCAAAAAGAGAAATGCGTCGAATTCGCACACCAAGTAACATTTCGATGTCATCATCAATGATGTCTCGATAATACTCGCTACGATACGGCTCAAAACCTTTGTAAATCGCTTTGTAAATCGCTTCGTTCGATTTACAGGATTCAATTTTTTTATAGATACGATTTTCAATGAATATACGAACCAGGGTCTTGAAAAACAAATCTTCCAATAATTTTTGCTCTTTGAGTTCCAACTCGCGCCGCAATAAATCGACCAGTTGCTGGGTATTGAATTCCAACACTTCACTGACAGACATTTCAACCGGACGATTGTCTCGAATGACAATCAAGCGGCTTGAGACGCTCGTTTCACAACCCGTGAAGGCATAGAGAGCAGGTACCAGTTTTTCCGCATGCAACCCGGGGGATGACTTGATTTCGATCTCAATCTTTTCGGCTGTAAAGTCATTGATGCTACGCACCTTAAGTTTACCTTTGCGGGTGGCATCCTCAATGGAGGAGATTAATGACTCAGTAGTGGTGGCCGGGGGGATTTCAGTAATGTGAAGAGTCGACTGGTCCTTGACCTCAATCTTCGCTCGAATCTTGATACTACCTTTACCGTCGTTGTAGGAGGAGGCATCCATCAAGCCTGCAGCCGGAAAGTCAGGCAGCACTTGGAAAGATTGCTTACGTAGAATAGAAATCTGTGCTTCCAGGAGCTCGCAAAAGTTATGGGGCAAAATTTTGGCTGACAGTCCTACCGCAATACCCTCCGCACCGAGCATAAGTAACAATGGAAGTTTACTGGGAAGACAGACTGGCTCCTTGTTTCGACCATCATAACTGGGCACAAACTCGGTAAGTTCATTGTTGAATAATTGAGTCCGTGACAGATCAGTCAACCGGCATTCAATATAGCGCGAGGCAGCGGCGGGATCTCCAGTGAATACATTTCCAAAATTCCCCTGCCCTTCAATCAGGTATCGCTTGTTTGTCAGTACAACCAATGCGTCGCCGATAGAGGCATCGCCATGAGGGTGATACTGCATACTGTGCCCCACGATATTGGCGACTTTGATGAATTTGCCATCATCGTTTTGATGCAGGGACCAGAGGATGCGCCGTTGCACGGGTTTCAATCCGTCAACGAGATTGGGAATCGCTCGATCCCGGATGACATAGGATGCGTATTCAAGAAAATTTTCATCCATTCGGCGCTGGAGCAAGGTTCCTTCTCCAAGCTTACCGAATAGTGAACTGGATCCGGATTCGTCATTTTGTTCAGTTGACACGTCATCCGCTGACTCCACCTCTGGAGATTCGGGCGTCACTTGATCCTCGCTTGATTCAACAGGTTTGTCAGAGTCCTGAGGATGACCGTTTTTTTTCTTCTTGGGCGACATGATGGTTGTTACTCAGCTCTATGTTAATCCTCAACAGGCACAATCAGATTTTCCATGATATAATCTTTGCGCTGCGGCGTGTTGCGCCCCATGTAGAATGAAAAGATATGACTGGCGTCACTGTGTGAAGCATATTCGACCTGGCTTAACCGCATATCCTCACCAATAAAATACTTGAATTCTGAGGGGGAAATTTCACCCAAACCTTTGAACCGGGTAATCTCAATACCACGAGCAAGTTTTTTAACAGCTGCATCCCGTTCTGCTTCCGAATAGCAGTAAATGGTTTTTTTCTTATTACGAACTCTGAACAGTGGGGTCTCTAAAATATAGAGATGACCTTCATAAATAAGCTGGTCAAAGAAACGGAAAAAGTAGGTAATCATCAAGTTTCGAATGTGCAATCCATCGACATCCGCATCCGTTGCGAGGACGACTTTGTCATAACGAAGATCATCCAGTGAGTTTTCAATGCCCAGACAGCACATCAAATTATACATCTCATCGTTCTTGTAAACCACGTCTCGTTTGAGATCCCAGACATTCAGAGGCTTACCTTTAAGAGTGAAAATAGCTTGGGTATTCACATCTCGACAACTCACAATCGAACCCGCAGCAGAGACTCCCTCAGTGATAAAAACCATGGTGCCTTCACCTTTATTTTTCTTCTTGTTGAGATGCTTTTTACAATCCTTGAGCTGAGGTATCCGCAAGCTCACTGCCTTGGCGCGTTCCCGGGCCAGCTTTTTAACGGCCATCAGTTCCTTACGCAACTTGCGCGTATCTTCAACCTTGGCGACGAGTTTTTCAGCCACAGCCTTGTCCTTATGGAGCAGGTGAAGCAATTGTTCTCGAACTCGACTAACAAGTTCTGATCGAATCTCAGTATTACCCAGTTTGTTCTTGGTTTGAGACTCGAACATTGGATCCTGCAATCGAATCGCCACGGCACCTACCATGCACTCGCGCACATCATCCCCATCAAATTTACCCTTGGCATATTCATTGACTGCTTTGAGCAAACCCTCACGAAAGGCGCTGAGATGGGTTCCGCCATCAGAAGTATATTGACCGTTTACAAACGAGAAAAAAGTTTCTCCTGATCGCCCTGTACTATGGGTAAAGCAGAATTCCAGGGTCTTTGAGCTGTAATAGATCGGAGGGTAAATCGCTTCATCATCGACGTCCTCCTTGATCAGGTCCAGAAGCCCATGCCTTGAATAAAAAGTCTCGCCGTTACATATCAGTTTCAGCCCAGAATTCAGGTAACTGTAATGTTTGAGCCGTCGTTCAATCAGCTCAGGCCTTAATTGGAGTTTTTTAAAAATTCCTGCATCCGGGATAAATTCCACATAGGTGCCGTTTACTTCGTCCTTGCATTTGCCCTTCTTGCGTTCCTTGAGATTACCTTTGGAAAAGGAGGCTTCCGCATATTGCCCATCACGATGAGATCGAACCAGGAATAACTGTGAAAGAGCATTGACCGCTTTTGTTCCCACTCCATTTAATCCGACGCTGAACTGAAAGACTTCATCGTTGTATTTGGCACCTGTATTGATCGTCGAAACACAATCCACAACTTTCCCCAAAGGAATACCTCGCCCATAATCTCTTACGATGACCTTCTTATCTTCGATCTCAATGACGATCTCCTTGCCGAAACCCATGATGTATTCGTCAATGGCATTGTCGATGACCTCCTTGAGCAAGATGTAGGCGCCATCATCGTAGTGAGATCCATCACCAATACGCCCAATGTACATGCCTGTACGAAGCCGGATGTGCTCCAGCGAAGACAGCGTTTTTATCTTACTTTCGTCGTAATTATGTTTGGAATCACGTCCCATATGATTATCAGTTTGATTGTGTTGGATTTTCCCAAAGTTTGACCAAGGCAATTTACAGCCGTGCCATGAAAAGGCACACGGGCACTTCGAGTAATTACGACAGAACAGGTTACGACTAGACGGGAAACCACAATAATCGGTTTTCCGCATCCTGCATCCAAGAGCCATGCCGCAGGCACAAATCGAATGCAGAACGCACAAGGATTAACAAACATCTAGCTTTCTTCCACCCTTTTCGACAAATTTTTGGAGATGAAAACCTTTTCCCGAGATCAGCTTGCTCCAAAGAATGGACTCCAAAGGTTAATGCTCGCTTTGATATCTCTTCTGCCCCTGATAATTTCAAGCGAAAGCATGTCCACAAGCACCCCCATCAATATTGCCTTGATCGCTGGCCCAATCACAGGACATCCCAAAGATGCCCATGAATATGAAAAAGCGATCACACTCATTAAACATTGCCTTGAAAGTTCGCCGAATGCTCCAGATATGGAGATCTCAGCTCATTACGGAGGATGGCCAATGGAACCAGAAGTATTGAACAGGGCGGACACCATCCTCCTGGTTTCTGATGGAAGCGACCAGGACGAGAGCATGCATCCATTTTATCGCGATGATCGGTTCGCGATATTGAAACAGCAAATGGACCGTGGATGCGGGATCATGTTACTGCACTGGTCCACTTTCCATCCAGCCCGGCATCATGATGATATCACCGAATGGATTGGAGGCTATTTCGACTATGAAACTGGCCCGGGACCACGCAAGTGGTTTTCAAAAATCCAGACTTGGGAAGACACCGTTCAACTAGCAACCCCAAATCATCCAATCCTTAAGGGAGTAAAACCTTTCAAATTAAAGGACGAATACTACTACAATATCAAATTCAGGAAATCCGACCCTGGGTTGTTACCGATTTTGAA
>KB912025.1 GCA_000383715.1 Verrucomicrobia bacterium SCGC AAA164-E04
ATGTATTTCCTTCCCCGAGAATACAAAGATTCCTGGACGCATCGCCAAGTGCACGGGACAGGGCCAATAATTCGGCAACTCTCGATGCCTGCGTTTCCTGATCGATAATCGATTGTTTTGAATCTGCCATAACGGAGAGCCTATTCTGAAAAGACTTGTAACGAGATACAAGGCAATCTCGCCGAATGAGAAAGCAATCAAAGCCGACCCATTTTCAGCGTGATAAGATGTTTGGCTCTTTTGCCGGATCAGAGGGGTAAAACTGGTTTAATCCGTATCTGACTTCGAAAAAAAGCTTTTCTCTTTTGGTAATTTCCTTACCGTGTGGCGCCCTATGGAAAAAACGGTAGTTCTGTTAAAACCTGATTGCGTTCAAAAAAAGATCATGGGTGAGGTTATCAAGCGATTTGAAAACCAAGGATTTCAAGTTATCGGATGCAAGATGATGCGTTTGGATGAAGCTATCCTTCGAGACCATTACTCACATTTAACTGAGTTTCCCTTCTTCTCTGAGATTTTGGGGTTCATGCAAAGCTCCCCCATCCTGGCGATTGCCCTTGAAGGTGAAGCCATCATTCAAAAGGTGCGTGACTTGATCGGCCCTACCGATTCAACCGCAGCAGCGAAAGGCACGGTGAGAGGAGATCTTGGTGAGGATAAAATGCGTAATGTCGTCCATGCTTCAGATGCACCCGAGGCAGCAGAGGCGGAACTCAAAAGATTCTTCGATGCCGGAGAGCTGATGGCGTAAGGCCAGAGCAGGATTTTTAAATGATCAAAGCCGCATTACCTTTTGGTGTGCGGCTTTTCTATGTCCATGATCAAGAGCCTTACTGGAGAAACAACTCTTAGTCAGCGCAGAAAACTAAGGCTATAGTTCAGGCTGCGGACCTTCCACTTGTGCAGTCGCTCTTAATTCACCCAGAGCTTTTTTGGGATCATAATCCTCATCGAGCCCCAATCGTGTTCGAAGCTGGTTTGCCATTAGTTCGTTCAGGCCTTCTTCTGGATCCAGCAATCGTGCAAGCAGTTCAATCTTCATTTCCTGAACAGTGGGAAGTTTGATGCGAACGACCTGACTTTCATTGATCTCGTCGTAGTAACGCTTCCTCATTTTGCGCGCAAGCATTTCACCCGCAATGGCCTTTTCTTCCTGCCCCATGGCAATGTCGATCAGTGACCTTTCAATGAAGCCCATGAGCATCCCTTTCAATCGATCCTGCGAAGTACTACCAAACTCCTCTTCCACTCTGGCAAACACATACTCTTCCAAGGTGGAGTTAATGGAATCAGGATACTTTTCGCGCACGTAATCGTACCATTTTTCGGATTCCTGCATGCGATTGTGCGTATAGAGAAAGTAAACAGCCGTCCTCAAAAAATTCTTATGTGCTGTCCCAATGTTCTGCAAGTATTTCTCATCCGCTCCCATCATCTCTTCATAAGCACTGTTGGTTTTTTCAGTGATATCAAGATTGGGACCAAACTCAAAGGCTTTTGAAAATTCACCTGGTGCTGAAGGATCTGCAACAGGAAATTCAATCATTCTTCCGCGTAAAAAGGCCATTTGCATCCCCTGAAAAATCACACGCCTCAGCTGAATATAATCTTTTTCCCGTTCAGAGACCTTAAGCCCAAGAAAAGCCCAGTACATGGCATGAGACTCCGGGAGACGCCATTCAAAAGGACCGTATTCCTCATCGACCTTCTGCATGATGGCAGGATCCATTTTGTAGACATCGCGCATGACTTGAACCCGCTCCTTATCCTCAGGAGTCTGAGGATCCAGAAGCACTTCATAGTCAGGTTTGCCCTCCATCAATAATTGATCCCATGCAGCCGCCCATTCGGCTTTGTAGAGCATGTTGGCATCATCCAGATTCGCCCCCATTTTATGCTGAAAAAACCATGCTAGTTCACGATAAATCATCGTCTCCTGCGGATTGTATTTCAATCCATGGTCACGCAGGAGCTCAATACCACGCTGGACCCAGAGCCAACGATCTTCATGATCCGGAAATTTGACGGATATATTATAAGCTAGATTCCACGCCTGATGAACCCAGACAGTGACAAAATGCGGCTGGAGTTTGGTTATCCAGTCGGCCAGTTGTACCATTTCGAAATACTTACCATCCTCTTGCAGTTGCGTAGCTCGTATCCAAAGCATGTTGGATATCAAACCTCGAAACCCACCGAGTGCAACGGTCGTGAATGCAAGCACCGGCGGAGCATTTTCCAGAGGTTGAAGGCGAGTCAATCCCATGTCAGCCCGAGCGCGATTCATGCTGCGTTGCATGAAGCCCGCGCAAGTGACCATGATCACCATGAAGAGGATCAGGAAATATCTGGAATATCGACCAATCAAAAGCTTCATTGGTTTCCTTGTGCGGTTGCAAGTTCACTTCGATAAAAGGCCCATATACCAAAGGCCGCGAAAATACCTCCCATTACCAATACAATTTGGGTGAGTGCTTGGAAGAGAATACTGACAGTGATGCTACGACCGGTACTTAGAAAACTGACCGGTGAGAAATCTTTCACCAGATTGATCACATTCAACAAGCCCTTTGCAATAGGCAAAGCAATATAATCCAAGCCAGATGCCGAATCTTTTCTTCCGGTTTCATGGTTGATTCCACCGATGCCGCCTTGCTCAATCACTTGACTTAATGTGCCACTGGAAAATCCAACGATGAGAATGCCAATAGAGACAAAGGCTGCCACTGGAAAAGAAAGAAAACTGGATGCAGCCAAACCAATCGCAGCCAGAAGCCCCATCCAGCAGAGGATCACCAACATCCCACGCAAATAATTCCAACCAAAACCGCCCTGTTTGTAAAGAACCTCAATACCATCTTCCAGCGGGAAGAGAAGAGCTTCCTGATTGTCATTGTAAATATCCACAATCAGATTCCCGTCAGCATCCAATAGGTTGGGAGGCATTTCAAATTCGATGGGTGTTTCAGGAGCAATATCCATTTGACGTTGAACTCTCCGGGGTGACTCAGGCGGACCAAGCTGCCATACCACATTGTAGGTCGAGGTGTCGTATGGGCGGCTTGTAAAGAATTTCACACGAAGAAACATCGGCTGATCCCTCACTGATTCAGGGGAGGACACCGGGATACTCCATCTCCGAATATGGGCAGACCGCACAACCTGCTGCGCTGCCTTGACCTGTTCTTCAACCTGACTGCGAACGTAAGTTGGATCCATATCTGCCAGATTGGGATTTTCCTTCAATCGCTCAGCCATGTATTCATCTATATAAGGTTCAATGTCAGGGTAATCCGGTAAAGCCGATCCACGGGCCACAAAAATTTCATTTTCAAGGACCTCCTGCTGCGACTCGGACAATTGTCCTGCTCGCCAGAGGGTAATCCCATAAACGGCCGATGAAGACACACCCAGAAGAATCGCGTTGATGATCACAATACCGACCCATTTACCAAGCCAGATTTTCCAGCGCGCAATGGGTTTGACCGCCAGCATTTGTATCTGACATTCCTGCACTTCACGCGCAAGACTGCCACAGGCAATCCACAGTGTGGCGAACCCCAGTAAAAAGGTGATGGCACTCAGCGTGTAAGTCAGCAGGATTTGCGTGAAACCCTGAGCAGACCCATCATGCTTGATCATCAAGGGGAGCACCACGACCGATGCCAGCAAGAGAAATGACAAGACAATCACTACCCGATAACGAATAGCGGCCTTGAGAGTCAGTCCAACGATGGCGAAGAGTCCCTGCATGCGATTAGGTCAGTCTTTTTTCTCGTCTGATGCGTCCGAGTCCTTGTCAGACGTGGAGTCGAGAAGTGAAGAAAGTTTGTCATTGGCCGCATCAAGATCGGCCTGTGATTTGGCAGCATTTTCAACTTCTGGAGAGTGAAAGGCTTCATTTGAATCGTGAGTCAGCTGATCTAGTTTCCCATGGTCTACCTTCTCAATGGGAGCTTCAACGTGCAGTTTTGCATCATGCTTGCCTTCAATCTGAGTAAGGCGATCCAGCACCTTGTCACGAGAGCTGGTTTGTTCTTCTGCCGTTCCTTTCAGATAATCCGCCACCTTGCCAGCAAGTGCTCCGGATGTAGACTCTTCAGAAGCACGCGCTTTTTCGACCACACCCAGAAAATAACTTTCGAGATTCTGGGTTGGGTTATCAATGGTGACCGAACCATCCTTGATCTCAGAGCGAATGGTATTTAATACCTTGTCCATGGTTTCCCGTTTCAGGACAGGTGACGTGATGCGAGTCACATCCGGTTCGACGAGCAAATCCTGCAGAGTACCCTGAGCCTGAATGCGACCGCCGTAATAGATGACAACACGGTCACACACGTCTTCAACATCTGACAACAAATGACTACTTAAGATGATTGTTTTGCCACGCTTGGCTAATGCGACGATGAGATCCTTGATTTCTCGACACCCAATCGGATCAAGTCCTGCAGTCGGTTCATCAAGGATGACCAAGTCAGGATCGTTGATCAAAGCCTGTGCCAGACCAATACGGCGCTGCATGCCCTTGGAAAACTCCCCAACCTGCCGTGAGCGAGCATTGTTCAAACCAACCATTTCAATTAATTGATCAGCTCTTTTGCGACGTTCAGGCGTGTTGAGATTAAAAAGATTCCCGAAGAAGTCCAGGGTCTCCTTGGAGTCAAGGTACTTGTAAAGGTAAGATTCCTCCGGCAGATAACCGATGCGGGACTTGGTGGCAACATGACGCGGAGAGTGTCCGAATACTTCGATATGTCCTTTGGTGGGATACAGAAGTCCCAGAAGCATTTTGATAGTGGTGGATTTTCCGGAACCATTCGGGCCCAGCAATCCAAACACCTCGCCACGCTTCACCTCGAAATCAACATTATTGACCGCCTTTGCCTTAGGACGTCCCCAGAAATCTTTGAATACTTTTGTTAGACCACGAACGGAAATAACGACATCACCGGCTTGTTCAGTATTCGATCGAGAGGAGAATGCTTCCTGTGTGCTGGGGCTTACCATTTGTATCCTTTATATTGAGCTTTACCGTGGATTGAAGAGC
>KB912026.1 GCA_000383715.1 Verrucomicrobia bacterium SCGC AAA164-E04
GGCCCCTCTGGTGACAACCTCATCTCCGGGGAAAAGCCCCTTTAGTATTTCAACGTGAGAATCATTTTGGGTGCCTGTAACGACTGGGGCTTTCAAAAAGGCATTGGGCAGTTCAAAATCCTTAACGAAAACAAAGGGTTGAAAACTGTCCCCTTGTAATGCCTCCTTGGGCACGGCCATCACATCCTTTTTCGTGTTGATGTGTAATGTGAATTCTATACGCATGTTTGGGCGAATGTTTTCGCCTGGATCGCGGATACGGAAATAGGCGTCCAAAGTGGCGTTACTTACATCGGCCATCGTACCAAATCTTTCCCAGGTTCCCTTCATGATTCGATCAGGATAAGCCGCGACTTTGATGTCCGATGGGGTATTAGATTTGATCCATGATACTTTGTCTTCTGGTATTTTAGCCACAGCATATGCCTCAGACAAATCAACGATCTCGAGAATAGGGATTTCCGGAACAACGGGTTCCCCCAAATGCTGGAGGCTTTTGACTACCAGCCCTGAAATAGGCGCATGGAGTGTTAGGCGAGGGGGTGGATTGCCCGGTTGCCTGCTCTCCACAACTGCCACCGGATCTCCTGCTTTGATAAAATCACCCTCATGAGCAGGGACATCAACCAATCGCCCGGCAACACGGCTGCTCACAAAGGCATGACCTCCGGGTTTTGCCTGAATGCGACCAAGGGCAAATAGGGTCTCCCGGAAATCGCGTCTTTCCACTACCTCAGTTTCGATCCCCAGGTTTTCCACGCTGACAGTATCCAGAATGACGAGATCCGCCTCACGGTCTGCTCTCATGGCATGCATGAGAGCGCTCGTGATGAGCAATGCCAAAGTGAAGGTTTTAGTTGATTGTCTGAATGGGGAATGAATCATAGGAAATGGGCAAATTGCCGGTTTCTGATTGATATTGAATGCGATGGACATGAAACGAAGTGAGAGATTCTGACGCTTTCAGTTTCAGTTTCAGGATTTGATTTCTTGCCTGAATCAGGCGTTCGAATGAACTGAGACCCTCGTTGTATGCGCCTTCCAGCGATTGTTGGTATTTGACTCGTATGGGCAGAGTTTGATTTTTGATTTGTTTGTAAATAGCCAGTTGATCAATCATGCCGGTGAATGCGGCATCGGCGTGATTGCTGATGGTAATTTCAAGGGCTCGTATCGAACCCATGAGCCGTTCGAGTTTGTTATTCAGTTCGGCGATTCGGCCTTGATTGCGGTTCCAGAGGGGCAGGGGAATTGAAAGTTGAATCAGTGCCCTGTTTTCTTTTTCGATACCTATCGGCATGTCTTCCTCTCTGATCCATTGGTGCATCAATTGAAGATTGATATCTGAGATACGGTTTGCTCTTGTCAATTGGATCGATTCCCTTGTCGTTTGGACTTGGTTTTTCAAAAGTAAATAATCAGGGCGCGATTCCATGAGGATACTTTCAGCTGATGGGATTTTTGCCTCGGGTAGCTTTCCTTCAATGTGGATTGCTGTGGCAGGCTTCAGCCCCAGGGAAATCCTTAATTCAGATTCCAGTTGTTTGCGCTTCAAACTCAAAGGTCGCAGGCCAAGAGCCAATTCACCTGCTTCCAAGTTGGCCTGCTCGGCATCCAATGACGAAATCTCCCCTTTGGCCGATTGGCTTGAAAGAAATGTTGCCAGCTCCTTTGCCAGCTGTATCTGATCCGCAATGATGAATTGTCTCTCTTGATTGCCAAACCACTGTGTTGCGGTTTGAAGTGCCGATTCGACAATCGATTGTGCGACCATCATGACTTCCGCTCGTGCCTCGTTTACTTTGAGTCGTGAGATATTTTTTTCCAGGCGCAGACGGGAAGTGATCGGAAAAGATTGTTGAAATCCAAGCCCTGTGGAACGTTCGGGAGTTTGTTGGTTGTTATTGAATGAGGTGATCAGGTTTGGGTTTTTCAAACGTCCAGATTGAGTCAGTCGACTTGCCGCCTCCTGAATGGTCCACAGAGCTGCTCGAAGTTCTGGGTTGTGTTCCATGATCTTTCCCGGAAGCGCATCATAAGTGAATGATATTGCATGAGGGTGCTCATCTCGGTGTGTTTGGGCATTGACTGCCAGTATGCAAAAGCCAGAGATAAATACGATAATCCAACCGCTTTTCATCATATTAAAGTTCATTTTCATCGATCAAGGTTATGTCCGTAGCACACTCAGGAAGGATGTGATACGACATGGGAGACTGTGTTCATCTTTTACTCCAGCAAAATCCAAATCAGGAGTCTGCATGTTCAGCTGGGTTGAAGAACCGTAATTGGTTCCTCAGGCGGTATGGAGATCAAATGATAAGTCGGTTGCAGAGCCTCAGGGTATGTCTGCCATCGCGGATACAAGAGTGGCAGGTGGAAAAAGGCTGAAATTTATTTTTCGAGCGAAATTCCTCTGAACTGTGAAGGCTCTTGGAATTGAATGGTCCCAGAGGGAAGGGTAAATCCACCTGGCTTTTGGAAATGATTGAATCTACGTATTGTTCCTCTGAATGCGAACAGCGATGTTCATGTTCCTCTGCATCACAATAACAAGAGAAAGTGGTGCCGTCCTGATTTGATCCGGGTTCTTCGTGGTCTTCGCCATGACAAAAAAAATTGCATAAACACCCGGGAAAGGTGAGAAGCAACATCAGAGTCCATGTCATCCAAATCTGCACTATCACCAAAATAAGCCACGAGGTTCATCAGATCAACGTTAAACGCACCTGATTCAGTCCTCACATTTATTTGCAACGTTTGATTATTGGATGTTTGAGGGAATACTTGCATCCTTGTCTCTGGCATTGTCAGCCGCTTGAATTCTTTTGGGTAGTATGGATTCAAACTGCGAGACTTTGCCAAATTTGGTGATGTCGATCCAATTTACATCCAGCACACGACAACATTTTTGCCAGATTATAAGCTCCAGCATTCGCCCCTCATATGCTTTTTGACAGGATCGAATAGCTTTTCAAGCGGCTTGGTTTTCAGTCCAGCTTCCTTATCAATTAATCAAAAAAGATAATCTTGGGTTGTATAGGGCTCCAGCTTCGGATCCATTCATGTCAGAGATTCTTTGCTCTTGAAAGTAATTGTGATTTCGAAAGATCCAACACTACTAAATCGGGTGTTATGTTACCTTCGATGCCGGAGGCAATCTGCAACTATGCTGACTCATCTGGCCATGGCATGCCATTTGAGTTTCTGGTTCAGAACTTTAATGATGGGGGTGTTACAGGAGGAACAGCGTCCTTTTAGAACTCGGCGGCCATTTTTCATGACCTCCTCTTCGCTATTGTTCATATCACGCTTGGTGCGGCATTCAGGGCAATAAACTTCTTGCATAATGACGCCTGCCGGGTCGTTTAGGTTTTTTAAATATCGATGACGATACTTGCTTTGGCATAATCCGGACACTACCGATATTATTTCCGGTAGACCGTTTGAGATTTTGCATTGGAAACCTTGTCCCCGGTCAGGACAGAGGGGATTTAAGCAGGGAAAAAGTGCAGGTCAATCCTCTTTTTGAGGGATTTCGATGTGGTATTTTGATGTGTTTGTGGCTTCTCCGTGCCTTTACAGATGGTATTTTTCCATCCAAATTTGGTCTTATTGATACGTTTTTGACAAGATGTCTATACGCTCACGCAAAGGTGAGTCAGGGCCGTTGCGTGCTGCTATCTCTGAAAATACTTTTTGAGCTTCAGGGGGATTTACCCTGCCTGCTTTGACGACGTAGTCGAGTTCGATTTCTGACAATTTAGGTTCCTTGATATAAGGTCGATACTGTTTCAGCCAGGCCTTGAAAGACTCTGCGTCTTTTTCCATGATGATATCAAGGGAAGGTTGCAGGCTGGGTGGTAAACCCTCTAGCTCTACCGGGATATATTCTTGCCCTGTATCTCCGTTGTCCGGTATTTGATAGAATCCATCCTCATAGGCCTGTTTGTTGAGTTGCTGGTCTGCCTCCTGCATGAAGATAACCACGCGAGTGCCTAGGAATCCCACGATGACGAATATTCCGACTGCTGCAACTTTCGCATTCATGACTCTTTGCCTCTTTTAACGCGTGCACCGAGAGAACGCAATTTTTTATCCATAACTTCATAGCCACGGTCAAGATGGTAGATTCGATTCACCTGAGTGCGACCTTCGCACATCAGGCCGGCAATCACGAGAGCGGCGGATGCTCTCAAATCACTGGCCATGACCTTTGCGCCACTGAGCGGCATTCCGCCGCGCACGATGGCACTGGGTCCTTCGATAGCAATATCCGCGCCTAAACGGGCCAATTCGTTGGCGTGCATAAATCGCGATTCGAAGATACGTTCGGTGATGATACTCAATCCCGGTGCCTTCAGCATCAATGCCATGAGTTGAGCCTGTGCGTCTGTTGGAAATCCAGTGTAAGGTTGAGTGCTGACGTCGACCGGCTGAACATTACCACCAGACAAAATTTTCAGCGAGGTTCCTTTGGCTTCAAATTGCACTCCTGCCTCTTTCAATTTATCCAGAACTGCCGCCAGATGATCGCAGCGCATGTCTTTCAATGTAACTTCACCATTGGTGGCCGCCGCTGCGATGGCGTAAGTGGCCGCTTCAATGCGATCAGGAATAACATCGTGCTCTGCACCATGCAGTTTGTTTACGCCTGTGATGGTCATGCGAGGCGTGCCAGCGCCCTGGATTTTGGCCCCCATTGCGATCAGGAAGTGGGCCAGGTCCACTACCTCAGGTTCACATGCGGCACTTTCGATGATGGTGACCCCCTCAGCGAGGGTTGCCGCCATCATGATGTTCGCGGTCCCCAGCACCGTTGGTCCCACCCTTCCACCAAGAAAGACTTCCGTTCCTTTTAACTGCTTGGCTTCAACCTGAACGTATCCCTCTCTTAC
>KB912027.1 GCA_000383715.1 Verrucomicrobia bacterium SCGC AAA164-E04
CAAAGGGATGGTGTTTGGTCATGGACAGCGGAGAAGGTAGGTTGGCTTATGAACTGGCCCGCCAAAGCCAATTAAACATCGTGGCCATTGAATCAGATCCGCACAAAGTGCGTGTTGCCCGGGATTACTTACTCAAGGCAGGGCTCTACGGGTCACGGGTCTCCGTTACTTCTTGGCAATATAGTGAACTGCCTGATTATTTTGCTAACCTGATTGTTTCCGATGGATTGGTCCGCGGTGAGCCTCTTGGAGCACCGGTTGAAGAAATCCTCCGCGTCCTAAGGCCTGCAGGAGGTGTGTTGATGTTAGGCCAGCCGAATGTTGGTGGTAGTTTGCCAATATCCGATTGGAGCATGTGGACAGGCAAACATTCTCTTCCTCTGGAGAAACCAGTTCAAGCTGATGGCAAGTGGAGGCAATTTATTCGTGGTAAACTAGATGGGGCTGGATCATGGAATGGTCTCTATGCAGATGCCGGAAACACCGGTTCATCCTCAGACCAGTTGGTCAAGGATCCACTGGGTGTCTTGTGGTACGGTGAGCCAGGGTCCGAGCATATGTTGGAACGACATGCGCGTTCGGTGAGTCCTTTGGCCATTAATGGGCGATTGTACGTGCAAGGCATGGAAGTGGTCATGGGTTACGATGCTTACAACGGAACTCAACTTTGGGAGAGAACCATTCCTGGTGCAGTGCGTGCACGAGCGGATGTTGACGGAAGTAATATCTTTGCAAATGACACGTCCCTTTTTGTGGCGGCTCATGACAAGACTTACCAGCTTGACGGAAAAACTGGCGAAACGCTGCACGAGTTTGTGGTTCCTCCTCGTACTGATGGTTCTCAAAGGCGTTGGGGCTTTCTTGCGGTTGAAGGTGATATTTTGTTTGGATCAGGGGCACCTTCTTTGGCCGCGGATTATGGAGTGGTTTGGAAAGAGATGGTGGATGGCAATCGATGGAAATCCGATGATGATATCCCTGAAGAAATACGTGAATTCCCAGGACGCGGGGACAAAAAGGTTGTGCAGTATTTCAAAGAAAAATTCCCTACGCCCAACAAGTTGGCTTATGACGAATTCAAGCGCGATGGCTATCATTGGCGATATGTCGCTAAATATCCCAATTGGATGCCTGACCATCAACCCTCACCCGTCAGTGATACCATGATGATCAGTGATTCTGTTTTTGCTTATGACATTCACGATGGTAAATTTTTATGGGAACATCATGGTGCTCGGATTCCTCAAATTTCCATGGCAGTCGGTGAAGGGAAACTATTTCTAGTCAAGAGTGATTTGAATGAAGCTGAAAAAACACAAGCCATGGAAGATCGCCTTCGAATGATTCAAAATGGTATTTACTCTCAACACGAAGAAGAAAATCTTGCTGTTAAAGATCGTGATTTGCGCAGGGTCGTCGCGGTTGATTTTCGAACGGGAGAGGAACTTTGGTCACGTCCCATGGACATGAGCGGTACTGGTGGAACCAAGATGGGCATGGCTTATCAGGATGGTCGCCTGTTATTTTTCGGACACTACAGTAATCACGATCAGAATGCCTTTGTGGATGGAAATCTTCAGTGGCGTCGGGTGACGGTGCTTAACGCGGGTAACGGTGAAAATTACTGGTCCAAACCGTTGAATTACCGTAGACGCCCATTGATTATGGGGGACACCATTGTCATTGAACCGAGGGCCTGCAGTTTGACGACGGGGGAAATAAAAACACGACAACATCCGATCACCGGTGAGGAAGTTGAATGGGAGTTTTTACGTCCAGGCCACAGTTGTGGAGTGGTCACCGCTTCACCGCACAGTCTTTTCTTCCGTTCTTTTTCTGCTGCCATTGTCAATATGGATCAGGATGCCGGCCTTGAACTTTTTGGGGGAACTCGACCTGGTTGCTGGAACAGCATGATACCGGCTAATGGATTGTTAACCCTCCAGGAATCCAGTGCGGGGTGCACCTGTTCATACTCTTTACGGACCACGGTGGTCATGAAGTCGAAGGAACAAAAAGGACATGGCGAATGGTCAGTGTTTATCTCCAACAACCCAACCAAGCCTGTGGCTCATTTAGCTCTCAACCTTGGTGCTCCCGGGGATATGCGCAGCAAGGACGGGGTCATGTGGTTTGGATATCCTCGACCAGACACGAGCGATGGCCAGGGACCGTTCAAGGATTATGGTGTGAAATTCGATCTTAATCAAAATCCGGAAGCCAAGGTGAAACGCCAAGATTTTCGAGGAGTTACCATTGATGGATCCGATCGGCCTTGGTTATTTACTTCTTCACTGAATGACCTTCGAACACTGCGGATTTCTTTACTTGACGAGGGAAGTGAACCAGCCCTCTACACCGTTCGAATGGGGTTTCTTGCGAAAGATCGTTCGACGGATGAGCAGGGGGTATTTGATGTTTTGCTTCAAGGGAAAACAGTTGAAGAGAACGTTAAGTTGAGTGTCGAGTCGGGCAAGGCAGACCGTGCCGTGATGAAAGAATACACAGGAATCAAAGTTCAAACTGATCTGGATATTCGCTTCAATCTCTTGGGAACAGGCGAAGGAATGCGTGTGCAGTGCTTGGAAATAATCCGTGAAGATCAAGCCATGCGAAGACCTCTTGATTTAAACCCTTTTAACTAGACTGGCTGAGGTTGTCTGAGATTTATCTCAGGTAGGCTTCCAGGGTAGTGGTGACTTGTGTTCATCGAGGTTCCCATCTAATCTTCACGCGCAATGAGCATCTGGAAAAATCAAAATGCAGGCTTTTTCAAAATGGTGGGCCTGCTGTGGTTTTTTCCAAGTGTGGGTGCTCTGGTGATCTTGTTGAAAGCCAACCAAGATTCTCCTTTGGAATTGGAACGAATACTCGCATTCCTGATCCTTACCTTTCACATCTACCTTGGCTACCGATGGCTGCGTGCCCCACAAGACGAGCCTGAAGCATAATCAGATAATTTTTGTGAAGCTCTGCGGGCTTGATGTCGTGAGGCTACAGAGCGTAAGTGAAAATCGATATCCTTGACGATCTTAGCTCGAAAGTGGGATCAACTTGTTGAAGGACAATTTCAAATTGTTGCTTGATTATCGAGATTCGCCGTTCAAGCTTGGAATTGTTGTTGATATGCCACTTTACGAATACGAACTGGAGAATGGAGAGGATTGCAAAGTCTGTGGAGGACGCTTTACCTTGCGGCGGCCTTTGACCGTCAAACCTCTGACCAATTGCCCTCTTTGCAAGAAATCAGTGAAAAAACTGATTTCCGGTTTCAATACCCCGACGATCACCAAGCCGGTGTCGATCAGTGACGCCAAAAAAGCCGGTTTTACAGTCCTCAAGAAAACAAGTAAGGGCGAATACGAGCGTCAGTAGATTTGGCTCCCTTAGTCAGCCATTACCCTGGCCTGTGTTTCCATACGGACAGAGGCTGGGGATTCGGCATTGTTCCACAGCCGCAATTGTTCAATGACAGGCTGAATGACTTCATCTGGCGTTGATGTGCCAGCCGTAATTCCCACGGCGTCTGCTGACTCAAACCATGTGCGATTCAGATCTTCGACTTTCTCGATTTGGTAAACACGGTCACAGAATCTGGAAACTGTTCTGGAGAGTTGTCTTGTGTTGTTGCTGGTTCTGCCGCCAATCACAATCACGACATCAGATTGCTGACCTAATTCAATAGCTGATTTCTGTCGTTGTTTGGTCGGATGGCACACGGTGTCTGTGAATCGGATTTCAGATTCAGGAAACGCCGCTTTAATACATTCAACCAGGCTTTCCACGTGGTCAATGGGCTGCGTGGTCTGCGAAATGATGCCCATGCGTTTCGCTGGAGGGAGTTGATCAATGTCAGAAGCTTGAGAGAGAACCGTGTAAGCGTCGAGATCACCCGTCAATCCACGCACCTCAATGTGGTCCTCCTTGCCGATGATGACCGGATAATAACCGTCGCTCACGAGTTTCTTCAGAGAACGATGCGCGAAGTGCACCAATGGGCAAGTGGCATCCTTCACATCGAATCCTGCTTCGTTGATTTCCTGGCGCATCCGGTCCGAAGTGCCATGGGCTGTGACTATCAGTGTGTCTGTCCTGGCGTGCTGATGTTGTTCGGTAAATTCAATACCCTGCTCCAAAAGGCGATTTTTGATGGATGGATTGTGAGCCAGGGGGCCAAAGATTGTGACCGGCCCGGTTTTCGCCGTTTCTTCGGCTAACTGGATGGCATCTTTGACTCCGAAACAGACCCCCATGTGTCGTGCTAATTTGATTTTCATGGCAATTAATTGATGGTTAAAAGTTCTCTGTAAAGCAAAGTGGAAGGCAGAAAAAATACCTACCGGTTATCGCGATTAAGTCGGACAATCTCTTCAAGCAGATCGATGTATTCATTGAATGCTTGCAGTCCTTGATCAGTCATTCGGTAAGAAGTATGCGGTCTGTTATTGACGAAGGTTTTTGAGACGATCACATAACCTGCCTGTTGGAGCGTGCGGATATGGACGCTCACATTCCCGTCCGTCATTCCCAGCGACTCCTTGAGTTCCTTGAAGGACATTTCCGGATTGGCCGCCAGAGCCGACATGATGGCCATGCGGCCTTTTTCGTGAATGACCTTGTTGATTTGGCTGAATGTTTCGGTTTTCATGGTCTAGTGGTGATCTGTCAGATAGAGGTAAACCCCGTAAAAAAAGTGAAGAATTCCGAAAGAGGATCCCATCACAATATGTGCGTGAACAATCCGAGGCAGTGTCTGGTTGAGAGCTTCCGTCGTAAAATGGAAC
>KB912028.1 GCA_000383715.1 Verrucomicrobia bacterium SCGC AAA164-E04
GATACCATGGCGGTATCAGGACGAATCAGATCCTGTAGCATGCAAATATCAATGGATCCATCTTCCTCAACTGGCAGGAAGGTCACATCGTAGCCATGACTCTGTAAAAACTGACCATACTTAAGGTTCGCAGAATGTTCTACTGCCGTGGTTATCAAATGCTTTTTGCCGGGATCCCGGCATAACGCACTGTGCATCGCGGTGTTATTGCTTTCAGTACCACAACCTGTAAAAACGATCTCTTCCGGTTGCGCATTGATTAATGAAGCAATGGATATCCTTGCCTGATGCAGTGCTTCCTTGACCGGGCGGCAACTACGATGCGCACTTGAAGGATTGCCCCAATGCTGCGTATAAAATGGCAGCATGGCTTCCAATACTTCAGGGGCGACCTGTGTCGTTCCATTATTGTCCAAATAATACATCGAATTCGTTCGTTACGGAAACTATACTTTAAAGCTGAAATGGCCAGAGTTCAATATTAGCTCAGGTTCAACTATGACTCCTCAATGAGAGACATCCTCTTTCTGAGTGCTCAAAAAGGCAATCAGATTCCTAGAATCCTGTTTCAATCATATCGGATCCATACACTCCGATATGCCTGACAACCCTTTTGTACGATTAATGACATCAGTCGCTTTTACCGTGATTAGATCTTTTTCAGGTCCATATTGATCAGGAATTTTTATGGACCGCTCTAGAGCTCGCACGGCGCGCTTGATCAAGAACTCTGGACTCTTAAGCAGTAGAACAAAGACGTCTCTTGCCCTGCGCGTGGTTCAGCGATTTGAAGCAATGGCGTGCCTCCCCTGGGGCAAACGGGATAAATTTTGACTTTGACGTTAGCCGAACCGAGGCTTCTCGACCATTGGAGGTTCACCCTTCGTCTGCGGCTTTTAGGAATTGGTTCATCTCCATACAAAAAAAGTGAGTCAAACCAAACTTCCCTCAACCACAGTATCAATTACAAAACATATTACACATGCTGAATGGAAAATCTATGATAGAGTCTGATTATGCAGACGCACTCGATTTTAGTCGGCTATTTACTGTGGATTTTAGGCTTTACCGGATCCCACAGGTTTTATTACGGAAAACCTATTTCTGGCACCATCTGGTTGTGTACGGGTGGACTTTTTCTTATTGGATGGCTGATTGATTTGTTTTTAATCCCCATCATGGATAGTCAGGCTGAACGCAGGTTTGCAACTGGCAGATACAATTACACCGTGAGTTGGATACTGCTGACATTTCTCGGAACATTCGGTTTACACCGTCTCTACCTCGGTAAAATCAGCGGCTTGATTATTCTGGGATCCAGCTTGGTGGCAGTCTTGTTTCCTCCTCTTATTTTGATCAGCATGATTTTCCTGATCATTGATTTCTGGAATCTGAACAGCACCGTAGACGAACTCAATCGAAGGCAAGGGGCATGAGACAATGGATGATCCATTTCAGGAAGCTTGAACACGCATACCGAAACGGGCATCAAGGCGCGGTCAGGTTGATCCAATACTGTTTCCAGGGATAACGCTGGTCTGACTTGCGAGTGTATATGGCTTGGAAGCTGTTTCCCACAACACTCAATCTGGAGTTACCCTGCATTTGAAAATTAAACCCGGTGATGACATATCTTTCAGGAAACTCACCCTTGGGGGCCAGCCGTTCTTCAAGAAACACTTCCCGGCTGGTCATCCAAATGAGCTGATCTTTGCTTGCAGAAATTCCTAGGTGCGGACGATGCAGGTAGATTTGTGAAGGATCTTTGTCCCGCACATGATACACCGTCCCCAGCAGGAAATAATCAGAGGAATCCTCCTCCTCTGTCGCCACCACATTCCACCCAAATCCATCCCCAATCCAGGCAAATTGAACCGCGTGAACCCACACATCGTGGAAAGCCTGAATCTTTTTGGGAGGATCCTGGTTAATTTGTGGAAACCAATGATGATCCACCTTCATTTTATCCCAAATGCCATACCATTTTCCGTTAAAAGCCTTAAATACGTCATGAGGTTTTAATTTTGATTTTTCTCCATTGAATGCGCGCAGTAACGTTTTTTTTCTGATTTTATAACCTTTTACTCCATTTTCTTTCGAAAGGTGGTCACCTGCCAACCTTTGAAAGCGCACAATCGCTTCACTCAAAACATCAGCCTTGGTCAAACCCACCGCATTTTTCTGAAGTAAATTTCGGCGAAAGGTATCAGCCTCCTTCACTCCTTTGAGGAATAAATCCGGTGATATGGATTCGTAATCAGACGGAACCACCCAAGACCAATCAGCCCAAGCACATGAAATAGAGAGATTCATCGCCAACATAAGGGTGGACATTTGTTTTAGCCTCGAAAAATTCATCCGCTTATTTTGAGGCGATTGATCCGCCAAGTCAAATTGACTTACCAGGAGTGTCAGGCATCCATCAAAGATCTAATGAAGCAAAAAGGCATTCCTAAACTGGAACCCCTGAACAAACTGCATTTCTCGATTTCTTTCTCAATTGCCTGAATATCACCGAAATTCAATGCAATCTGTCCTTGTCACAGCAAAGGAGTCCATGAGATTCCCATGGGCATTCTTTCTATTAGAAGTTGAAATAAGGAATCTTTACGATTTAATATGGAAAGTAGACATACATGACACTGGACGATTCACAAAAACAGACGGTAAGACAATGGATTGAAGAGGGACTCAAAGTCGCTGATATCCAAGTAAAACTTGCAGAGGAGTTTGACATCACCATGACATACATGGAAGTACGCTTCCTTGTGGATGATCTAGGGGTCATTCCGAAAGATCCGGAACCAGAAGTCGAAAAAGAGGAGCCTGCGCCACCACCGAATGATGCGCCGCAGCCCCCGCCGGCAGCGCCAGCCCCGGAAGAAAACCTCGGCGAATTGGTGGATGATGAGGCTACTGCTCCGCAGGAAGGCAATGTTCAGATCAGTCTCGACCAACTGGCACGCCCGGGAATGTTAGCCAGCGGTAAAGTAACATTCAGCGATCAGCAAACAGCAGGGTGGCACCTTGACCAGTTTGGACAACTGGGCCTCTCTCCTGATCAGGAAGGTTACAAACCTTCGCAAACGGATTTGATGGAATTTCAGGTGGCACTGCAGTCAGAACTATCGAAGAAGGGATTTTGACGCGGCGCAACTTTCAGCCTGACGAAGCGTTATACCATAATGTCATTTTCAGCAGAGGCTATGACAGGGATGATTTAAATTGAGATTGAACTGGCACCTAGAAACAATAAATTAAACACATTTATGCAATTAAGACAATTTCGCACACGCGCCGCTTTTACATTGGTGGAAATCATGATTGTGGTGGCCATCATCGGACTATTAGCAGCCATCGCGGTTCCAAACCTTATACGTGCACGTGAGCGCACACAACTTAGCTTGATCCAGAACAACCTGCGATTGATAGATAGCGCCAAGAGTCAATGGTCTCTTGAAAATGGCCAATCCAGTTCGGCTACGGCAAACACCGATCAACTGGCCCCTTATTTTAATAAAGGAGAATTTCCGGACCCGGTGGTGGGAGAGACGTATAACGTCGGCAAAGTCAATCAGTCGGCAACAGCAAGCCTTCCGGCAGGAGAGTCCCTCACGGGTCTTACCGGGCCCTTCGACTCCGAAGGCGAAGTGACGCCCTGACAAATATCACTGGAAATTTTTGAACAATCCGGAGCAGCGATGCTTCGGATTTTTTTCTGCCTTGACCCAACCTTGTAAAAAAGGACCCCTCATTCAGCTGAGACACCGAGTTCCTTGATTTTTGCAAGAAATGCAGCAGCCTCCATGGAACCACCCCGTTCAGCTTTTTGAAACCAACTGCGGGCTTTCTCAAGGTTGGCTTCCTCAACATCTCCATCAATAAAGAAAGTACCGACGGCACATTGAGCATCGACCACCCCCTGTTCTGCTGCTCGCTGATACCATTCGAAGGCTGAGCGTCTGTCCTGAGGTATTCCCATGCCTTGATCATGCAGCAGTGCGAGATGAAACTGGGCTCTGGCGTGCCCAAGGTTGGCTGCGTGATCATACCATTTGGCAGCTTCCTGTAAGTCTAGCGAAACCCCTTGCCCCAGCTCATGCAGCACGCCCAAATTAAACTGCGCCACCAGATTGCCTTTTTCTGCTGCTTGTGTGAACAACTGCGCTGCCTTCGCGGGATCAGCCGCAATCTGATCGCCCCTTACCAGTAAAGTCGCGTAAAGCATCAAGGCTTTTTCATGTCCTTGATCCGCCGCTTTCTTTAGCCAGGTAACGGCCTTTTCAGCGTCAGTCTCAATCCCTTCAACGTCATCTACCTGACCAGACAGCAGCAAACCGAGATTGTACTGAGAGGCAACATGGCCACTTTCGGCAGCTTTGGTAGTCCACTTAATCGTTTCCTGAATATCGGAGGGCCTTATTTTGCCTTCACGGTAGATCGAGGCTAATCTGAGTTTAGCCTCCAATACATCTTTTTCAGCGGCCTGCCGATACCAGTCCAATGCCTGCTCTAAATTGTTCTTGGCTGAACTTTGCTCAAAGACAAAAGCCAGATTGTAGAGGGCCATGGGATCACCCTGAGCCCCCGCTTGTTTCAGTAATTTTACCGCTCGCTCCAGGTCCTGTTTGACGCCTTCACCTTTGAGGTAACGATAGCCCGCCTCAGCCTGAGCTCGGGGATCACCCTTATCAGCCGCTTTCAGAAAGTGATTCATCGCCAAATTCACATCACGGGGAACACCACGCCCATCAGAATAAATCCGGCCCAACCG
>KB912029.1 GCA_000383715.1 Verrucomicrobia bacterium SCGC AAA164-E04
TCATTGTCGCCCGCTTCGCTGTGGTGAATTCAAGTGTGCACTCCTGAACCAGGCAAGCGAAGGCACTGTGACCGAATCCAATGCCCTTGAAATCATCCGGGAAACTAAAAAAACACGGTCAAGATACACCGCACTGCTGCATCAAATTTTCCCTGAGTTTGAACAAAGACCCGTCGTCAGCACCTATCGCCAGATTCGCAAAGCATCCAAACATCTATCGGGTGAAGCTTTGAAGTTATTCAGAGCCAGAAAGTCTCAATTGAAAGAATACAGGGAAAGCTTGCAGGAAGCTCTGGACCTGCACTTTTACGACAGTCAGGGGAAAGAAGACGATGACCGCTCCAAGTCGACTTGACCAAGCCTTGAAGATACCGGATGGTATGTTTATGGGTGACGTAGTTCGCAAACAAACAAGACCTACCTGCCAGACGTATGTTTGGCTGTGGGCACTTGTGAGCATGTTGTCATGGGTGCAAACAGGATGGGGCCAAAGCGATGCATTCACAGACGATGAGGGCACCGCTTTCATTGATCAATACTGCGTTGATTGCCACCAACCACCCAAACCCAAGGGAAAGCTGGACCTGACTCCTTATGCCACGGTTGATCAAATTGTGACAGATGCTCTAGACTGGGACAGCCATCTGAACCGGGTGCGCGACGAGGACATGCCGCCTGATGATGATGATGTGACTCAACCCACCATGAAGGAGCGCATGGCGTTTGTGGATTGGATGCAGCAGACCCTCAGCAATGCAGCTTGCTCGGATGGCATTCAACCCGGGCCACCGATGGTACGTCGATTGAATCAGGGAGAATATTCAGCATCGGTCAGAGCTTTACTCGATATCCATTTCGATGCAGGGGAGGCATTGCCAAATGAAGGAGCCGGTGGGGAGGGTTTCGACAATGCGGCAGAGACGTTGTTCATATCCCCCATACATGCCGAAAAATACCTTGATGCTGCGCGATCTGCAGTGAAATACGCCTTTGCAGATACACGATCCAGCCAGCGATTTCTCATCGCAGTACCAGATGAAAACACCACGCCAACAGAAGCGGCACGGAAGATCCTGGAAAAGTTTCTTCCACGTGCTTTCAGACGCCAGGCAAGTCCGAATGAGGTATCCGAATATCTGGATTTGTTCGAACAAGCATATGCTGAGGAGGAGGCGTTTGGTCCGGCAATGCAACTGACCCTCTCGGCAGTGTTGATCTCGCCAAAATTCCTGTTCATCATTGAATCCCCGACCGAGTCAGCCGAGCCAATACCACTGGATGGTTTTGAATTAGCCACTCGATTGTCCTATTTCCTTTGGGGCGCACCACCTGATGACACGTTGATGCAAGTCGCAGCGGAGGGGACGCTGCAGGAACCGGAAACACTGAAAAACCAGGTGATCCGCATGCTCAAGGACCCGCATGCGCGCAAGGTTCGCAATTTCGCACAGACGTTTGTAGAACAATGGCTTGGTACGAGAGCCCTGGGACGTGAATTCAAGCCTGATAAATCCATCAAGGGCTATGATTCCGAACTGGAAGGGGGGATGAAATACGAACCCGTCTTCTTTTTCCATGAGATCCTGACAGAAAACCGTCCCTTGCTGGATTTGATCGATGCGGATTACACCTACATCAATCGTCGTTTGTCCCGGCATTACAAGGTGAAAGGGGAATTCAGGGAACAACCCAAGCGCGTCGACATTGAAAATGATCCTCACCGAGGAGGACTGCTCAGCATGGCAGCCATCCTCGCCGTATCCTCACACCCCCACAGAACAAGCCCGGTCCTCAGGGGTAAATGGATACTTGAAACCTTGCTGGGCGACACGCCTCCCCCTCCCCCTCCCGGCACACCGCTCCTTGATGAGGATTCACATGAAGAAGAAGCCCAGAGCTTGCGTCAGAGGTTGGAGCAACACCGGGCTGACCCGACCTGCGCAACGTGTCATGACAAGATGGACCCCCTGGGCTTCAGTCTTGAAAATTACGATGTTCTGGGGCGTTGGCGAACGGAAGAAGGTGGGCAACTTGTCGACGCAAAGGCGACAATGCCTGATGGCACCGAATTTGAGGGCCCTGCTCAACTCAAACAAATCCTGATGGATCGCAAGGATCAGATCGTGCGGCACCTGACACGCAAGATGCTCGGTTACGCCCTGTCGCGTGGATTGACATTCGAAGACTTCTGCACCATTGATGCAATCGTCGAGGATCTCAAAGCCAATGAATATGCTTCACACAGGCTAGTAATGGGCATTGTCGAAAGCATTCCCTTCAGGTATAAATTTTCGGGTAAACCACCAGAGAGCGAGTGATTGAATTCAAATTTAGCCATACATCATGAATATTCACCAAATCCATCAACCGATGTCTCGCCGCACACTTTTGAAAGGCACGGGAGCCGCACTGGCATTACCATGGCTGGAAGCGATGATGCCGAACAAGGCAAAGGCGTCCATTGCTCAAAGTCCAAAGCGATTGGCTTGTCTGTTCATGCCCAATGGGGTGCGGGATGATCAGTGGACACCTGAGGGTGAGGGCGAAGAATTCAAACTCTCTCGAACACTGGCGCCACTCGAAAGTCTCAAGGACAAGCTGCTGATACCGACCAATCTCTGGAACCAGGCCAGTAACGTTGGAGACGGCCACTACGTCAAGACTTCGGGTTTTCTGACCTGCCAGACGATCAGCAAGTCACTGGGATTTGACCTGAACAGCAACGGTGTTTCCATAGACCAGATTGCCGCTAGCGGCATTCGGGGTCAAACGCCCCTGCCTTCTCTGGAACTTGCCATCAATCCCGTAAGTATTGGTGTAGATACCAATGTGGGATACACCAGAGTCTACGGATCGCACATTGCCTGGAGTCGCCCTACACGCCCCCTCGCAAGAGAGATCAACCCACGTCTGGTGTTTGAGAGGTTATTTAGAATCACCAATCCACAACAAGGAGAATCCAGTCAGGACCGTTTGCTTTTGGATCGGGTACTAGGTGACGCCAAACAATTGCGTGCCCGCGTAGGTTACAGTGACCGTACTCGCATTGATGATTATCTGGAATCGGTTCGTAGTCTGGAGCAGCGTATTGAACAAGCGAGTCAACCCGAGGGAAAAACATGGCAACCAGCCGTTGACATGGATCCCGCAACCAAGCCTACAGGTATTCCCAGCGAGCACGCGGAGCATGTTCGGCTCATGCTTGACATGATTGCGCTGGCATTCCAGACAGACAGCACTCGAGTTTGCACATTCATGTTCGGGAATGCGGTAAGCAATACAAATTTTTCATTTCTCGACGAAGTAAGCTCGGGGCATCACAGTGTTTCTCACCACGAAAACAAGGAGGAAAATCTGGCTCAATACCAGCATATTGCTCAATGGCATATCGAACAATATGCTTACCTCCTCAACAAACTGAAACAGATGCCCGAAGGTGAAAGTAATGTGCTTGATCACTCCATGATCATGTTTGGTTCAGGTCTTCGAGATGGAAACCGCCACAGCCCGCGAAATCTTCCTTTGGTCATTGCTGGCAGTGCCGGTGGGGCTATCAAAACGGGGCAACACCTGATCAATGATACCAATACCCCTCTTTCCAATCTCTACTGCTGCATGTTGAAAGCGTTCGGCACTCCCGTGGAAAAATTTGCGGACAGCACGGAACTATTACCTGGCGTGTTGGCTTGAAGAGGAACATCTTGGCCAAGGGATTTCCATTAGTAAACGCTGCACGCAAATACAAAAAACGGAGAGGCTCGAAGGATTTTACTGAGTGCCCCTTGACGCGGCAGGGGGCAGCCTTCAAGTGAGCTATGGCCTGGGGAGAACAGCTCGGGCCTTGTCTTTTTGTTCTTCGGATAATTGCCGAAAAACGGCATCACGGTTCTTGGCAGCCTTTCGATCATTCTGAGAGGCCGCACGGTAAAACCATATGTAAGCCTGCAGGATGTCGAGTTCAACTCCATCTCCAGAATAATAGCGTGCACCAAGATTGTTCTGAGCCAAAGGATGCCCTTGCTCAGCGGCTTTACTTAACCAGTCAAGAGCTACCTCATCATCCATATCAAACCCCATTCCAATCGCATGGCGCCACCCCAATTCATATTGAGCGTCACGATCTCCCTCTTCCGCCTTCAAGCGGATAGCCTCCATTTGTTCTTCAGATAATTCCATACCTCTCAGGATTACAGATACCAACAGTCGCTGTTTATTCTTTACCGCTGCGATTTTTTCTTAAGGTCATTTCACCAACCCAACGCGTGTTATAAGACTGGATCCACTCGTCATTCAATTGCTCTGGACGCGGTTCATTTCCATAATCCTGATCATTCATTCCATGCCAGGGGAGCGGGCCAACCGTCCAACCTTTTGCCACGTGAAAATCCGCATCCTTGTCCCACCCTGAAGTCATCAGGAAGAACTCTCTTTGCATGCCCGATTTCCTGGGAGGCATCTGGGTTGAATCAAATTTCAAGGTCAACTCGTCACCACCATTCATCAGAAGCAAGGCATCATCACGTTTCGCAATCAAATCATCCACCTCCCCGTAGCGCGTGCACCAACCAGAAGGAGTGATCAACCAATTGGGTGAAAAATGGACTTGTTCATAATCGG
>KB912030.1 GCA_000383715.1 Verrucomicrobia bacterium SCGC AAA164-E04
GGTCTCTGGAGTGACGGTGACCCTGAATCAGGATGGCAGCGAAAGCCATACCATGAGTGATGTCAATGGGAAATACAGCTTTAACCTGGCTTCTGGGGCGGGTATCGAGCTCACAGCAGGCAGAGCTCATGGCGAAGGCAAGGCCAGCACAGGGGTGGACGTGGCCGACATTGTGGCCATGCGTAAGCACATTCTGGCCCGGGTCCGATTTGAAAATGCTCGCGAAATGTTGTCAGCGGATACCAACCGAGATGCCTCGGTGGATGTTGCAGATATTGTTGCCATGCGTAAGGTCATCTTGGCCCGCACTGATTATTTCAGTGAAGATAGTGGTGGCAACAAGGAGTCGTGCTGGCGCTTTGTAGATGGCGATTATTTGAGTGTGGAGGTGGACAATGCCTTCAGCGAGTTACCTAAATATGAGTCTATTATTTTCAGTTCGCTGGAGAGTGATGTGAGCGGTGCTGATTTCACTGGCATCAAGCTGGGCGATGTGAACGGAGATTGGTATGATGCAAACTCCACCACCCTCTTTAGTCGAAATACGATGAATTCCAGGGGGCTGTTGAGCCTGAGCGCCGCCCGGGTTTCCTACGATGGCACGGTATCAGTTGATCTCAATGCTAACACTAGTGAAGAATTGCTCGGAATGCAGTTTAAATTGAACTGGGATGGTCAAGTGCTCCGCCTGAAGGGGATCGAAGACCACCAGCTACGAAGCTACAGTCAACAAATTCACAGCCACAGACAGGATGGTAGTGTACAGGTAGCCTGGGACGACGCACTTCTGAGTGGTGTCGATGTCGCAGGTAACAAGGCGGTGATGACAGTGCATTTTACCCAGCAGCCCGAAGCTGATCGAGGCACGAACATCCAGCTTACTCATCCCTTGCTGGTGGGGCCAGAAGGTAGCCAGAAAGCCACTATGGGATTGGCCAGCTACTACCACCCCAAAGGAGGACTTATACTGAGCAGCCGGGGGCTGATCCGATCGTTGCACCGCAGCGAGGACGGCTTGAGTATCGAATTCGAGACACGAAACGGCATGAGTTACGTTGTTGAGCGTGCCTACGATCTAAGTTCTGGTCAGTGGGAGGCGATTACCACAATTAAAGGTAGTGGTCGTCAGGAGGTTTTTGACATCCCAAAAACCAAACAGGCTGAGGCTTACCTGCGGGTGAGAGAAGTCAATGGCGCGGTAGAATGATTTAGGTTCCTCAAAACCAGCAGATCAATTTAGTTCGACGGGTTTGTCTGTATTCGAGTGGCCGCCGCCTGAAAAACTGCTCCAGACTAACTTCTCAATTTGATCAGTTCTCGTAACCTCGACCACGTCCCTCCTCCTGCTTGATGGAAATAGTGAAAGCATGTTTTTTTCTTTCAGGCATAACTTACAATATTGTGCCCACAATGCAAAAACGGCGTTCTTGGAAAAACCAAAAACACCGTTTTTACTGGGAAAAAATGGTACGCCCGACAGGGATCGAACCTGTGACCCACTGCTTAGAAGGCAGTTGCTCTATCCAACTGAGCTACGGGCGCTGCAAGGACCCATTCAAAAACCTTCCACGTTCTTTTTCAATGCAAAAGATAGTGGAATAGAATTTTTCCCGTTAAGGATGATGAAACAAAACCTCTCTTGCGAAGAAAAAAACGAACCGGATGGTTGAATGGAAGTCATGTTTCATACCGAATCGAGTGCGTCGTATGAAGAACCTATCCTCGCCATGGAGCGTCGATGATCCTATGATGATGACATAACATGCCCCTTGATGACAAACGACGCTAACAACTCATTAAAACGACCTGAATCAGTTGATTGGCAGACACTTATCATTTCAATAAGTGTCATTTTACTTTTGTCGGCTTTGTTGTTTCTTTTTCCTGAAAGAGGTAAAAAGGCTATCGAGATTGCATTTCAGTTCCTTACACAGCGATTAGGGTGGCTTTACATCGGATTCGGTATTCTCACCATACTGTTCCTCATTGGACTGGCTTTGAGCCCTTATCGCAAGATCCAACTGGGGCCCAAAGGCGAGCCACCCCGATACTCTGGATGGACCTGGGCCGGCATGCTTTTTTCAACCGGTATTGGAACCGCCCTGCTCTATTGGGGAACGATTGAGTGGATTGATTATTATCTCAACCCTCCTTTTGATATAGAACCAAAATCCACTCAAGCACACCAATGGGCCATGAGTTACGGGATGTTCCACTGGGGGCTCATCGGCTGGGGCTTCTATGCTCTGTCAGCAGTATGTTTCAGTCATGCTTATTACGTTCGAAAAGAATCCTCACCCAGTCTCGCAAACACCTGTGCGCCCATCCTCAAAACAGCTATTCACCGTTGGCCGGGAAGGTTGTTCAATGTGGTGTTCATGATTGGATTGATAGGTTCAGCCAGCACTGGACTGGGTCTGACAACCCCTTTGATCACCGAATCATTCAAGACCTTTTTTGGGCTGGAGCCGTCGTTCGGTTTCACAATCGGATCCATAGTTCTGATTATCACCCTGATTGCCCTGTCAGTATCCTTCGGACTGGACAGAGGGATCAAGCGGCTTTCCAATTGCAATCTGGTACTCATGTTCGCAATTCTTGGAGTGGTTTATTTTTCGGGACCTACCCTTGCGATCACAAAGCAAGGCTTCGAAAGCATCACCTTCATGGTGAGACAATTTCCTGCGATGAGCGGCATTTATTACCCTGGTGAAAACGGCGCGTTCACTGAAAGCTGGACCATTTTTTATTGGGCATGGTGGATTGCCTTCGGCCCGTTCGTGGGCATGTTCATCTCTAAAATATCCGGAGGTAGAACCCTCGGACAATTGATATGGGGGGTTCTGGGCTACGGCACACTTGGCTGCATGCTTTGCTTTATCATCTTCGGAGGATACGCATCCATCCTCGAACATCAAGAAGGCGTCGAAATCATCAAAACATTCAACGAAAACCGGCATGCGGCGGTGGTTCTGGTCATGACTTCCCTACCCCTGGGGCAATGGATTCTCCCTCTTTTCTTTCTACTATGCATCAGTTTTGCCGCCACCACATACGATTCGGCATCTTACACTCTGGCACTTGCTGCCACCCGGTCCACCCGGTCCACCCGTGAAAACCAGGATCCGGCTCGCTGGCATCGGGTTCTATGGGCTATCACGCTGGGAATCCTGCCATTGTCCATACTTTCCATCGGCGGGCAATCACAAGTTCTGGTGGGACTGCAGACCATCTCGGTAGTCGTCTCCGTTCCCATGCTTATGATATCCATCCTGATGACGGCATCTTTCATTAAATCATTGGCTGAAAGAAAATAAACCTCCCGCATGCCAAACATGCCATACGCGCTGACCCATTCTTTATTGAGATCGAACTAAAACCCTACACGCCACGTGGTAGCATCAGGAGCCATTTGATGGCTCTCTGAGTATCTTTCAAACATGGATCATTTCGTGTAAACTTCCAGTTCGTGGATGGACCAGAATTTTCCGGAAGCACTCCCATGCTGGCTTATCCGGACATGGCGCGCCTTTGTCGGAGGCAGGACAATCTGCAGTACCGGACTCTGCCCATAGCCTTCTGCAATGGGTTTGCTCCAATGTTCGCCATCGTCTGAAATTTCTAAGCTGTATTGACGGGGATAATCCTGCTTTGAACGACGACTGTCCAGAACCACTGAGGTCAACTCATGTTCCTGCCCCATATCAAACGCAAGCCACATACCTGGCACTTGAACCGCTCCAGTGTCCCAGCGGGAGTTTGGGTTTCCGTCGATGGCTGATTTAATCTCTTTTGATTTATGGCTGGAGGTAAAACGCCATTGCCGCATTTGTTTTGCTGGCACAGGAGCCATCTTAAGGATTTCAGAAGAATCCCACATCGATTCACGATCCTTGATCTGGGCACGTACAGCTGCCACATCTTCGGCAGTCACCATGGAAGCTTTGTTACCCCAATGACTTCGAATATAAGTCAAGGTTGAAGCAATCCATTCATCATCAAAAGATTCCAGAGGCAACATCGGTCCAGGGAATTTCCGTCCATCCAATTCCCCCGTCATTCCCTTGAGCATGATCTTGATGGGGATGTCCATTCTTCCAGTCACTCGAGGTGAACCGGCAATCGGAGCTCCAAGAGTCATGTTGGTTCCCGGTGCCGGCGTACCTTTTCCGTCCATTCCGTGACATGGCATACAGGCAATTTCAAAATTATTACGACCCTTGGCGAGGAATTCGTTTTCGAGCCGACGCTTCCTGGCGATCGCCTGTTGAGATTGAACATGATTCAAAATGCTCCAGATATTTGGATTCCCCTGATAGCGCGCCGTCAAATGTTTAAGCGCAGCTTCACTGCCGGGAGCAGCCGTTTGCGCCGCGGACAGCAGCAACTGGGTGGTCACTTGCATATCTGAATCATCAACAAGCGCAAAC
>KB912031.1 GCA_000383715.1 Verrucomicrobia bacterium SCGC AAA164-E04
GATTTTGCCGTTGAAGTGATAAAGCCCGCACATTAGTGAGGGCTGATTGAAAGAATTTGTGCCATCATTACCTTGAGACCTTGAATCAAGGGGGGAGTCAGGCACGAAGCAGGTCCTCCTTTTAAATTTTGAATTGGAAGAAATCCCTGAAAAGTGTCTCTTAGTGGAAAGATAAGTTATTAAAAATGGAATCCAACGTAAAAAAAAGATACGCAGCCGCCGCAAATGCACCAGAACCGGCTCTTTGTTGTCCAGTAGAATATGACCAGAGGTATCTCGAAATCATTCCACAAGAAGTCATCGAAAAAGATTATGGCTGTGGAGATCCCTCGAGATACTTGCAACCGGGAGAAACCGTGCTGGATCTGGGTAGCGGCACTGGCAAGATTTGCTTCATTGCCTCTCAGGTGGTCGGGCCAGAAGGTAACGTCATTGGCATCGACATGACGGATGACATGCTTGAAGTCGCGCAACGAAACGCTCCTATTGTGGCAGAGCGCGCAGGCCATGCGAATGTGGTTTTCAAAAAAGGCAGGATTCAAGATCTGGCACTGGATTTGGATTTACTGGATGATGAGCTGGTGAAACACCCCGTGTTGAATGCCAATGACTTTTTGAATCTGGATACCATCACGGAAAACCTTAAAAAAAATCGTCCCCTCGTTTCCGATGCAAGTATCGATGCCGTTGTCTCAAATTGCGTACTTAATCTGGTGCATGCATCAGCCAAGAATCAAATGTTCTCGGAAATTTTTCGCGTCATCAAGACAGGTGGCAGGGCCATCATATCCGACATCGTCTCAGACGAAATCATACCTCAGCACCTTCAGGACGACCATGAGCTCTGGAGCGGATGCATCAGCGGAGCGTTGACTGAGGAAGGATTCCTCAAGGCCTTTGAAGAGGCAGGATTTTACGGCATTGAAATACTCAAGCGAGATGAATCCCCATGGCAAACCGTCGAAGGCATCGAGTTCCGCGGGATCACGGTCCAGGCTTTCAAAGGTAAGGAAGGCGTCTGTCTGGAACGAAATCAGGCAGTTGTGTACAGAGGCCCCTTCAAGGCCGTGACCGATGATGACGGGCATACAATGGAGCGAGGAAAACGCTACGCTACATGCGATAAAAATTACCAGATCTATGGGAAACCACCTTACGAGGGGCACTTCGAACGGATCGAGCCCAATGAAACGATCCCGTTGGAAAGCGCCAAACCTTTTGGATGTGTCGAATCAAAACTTCGCCATCCAAAGGAAACCAAGGGCGCTCATTACAAAGCCACAATCGAAGTTGCAGAAAATGATGCTTGCTGTTGATGCTTTCACCTTGCCCAATTGCGGACAGAGGGACAGCATCCGCCCTCAGAGTGATCAGTTGACCAGAGCTTTTAAATGCACGCTGGCAGGTATCATTTGATTTCCAACTTTCAGTGCATACTCTCCCCCCAGAACGAATGCACGGTCCACACCATCTTTTCTGCGGACATACCCCATGGCGATGCCCCCACCAACGGAATGCCCAAAAGAACCCGATGTGGTATATCCAACGACCTGCCCGTTACGGTAAATAATTTCGCCTCCCCAAAGGAAAATATCCGAATCATTGAGCGTAAATATGGCGAGACGCTTTCGTGGTTGCGAAGATTTACTTTTCACCAATGCATCTTGCCCGATGAATGCCGATGTCTTGCGCCAATCAATGGCAAAACTTAAACCGGCTTCGAGTGGATTATCGTCCGGGGAGAGTTCGTGACCCCATGCACGGAATCCCTTTTCCAATCTCAATGAGTTGATGGCGTAATGACCAGCGAGTTGAATCGGATGAGTTTTACTGTGATCCATCAATAAGTTATAAAGAGCTGACATCTGATCCATTCCTACGTGGAGTTCCCACCCCAATTCCCCCATGTAGGAAAGGCGAAGCGCTCGCACGGTGGACATTCCGATGGAGATTTCTCTACACGTTGCAAAGGCGAAGCTTTCTTCAGAAAGATCCGTGTCTGTCAAGGGCTGAAGGAAACGCCTTGCCTCCGGCCCCATCACACTCAGCACTCCTGTTCCAGAGGTGACATCGGTCAAGGACACCTGCATGCCTTGAGGAGTGTTCCTGGAAATCCATGAGGCATCATGGACCGCCTGAGTGGATGCCGTAACAATATAGTATTCATCCTCTGCGATTCTGACGGCTGTGAAATCAGATTCAAAACCTCCACGCTTGTTGAACATGCCTGTGTAGACGGCTTTACCTGGCGCAACGTCCATATTATTGCCGCAAACATGCTGCATGAGAGCACAGGCATCTTTGCCCTTGAGCTTTAATTTCGCGAAGCTGGATTGATCAAACAGAGCCACACTCTCACGAGTGGCCAGATGTTCCCGGGCATGATTGCCAAACCAATTCTGTTTACCGAACGAATATTGGTTCTCGGGTTTGGATGGCAGATGCGCAAACCAATTGGGCCGCTCCCATCCAGCTTTGGAACCAAAACAGGCTCCTGACTCTTTGAGTTGATCATGAATGGGTGTCATCCGAATATTTCGGCCGGTTTCCATTTCACGATTCGGCCAGGCCATTTGGTAGTGAAGACCAAGCACTTCCGTGATACGATCCCGCAGGTAGGTTCGGTTGTTGGCCCAGCCCCCGAAGCGACGTATGTCAACTGCCCAGAGATCCATTGTAGGCTCCCCTTCCTTCATCCATTCCGCCAGGTATTTACCTGCACCTCCAGCACATGCGATGCCAGCTGAATTAAACCCGGCAGCCACAAACAAACCTTGTAATTCAGGCGTTTCTCCCAGCAGAAATTGATTATCAGGAGTAAAGCTCTCTGGGCCGTTGACAAATTTCGCATAACCAGCGTCTTTTAATTTTGGAATGCGAAATTCACCCGCCCGGAGTGGATCACGATACTTTTTCCAATCCGCTTCCAGGAGATCGAACGAAAAATCAGAGGGAATCGGATCCTGAAGCCAAGGTTTGGTGTATTTTTGAAAAGCCCCCAGAAGAACCGTATTATCTTCACCTCGAAAATAGATCGTTGCATCAGGATCACGGCCACAGGGAAGTTCATCAAAGGCCCCCTCGATCGGATTCGAAACCACATAATGATGTTCCACAGGTGCCAGTGGAATGGAAACACCACAGGTCAAACCAAGCTGACGTGACCACATCCCGCAAGCCAGCACCACGTATTCCGCTTCAATCAAGCCCTGATTTGTTTTGACTCCAGCTGCTCTGCCATTTCGATGAAGGATTTCGTGCGTTTCAACGTTCTCACAAATCCTGGCTCCATTCTGCTGAGCCCCGATGGCCAATGCCATCGCCGTTTCCTTGGGGATCACTTTACCATCCCCGGGCAGCCAGACGGCTCCGAGTAAATCATCGGTTTTGATCAATGGCCATTTTTCACCAGCTTCTTTTGCACTGATCAAATCTGCTTGAACTCCAAGGTATTCTGCCATGGCTGCAGTGCGGTAAAGTTGGGTCATGCGTTCCTCATTCGAGGCAAGGACCAAGCTACCCACCTGTTTCCAACCAGTAGCGTGACCGGTCTCAGCCTCCAGACCAGCGTAGAGCTCTGCGCTGTATTGGTTGATCTTGGTAAGGCTATTGGATGTGCGCAAGCGACCAACCATCCCCGCTGCGTGCCAAGTCGTTCCGCCGGCCAAAGCTTTCTGCTCAACTAGAACAACGTCAGAGAAGCCAAGCTTGGTCAAGTGATAGGCAACGCTACAGCCAACGATACCTCCACCCACCACAACCACCTGAGCTGAAGCGGGAATCGAGCATGAAGTTTCCATCCACGAAAAATAATCAAAAAAAAAACATACCTCAACCTTGCATTTGAATTAGGGGCCCATGAGGGTCGGTCCCAACTAGTGATAAATTCTAAACCTTTATTCCAGACTCGATCCTTTTTCTCGAATCAAGCAGGATACGAATCATGCAATTCTTAAATCTCATTTTCGCTCTGAGTGTTTGCACTGTCACATTTTCTTTGCATCTTGGAGCGAATGAACGCCCCAATATCATCCTCATCATTGCTGATGATTTGGCATGGGATGACAGTGCACCCTACGGACATCCAACAATACGCACCCCCAACTTGACGCGCATGGCGGCCACCGGCATGCGGTTTGACAGAGCGTTTCTCACGATCAGTTCATGCAGCGCCAGTCGTTCCAGCCTGATCACTTGCAAATACCCACACCTTACCGATGCGGAACAACTGCACTGGCCTCTACCTGAAAATCAGGTCACTTTTGTCGAACTGTTGAAAGATGCAGGCTATTGGACCGCAGCAGCCGGGAAATGGCATTTGGGCGATCAGGTGAAGGACCGATTTGATCGGATTTGGGAAGTGGATACCTCGGGATTCCAGCTTCCTTCAGGCAAGGCG
>KB912032.1 GCA_000383715.1 Verrucomicrobia bacterium SCGC AAA164-E04
CGAAGGTTGCTATTTGGCCCAAACTCAAAGCCTGGTCTGAAATGGCTTGGGCATGCCCTACTTCATCCACCCATCGATTGTAGGAAAACTTGGTTACTTGAAATAACGAGAGAATGACGACGGGCGCATAAATATATGAAAGCCTTCCTGTAAGAACATGCCACTCAGGTTTTTTGACAGCCAAAAACAGAGGTTGTGCAATGAGTAAAAAAAGCCAACCTGACATGATCCCTCCATGAATATGATGCATGAGTTTGAAGGGTTCAAAATTTGGGAAATGCCTGAAGTATGTAGAATAAAAACCTACGTGCACGAATGTGTACAGAATCAAGAAGATAATAGATACGATGGCATACTTACCTCTCATCAACAAAAAGATATAGAATCGGAGTTCAAAGGAAATAAAATATTTCTGATTTGTAAGTTATATACAAGCTTTGACTCTATTGTTAATAGGAAGAGGATGCTTCTCTTATGGCGGAACTAGCATGTAACTTTTTTCGAAAAGCGCGCGGGTTCGCGTGCCTGTATTCATGGATGAACCGCTGTCGCCTTGGACTCCCCCCTGATAAAACCACGATGGGAAACATGACCTTTTAAAACGCTTTCGAATAAGATGTTTACCCTGATTTAAAAGTTTGATCACATATCATCTGAATGAGTTCCTGATATCGAAATTAAATTTCAGGGGATAAAAAACTCGCTATTGTTCTGTCATTACTATTCAGTGATCACCAATTCCATTTGTAGAAAATTTCTACGTAACCTTAGCATTTGTTAATAATGAAAAAAACGAATAGGGGATTTACTTTGATTGAGCTTTTGGTTGTTGTGGCAATCATTGCAATTCTTGCATCCATGCTATTACCAGCACTCGCTGGAGCCAAAGTGTCAGCAAGGAAAATCTTGTGCATGAATAACCAAAAACAAATTGCCCTTGCTACGATGATGTATGGTGATGATTTTGATGGGAACTTCCCTAAAGCCACTGGCAGTGATCACACCATGTGGATCAAGAGTATGATTCGCAGTGGTTACTTTCAGGAACTAAAAGTTTTTAACGATCCAGCAGAAAAGGAGGGACCCTACAACCATAGCAAGCTGCGTGAGTTCACAATTCAGATGGATAATGGCCCCAGAGAAAAGCATACCTTGTCTTATGGAGTCAACGAACGACTCGCCGGTCCCGCGGGGATCAAAATGCCGAAATTCCAAACNATTCCAAACAGTCACTGAACCAACTGCTATTTTCTTTTTCGGCTGTTCTACCTACTTCATCGCTCCGGATTGGGATCACGAACGTGTTTACAATGCAGGGGGGCCTCATCCCATTGGAGCTACGGTCAATCCTCCCAAAAAATCGGATGCAAGGCATGGCTCTGGAAGCGGATCCAAACCAGGGAGTGTTATTACTTATGTCGATGGCCACTCTGCCTTTGAGGATCAGGAATTCATTCAAAAGGACCTTCAATGGTTTCCCGGAGATTCCAGAAGGACTCCTCCCCGACGCTGAGATTTTTGTCTCAAAGGAGTGATTGAAATCCATGAAGGCTTTTGCCAAACCGGCACAAATTTGCGTATGCAACACCTCCTCTCCTGTATTGATGCCAATAAAGGATTCGATCAGCTATTTCGCAATTTGAGCAATCTTTTCTGCTCCCGCGTTAGGCTTGGCTCTATCATCAAGGGTCCCATTGGAATGATGGCAGCGACAAATTTTTTACTGACCAGCTCAATGGTTGCTTCAACACCAGAGCTGCCTGCATGAGCGTAACCACGTAAATGACAAAAAGTATTCCATGAATCGTTCCTGTGATGCGGACTGCTTCAGGTTTGTCTGCAACATACATCAAGGGCATTCCAACGAAAAACAGCAGTAAACTTGAGATACCTTCTGCAATCCCAGAGTACCGTAGCCATTTAATAATCTTTATTGAATGCATATCATTGATCTTCAAACCCTTCAGGGTGGTGTTCAAGTGTTTGCGGCAAGTGAGCTGCTGAACATTGGTTCCAAGTTTCAGAAACGCATTTCTGTGCGGCTGTGGAAATACTCAGATTCAATGGTTTTGACTAAAATCCACAATCCGCGTTTCCCCAGAAAAAAAAGATTATTTTTCTGGCCCACTTTTGTGTCAGGTTTCGTTCTTTAGACGTAGTGACAATGAACCATCATCATGGAAAACCATGAAATAAAACTTGGTTCTATAGAGATATTGATATATCGATACATCCCGATACAGCAGCTTAGTTGGTAAACTTATGAATACAACTACCCCACTTACTAGCCTTGACTCACTCGAGCAAGCCGCCGAGTGCTTGAAAGCATTGGCGCATCCACATCGTCTGAGAATAATACAGATGTTGCTAAAGGAGTGCTACACTGTCGGAGAGCTTGCAGATGCATGTGGTATTCCGAGCAACATGGCATCAGAACATTTACGGTTCATGCAGCGATGTGGCTTTCTTTCAAATGATAAAGAGGGCCGGCGTACTTACTATTACATCATAGAGCCCCATCTAGCCAAAATCATGGCGTGTATCGAGGAGCGTTTTTTAACAAAACATTAAGCCAATTCACCTGACAGCTAAGTAGTTAAAATTTTATATCAATATATCGGGAAATAACAACATAACAACATAACAACATAACAACATTACGATATTACGATATAACGATATAACGATATAACGATTTATACATGTGAACTCCTGAACCGTCCTAATCAATGATTCGGACAACCAAGAATTAGGCATTATCAAGTGAATAATAAAAAACAAACGATCTCACCGACAGATTTACAAGCGCTTATAGACAAAGGTGAACAAATAGAAGTCATCGATGTAAGAACGCCGGCCGAATTTCGTGAACTTCATTTGGATATCGCACAGAACATACCACTGGATAAACTCAACCCTGATGCTGTTGTAAGAGGACGAAAAAGAAGGCAATCGGAGCCATTCTATATCATTTGTCGCAGTGGCAGTCGGGGAATGAAAGCATGCAAGGAATTTATTGATCGAGGCCACAAACACGTGATCAACGTAGAGGGCGGCACTTTGGCTGCCAGCAAATCTGGCCTGCCAATGGTTGATGGTAAAAAAGCTGTTTCCCTTGATCGCCAAGTCCGCATTGCTGCCGGCTTAATCGTTTTCCTGGGTGTGATCCTGAGTTGGAAAATTCATCATGGTTTTCTGCTGGTTCCTGGTCTTATTGGCCTTGGCCTTACTTTCTCCGGTGTCACTGATACCTGCGGTATGGCCACCTTGCTTTCAAAAATGCCATGGAATGCCTGACGCTGAAAAAATGGGCTTTAAGTTGACGTCGCTTTTAACGTCTACTTGCCAGATGTCTCCGAAGTAGAATAACTACTTCTCGATTGCCTTGCACTGTGGCGAGACTCAAAGGTGTATGGCCATTGACAGCTACTGCCTTAAGATCTGCCCCATCGGAGATGAGCAGTTCGCATACTTCCTCGATGCCATTGACAGCAGCAAGGTGCAGCGGAGTAGCGTCTTCTTTGTTTCTTGCATTGACGTTCGCACCAGCGGCGATGAGAAACTTTACTAATTCAATTTTTCCCGATGACGCCACCATGTGTAAGCTGGTCATCCCCGCGCACTTCGCGTCGACATCTGGCCCCTCAGAGATGAGTAATTTTGCTAATTCAACACGCTCCTTAAAAATGGCTAAATATAAAGGAGTCATTTGAATCCTCGGGAGTTGAAAAATACTCCCGTCGTTCTTGGCGTCGACATCTGCCCCCTCAGAGATGAGTAACTTTGCTAATTCAATGTGTCCGAACCACACCGTCGCGTGTAAGCTGGTCATTCCGTCTTTCTTGGCGTTGATATCACTACCAAACTCAAGGTGTTCTTTCAGAGTTTTGATATCCCCTCGCTCAACAGCTTCATGTATGGATATTTTTGGCGCGGAAGGTCCACAGCCGGTGAAGATGAATACAAACAGTAAAGAGAAGAGCGTTTGATATCTCATGAGCTTAATGTTGTGTGATGACTGTGTTTTTACCACTTATAATTTTGAGCTAATTTTATAGTATGCTTTCAGTGATTGGCTGCCTTGAATGAATTCAGATCTAGAAGTTTTCTAACGGCGAAAACCAAGAGCGATCAAAGTCTCTTCCACCGAAGACCAGTTCTTCGACACCTTCCGCATCTCTTTCATCGCTTTTTCTGCGTTCCAATCTTTCGGAAGCTTGTTTCCGCCGAAAAGGTTGAGAGGTTTTCGGTTCTTGGTTTTCTTGTTTGAATCCATGCTTAATCATCACAAATACAACGGAATACAAAAGACACTTTCGATTGTAAAGAAACTGCCGGAGCGGTTTATAATCTTTGGCAATAAGGCCTGCTTAATTAGTGTGATGTTCATGTTGGTAATTCATTTACCAACATGAGGTAGAGTAGTTTGGAAAGGAATGGTGGGCGAAGAGGGACTCGAACCCCCGACCTA
>KB912033.1 GCA_000383715.1 Verrucomicrobia bacterium SCGC AAA164-E04
GATTCAGCTGGGATACGACGGCACAAGCCATAAAAACTGCAAAGGGGTTTTCAAGAGCGTCTCAAATTATCTGATGATTCAAAAACTCAATCAGGATTCCCCCTCACGCCTCCTCATCCAGAGTGGTGAAGATTTATGCAACCAGGGTCCTGTGTCCATCATGCAGGATCTATGTGTTGCAGCTTCTCTGGGGATTCAATCTGTTGAGCGCAATGGACATCACTACTGTGCCGGATTGTCTGCTCATCCAGTTTCAGTGCAGCAGGATATGCTGAAACACCATCCAGACGTGTATGCGCCTGCAAAAAAAGGGTGGCCATCGCTGGCGATGGATCATGGCTGTATCTCCATGCGATCCATCAATGCATCCCCATTTGGCATTCAATGCATACCAACCCTCTCTGATTACGAAAACGTTCAATCATAGATCGCTGCTCTGAGATTCATGGAAGCTCCCCGTTCCTGACGGTGACGGTTGACCTGCGTCATGCGGACAGAAAACAACGGAGGGCAATTGACACATTCAACGACTCAAGATAGTTTGCCAATTGAATATGAGTGATACCATTGTCAACGACACTCCAGTCATCAGCATCACCGAAGCAGCCGCAGACGAAGTGCGCTCCATGATGAGCAATCAGCCCGAAAATAAGGGCAAACCGCTGCGCGTTTACATCGAGAAAGGTGGATGTTCCGGAATGCAGTATGGATTGCTATTTGACGAAATCAGAGAAGGTGACACTCCATTGAAAATACATGAAGTCGACCTTGTCATTGACGCCATTAGTGCAGACTACCTGAAAGGGTCAGTGATTGATTTTTCAGACAGCCTGAATCAGGGAGGTTTCAAGCTGACCAACCCAAATGCGAAACACTCATGCGGCTGCGGCAAATCTTTTGAGGTCTAATTGCATCAAAGACTTGCAACACTTTACCAAGACCTGATACGTTTCAAAGGCAATTGCCGGGCGTCATTCGCCCTCACTTCACACATGCCGGTGTGGCGAAATTGGCAGACGCACAAGACTTAAAATCTTGCGAGGGTTAAACCTCATGTCGGTTCGAGTCCGACCACCGGTACCATTTGGCCACTCAATACTTCCAACAATCTGGGTCGCATTTTGCAATCAAGACCAGTAGTTAGAACCCGACCACAGGGTTTTGTTGTCAGTTACTTTTGCCAAAAGGAAGTTTAAACTTGGAAGAACGCATAAACCAAGTGCTTGGGAACGAAGTTCATTGATTCAATCAAGAAATGATTTCTGGCAATCATTTGAATCACGAACAGAACCAACTAGATCACTCCAGGTCACAATCGCATTCGCCGCCGGTGGTCATCCAGGCGTTGGTGATAGCATGCGCTGTTTGGCGACAACTGATCCACTCCGCGTGCATGTCGGCATAACCCCAATTCCATCCGGCCGGACCATGATTATTGGTTTCGTCAGGGCAATTGTTTTTGCCTGAATCATCCGCATCAAGAACGAGAACGGCCTGAGATTCAATGCCCGCAGCCGTCAGAGGATTTTTAATTTGCCCTGCCCGTTCACCCAGTTCGAAAATACCGAAAAATTCATAGCTATGCCCGCCCGAACTGTCCTTGGCTCCTTCTGCGGCGTTATTATTCAGATCCTGGATTCTACCCTGACGATCCACAAGTTCTCGAATCACATTCTTGGTGTTCGGACAAATAAAAATATTCAAATCACTGATATAATTAGGATAGAGCGAAGCCGGACCTCCATCATCACCGATGCTCGTCGTATAGAAATAATACTTGGGAAAATCTTCGCTGTAGAGGTGCATTCCAATCAGCATTTGTTTGATGTTACTCAGGCAGACAATACGCTTCGCACTTTGTTTGGCTCTACTCAGTGCGGGCAGCAACATTCCGGCCAGTATTGCTATGATGGCAATCACCACCAATAGTTCAATCAAAGTGAATCCTTCAATACAGCGCTCCACTGCCTTTGCATCTCGGACATTTCGATTTTTCATCCGAGTTAACCTTAGTTGAAATTTCAAACAGTGACCAAGAACCAAATAAGGGAATTCTGACATCAGAACTGTGAAAAATTGCTAAACCTGGCAATACACCATGCTCCACTTGAGGAGGTCGAACATTCTCAGATGTCATTTCAACTTCCACAGATCGCTTCAAGCTTGATATTTCACACCGTGATTGAATCCGAGGCAAGGCAACCGGAAACTTTCATTCCGACAGGTATGAACCTTTCTTTTCACAATTATTTGGATGCGGCGGCTGGAATTAAAACCGAAAAGCGCACGAAATCTGTTGAGCCTTGCTACCCATGCGACATAAGGCAGTGAGAAACAGTCGTCTCCTGTCAGATCGCCTGAGTTTACTTCCCTGACGCAATGTGCTGATAAATCAGCTGCGCCGCTTCACCGCGGGTAAGGTTGGCATCCGGGTCATGCCATCCCTTGATCTTCTTCCGCATCAAGCCTGAAACAATCTCGATTGCCGTGGCGCCCGTCACCTCCCGATCCGAACGAGCAAGAACCCTCGTGTTTTTCCCTGGCTCTTTGTGCATTTCGTAATGAAAGAATGGCTCGTGAGATTGGGTTGAATAGTCGTAGAGAGTCTCGATGTATTTGAAAGCGGGATGTCCACGGGGCACATCGCTAAAGTGCGCGGCGGTAATGCTGAGCGGGATCTGCAAACCCCTCACTGCCATTCGGGCGAACTCCCCCATGGTGACGAAATCATTCGGGCGAAAGCGATAGACGTTCTTGTTTAAATCGCTCAGGCTGGCCGCGGGTCCGTCCACGTGGAAGCGATCCGGATCATCATTGGCAATGGCGCCCAAGAGACTCATTTTCTGAGCGGCCTCAAAAGCAGGCGCATCCCCCGGAAGGTCGGTGTAGAAAAACAGAACGCACCCCTGTTTCAACAACTCATCCTGGATCTGTGTGATCGGCAGGTCGGCCAGCTCGAGATCATGGTCGATCGCCAGCGCGGCGGCGACTCCAGCCGCCTGCCCAAGCGAACACCAGACGGGTTCCATTCGGACCGTGCACATCGCGACGTGGGTGCTCGAAATGCCCACGGGGAAAAGGATCCCTCGATGTTGTTCGGGAACCATGACGCCATAAGGAATCTGATAGGGGCCGGTCACATCAAACAGATGAAGGGTTCCCTCAGCTGCTCCTTCTCCCGATCGCGGTTCCTTTCGAGATGTCGGCGCTTGAACATTATGGGCGTCTATCCCATAGACCCCAATGGCCACGGATTCCGGATGGAGAGGTCCTCGGAGTCCATTGCCACGAAGGTCTTTGTGAATATCGCTTTCATTGAGCGTATAGCGTCCATGAATCCTACGCCCCTGACGGACGTAAAGTCGATAAGGGACATTGTTGTTGTCCGTGAATTCATCGTCCGGAAGTCCAATATTGGGCGAGCCTCCTTCCGTTTGAATATAGTAGAGCCAACCAAGGTCGTAGTTGCGAAAGATTTTTTCGATCGCCACACGTTCTTCCCAGTCGGCCAGCACCCAGCGCGTTCCATAACCAGTCAGATCCCCCCCCCAATTAATTCCCAGCATGTCGAACTTTCTATTGGGAATGATCGGCTTGGTGTTTGAACTCCATCGATACTTGGCCGGGTCATAGTTCGGCGGCGGTTCCTTGATGCGGTAGGGATGATCGGCCCGGCCATAATCCTTTCCGGTGAGACGGTAAGTGAACGCTTGCGATCGATCGTCCGCCTCTCCAGTGCTATCCGGAAGAATGGTCGCTTTCAACGTTCCCGAGGCCCCGCGAAAGAAATTCGTGTAGATGCGTCCTGCGTGAGGCTCCTCCTCGGACCGAGCTTCTCGCCCAATGCGATAAGGCACATTGGCGAGAGCCGCCAGGTCAGCCTCGTAGGTTGCGTCAATGATCACCTTGCCTGAGTAAGCCTGCCTTTCCCCCAATCTACCTTGATTGTCACGATCCTGAGTAATAACACCTGTCACCCGATTCCCATTCATTTCCACATCAACCGCCACTTCGTTGAAACGTGTGGTGATAGTGCCTATCTCAGCAACCATCTCGGTATAAATTCTGGCTGCTGTGTGCGGTTCCCAGGCTCTGCCTTCCGCCACATTCCAAGGGGAACGGGGATCTCGCGTTAGATGGGCTTTCACGAGCGGATCGT
>KB912034.1:0-14399 GCA_000383715.1 Verrucomicrobia bacterium SCGC AAA164-E04
GGAGGATGGCGGCAGGAAACACGATCTCGTTCATGGAAGGGTTGTAATAGGCGTTGACCGTTTGCGGTGTCATGAACCATTCGGTTTGATCCACAGGTTTACTGAGTTTGCTGATTTCCCGCTCGTGCTCAAAGCCGGCTGATCGAATGATATTGCCTACCAGATCATCCGGGGCAATCGTCAGACCGGAATAATCCTTCCACTTGTCCGGGTATCCGATTTTGGTGCTGAATTTTTTGAGTTTTTCGAGTGCCGCAACCTTGGTTGGAGTGGTCATCCATTCCAGGTTCTCGATACTTTGCTTCATGGCTACTTTGAGGTTGCCTACCAGATCGAGCATGCGTGCCTTGGCCTCCGGTGGAAAATTGCGTTGTACATATTCCTTGCCTATGAGTTCGCCCAGTGACCCATTGACCAGATTGACCGCACGTCTTGCCCGAGGTTCCGGTTCTTCCTGACCGCCCAGGGTCTTGTTGTAAAATTCAAAATGTGCTTGAGCGAAGGGTTCGCTCAGGTAAGGAGCAAAATCAATAAGAACACGTGCCTTGAAATAATCTTTCCAATCACTCAGGGAGGCTTCCTTGATGGTTGCATTCAATCCTTCAAGGAATGAGGGTTGACGGACAATGAAGGAGGATTCATTTGCGACACCGCTTACTTCCAGGAATGTCTTCAAATCAAAAGCGGTCAGCATGCCTTTGATTTCTTCCCTAGTCTTTTTGTTGTAGGTTTTGATGCGATCCCGGTTTTCGACACGTGTCCAGTGAGCGTCGGCGATGCGTTTCTCCAGCGCAAAGATGGTTTCTGATTTTTTCAGGCCATCACTTAATTCTGCCAGATCAAACAGTCTGGCGAGCATGGTGCGATAGGCCTCCTTAAGTCCGGTTGAGCGTTCGTCATCCTGGAAGTAGTAATCGCGATCGGGCAATCCCAAACCACTTTGAGTGAAGTAGAGTGCATAACGAGTGGAGTCTTTGCCGTCTTGATTAATGTAGGCTCCGATGGGGTTGGAGATGCCCAATCTGCCTGCCTCTGCCCAGATATTACCGAACTCGTTTTTGCTCGAGATGCCTTCAATCACTTGCAGATAGGCCTTGATGGGGGCAACGCCGAGTTCCTTGACGCGTTCCTCATTCATGAAACTGCGGTAAAGGTCGCGGATTTTTTGTGGGTTTGATCCATTTTTCAACCCATCTTTGGCACTCAGTTCATCAATGATGGCCTGCACCGCATCCCGGCTTTCTTCCGCGAGGATAACAAACGAGCCCCATCGCGTCTTGTCGGAGGGGATCTCTGTGCTTTTTAGCCAACCGCCGTTGGCAAATTCAAAAAAATCGTCCTGTGGGCGCGTGTCTCGGTTCCAGCCGGAGATATCAAGCGCTGGTTTCTCAGCACCGGTAGCCGACATGATCAGGCAAAAGGCTGACAACAGGTAAACAAATGGATGCATCGTTTCGAGCAATGGTTTCTTTTGCATGGTTGCAGTGATCATTTTTAGTTTTTGTTAGCCACCCAAAATAGAACTGAACGCCTTGAATGCAAGAGTCTTCTTGTTGGATTGCGTTTTGTGGATTTCAGGCTCACTAGATCGCTGGTCTTGCAGACAACAAAAAGCAAATGAGCATCCAGGTTCCAGTCACAAGGACCTCATATATTTGAGTGGATTCAGAGGACCGTCGCCACTGCCATCTCGCCAGTAGTGTCGACAAAATCAAACTCAGACCAAACATGACAAAAAACGTTGTTGTGAATTCACGCGTGGAAGCCACACCTCCATCTTGGTCCCGCAAGAAATACGACCCCCATGATGCAAGCATATCGACGCCCAGAGGAGCTGATGAACCTGCAAGACAGGCGTTGATGACTCGTCGTAACCGAGTGGGTGATTTGCAGGCATCCATAGTGGCATTATAGCTGGGATTGTTGTTACCGTCCAAGATTCTGTCTTCAAGCAAGGTCTGCAGGCTTCAATCCCACTCACGGAATGGGAGGGCAGCGCGCTCCAGATAATCACGGCATCTCGGGCATCGCCCCGGCTCCTTCCAGCAGCGGACCCGATGTGTGATCTTGATGGGGCATTCCAACACGAGCTGGTAGCAAAGCTGCGTCAATCGGTTTTGAAACGGAGAGGCATTTTTTATGTTAAAACGTAGCTCCTTCTTGCGAGGTAATGAGCCTGAGGTAAGGCTGAATCTATGCTCAAGCTCTCGCCATTTGCTTTCTGCGAGATGCAAATGGCGTGCAGGATGGGCGTCTTTTGTCCCGTCAGCAACAGGTCGATCCAGCTCGACCCGACTCAGGACATCGTAAAGACAGCGACAATCTTTGCAGTGGATAGTGGTCATTTGAAAACCGGATGCCTCTACGTGCGCCCCGCAGACATCCGCTCTGTAGCCGCATCGTTCGCAATGATATCGGTATGCTCTGCCCATCGCGCCCTATTACCTAGCAACCCATGTTTAAAAACCCAATTAAAAATACAAAGGATTGCCAAGCTCCTCTGGTTTGTTTTATATCCAGACAGACCCCGCCAACAGCGGGTCCGAACAGGCTATCATGAACATTCCAAATCAACTCACCGTCGCTCGTTTTGTGCTGACCGTTGTTTTTCTGGCAGTGTTGTTCTCTGGAATACCTTATCACCACAGCCTTTCATTGATCCTATTCGTTATTGCCAGTCTGACGGATTATTTTGATGGGAAAATTGCTCGTCGTGATAATCTGATCACCGATTTTGGCAAATTGATGGATCCGCTGGTAGATAAAATCCTTACCGGATCGGCTTTTATTGCCTTTGTTGGATTGGACCTCATGTCTGCCTGGATGGTGATCATCATCGTTGCCCGAGAGTTGACAATCACTGGGTTACGGCTCCTGGCTGCCTCAAAAAATATCGTATTGGCTGCTGAACGTTTCGGTAAACATAAAACCATCTCGCAGATAACGGCGATTCTCTCCGTTCTGGTGATGATCAGTTATCCAAACTGGGGAACGCTCGGCCAATTTGTTTTTGGCTGGCACATCGGAGAACAGCCTTGGGTGGTTTCCTTCACCGTGTTGGCGCAATGGGTGACTGTCGCTCTTACCTTCTATTCAGGTATGGTGTATCTCTGGAAGAATCGAGAGATTTATCTCGATGATATGTGAGGGATGATCCCATCCATCTCTCTTATACCTAAACCATGAGTTCCTCCGAAAAAACACACTGGACATCCACATTGGCATGCCTAGGCCCTATCGGCCATCTTCCCAAGGCGCCGGGTACCTGGGGAACTCTGTTTGCGATTCCCTTTTCTATCGCTTTGTTCCAGTGGGCTGGGATATGGGGAGCGCTCGCCGTCAGTATCGTAATGATTCTTTTCAGTGTATGGTGCTGCGGTGCCGCAGAAAAAGTGCTTCATCAGCGCGACCCCGGATGTGTAGTATTGGATGAATTCGTAGCGGTGCCTGTGTGCTACCTGGGTGTTGCTTTATTCAACCCTCAGATTCAAATGCAACTTACGGAGACGGGCAGTCTCCTGTCGTATCAATCAATTGGACTTCATCTGGCTGTCTTCACTCTGTTCAGGATATTTGATATCTGGAAACCATGGCCGGTTGGCCCGAGCCAAAAATGGCCACGAGGCTGGGGTGTGGTCATGGACGATATCCTTGCTGCTGGATACGTCAACCTCGTCCTGTGCCTGATCTTCGCTCTGTTTTGATTCTGGATCGGAGAATTCCATGACATACACTCACGCGCATGCGCATTGTCATTCAACGTGTTGTCGAGGCTTCCGTCACCATTGAAGGAAAAATTCATGGGAAAATGGGTTCCGGGCTTCTGGTTTTGCTCGGCATTGAGTCGGAGGATACCCAGGAAGATATTGATTGGCTTGTTGGGAAAATAGCTCGTCTCAGGATTTTTGCTGACCTTGAAGATAAAATGAATCTCTCCCTTTCCGACGTGGAAGGCGAGGTGCTGGTCATCAGTCAATTCACGCTTCATGCCAGCACCAAAAAAGGAAACCGCCCTTCCTACATTCGATCGGCTCCCCCCGAAGTCGCCGTGCCTCTTTACCAAGCCTTTATTCAGACCCTGGAGGTAGCCATCGGCAAGACTGTCCCAACCGGTATTTTCGGTGCCGATATGAAAGTTGCACTCATCAACGACGGCCCCGTCACTATTTCAATCGATTCCAAACGCCGTGAATAAGTTAGAGGTCGGTCCCAATTATTGATTTTTTCTTGCCGTTCACCAGGTCGGCTGTTGTCAAAACCGCACTCATCAAGGCTTTCATTCGGACTTGCATTTCAAAGTCTGATGGTGCCTCCAGAGTCAATGAATGGTCGGTCTTGTTGTGCATCATGTAGAATGCTTCCGGCCAGTCCTGTCGTTGCTCCTGATGGTAGGCGGGGTGTATCAATCCGCGATCGGCTTCATGGCCTTCAATCAAAGCATTTTTTTCGATCGGGCAAACCTTTGAAACGGCATCAAGGACAGACCTCCCAAACCGAGGAAGCCTGTTCGGCTGGGTGAGCTCATACAAGTAAAATCCCTTCGCCTCCCAATCCTCATGCAGTAAAATGGCAACTTCAAATGATTCGAACTCCCGAAGTTTTTTCAATTCCGTTCGAACTTCTTTTGTTTCTGCTTCCAAGAAGTCACGATTCAGGTCCACGCCTTCCGGTGTTTCACGGCGGGATATCCGCATCCCACGCGGATTCAGGCATGGGAAAACAGCGTAAGTGATGTTTCTTGGTAAAGCATCCTCCAAGATGAGTTGGCACAGGGAAATCGTTGTGGCGGGTTCGTCGCCATGAATGCCTGCCGTGATCAAAATGGAAGGAGCCGCCGGTGAAACCGCGGAGCGATGCATGAACATCAACGAATCATCATGCCCAGTAGGAAGCGATTCGGTCATCCAGCCCAGATGGGTGGATTGATTCTTCAGTCTGCTCAGCTCCCGATCCACCTGAATGGTCTGCCCGAGATACCCGTCCTTGTTCCTCCCTGATCTCCCTGAAACATCTGCCGGCATGCGAGAGATAAAAAAGGTGTGAGCGCTTGAGCTCAGGCCGTGACCGACTCTTCTTTGGAAGCGCAACCACAGGCATCATTGGATCCACATCCATCGCTTTCCATATCTTCATGAGGCTCCCAGTCGGGATCCAATCCCAGATCCTTCAACATCTGGAGATCCTGCTCCGCAGGCTGGTTCAGTGTCGTCAGATAATTCCCCACCATGAGCGCGCTTGCGCCCGCCATGAAGACCATGCTCTGGAGATCCCTCAAATTGACGGTCCGGCCACCTGCCACCATGATTTCCTGTTGGGGCAGGATAAACCTGAAGCATGCGATTGTTTTCAGGATTTCCATCGGAGCCAGTGGCTTCATCTTTTCGTAGGGCGTACCTTCGATGGGGTTCAAAAAGTTGACCGGTACCACACTCGCCCCGATCTCGCGCAGTTGCATAGCCATATCGCAACGATCTTCCCGCGTTTCCCCCATACCAATGATCCCGCCGCTGCAGATTTTGATCCCGGCATTCTTGAGGTATTTGATCGTTTGCAAGCGATCCTCGAAAGTGTGGGTGGTACAATGCTCAGGGAAGAATCGGCGCGAACTTTCCAGATTGTGACCATAACAGGCCAGTCCAGCGTCTTTCAGGCGGTCAGCTACCTGCTGACTGTCGATCAGCCCAAGGGACGCATCCGGTCTTACCTTGCCATCCGCAGCCATTTCACGGATGCGGTCACAGACCTCATCCAGGACGGGGCCTTCGCGCAGGCCTTTCCACGCTGCGACCAAGCCTACGGCGGTCACGTTGTTCTGTTCGGCTTCTTTAGAGGCCTCACTGACAGGTTCTGGATCAATAAAACCATAGCGCGGAGATTCGGTGGTGTAGGCAGCAGATTGAGAGCAGAATTTGCAGTTTTCGGAACATCCACCAGCTTTGGCATTGACGATGGAGCAGAGATGGATCTTGTTGCCCTTGAAATGCTCCCGCAATCGGTTGGCCGCCGACATCAGATCGGTGACATCCGCCTGACTTTCCAGATGAAACATCCAAAGCGCTTCGTCGCGATCCACCGATCCACCTGCCATGATTCGATCCGCCAAAGCGTGAATCCGATCCCTGTTAGTGACGTCAACCATTGATGCCTTCATGGTTGACAGACTACAGGTAATAGCCACCGAAAAGCAAGCCGTAACAGCGTCTCAAGCCTCAAACACTACTTTACCCATGAGGATGGTTGCTTTGTTACGTCCCTTCAATGGCCATCCATGGAAGGGAGAATTATTCGCCTTGCTGGGAGTATCCATGCGATCATAGATCCATTCCTCTTCCGGGTCGAAAATCGTCACATCACCATCTGCACCAATCGAAAGCGTCCCTTTGTCCAGCTTGACCAGTTTTGCGGGTGCCTCGGTCCAGCGACGAATCAGTTCACTCAGACTCATCATATCCGTGTGATAAAGACGCATCACACCCAGCGCCAGTTCCGATTCCAGCCCAGTGATGCCGAAAGGTGCGCTGTCAAATTCGACTTCCTTTTCGAAGCCGCAGTGTGGCGCGTGATCCGACCCGAGGATACTCAGAGTTCCGTCCGCAACCCCCTGCAGTACGGCATCGCGGTCGGAGCCTGACCTCAAGGGAGGATTCATCTTGAACAGGGTGTCATAGGACTCCCATTCAGGGCGTTCGAAATCCATCTTGATCACATCCAGCAAATGCTTGCCTTCTTTTTCCCAGAAGGGAGCGCTTCCAGCCAGGGCTGCATCGGTGAGTGTGAAATGATGAGGGCAGGCTTCGCCTGAAATGGGAATACCTTTCTCTCTGGCTTCTCTGATCAAGTTGACCGCGCCCGCTGAACTCATGTGCTGACAGTGAATATGCGTACCTGTCAACTCAGCCATCTGGATGTTGCGGGCGACAATGATCTCCTCACCCGCCGCTGGCCACCCGGGGAGTCCCAGCACATTGCTCCAGTGACCTTCATTCATGACCCCATTCCCAACCAGATCGTAGTCCTGACAGTGATCCATCAAGGGAAGGTCAAACATTTTGGCGTATTCACAGGCGCGACGCATCAGTTCGTTGCTCTGCACGCAACGTCCGTCATCGGTGATGGCGACCACGCCTGCACCGTGCAGTGAACCGATCGGCGCGAGTTCGTCCCCCTGAATGCCCTTGGTAATAGCCCCAGTCGTGAACACATGGATGGCCGCACTTTTTTCCACTTCATCCTGAATCAGGGCAACCGTCCCAGGTGAATCAATCGAAGGAGTGGTGTTCGGCATGCAAACTACGGTGGTGAAACCACCCAGAGCCGCGGCTTTGGTGCCTGTCTCGATGGTTTCCTTGGCACTTTGACCTGGTTCACGAAGATGCACATGGATATCCACGAGGCCAGGGCAGACAACTTTCCCTCTGGCGTCAATGACCTTGATCTCATCACCAGCCTTTGCCTCGGCCTCGGCACCCAGGGCAGCTATCTTTCCGTTCAGGATCAGTAAGGACTGATGGGCATCAATACCATTGGCGGGATCGATAACACGACCGTTTTGAATCAGTAAACTTTCCATTGTTGAAAAAGATACTCAAGAGGGAATTGACAAGGCAAGCTTCGTCAGTAAACTATGTCCCTCTTAAGCGGGTGTAGCTTAGTGGTAAAGCTCCAGCCTTCCAAGCTGGCTACGAGGGTTCGATTCCCTTCACCCGCTCCATTTATTACTAGCTAAAAGCACTCCTTGCTAGTCTCCGGAACAAATTCGGAACACAAACCTTCCGTGAGGCTCACCAAAACATGCAAACAATGCTTTCGGAGATAGCAGTCACCAAAGCCCATTGTCGAAAGTGCGTTTTTTCATCGATTGATCGATATCTGGATCATGGAGCCCTGCCTGCCGCGCAGTGTATGAAGTGCAACGTGGAAATCTGATTCCTTTTTTGTTGCACGCCTGTTTCAAACGGCGAAAGGTTCCCATGAGGATGATCTTGCTTTCAATGGATCTTTTGAAACAATACACAGTCGTATCCGTAGACCAGCGACTTATTCTTCCATGTGACTTGATTCGACCACCATGGTTCAAGAAACCTCAGGTGGGTGTTCGATCTGTGGAGTTGTGGGGGCTTGTTTGAGTCATGATTTAAAATAAATATTGCTTATGTTTTCATCTCGCTATTCACGGTCGTATCGGACTTTTCTTGTCCTTTTCATGGTGGTTCTGTTTCAAGTCGATCACTCTGGTCACGCTCAAGCACCTGGCCCCTTGTTTGTGGGGGGATACAACGGGAAGATCAGTTATGTGCCTGGGGAAACTTTGAACCTGCACGTGCCCACGTCAACCTCGGCATCGCCTTCAAGGAGAAGCCCGATGCCCTCAAGCTCGAAGCCCATTTCAAATACCCCGACGCCGAAACCAAAGACCAATCGCAGGTCGAGTTCTTCGTGGACAAACTGTTGAAGAAATAACGCACCAATGAAACGAATTACGATCATCACCCTGTCCATTCTGTTGTTTTGTGCGACGAAATCGCATGCAAATGTAAGGGCTAAACAAAGGCCCAACGTATTGTTCATCGCCATCGATGATCTGAATGACTGGACGGACACCCTTAAGGGGAACCCTCAGGCCAGGACTCCACACATGGATAAGCTGGCGAGGAAGGGCATGTTGTTTGCGAATGCCCATTGCGCGGCGCCCGCTTGTGGTCCTTCACGGTCTGCCATCATGAGCGGGATCAGGCCGTCGACTTCAGGCAATTATGTAAACAAGAATTCGTTTACGAGAAATCCGATCCTCAATCATTCGGTTCTGTTGCCCGAGTTTTTCCAACAGAACGGCTACTACGTCGCCGGCGTTGGAAAACTGTTTCACGGTGGTCATTTCCAGAGAGAAGTCAAAGGGCGTGGCTTCGATGATTATTTCCCGAGTAAAACGCAGGACCTTCCTTCCTTCCAAGGCCTGAAGTTTGCCTTCAAATTGCCCATGAACGGGTGGGCAAGGCAGGCGGATTGGGGACCATTCCTCCTGGGTGTAACGGTCGACGACCACCCCGATGGCATCACCGCCAACTGGGCGACCAAGAAACTGCGTGATGAAGAACTGCAGGAGCCCTTCTTTCTGGGAGCCGGTATCTTCACGCCTCATCTGCCCAACTACGCGCCTCAGGAGTATTTCGATCGATTCCCCCTGGAGGACATCAAGCTTCCGGAAGGTTTCCGGGAAAATGACCTGGATGATGTGCCTGCAGCTCATGCCAAGATGGCCCACAATCCGTGGTTGAAGAAAATCAGGTCCATGAATCAATGGAAGCCGGCGATCCAGGCCTACCTGGCGTGCACCTCCATGGTGGATGACCTCATTGGCCGGATCGTTGGGGCGCTTGAGGATTCCAAATACGCCGACAATACGATTATCGTGCTGTGGAGCGACCACGGCTTCCAGCTTGGCGAAAAAGGACGTTGGGGAAAGTACTCCCTTTGGGAAAGGGCCACACGGGTCAACCTTATTTGGGTGGCGCCAGGCGTAACAAAGCCAGGAACCGTTACCGACAAGCCAGCGAACCTGTTGGACATCTATCCTACCTTGGCCTCATTGACCGGGATCAAGCCGCCGCAAGGACAGTTGGAAGGCAACGACCTCTCTGTGTTGATGAAGAATCCGGACGCGGCATGGGATGATGCGACAGTAACCACTTTTGGATACAAGAACTACGGGATTCGATCCAAACGCTACCGTTACATCGTCTACGAAGACGGAACGGAAGAATTGTACGATCACACGAAGGACAAGTGGGAGTGGACAAACCTCGCGGGTGACTCTGATTACACGAATATCAAGTCGATTATGCGCGAGGAGATTCCTGCTCACCATGAACCTATGGGCGCTATCGAAGCCTTTTTTGAGTCCAGGAAACGAAAGTAATTTAAAAAACATGCAAAACTCCAGAAAACCCAGAGGTGGCCTAAACCGTCGTGATATTGTCAAAGGCGTTACTCTGGCAGGTCTTGGCCTTGCCGCCGGAGGGCTTAGTCCTTCGAGCGTTTTTGCTCAAGCGCATGTATCCAAAAAAGGAAAACATAATCTAATTCAGCTTGAGAACGCCAAGCCCGGCACACGCGATTGGATGCTCACCAAGACACGTCAACTCCCCGGGAAAATTAATAAAATCCTTAACAACGGACGCTGCCCATGGATTGAAGGCTACTGCTCCGCGAACAGCATACGCGCTGGCGAAACGTTGAAGGTTATGGTCAGCACAAATCCGGCGTCCTCGTTCAAGCTGGAGATTTTTCGCACCGGTTATTACAACGGCAATGGGGGACGGCTCATGCGCACGTTCGACGATCTCGAAGGCATCGCGCAGCCCGGGCCTTCCGTCGGCGACAACTATGTTCACGAATGTAATTGGGAACCGAGTGTGGAATTCGAGATTCCCAAGGATTGGTTGAGCGGCGTATACCTGGGAAAGTTGACTGAAGAGACCAGCGGGATTCAGAGCTACGTCATCTTCATCGTGCGCGATGATCGTCCTTGCGATCTCCTGTTTCAATGTAGCGATCTTACATGGAGCGCCTACAACCGGTGGCCAGCTGATTTCTCTATTTATACTCCGCATGAAGGGATGACCAGTACCAGCGTGCCCAGTGGTTCGGTGAGCTTCGATCGACCCTACGGCTTGTTCACCCACCCCGTCAACAAGCACAAGACCTCTGGTGGCTCCGGCGAATTCCTGCCTTGGGAATTCCCATTGTCCTTTTGGCTGGAGCAGCACGGCTACGATGTTTCCTACATTTCCAATATAGACACCCACGCCGACCCGGCCGGTTTGCTGCGCGCGAAAGGATTCATCTCTGTGGGGCACGATGAGTACTGGTCGCTGGAGATGTACGACAATGTTCTCAAAGCGCGCGATGAAGGCGTAAGCCTAGCGTTTTTGAGCGCCAACGCGGTCCTCTGTGTCGTGCCGCTGCTGCCTTCTTCTGACGATACGCCCAACCGTATCATACGCAGGGAAGGTTGGTTTTTTGGGGAGCCCTCTGAGGCTGATAAAGAGCGCGCAAAAAGGAGAGCGAACTCTCGAGATGACTTTAATCCTGTCATGGGGCCGGCGGGTAACCAATTGATGGGTGCGCAAACGACGCCTCCGGTCATGGGAGCAGGCGATTGGACCTGCGCGATGCCGGAGCATTGGCTCTTTGAGGGGACCGGGTTGAAAAAAGGGGATTCGATCAAGGGCATCGTGGGCTGGGAGTGGCATGGCGCTCCTGCGAAGGATCTGCCCGGTTTCCAAATCGTTGCGGAAGGCGAAACCTCGATGAACGGCAAAAATCCAGGTCACTACACCGCCACGATCTACGACGGCCCCAAAGGCAACATTGTATTCAACGCCTCTACCATCTGGTGGGCCAACGGTTTGTCCAGCCCTCCGGGACATGCCACGCCCGTAAGGCACGGAGTGTCGCAACAAGGGGTAGATAAACGCGTCCAGCAAATCACCCATAACCTTTTTCAACGGATGATCAAATCAAGCAAATAAGCCTAGGAATAATATGAACGAATCCCAAGAGCCCCAACGCGGCATCCATCGTCGCGATCTCATCAAAGGCATTACTGCCGCAAGTCTTGGCCTTGCCGCTGGCTCAATAGGTATTCCTGATTCGGTCGGGCAATCGAGCGTATCCAGTTTGCCGCGACGAAACCTGATTCAGATTGAAAATGCCAAACCAGGCACGCCCGACTGGCAGCTGACTAAAACTCGCCAGCTCCCCGGAAAGATAAACAAAATTCTCAACAACGGGCGCTGCCCATGGATTGAAGGCTACTGTTCCGCCAATAGCGTGCGTGCGGGTGAGAAGCTGCGCGTCATGGTCAGCACGAATCCCGTCTCCGATTTTAAGTTGGAGATTTTCCGTACTGGTTATTACAACGGTGATGGTGCGCGGCTGATGAAACGTTTCGACTCCCTCAAGGGCAAGACTCAGATAGACCCGCCGGTGGGCGAAAACTATGTGCGGGACTGCAATTGGGATCCATCCGTGGAATTCGAGATCCCCGAGGATTGGCTGAGCGGCGTCTACCTGGGAAAGCTGACTGCGGAGAAGGAGAACTTTCAGAGCTACGTCATCTTCATCGTGCGCGATGACCGCCCCTGCGATTTCCTGTTTCAATGCAGCGAACTGACGTGGAGCGCCTACAATCGTTGGCCCGCTGACTACTCGATTTATACCGATCATCCAGGCTTCGATTCCAAGGGTGTTCCCAGTGGAACGGTGAGTTTCAACCGTCCCTACGGCTTGTTTACCCATCCTGTGAACAAGCACAAGACTTCCGGCGGTTCCGGCGAATACCTGCCCTGGGAATTCCCGCTTTCGTATTGGATGGAGCAACACGGATACGATGTGTCTTACATTTCCAATATCGATACCCACGCTGATCCGAAGGGATTGCTGCGGACCAAAGGATTCATCTCGGTGGGGCATGACGAGTATTGGTCCGTGGAGATGTACGATAATGTCAGTAAGGCGCGTGAAGCAGGTGTGAACTTGGCTTTTTTCGGTGGCAATTCCGTTCTCTGCGTTGTTCCAATGCTGCCTTCCAGCGATGGAACGCCCAACCGCGCTGTACGGCGCGAAGGTTGGTTTCTGCCCATGCCTGAAAAAATTCCGGAAGCCAAAAAAAGGCAGATGCAAAACCAGGAAGGCTTTGAATTCAATATGGGCCCCGATGGCGCTCAGCTCATGGGAGGACGACTGGACCATCAACAACCTAGCGGGCGCGGGTTGGGCGCGGGCGATTGGACCTGCGTGATGCCCGAGCATTGGCTCTTCGAGGGGACTGGAATGAAAAAGGGGGATTCCATCAATGGCCTCTTGGGCTGGGAGTGGCATGGAGCTCCGGCCATGAACCTGCCGGGGATGAATATCGTCGCGGAAGGAGATGCCACGATTAAGGGTAAAAAGGTGGGGCGTTATTCCTCGACTCTCTACGACGGTCCTAAGGGCAATGTCGTCTTTAATGCGGCTACGATTTGGTGGGCCAATGGCTTATCCAGCCCACCGGGTCACAAAAATCCGACAAGGCATGGAGTAACGCAACAAGGCCCTGACGGCCGCGTCCAACAAATCACTCAAAACCTATTTCAACGCATGCTGGAGGCATGACCTGACTCTTCATCGCCAAACCGAGGAGAGAAATCCGAGTATGATCAAGATTATGAGCGAGATAAAGATTAAGAAGATCTGAAGACGGCAGGATAATTGGTTCTTGGAAAGCAGAAGGTGAACTCCTAATTCTCGAAGCAACAACAGAAAAGAAGTCAGAAGCAATAAGCCAAATTAGATTTTGAAGACAAAAATATTCCAACGGTTTTCAATTGCCGAGAATGTGGTGCAGAGGTCACAACGACTAAAATATGTAAGAATTGTCATGCAAAATTTCCAGCAATAGATTCTACGTCTTATAAAAAATTACGAAAAGCTAAAGTCATGTTTGTTGCGGGACTTACTATCATTGTAATTACGATTGTTATTAAATTGTTAGAAAAATGAAACACCTCCTGCTCACAACAATCGCAGCCGTGGTGCTTGTGGGGTGTGGTGAGTCGCAGCAGTCGGCTCCACAATTTTTTATAGTGTTATAATGAGTTTTAGGTGTGACAATGGACAGCTGATGTGTCAGAGGCACTGTAGGATTGTTCTATTGGTGATGTGGATCGCGCTGCATGCGCCCTTGCGGCTCAGCGCCGCGACGGATGAGGGTTTTACGCCACTCTTCAATGGGAGAAACCTGCAGGGGTGGGTGGCCGTGGAACCGGCCGACGCATTCATCGTCAGGGATTCTGCCATTTTCTCGACCGGAGCTGGCCCCTATCCTTCATGGCTGCGCAGTGAGCGGGAATACGAGAACTTTGTGCTCCGCTTTGAGTATCAGACCGAAGGCTGGTATGAGGGTGGTGTTCTCCTGCATGCCCCATTGGATGGACCCGGCTCGAAGCTGGGATTCAAGATCCATCTGCGGCATGATCAAAAGGCCTACGGCCATCGCTCGCCGGGGGCCATTTATGATGCGGCGGCTCCCCTCAGCATTGCCAATCTTCCGTCCGGGCAGTGGAACTACTGTGAGATCAAATGCGATTGGCCTCATCTGCGCGTGACGCTCAATAACGAGCTGATTCATGACATTTCGATGGACACCGACGCTGCCTTCAGGCACAGACTGCGTCGGGGCTTTATTGGCATCCAGAACATTGGCTGCCGCGCGTCGTTCAGGAATATACAAATCCGTGAGCTGCCCGATCAGGAAAAATTCTGGCAACCGCTATTCCGATCTGGGATGGGCGGTATGCATGAACAGGGGCACTCCGATTGGCGCATCGAAGACGAGGTGCTCACGGGTCAGGGCAAGG
>KB912034.1:14464-130210 GCA_000383715.1 Verrucomicrobia bacterium SCGC AAA164-E04
TTTGTCTGTCAATGACGTTGTCGTTGCCGAGGGGGACAGCGGAACGTCCACGTTGACCTTCACGGTGAGTCTGGATACACAGGTGGATACACCACTGGCGGTCGATTTCGCCACCGCAGACGGCAGCGGAACAACGGCAGACAATGATTACAGCAGCAGCACAGGTACTCTGAATTTCACAGGCACAGCAGGAGAAACACAGACCTTCAATGTGTCTGCAAACGGGGATGCCAAGGTAGAACTCGATGAAACCTTTTTGGTCAATCTTTCGAACTTAGGTGCAGCTGGGCGCGTTGTCACGATCTTGGACAGTCAGGGTGTAGGAAGCATCACTAACGATGATGCTGCAATGTTTTCTATCGATGACGTTACTCACGAGGAAGGGAACACTGGAAACAAAATCTACAACTTTACCGTGACTTTAAATAATGAGGTCGATGTGTCGCTCAGTGTTGACATTGCAACGGACGACTACACGGCAACGATTGCAGATAATGATTACATCAAAGCAAAGAGTACGCTCAACTTTGATGGGAACTTAGGAGAGTCAAGGGAGATGACTGTGTTGGTAAGAGGAGACACTAAAGTAGAGCTTGATGAAACCTTTGTCATGAATCTCTCAAATGTGCAGGCAGCGGGACGAGCCGTCACGATCTCAGACAGTCAGGGTCTGGGTGAACTCATTAACGACGATGCTGCAACACTGGCCATCAATGATGTGACGCATAAGGAGGGAGACGCAGACACAACGACATACACGTTTACCGTAACCCTGAACAATGAAGTGGATACCACACTCAGTGTTGATGTTGCCACGGCCGACGGTGCAGGAACGACCGCTGATAGTGATTACCTTAGCACAGAAGGAACCCTCAGCTTTGTGGGTAAATCAGGGGAGTCAAAAACGATAGTGGTATTGGTCATTGGAGATAAAAATGTTGAACTCGATGAATCCTTTTCTGTCAACCTATCCAATATGAATGCAACAGGGCGCGCCGTCACGATCTCAGACGCTCAGGGACTGGGAACAGTCATCAACGATGACGCCGCTGGACTTTCAATCAATGACCTGGCAATTAACGAAGGCGCCGAGGGTATTACCTCCTTAACTTTGACCGTCAGCTTGAATGCACAGGTAGATGCAGCTCTGACCGTTGATTTCGCCACGACTGACGGAACAGCCACAGTAGCTGACGGAGACTACACTGCTGAAGCTGACACATTGACTTTTGCAGGGACATTAGACGAAACGCAGTCGATCATGATCTCAGTAAACGGCGATCCTAGAATCGAAGGCGATGAAAATTTTGAAGTGAATCTGGTTAATATTCAATCTTCAGGAAGGACCGTTGATTTTGTAAAGTCATCAGCAACTGCGACAATCCTCAATGACGATCAAGCAGATCTTGTCATTGAGCCAGCTTTGGACCTGATCACAAATGAAGAAGGAAAGTTGGCTTTCTTCCATTTGAGCCTTCAGTCACAACCAACCCATGATGTGACGGTATCAATGGAGAGTTCGGATACCTCTGAAGGTATGATAGAATCAAGTGCAGTGCTGGATTTTACACCAGACAATTGGGATAGCCCTCAACAGGTTACCGTGAAAGGCATTGATGATTTACAAGCTGATGGGGACATTTCTTACATGATTGTGCTGAATCGGCTGATCAGTGATGACAGTCTCTTCGACGGCGTTGACCCGCAAGACGTAAGCTTGACCAATCTGGATGATCTAAATGAAGCGCCTCTTTCAGCCGCGCAATTTCTAACAACGGAGGAAGATACCCATCTGCCGATCATACTCGCAGGAAGTGATGTCGACGGGGATCCTTTGCAAGCAAATATAAAAATTCTTCCTTTGAATGGTTTGCTGTATCAGACAAGTGACGGTACCTCTCTTGGAGATCTCATAACTGAAATTTCAACTACGATTACCCATCCAGAGAATAGAGTAATTTACGTTCCTTCAGCAAACCAGCATGGGGCGAATCTAGGAGACTTTTCTTTCACAGTTTTTGATGGTTTGACGACGTCGGTCTCGGCAGTTGTGAGTATAGACGTGATTCCTGTCAATGATCCCCCCACTCATAAAATACCAGAACCTCTGAGTCTGCCTGAAGATACGCCTCTTGAATTTGGCTTAAAGCATGATCTGGAAATACGAGTCACCGATGTTGATGCCCATTACGGTGAAGTTGAAACAACACTGCAGTCTGATTTTGGGAAAATTACTTTGATCAATACGGATGGACTGAATTTCTCTCACGGCGATGGAGTGGCCAACGCAATCATGACTTTCCGCGGTCGTGTTTCTGACATCAATGCTGCACTCGAGGATATATTATTCACCCCAACGTTAGATTTAACGGGACCGATTTCCATTGAGATCACGACAAACGATCTGGGCAACACGGGCGATCAAGGTGCCAAAGAAACTTCTGACCAGTTGCTTATTGACTACACGCCAGTAAATGACCCTCCATACATAGCCACAATTGCACCCATTAAGACCCAAAAAAATGAGGCTGTAGTTGTCGTTTTCGCTGTCCTGGATTCAGATAATGAATCTCTTTCGGTCCAAGTGGCAGCTTCGGTCGGACCAGAGGTGCTATTTGATCCTGTTCAAGGAATTACATTAGAGCCGTTGGCAGAGAGTCTGCTCTATCATGTTCTAACCTTGACACCTCGTTTTGATGCGACCGGCTTTGGGACTGTTACTCTGCAACTCACAGATGGAACCAGCAACACTACCCAACAAATCGACGTAATGGTAGGTTCCGATATCGAGACGTCCTTGATTGATTTTTCGGATTCCCTTCAGGGGTTAGAAGATGAGATTCTAAAAGCCACCCTTGGCATCCAAGATGGTGCTTTTGAAGAAGAGTCACTTCAGGTATCAGCCCAATTTTCCAACCCAGATGTGATCTCTCCGGAAGGTATACAGCTCGTTGCAGTTGATGGAGGATATGAATTGCAGCTCACACCCGTTGCAAACGCCCATGGCAATGGGATTCTTTCCCTGACTGTATCTGATGTCAGTAAAACCCTAATGAGGGAATTGCCCGTCTCTATTCTTTCTGTGCCTGACGCACCTCAAATCGAGACTGTATTGGATTTCAGCTCATTTTCAAATGAGCTCATCACCATCGAGTTGAGTGTATCCGATGTCGATACCCCAGTTTCAGAGGTGGAACTCACACTGACTTCAAATTTTGAAAAGCTGTTTCCAACTGATGGAATTAAACTAGAAGGCCAGTCAGATTTACGTGTTGCAACCATCTCACCTGCTTTAGATCAAGTGGGTATTGCGGAAGTCGTAGCCCTGGCTGTGGATAATGAAGGGATGCAACATAGCGAGCGATTTCAAATTCAAGTTATTGCAGAAGATAAGCCGGCTCCAAAACCCACTTCGATCCGGTTTGTTCCTCAAGAAAGCACTAGCCAGAGAGAGAAACCAGCTCTTATCATTTCATGGATGGGTGATCTAAATTTATTTGGAGCTCAATCCGTCACAGGTCCTTACATTTTCATTGAAAGTGTATCTAGCCCATATGAGATTCCAACTTCATCTGAGTTTAAATTCTTCAAATTTTTTGCTCCTTGATTTTAGGAGTAAGGACGTCATCACATGACACAGAACACCTTCTTCAAACACCAGTAGGCCGTAAAAAAAGATCACTAATTCTCACGATAGATTTTAGTTTGATCATATGAGCTTGTAAGATATCTGCCATGGCCCATGCAACCGCTATTCCGATCTGGGATGGGCGGTATGCATGAACAGGGGCACTCCGATTGGCGCATCGAAGACGAGGTGCTCACGGGTCAGGGCAAGGATGGCGCCGCGATGACTCGGGCTGAATTCTCCAGCCCCTTTGAGCTCCAGGTCTGGGTCAAGACCATCGTGAACGGAAATGGCGGGGTGCTCTTCAATGGCGGCCCTGGTCGGGTAGAGGTTCAGTGCTTCAATGCTCCCGACAGTACCAATCCCACCGGGAGCTTCTATGGAATAGCACCTGCAGAGCGCGTGCTCAGTCGTGATCAGGAGTGGTTTTTGCTGCAGATCTTCAATCGCGGGTCCACTGCGGAGGTGCTGGTGAACGGTGAAACGGTCTCCCATGCCCGCGATCTCAAACCTCCGTATCGAGGCAGTATTGGTTTTCAACATCACACGCCTGGGGGCTCCATACAGTATCGTGCCGCGCGACTCAGGGCAATTGAATGATGCTGGATGCCCACTGGTCATGACGAGCCCCCAGTCGCCGTCAAACTTCTTATTGCCAAAGGTGCGGATGTGAATGGGAAGGATGTTAAAGGTGGAGCACCGCTAGATTCGACCATTCTATATGACCAAGCCCAAATAGCCGAACTCCTCCGCAAACACGGCGGCAAGACAGGTGCAGAATTGAAAGTTCCCGCAAGATCCGGTTGGTAATTCTACCCCCTTGATGGGGTTCACACCTTGCCAGTTCGGATTCAAAAGAAGAACGGCGATGGCTGGTTCAAGATCGATCTGCGCCGGTGCTGGATCGCTCGGGATTGCATGTTGTTCATCAAACCCATTTGATTGTGCCCAACATCATCACCTCCGCCGCCCTCCTCCCGGCCACCCTGTTCGAACGGTATAACCACACGAAAATGGACTTCGCCATTCTTTCAGCGCTTCAAAACCAAAAACATCATCATGATGAAACAATAGATTCTTGGATTTGAATTCGAAGATGTTAATATACCAAAATGTAAGCCATAGATGACTGATTTTTAAATTTCAGGGAGGTGGCTTCCGATCGACCGACGTTTTCGGTCATTTGATTCAGGTGAAGGGAAATATAAAGATGAAAAGATACATCTGTTGCGTGATGATGTTGTGTTTGTGGGGGCTTTCGATCCCTGTGGTGTTGGCTGAGAATCCGACGATCACAGAGGTTCAACGGGAGTTTTTTGAAACGAAGATCCGACCTGTGCTCGCCGACCAATGCCTCGAATGCCATAATTCGATCGACAAGAAAAAGGGTGGGCTTGCCCTCGACTGGAGTCAACCGTTAAGGCAAGGGGCGGATTCGGGGAAGGTGATTATACCCGGCGATCCCGATAACAGTTTATTGATTCAGTCCATCCGCCATCAGGCGGGGGTAGAGAGTATGCCTGACAAAAGGCCCAAGTTGGTCGACAGTGTCATCGCTGATTTCACAAAGTGGGTAATCATGGGGGCTCCAGATCCACGTCATACACAGCCCACCGCTACCGCTCTGAAAAAAGCAGCGCGCAGCTGGGAGGACATACGGGACGAGCGTAAAAAATGGTGGTCGTTCCAATCGATAACAAACCCTGAGCCGCCGAAAGTGAATAACGCTGATTGGCGCCAAAATCCCATTGATGCCTTTGTGTATGATAGCCTGGAAGAGCAGCAACTGACACCCGGAGATCTTGCCGATCCACACACTTTGCTGCGCCGAGTGTCGCTGGTGTTGACGGGCCTACCGCCGTCCACTGACGATGTGACAGCGTTTGCGTCAAGCAAAGATCCGAAGCGCTATGAAAGATACGTCGACACATTGCTGGCCAGTAAGGCTTATGCGGAACGTTGGGCCCGACACTGGATGGACTGGTATCGCTACAGCGAAAGTCATGGCAGTGAGGGCGACCCTCACATCGCATTTGCACAGCAGTATCGTGATTATTTGATCAGGGCTCTGCAACAGGATGTGCCTTATGATCAGATGATGATCGAGCATCTGGCCGGCGATCTGTTGCCGACCCCCCGAATCAATGAAGAAACTCATGTCAATGAATCGGCCATTGGCCCGGCGCATCTGCGTATGAATCCTTTTGGTTATGGAGTGGTGGATGCCTATCAGGAATTGGTGACTTTCACTGACAATCAGGTGGATGTGGTGAGCAAGGCCACCATGGCCCTCACGGTGTCATGCGCCCGTTGCCACAATCACAAATTTGACCCCGTCAGTCAGCAGGATTACACGCGCTTTTATGGTGTGATGATCAGTAATCGCCCCACCACGATTGTGGTGGATAGCCAGGAAAAACAACGCCGCCATCAAGAGGCCATCAAACAACTGAAACCTCAAATAAAAAAAGCTTTTGCCACCTACTGGCTGTCTCAAATCGAATCACTTGAAGACAGGCTGCAAAAGGTGGAATTAAAGGAACGGGATGACAGTGATGCGCTGAGCCCATGGCTTCAAATGAAAGAGCAAGGGTCGGAAGCGTTCGAATCTTATTGGGAGGGATTACAGGGGCATGTGGGACGAGTGGAGGCGCACAACAAGAAAGTGAAGGAAAAAGCCGCCGCATACTATGATTTGCGTGATCCCAAAGTGGCCGCCATGTTTTTTAAAACAGGGAATGGCTCACACCTATCCACACAGCCTGCGGGCTCTTTTGCTTTGAAGGGGGAAGGGGAGAACGTGTTCCAAGGCGTGTACCCTGCCGGTGTATACAGTCATCTCATCAGCGACAAACATGCGGCGGTGATGGGGTCGCCTCGTATGACGGTGTCAGGCAACAATCTCTGGGTACGCGCCGCCGGTCATCAAGCCAAAAGGCGTTATGCGGTCAGGCATTACCCTTTTGGGGGCTTGTTGCATGATGATCATCGCCTCAATCAAACTTTGCCCGTGTGGCAGAGTTCGAGGAAGATGGCTATCTGGCAGAGTGAAAAAATTCATTATGAATTTCGCACCGCTCGCGACGTGATCAGCGGACCGGGGGACGAGCGTAGTTGGTGGGGAGTGAGCGAGATTTTGATGAGTCCAGAAGCTCCGCAGAGAAGAGGAGCCCCACTGAGTTTGTGGGTGGCCACGCCGCCTGTAGACAAATCGTCTTTGTTGAAAGCGTATCAAACAACCACACAAAACATACTGAACAAATGGATGGACGGCATCATCAGCGATGATGAGGCGGCGTTTATAGGGCAGATGCTGCAAGGTAACGTATTGAACCACAATATGAAACAATTACCCGAAAATGTTGTGGCACTGGTGCAGCAATATCGCAGGCTTGAAAATGATATCCCCGCACCCACCCGCGCCCCGGGAGTGTATGAGTCGGATCCGGTGGATGCCCCCTTTCTGGATCGTGGCGACCATCAAAGTGAAGGTAGGGCGGTGCCCCGGCAATTCTTGGAAATGTTTGGGAACAAACCTTACAGCAAAACAAACAGCGGGCGGCTGGAGCTGGCGCAGGATATTGTGGCTGACAACAATCCTCTGACACGACGTGTCCTGGTGAACCGTTTGTGGAATTATGTGTTTGGCGCCGGCCTGGTGGCTACCACCGATAACTTTGGACGCATGGGGGGGCAACCCTCGCACCCCGAACTGCTGGATTTTCTGGCCAGTGATTTCAAGGAGAATGGCTGGTCGTTAAAGAAAAGCCTCAAGTTGATGGTAACCAGTCGTGCATTCAAATTGAGCAGTCAGATCTCGGCAGCCGCCCGGGAGCTTGATCCTGTCAACAAGTACTTGTCTTTTCACACACCGCGGCGCCTGGATGCAGAGTCTATTTATGATAGTCTGCATTTTGTAGCGGGGCAGAAGAAGCGTGCGATATACGAAAGCGTGATCCGTAACCGTTTGCACCCTTTCCTGACCGCTTTCAACTACCCGGTGCCTTTGTCGACGGTAAGTCGGCGACCCAGCAACAACGTGCCGGCTCAGGCGTTGAGTCTGATGAATGGGTTGGCAGAGGATTTGTCTGGGAATCTGTTGAGCCGAGTGAATGTGAAACGTGACGTGGATGTGGTGTTGCGTGAGTTGTTTTTGAGGTTTTATGCCCGTGAGATCACGGCAAGCGACCGCACCCTGTGCCAGAATTTTTTAGGAGAAAACCCCGACGCCGAAGACTGGCGTCGATTGATTGCCACATTGTTCAATTCAAAGGAGCTAATATATGTTTACTGATACTTTTTGCCGTCGACGCTTCATGCAGCTGGGGTTTGGTAGCCTGGGAGGGCTTGCTCTGAGTCAATTAAGTGCGTCGCAGGGTAAGCCCCGCCATCATCAACCGAAAGCACGCTCGGTGATATTGTGTTACATGTCTGGCGGGGTGAGCCACGTGGACAGTTTTGATCCCAAGCCTCTTTTGAAAGATATGCATGGCAAAGACATGCCCGTGGACATACTGCGCACGCAGTTTGATAACAACGGCAAGATCATGCAATCGCCCTGGAAAGCAAAAAAATATGGTCAATCGGGGTTGGAGATGACCAACCTCTTCCCGCACATTGCCGACTGCGCCGATGACATCGCTCTGGTTCGCAGCATGACGGCAGATTTTTCAGAACATGCCCAGGGGAACTTTTACATGCATACAGGTTTTCCCTTCCTGGGGGTGCCGTCGGCGGGGGCATGGGTAAATTACGGTTTGGGCAGCGTGAATCAAAACCTCCCCGGTTACGTGGTGCTCAACAACAAAACCGGGATTCCCCACGGGGGCAAATCGATTTTCGGTAGTGGTTTCCTGCCTGCCACCAACGGTGCCTCGTTTTTTGATCTGGATCAGGAAGAAGTGGTCAGTCGTGTGCAGCCGCGTCGCCCGTTGAAAGAGCAGCGTGCGAGCCTGGGGTTTTTGAAGCAGCTGGATGGCGCTTTTGCCAAGCGCTCGGCTGCAGAAGGGGATGTGCAGTCGGCTGTGGAAAATTATGAGACAGCCTTCCGCATGCAAATGGCGGTACCTGAATTGATGGACCTCGACAAAGAACCGGACCATCTCAAACGAGCTTATGGCTTCGAGCATGAAGACCCGCTGGTGGCTCGTTATGGGCATCAGTGCATGGTGGCCCGTCGCCTGGTGGAACAGGGAGTGCGCTTTGTCGAGTTGTCTTGCTCCAATTTCAAAGGAGATGGGCAACGGGCCAACCCCTGGGATCAACACGGCAACCTGCCCCATGGTCACAAGGAAATGGCCCGTCAGGTCGACCAGCCCATTGCGGCCCTCATCAACGATCTCAAACAGCGTGGCTTGCTGGAGAGTACCTTGATTATTTTTACCGGCGAGTTTGGCCGCACGCCTTTTTCACAGGGGAATAATGGCCGCGATCACAATCCCTATGGTTTTAGTCTGTGGATGGCCGGAGGGGGAATCAAGGGGGGCAGCGTGCACGGGGCTACCGATGATCTGGGCTACCATGCCATTGAAGACAAGGCCAAGGTGTTTGATCTGTGGGCCACGGTGCTGCACCAACTTGGTATGGATCATGAAAAGCTGACCTATCGTTACGGAGGTCGTGACATGCGACTCACCGATGTGCATGGAAACGTGATGACCAAAATCCTTCTCTAGACATCATTTGATCTATAACGCCAGGTCCAACTGTAAAAAAGAACGGGAGTAAGCGTCTGAACTTTTTTGATCAGTTTAAGAGATAATCATCACACCATAGGAACCAGTGCCCGCTGCCCGCGGCGCTTGCCAAACCAGAGGAGGCCTCGCGAAAAAATGCAAAGTATCCTATTGCGAAAAGCAATCCTAAGCACAACGATCGTTGCCTTGTTACTGGATGCCACTGCAGGACATCGCCTGCTCGCCGTTGAGCCGCAGCCCGCATTCCGAATGGCTTGCATCTTCACGGACCACATGGTTCTCCAGCGCGATCAGCCCCTGCCGGTTTGGGGCTGGGCCGCGCCCGGTCGCGTTGTCATCGTGGAAGTTGGCCCGCACTCCTCCCGCACCCGTACGAACGCGGAAGGGCGCTGGCGCCTCACCCTGCCGCGCCTCGAAAGCGGCAAAGGTTCTCTGACGATGACCGTCAAGGCTGGCGATGAGACCATTCGCCTCACCGACATCCTCGTGGGCGAAGTCTGGCTTTGCTCCGGCCAGTCCAACATGGAAATGACCGTTCACGAATCTGCCGACGGTAAAGCTGAAGTCAAAGCAGCCAACCACCCCAGCATCCGGCTTTTCAATATTCCGCGACCCGCCGCCATGGCCAGTGATCCACAGGACGACGTGGTCGGCCAATGGCAAGCCTGTTCGCCCGAGAGCATCGCGGACTTCTCTGCGGTCGGCTACTACTTCGGACGCGAAATCCACCAGTCCATCAATGTGCCTGTCGGACTCATCAGCGCCTCGTGGGGTGGAACGATCATTGAAACCTGGACACGTCACGAAGAAATCTCGCGCCTGCCCGGCATGACCGAACGCATCGCCGATGCCCAGGATATTCACCGGGACCCGACGGTGGTTCCGCAAGACATGACCGCCAGCGAAAAACGCGCCGCGGAGATCCACCTGGCCGACTTCAAGTCGAAAGCCGAATACAAACTCGCTTTCAAAGCCAGCCAAGAACTTGCTGCGAAGAGCCGTCAGGCATTCAACGAGGCGAGAGCCAACGACGCACTCGCTCACAAAATGACGCGTCCTGACCTTGATCTCAGCAGTTGGAAAATCATGGAAATCCCCAACCGATGGGGAGAAGCGGGTCTGCCCGACTTCAGGGGCATGGTTTGGTTCCGCAAGACCATTGACGTTCCCGCATCGTGGGCGGGCAAGCACCTCGTGCTGCACCTTGACCGCATCTACGAAGGCGACGTCACGTGGTTCAACGGCGAGCAAGTGGGCGCCACCATCATCGCCAACTATTCCAAGCAGCGCGTTTACAGCATCCCTGCCAACCTGATCAAAACCGGCGACAACACCATCACCGTGCGTGTCGTCGACACGTTTCGCCCCCGCGGCATGTCGGGCAAAGCCGACGCCATGGCTCTCTGTGTCGCCGGTTCCGAGGAAACGGATCGCATCGGTCTGGCCGGTTCCTGGTATTACAAGCCAGGTGTCCAACTCCGCGCCTCGCTCCCTTATCCCGACGACCATGTCAACCTCCCCACGCTTCTTTACAACACGATGATTCACCCCCTTGTCCCTTTCGGTATCCGTGGCATCATCTGGTACCAGGGCGAGAATAACCACGGCGACGGCATGCTCTACTTCGACAAAATGCAGGCACTCATCCAATCCTGGCGCAACGTCTTCCTCCGTCCCGACGCCCCCTTCTATTTCGTGCAGATCGCTCCCTATCGCTATGGCGGCGACATGGTGGAATACACTCTCCCCGAGCTCTGGGAGGCCCAGACCGCCGCGATGGACATTCCCCACACTGGCATGGCCGTCATCTCGGATATCGGCCACGTCAACTGGCTCCATCCCAGCAACAAGCAAGGCGTTGGGAAACGCCTCGCGCTCTGGGCTCTTGCCAAGGACTACGGCCAAGACGACCTCGTCTACTCCGGTCCCCTCTATAAATCGATGGCTATCGAAGGTAGCAAAATTCGCCTGAGTTTCAACTATACGGGAAGCGGGCTCGTTTCGCGCGATGCCAAGCCCCTCGACTGGTTTGAAATTGCGGGTGAAGACGGGAAATTCGTCAAGGCCCAAGCCTTGATCGACGGCCATACCGTTGTCGTCTCCAGCGACGCCATCGTCAAACCGACCGCAGCAAGGTTCGCCTGGCACCAGGTAGCCGTACCAAACCTCATGAACAAGGAGGGATTGCCCGCGGGCCCCTTTCGAACGCATCAGCCGTAGATCTTGCGATTGTCAAATCGGAGAGTATGCCTGACGCTACCTCGCGTTTTAGCTGCTATTGTTTCTTTTCCATGATCTGTTTAATGAAACACCTCCTGCTCACAACTATCGCAGCCGTGGTGGTGCTATGGAGTGATTTTCTGCGTATCGATATGTGTTGCACACCTACCAGTGGATATTCCGCCACTCGGACAGCATGTAAATAAAGACTGGCTTACCAAGATCGTTCAGCTTGATGGGACCGTCGGTCTGGGCGAAGGATGATCGGTAATCGTTCTGTCATGCCAAAGTCAGGATCTGTCTCCTGACTCCGGAAACAGCCTTTGGAAACGTCGACTGTCCGAGTCAGTGAGAAATGAAATGAGCTGAGCACCGCCAACAACTGTCGTATTATCTGTTTTGGTTTGAACGGCGACCCGCGCACGTCCGAGCATTTCGCATAAGGGTGATCTTGCTTTTGATGGAACTTCTGAGACAATCACGCCTGTTATCCAGAGACAAGTGACGCATGCTCATGGGCGACTTGATTCGCTCATATCGCTTCGAACAACCTTTCGGTGTTCGGGGGCCTGAAGCTGTGGAAGCTTGATGAAGTGTCGATTTAAAACAAAGATTGCTTATGTTTTCGCCTCGCTATTGTCGGTCGTATTGGACTTTTGTTGTCCTTTTCATGGTGGTTCTTTTCCACGTTGATCCTGCTGCCCGCGCACAAGAACCTCGCCCCTTGTTTGTAGAGGGATACACCGGAAAAGTCAGTTACGTGCCGGGGGAAACAGTGAGTCTGCACGTGTCCACTTCAGCCTCGGTTTTCAATGCGGAAATTTTCCGGCTGGGAGGAGAGGACAAAAAGGTGTGGGCTCAGGAAGGCATTGAGGGACAGGTATCCAATGTGCCGGGAAATGCCTCATCCCATGGTTGTGAGTGGCCTGTTTCTCTGGAAATCCCCATCCCATTGGATATGCAGAGTGGGTACTACGAAGTGCGATTGCGGGCCAGTGACCGAGGTGGCAAATATGTGCAGCGCAACCGGCGTCATGCAGAAGGAACCTGCTTCTTCATTGTACGATCCGCTCAACCTGGAAAGGACACACGCATATTGCTGCAGCTTTCAACCAATACCTACAATGCCTACAATAACTGGGGAGGTTTCAGCCTCTACGGGTTTCATGGAGCAGGGGGGAATCAGGGACATCGAGTATCCTTTGATCGACCTCCGAGCAGTCTTTATAATAACTGGGAACGTCCATTTGTGCAGTGGGCCGAGACCCATGGGTATGTACTTGATTTCGCAGCGAACAACGATCTGGAATTCCATCCCGAACTGCTCTCCTCCTACAAACTGGTGCTCAGCCTGGGCCATGACGAATATTGGTCGGCTCCCATGAGGGATCATTTGGAATCCTTCATCACGGAGGGTGGCAATGTGGCGTTTTTCAGTGGTAATACCTGTTGCTGGCAAATCCGCAACGAAGCCAAGGGGCGTGCTTCGACGTGTTGGAAACAGAACTTTCACTCTGATCCGGTGTATCAGGCCAGAAAAGGGAATGACCTCTTGTCGTCGCTTTGGAGCCATCATCTGGTGGGGCGTCCTGAGAACACACTGACGGGCGTGGGTTTTTTGTGGGGTGGATATCACCGAAGTCATGGGCAGTACATGGATGGCAGTGGCGCCTACACGGTGCATCGTCCGGAGCATTGGGTGTTTGCTGGAACGAGTCTGAAGCAAAAGGATGTGTTTGGTGGCAAGGACAGCATCGTTGGATACGAATGCGATGGCTGCGAGATTACTTGGAAGGACGGGTTGCCGTTTCCAACATATCAGGATGGAACACCCCCCTCGTTTCAAATCCTCGGCACAGCACCTGCCAGATGGCATCCCGATGATTGTCAATGGTACGACCAATGGGAAAACGGCCGTGCAGGCAATGCGGTGTTGGGGATTTATGCGCGTGGTGGCACCGTGTTCACCTGCGGGAGTACGGACTGGTCACATGGGTTGACAGGGAAGGATCCGATCGTGGAGCAGATCACCAGGAACGTTCTCAACCGATTGTCAGAATAAAATACCCATAGAGATTGCGATGATGAAATATATCGGATGTTTGATCTCCCTGTGCCTGCTCGTCAGTGCCACCAGCTCAGCCATCATGGCTCAGTCACTCGAGGAACCGGAGGGTTCATCCAGCCTTCCTTCGGGTCTTCACAAAGCCATGCTTCTGAAACCTGGGCCGGGGAATCCCCGAAACAGTGAAGGTGATTTCATTCAACTCAGGGATGGGCGACTTTTGTTTGTCTATTCTCATTTTACGGATGGGAGCAGCGACCATGCATCGGCCTTTCTCGCCAGCCGTATATCCAGTGACGGAGGGCAGACATGGTCGGACAAGGACGCAATCATCCTGAGCAATGAAGGTGGTTTCAATATCATGTCCGTTTCCCTGCTGCGTTTGGTCAATGGGCAAATCGCCATGTTTTATTTGCGAAAGAACTCAATGGAAGATTGTCGACCATGGATGCGTATCTCCACCGACGAAGCCCTTACCTGGAGTGAGCCGGTCGAGGTGATTACCGATCAGGTCGGGTATTACGTTCTGAACAATGACCGTGTCATACAACTGAAGAGTGGAAGGTTGATTTGCCCGGTGGCCCTGCATCATTTGCCGGAATATGAACAGCCTGACTGGAAAGGTCTTTTAATGTGCTATGTTTCCGACGATTCAGGCATGACATGGAAACGCAGCGCTTCGGTTCTCAAGGGAACAAACCGTGATGGATCACGAACAACCTTTCAGGAGCCGGGCGTGATTGAATTAAAAGACCGACGCCTGATGATGTGGGTGCGTTCCGACGGAGGCAGTCAGTATTTGAGTTGGTCAGAAGACGAAGGCAATACATGGTCTCAACCTGTTCCCAGTGAAATCCGCTCCCCCGTATCACCTGCCAGCATGGAACGCATTCCCGGAACAGGTGATTTGTTGCTGGTCTGGAATGATCATGCCGATATTCCAGAAGTGTTGAAAAGACGACGCACGCCTTTGAGTGTTGCCATCTCCAGAGATGAAGGGCGGCATTGGACCCGGAGTGTGGCCTTGGAAAATGATCCCGAGGGCTGGTATTGTTATACGGCCATTGAATGCATGGGGGACCATGTGATCCTTGGACACAGTGCCGGCGATCGTCGCACAGGTGGTTTGAATTGTCTGCAAGTGACGCGTTTTGAAGTGTCATGGCTTTACGAAGTTTTAGGGGAACCACAAAAGGTTCGGACGCAATGAAAAGGGGAAGTATGATCCAGTTTGTTATTCATCGTATTCAAGGCGCTGCAGCGGTTGTTCGCGGGACACCTTTCATCAAGATGTGGAGTCGGAGCATGTTTCAGGTGGCTTGTCTGTTGATCGTCTTGGGAATGAGCGCCCTTGCAGGAGCAGGCGAGCGGCAGCCCAACCTTGTTGTTCTTTTTGCCGATGACCTTGGCTACGGTGAGCTGAGCTGTCAGGGCAACCCGGAGATTCCAACCCCTCATATTGATTCGATTGCGCGCAACGGGGTTCGCTTCACCTCGGGATATGTGGCTGGCCCCAATTGCAGTCCATCCCGTGCGGGCCTTCTTACCGGGCGCACTCCGACGCGATTTGGCTATGAATTCAACCCCACCGGTGCGCTCAATGAGGAACCTGGCTTTGGCCTGCCCTCGAAGGAAATCACGATTGCCGAGGCGCTGCATGATGCGGGCTACACCACCGGTCTGATCGGTAAGTGGCATCAGGGGGGCACCGCCAGGTATCACCCTTTCAGGCATGGTTTCGACGAGTTCTTCGGTTTCACGCATGAGGGACACTACTTCGTTCCGCCACCCTACAGAGGCGTGACCACCTTGCTCCGCCGCAAGACACTTCCGGGTGGGGCGAAAGGCCTCTGGACGGGGAAAGGCGAACTGCACTACCACGACATTCTGGGGAGCGATGAACCAGACTACAACGCCAACAACCCCATCGTGCGCGGCGGTCAGCCCGTGGTCGAAACGGAATACCTGACCGATGCTCTCACCCGTGAGGCGGTTGATTTCATTGATCGTCACGACGACAAGCCTTTCTTTCTCTACCTTGCCTACAATGCCGTCCATAGTCCTCTGCAGGGAGCGGATGCCTACATGAAGAAATTCGCGCACATCAAAGACATGCATCGCCGCATTTTCGCGGCCATGCTGGCAAACATGGACGACAGCGTGGGTTCGGTATTGCAGCAGTTGCGGAAATCGGGACAGGAAGAAAACACAATCGTCTTCTTTTTGAGTGACAATGGTGGTCCGACCAGAGAACTGACTTCGTCCAACCTCCCTTTGCGAGGGTCCAAGGGGCAGATGTATGAAGGTGCCATTCGGGTGCCTTTCATGGTGCAGTGGAAAGGTAGGATTCCCGCGGGGCAGATCTACGACCGGCCGGTCAGTTCGTTTGATATTTTTGGCACGGCTGCGGCGCAATGCGACGGAGTCCGCAAACCGGAGCAGGTGGAAGGTGTTGACCTGGTCCCCTATCTCACAGGCCAGCGCAATGGTGCGCCCCACGAAAGTCTCTTCTGGCGTCAAGGCGGAAAGACGGCCCTGCGTCACGGTGACTGGAAGCTGGTGCGCATGGGCAGGCGTTTGACTTCCGTTCAGGCAAAATGGGAACTCTACGACCTCTCGGAAGACATCTCCGAGACCAAGAACCTTGCTGGCACACATCCCGACCGCCTTGCCGAACTGGTCAGGATCTGGTCTCAGTTCAACGGCGAAATGAGTGATCCTTTGTTCTAAATTTGGTCATGCTCATCCTGATCCCTGATGAAATAGGTAGGTCCGTCGCCAGCCTTCATGGAACCCACACACTTGTTGACGACAAAAAATGTGGGTCTTTGATTGTAGCATTATTTTCTGGCTTCAATGATCCTCGACGTATGACTTGAAAAACACAGTCCCATGGCCAAACCTGTCCTTCATCGTATTCAAATTGTTCTGGCGATCGCTCTCGGAATACCCTTCATCATGATTGGTCTTGAGCATTTTATTAGGCCTGCGCCCTTTGATGCCATTGTGCCTGCCTATCTTGGGTCTCCGCGTTTCTGGACCCTTGCCAGCGGCGTCGTGGAAGTGCTCCTTGGCATCGGCATCATGCTGCCACCCTGGCGAAGATGGGCTGCTCTTTTTCTAGCTGTGTTTTTGGTGTGTGTGTATCCGGCAAACCTGAACATGTGGCTGAACGACATCCCATTCAATGGACAGGTACTCAGCCACAAGGCACACGTTCTGCGTCTTTTCATTCAACTGCTGCTGATTTGTCTGGCGCTTTGGCTTGCCGATTGGCGAAAAGGGGCAGCCAGTAAGGCTACTGTCATCAGTAACGAGGATTAAGCGCATTTGAGAAGGACTGGAAAGTTGGTTGACTCAATACAGCTTTGTGATACAAAGCACAAAGTCCTGCTTTGTGCTGCAAAGTAATAATCCGAACATTTATAGATGAAACAATTGGACATGAAGTACTTCCTTTCAACACTGGTGGCCATTTTGCTGATGGGTTGCGATCTACACATAGATTCCGTCTATCTGGGGCGCTCGGAATCGGCCCTTCTGGGTGATGTTGGCTCTGGAGATATCGAAGCTGTGCAAGCGTATCTGGACAATGGTGGAAACGTCAATCTGCAGGATGAACAGGGCAATACGCCTCTGCACCGTGCCGCGAATGCCGACTGGAAAGGCAGTCATCTTGAAATGGTGAAGTTGCTGATTGAAAGAGGAGCCAATGTGAATGCCATCGATGACACACATCATGCGCCTTTGCATCTGGCCAGTCATGCAGCAACAGCCGCATTACTGATTGAGGCAGGTGCGCGTGTGAATGCCAGAACACAGCGCACGGGAGAGACCCTTGTGTTTTCAGCGGCCAGTGGGGCAGCGCAGGGTGCTGAAAAGAGTTATCAGTGTTACCTAAATCTGACGAAGCTTCTCATTTCAAAAGGTGCTGATGTGAACATGAAACTCAGGTCGGGAGATGAGCGTCTTAGAGCCACTAGTGGCATCGAGGAGAAACCTTACCATGCGAAGACGGGAGATACACCCTTGCACGAAGTGGCGAGGAGCTATTCGGAAAAGCACGCGATGGTGCTTTGCGAATTGCTGATCCAGCAGGGGGCGAACATCAACGAGACAAATATTCTTGGTCACACACCTCTGGATGAAGCGCTTGCAAATCAAAGAAATCAAACCGCCGATTTTTTCCGCAAGCTCGGAGCTGAAACAGGCGAAGACTTGGAAGCCGAGGCTGAATGAAGCTCTCCCTCGGGTATGCAAACACGCCTGTCGAGCCTGGTGGAGGGAAGGGTGAAGTTCATTGCTTTTGTCCGATTCAAAGCTTTTTTTATTGAAAATCTGAGTGTGCAAGGAGTCGGCATACTCCGCAAGACACCACCTGAATGGAAGCGCTGGCTTTTTTTGAGTCGAACGGCTCGATGCCATCATGTAGGCATATGCGGCCCCTCCTTTTTTCAGCGCTTCTCTCGAAGGCACACAGCCTGTGCATGCGAAAATAAGGCTAGAATGACATCTTACTCAATGGCTGTTGTTTCAGGCAGCATGTCTGCTTTCTTCATTTTTTATCGGGCTGATCTCAATCATGTTGACGCTCTTGCCTTTTGGAGTTGAAGGTCGCTCGCCTTGGAAGTGCGATGTGACGTGCCCTTCAACCCGCCGCTCAAAAGTCTGGTATCAACGGAATGATGCTCTTTGCGTAAAGAAAAAAAAGAACTTCATCTAAACGATTGAAAATAATAAAAATGAAAACCACCTATGCCTTGATACATCCATTCAGAAAGTAGAAATAAAATGATCAGAAAAATACCATTCATGCTCTTGGAAAGGTGCAAGCATGCATCGATCCGAGTCGGATATCTGGGGATCTTTCGTAACAACCAACAAGTGCTTGTCAGGTTTTATCTCAATCCTACTTTTCTTTCATGATCCATACACCATCCCATTCCCCTTGAGGGGGGGTTTCCTTTAATTTCCTACATCGATCTACATAGGTCTGTGAGAGTTGGTCGGTGGGCTGCAATTGCAGGGCGTCATTGAAAGACTCAATTGCCTTATCCCACTTTCCTTTGAGATAAAAGCCTCGTCCCGCCTGGAAATAGAACAACGTTTCCATGAGGTTTGGGAAAGTTTCATCCGTATGGTAGTCAAGTATTTCATGAATACCGACTGGTTTTGTTTTTCCTTTTACTAGTACTTGGTCGATTTCACGCATACGGTAGCTTCCGCGAAGTTTACGCGCAGTAAATTCACTGATGAGGATTCGGGTTGAATATTGTTTGCATGCACTCTCAAGGCGGGCGGCAAGATTGACTCCGTCACCAATCACCGTGTAATCCATTCGTTTGGGAGATCCGATATTCCCTGAAACCACAGTATCAGTATTGATGCCTATACCAATTTCAATCTGTTTTCGCCTATTCTTTGAACTCACGCTATTAAAAGTCTGAAGCGATCTGATCATAGAGATAGCGGTCCGAACGGCGCGATCTTCGTCATCATCATGCTTTAAGGGTATGCCAAAGGCGGCCATCATGGCATCACCAATAAATTTATCCAGCATACCTCCCTCCTTTTGAATGCACTCCATCATCACTGTGAAATATTCGTTAAGCAGTGTAACTGTTCCTTGGGCACCAAGTTCCTCCGTAAGTGTAGTGAAATTTCGCACGTCAGAAAAAAGTATCGAGGCAACCATACTCCTTCCACCAAGAGCATCCTCGCTCCCCTTCATGAGTTGATCTGCAATCTCTGGGTCCATGTACCTTGACATGGTCGATTTCATGCGTTTTTCACTAGAAATATCTTCGATCATAATCATGGTGCCAAGTTTCTCATTTTCAACACTCACTAGAGGTAGAATAGTCAAGTTGACCGAAAGTGTTTTCTCTCCAAATTCCAACTTAGCATCCACAAGAAGCTCGCTGTTACTGCTCCCTTCTACATTTCTCATTTTCTGTATGATCCATGCATTGTTACCTACAAAATATTTATCCGCATATTTGGATTGAATATCGATCAACTTCACTCCAAATAAATTTAATGCTGCTCTATTACAGGTGGTAATCCTACCATCGTCGTCCAGTGTAATCACACCATTAGACATGCTCTCCAGCATACTCTCACTGTAATTACGCATGTTTTGAACGTCGTTAAAAAGTTTGGCGTTTTCAAGCGCAACCGAGACTTGAGCAGTGAAAGCCTTTAAGCGTGATTCATCTTCCTCAGTAAATAAACCTCCTTTCTTATTAAGTACCTGAGTGACCCCAATGGTAGCTCCTTTTTCGTTGACAACAGGAACACAAAGAATTGAGCGGGTGAAGTATCCGGTCTGCTTATCAAAAGCAGGGTTGAAACGTAAGTCCGCATAGGCGTAATTAATATTCACCGTTTTATTGTTGATGAAAACATTTCCAGCAATACCAAGATGGTTTGGAAATCGAATATCAACGGCATCCAGCCCCTTGCCTACCACTGACCATAGTTCCTTGTTTTTTTCGTCATTAAGAAATAGTGTGGATCTTTCAGCATTTAGCATTCGAGAAGCTTCCCCCATAACTTTTTGCAGCAGTGTATTGAGATCAATTTCGCCGGTAATATTTGCTACGAGCTCCATAAATCGGAGTTCCTGCTTGCGTGAAGATTCCACCTCCTCGATCATTTGAGCCGTTTGTAGCGCTATGGCTGCTTGAGTAGACATAGCCTCCAAAAGATTCAAATCTTCCTTTGTGAAACAACCCACTTTCTTATTTAGAATTTGTGCCACACCAATAACTTGTCCCTTGACAGTTTTAACAGGTGCGCAAAGGATGCTTTTGGTCAAATAACCAGTATGCTCATCCACTGAACTATTGAAGTGTTCATGGTTGTAAGGGTCTTCAATAATCGTGCCCTTACCGTGCGTGAAAACGTATCCAGCTATGCCTGAACTGTTTAAAATCCTGATTTCACGATAGTCATTGCCCTGCTGAATGCGTGAGTATAGTTCGTTAGTCTTAGGATCGTTCAGAAATAAACTTCCTCTTTCGCCACCAATTTCGGAGTTAGAGATTTCGACAAGTGTTGTGAGAACATCATCAAGCGTTTCCTTAGTGGCAACTTCTCTTGAGAGATTCAAAAGAAGTTCGGCCTGTTGGAGCATGTGGTCCCTTATTAATTCTTTATTTTCCATCGGTCTGTTCTATTTTTTTCCTTATCACTGAAATTGTTTCTTTGAGCTGGGTAATCTCACTGAACATATTTTGCCGGTTTATTTGTAGTTTCTCCTTATAGGAGATCATGTTTTCTGTCATTTTCTCACGCTGGACTTCAATGGTTTCTTTGAGCTGACTAATTTCACTGTTGTAAGATGATTTAATTTCTTGAACACTCCTTATTTTCTTGGTCTCCATTTTTTCTAGCTCCTCACGAAGGACAGTAATAGTAGACTTTAGTTGCGCCAACTCTTGACCTGACTGGGCAAGGACTTTTTGAATTTCATGTGACTTTTCCACACCGAATCTTTGCAGAGTTTTCTCCAAGGCTTTCTTGCTTTGGCGCAATGCTCGTATTTCATTTGACTCCTTTTCGATACCGGAGCAAGGCGCATCGAGCGTAATCCCACCCTCATCCATGGTCAAAACCATGCCCTTACTCATCATGTAGATGTCCAAAGCTGAGTTTTGCTTTGCTACAGTATTCTTGCAATCATCAAGAATTTCATCGAGTTCATCATCACTTCTACCTTGATTATGATGCACAATACCAAGCTTCTTCACCTCAGAACGAAGTGCAAGATTGAGAGCATCGAAATATGTGCTGTGTCCCCATCCCTTAACTTTTTGATAATCCTCTTTGCTGTATTCACCGTCATGCAAAAGTAAATCTACCTTGTCACAGAAGGCTACGTATTCCTGAAAATTCAACCCACCAGGATGCTTGAAAGTTAATTCATTGTCCGTCAAAAAGACAAATGATCTTCCTTGCTCGGTAAATTTGTAGCCCACCCCCCCATTTGGGTGGCTTAAAGCAATTGGAGTAATATACAGTGAGCCAATCCAAAAAGGCTCTGTATTAAGTGTATGGAATGTTAGCTCAGCTTCAATATTTTCGAAGGCCATAGGGAAATAAGGAGAGGAAAACAAGCCGGCTATTAATTCTTTAACGGATCTCCCTTCAAAAGATGGTGCAAAGACGCTTACTTGCGCATCAGGGTGATAGAGCGGCTTGTAAAATGGAAAGCCCAAAACATGATCCCAGTGCCAGTGGGTGAATAAAATGTTAGAGCTAACTTTGCCTTTCAGCATCAAAAAGTCTCCCAAACCTCGAATCCCAGTGCCGGCATCAATAATTACATTATCGCCACTTTTAGAATTTATTTCAATGCAAGTGGTATCACCTCCATATTTCAGGAATTCTTTTCCCGAAACAGCGATAGACCCTCTCGCTCCCCAACATTTAATTTTCATGAGATTTCTTTAAGCAATTCAGACTTGTCATATTTATTAATATTCTTTGTCTGCATATTATTAATTTTATGGAATTAATCAAATCCATACGGTTATGGCAGTGCGCACTGTGTGATTTGCTGAGTATTTTTTTGTGTTCTCAAAAGTTAAGGCATACTGAAGTGCAACGGAAACATTCCACAATCGGCTATCAATCACCTGTCCAGTTCGAAAGAAATAATCAACTAAATTGAAAACTTACTGGTCCAATTATCCGTTGCACTTCACTCTGACCTCCAGTGGGCTTGTTGGCTTCTAGCTCGTTAATGTGTTCTTGTTTCCACCGATACAATATATTCTCGGCTACGCCAAGTTGCTTAGATACCTCCCTGACATTCAAACCTTCGATAATCAGCATCCTTGCCGCCTCTCGTTTAAACTCACTCGTATATCGTCGTCTCTTCATTTCTGGATTCTCTCGTTTAGAGAATCCTTTGTCCATTTTTCTCAGGACTGATCAATGTCAGTAATTTAAGTTGGAGTATGCCTTCATTACTTACTGCCCTCACAAAGCTCACTCGAACCCAAAAGGCCTTATTTAGCTTCATAGGCTTGTTTGTTTTTGTAGATCGTCATCTTTAAAGTGACCATGTTTTATGGTGTAGGTATTGTGAATTAAGGTTGCCAAAATTTGACGGATTCTATAGCAAATTTACATGGTCCCAAAGTTTCTTAGAAGGTCACGTCAACTTCTGTCTGCTTATCATCTTATCTGGATGTATTTGTTTTTTCTTCTCTTGCCAGGGGTTTCTGCTCAATTGCCATTGGGGGAAGCGCTGGATACGAACCATCTGAACTGGGAAAGTACGGGGCACTGGGTTTCCCAATCCGAAGTGACTTACGATAATCAGGATGCCCTTGCATCAGGCACGATTGAGGATGAGGAGGCAGCTGAGTTATCCCTGAAAGTGGTGGGCCCGCTGGAAGGTTCCTTCTGGTGGAAAGTATCCTCAGAGGAGGACTTTGATTTTTTTAACTTTTCAATTGATGGAGTCCTTGTATCCAGCATCAGCGGGGATGTCGACTGGACCAAGGAAACATTTGAACTTGATGCCGGTGCGCACCGACTTGACTGGGTCTACCGAAAAGACGAGTCCCTTTCCGATGGCCTTGACATGGGGTGGCTGGATCAATTGAAGATTTCGCTTCAAGCAACGATTTCGATTATTGAACAGCCTGTTGCTCTTTCGCTGGTCGAGGGCGAATCAGGGAGTATTTCCGTGGTGGCGCAGGGAGGTGCCGACATGCGCTATCAATGGTTCAAGGATGGGGTCGCTCTTTCGGGTGCCGATGCTTCTACCTATATCATAGCTAGTGCTCAAGCAGCTGATGCAGGTGATTATCACGTAAGTGTTCAACTGGGTGTCGAAACGATCGAAAGTGATGCTGTTTCCCTTACCGTGCTGGAGGCAAGTGCGTCGATTGATGATGCTTTGGAAACAGATTTACTTCCATGGGGAACACAGGATGGCTGGGAAATTCAATCAACGGTGGCTCATGACGGAGAGGATGCCCTGCAGACGCAATTCCTCCAGGATGGTCAGGCTGCGACACTCACCCTGAACTTGCAGGGTCCGCTTGAGGGAAGCTTCTACTGGAGAGTTTCCAGCGAGAAAGATTACGATGTATTCAGTTTCAGCGTGGATGATTCAGTGGTGTCCCAGATCAGTGGGGAAGAGAACTGGGCGGAAGTCACTTTTGAACTGGAGGCAGGTGGTCATCAGTTGAAGTGGATGTATGCCAAGGATGATTCGGTGCTCTGGGGTGCAGACAGAGCATGGCTGGATCAGCTTTCCATAAAGCGTGCGCAAGGTCCCCTTCCTGAAGGGGTCTACTTTCTGGAGAATTTTGATGGCCTGCCACTGGGGCCTTTTGAGTCCAGCTCGGAAAGCAAAGGGGACGGTACCGACTGGACACCCAATGGGCCTCAGGGATGGGTGATGACGCGTGGTCCCGGGCATGGTCTCGTTGACGGTGGTCAGTCTGTGACGGAATATGATGGCTGGACCTTTCTGGATCCGGTGTCATGGAATGCCTCAGCGACGCAGGACAGGGATCAGTTTACCAAGGGAAAGGGTGTGATTGCGGTCGCTGATTCTGATGAGTTTGATGATCTGGACAATGCTGTCTTTCATGCCTCATTGAGTACGCCTGCTATTGATATTCGCGCTGCGGCTCCAAGCAGCCTCGTATTGCACTTTGATTCCAGTTGGCGTCAGGAACCTCAGACAGGTCAACTCACCGCACGGTTCGATGGAGGCAGTGAGGTTGTTTTGCTGGAGCTTGATGAGGCAAGCCCGAGCGCGCTCAATGCCACATATGCATTGGCATTGAACAATCCAGCCGGTGCGCGTTATGTGGTCCTGAAGTGGAATTATCAAGGCATCAATAACTGGTGGTGGGCCATTGACAATATCAGGGTTCAAGCGCAGCCCAAATCCAATGAAGCCCCCAGTGCCAATGACATTGAACTGCAGTTGGAAGAGGGAAGTTCCGTGCCTGTCGTCCTTACAGGCGCGGACGCGGATGGGGACAGCCTGTCTTACAGCCTTCTCAGCCAGCCTGAGCATGGCGCGTTAACGGGCACACCTCCCAGCCTGGTTTACACGCCGGATGCAGGGTTCAGCGGGATGGACGCATTCACTTACCGTGCGCATGACGGAACCAGTGATTCCCAGCAAGCCACGGTGCTGCTGAATGTGATACCTCTCCCTGAAGAAGCTCGCATACAAACATCGCAGGCGGTCTATACTGAAGGGATTCCCGTTGAGGTGTCTTTCTCTGGAGGTCCCGGCAATCCAAAGGATTGGGTTGGAATCTATGCGGAGGATAGTGATGTAGGCGAGACCGAACCTTTTTACTGGCAATACGTGGACGGTAATCAGGAAGGGAATCAGGGGGTGCGCCAAGGTAATTTTGAGGTTGCTGATCTGAGCATCGGGAACTATCTGGCATACTTATTTCTGAATGATGAATATGAAATCATTGCCTCCGCCTCCTTCAGGATTCTTCAGGAGCAGGTCGTCCTTCCTGAAGGCGTTTATTTCCAGGAGAATTTCGATGGCCTGGCACTGGGCCCTTTTGAATCAAGCACGGAAATTAGCAAAGGGAATGCAACAGACTGGACGCCTGATGGCCCGGATGGATGGTTGATGACCCGTGGCCCAGGGCATGGTCCCGTGGAGGGAGGACAGGTCGTCAAGGAATTCGACGGCTGGACCTTTCTGGATCCTGTTTCCTGGGACGCGACGGCTCAGCAGAAGAGAAGTCAATTCACCAAGGGGAACGGTGTCATCGCGGTCGCAGATTCCGATGAATTTGATGATTTGGATGATGCGAATTTCGATGCTTCGTTGAAAACCCCCACCATCGATATTCGAGCGGCATCTCCTGGAAGCCTTGTGCTTTCGTTTGATTCCAGTTGGCGGCAGGAGCCTCAGCGTGGAACGCTGAGTGCCTATTACGATGACGGTAGCGAGCTGGAGTTGCTCTCGCTCGATGGTGACAGCCCGGATGCACTCAATGCGACCCTTTCATTCCCCTTGAACAACCCTGCAGGTGCATCTGAACTCGTGTTGGTGTGGGACTATCAAGGCAGCAATAACTGGTGGTGGGCGATTGATAATATTCGCGTCTACGCAGAGGTCGTTATTCCCAACACTGCTCCTGTGGTTGAGAATAAAGATCTTCAACTGGATCAGGGAACAGCGCTTTCCATCACCCTTCAAGGAACTGATGCCGAGGGGGACACGCTCTCCTATGCCCTTGTGAGCCAACCCGAACATGGAAACCTGAGCGGGGATGTCCCGAATCTGGTTTATACCCCTCAAGCGGGCTTTAGTGGCCGTGACCAGTTCCGTTACAAAGCCAGCGATGGCCGGAGCGATTCTCAGCCGGGATTGATTCAGATCGAGGTGATGGCGCTGGTGGCTCGACCCGTTATTCAACTCAGTCAGGCCGAATATAAATCGAGTCAACAAATGAAATTGGAATTCTCGGGTGGTCCCGGCAATCCCAAAGACTGGCTTGGGATTTATGCTCAGGGTTTGCAGCCCGGGCAGGATCCTGCTCTTGACTGGCAATATACGGATGGCACGAAGCAGGGGCTGACAGCAGCGTCAAGCGGATCGGCGACTTTTGCAGCGCTTTCCCCCGGAGACTACAAGGTGTATCTGTTTGCCAACAATGAATACGAGGTCCTTGCCTCCGCAACATTCAAGGTGACCTCCGGCACCACCCGATGGACCATCCTCGTCTATGGTCATGCCGACAGCAGTATCACGCCGAATTTTCTTTCGGATCTGGAGGAAATGCAGAAAGTCGGCAGCAATGATCAATTCAATATCATTGTGCAGACGGATCTGGATGGTAGCAGGACATCCGCACTCGACGGTTATGGTGTCGAGGAACCTTTCCGCACCCAGACAGTCAGAAGCCGGATTCTGCGCTCAGATCAAACCATTCTGGAGGTGATGCCTGAAATGGACATGGACGATCCGAATGTGTTGAGAGATTTTATCGACTGGGGGCTTCGCAGTTATCCAGCTGACAGGTATGGACTGGTTCTTTGGGATCACGGTGGACAATACAATGGATACGGAGGTGATGATCAGAACGGAACGCGAGGTTGGCGTCCTGCGATGAAAACAGCGGACATCAGGGATGTTACCCTTGAAACCCTGAACAAGCATCAAATTGGTAAGTTTGATTTTGCCACCTTCGACACCTGCCTGATGGGAGGAGCCGAACAGTTGGTGGACATGCATGAGATTTGCGATCTCTATATCGCTTGTCCTGAGCTTGATTTTGCTGCCGGTTGGGATTACGCAGGCACGCTCAACGCGCTGAAGGGTTTTCCTGGTATGCCGCTCCTTGAGTTTGCTGAAAAGGAGGTTGCCTTCTGGGATCTGCATCACAACCGTCGGCTCAAAGACAAGAACTACAAGGTACATGTCGCCTATGACATGACAAAATTTGATGCCTATAATGCAAGCCTCAAAGCCTTCACAAGCCAGATGAAGGAGACATCTCTCGAGACGCATCAATTGTTGGCGCGCCTAAGGCGCGATGCCATCCATTACCGTGCTGTTAATGAACGAGGGGACGGGGAAAAGGGGCCTTCGGAATTGATTGATCTTGGGTCATTCGCACAGGCGCTGTCCAGAGAAGCGACAGGTGCTCTGCAGGTGGCTTCAGCACAATTGCTCGAGAGGATACAGGATCTAGTCATCAGCAAGGCCACGGGAAGCCGCAGGCAGGATGCAGTGGGCCTCTCCATCGTTTATCCTATTGATGGGAAAACGAGGCACGCTTACGTGTTCGATGGAACTGCCTCTTTTGGTTTGGATAAATTCGGTGTGCGAATTGGAGAGTATCGCTTTCGTCAAAATTTCCTCCAGCCGAGTTACGGTGGCGCGCAGTGGAAGGAATTCCTGGGGCAGGTTCAACTGGTATCTTCAAATGACAAAGCCCCACCTGTCATTCAGGCTGGAGGCGGGGGAGCCAAGTCGGGGAGAGTGGACAAGGCGCCCCCCGCGGAAGCCTGGGGAGTGCATGTGGCCACATGGGAAGAACCCGCGTTGATGACATTTGAGGTGATCGACGGTGAGGACGCGTATGCGGCCCATGCTTCGCTGGTAAGCAACGCTTTTACGGATAATCCCAACGAGTATATCTATCTCGGGGAAATTGGCAGTGCCGAGCTGGATGGTGAAGGAGCTTACGATTTTTCATGGGACGGCAGCATGCCGATCTTGTCTCTGGCAGACTCGGATACCTATGATCCGATCTACCTCGGTGGGTGGGCCCTTGAGGCGGGTTCCAACCTTTACCAGAGTTTTGCTGACTATCAGGCACCCAATGAAGAAAAAGTGCATCCCTTGATCCTGATCACTTCCTTCGACGAAAACGGTAATGGCACTATCGATCAGATATTGGATGACTCGGTAGCAACGGAGTCATCGGGGACAGGGCAGGGCTTGGCACCGGTCGCCTCTGGTATTCAGTTCGAACCGGGCGGATTGCTTTGGCCGGTATATTACATGGAAGAGTGGACAGGGGATGCATACGAACCGTGGTTGGTGTCCTTTGAGGACGGCAGTATCACCATTCCGGATACGGGGTTGAGCGGTTTGGAAATCAGCTACCAGACGGTGGAATCAGGCGACTACACCATCGAGCTGGAAACCGTTGACCTGTTCGACAACGCAAGCGAGGTGCTTACTTATTTTGTGTCAGTTCCTGAAGAACTGGGAGACTCGGCATCGCGACTCTCCATCAACGTGGATGGCCAACAGATAAGTATCACCTGGCCTTCCTATTATAGTGGGTATCAGCTGCAGTGGGCTGAAAGCCTCAGCAATGGCCCGATCAATGTAGTGCCAGCAGAGGAAATTCAAGTGAATGGAGAACATTTTGTCTATGTATCCGACATTACCGGGGACCAGCGATTCTATCGCCTGGTGAAGCCTTGAGTGATATGATGACGAATATTTTTGAGTAATTGCCAACAAATCATTGTTCACCAATAAGATGGGTTTGGTGTCAAAATAAACAGTGCTGACCCACCATGGATTACATTCATGGTGGGTCAGATTTACCAAAGTGAAAAGGCCATCACTTCACTTGGTCTTTTTTGTTCCTTTTACGGCAAGCCACGGTAACGATTCTCAGACATCAAGATCCAACCAGATTGCGGTTGCACTCCTTGTGTGTCGGATAACGACGGGCTTCAATACCATAGTAAGCTTTGAGTAAGTCGACCTCGATACCGATATCTTCACGGATTTTTTCCAGCGGCCAGTCGAGGTATTTACTGTAATCCACTTCTGCCAGCGGTGTGCAGTCAGAAATGAAGCCCAGCCTCACGGCATCCTTGAAAATATGAATATCTTCATCGGTAAAGCGGTATGCCTTGGGGTAAAAATATTTTGTGAGGATGCTGAATAGTTTCTCCTCTGCAGAGGTGACGCGGTTACTGCTTCCCATGGTAAAACCGATGACAAAAGCTTCGTCCTTGAGCAAAACTCCTCTTCCCAGAAGAATATGAATGTAATCGTGCTTTTCGAGATCTGTTGATCCATGGAAAATATCAAAGCCCGGTAAATCAAATCTTGGATTTTCAACCATCTGAATAATCAAAGGGACATCCCCTTGCTCGAGACCGAAGCTCTTCAGTTGGTCGTAAGCCTGACCCAATGTAATCTCACGTGAGGAAAGCGGCACGTGCCAATCTTCATATCCATTTTCCGATGACATATTTATATCTTTTAATCAAAAATTAAGGAACGATGCAATACGTGTTTTTTTTTCAATAACACCTGACTCGGGCTTGATCCACCTTTGAATTCCATGCCTGCTCTAGTGTCCTTTGAATCATCTTTATTCTGTTTGTAATCATGAATGAAAGTGATGTCCAGCTAACACGTTTTTAAGAGCTTTGGACAAAAGGAGGAATCGGGCAGTCAAGCATGTCAGCAAAAGCTCTCAGCAATTCCGCCTCTTGAATCGTCACTTCTCCATCCGCACCGACGGTGTGGGCAAGGGCATTCACTACCTTCATTCGCAGAGGAGCGGTTGCCTGCGCGAGCTCGGCAACGGCAGTATCCATTTCACCCAGATTGCACTTGCTGTAAGGAAGGAGTTTGAGATTCTTCCCGAGTTCCTTGAGGCAGGCGGCGCCCTGCTGGAATGCATGCTCGGTCGAGGCCGTGTCTTCATGGCCAATATGCGCGAATCCAGAAAGAATCGTTGAGCACCTTGGCAGGAGAGGGATGATCGAGTGATATTTGATTCTGGGTTTGGCCGAGGGCTCAAAATGGTTTTTCAAGTGACGGTCCAGAACCTTGCCCAGAGTATATTCGAATAGGTCGATTTGTTGATCGCTTTCCACCAGCCATTGAAGGGTCTCCTGAAAGGAGGCGTATTGGTCTTTGGTCAGTTGTCTTAAACTTGGAATCGCCATGTCCACCAAGGGGAGCTTTGCTCTCGGGTCGATGGTTGCCGCTTTGGGATGCAGGATGCCAATTTCGCGTATGACAGCCTCAGCGCAATGAGTTTCAAGGTTTGTTAATTGTTCTTCAAAGGTCGAATCCTCGTCGGCCATCAGCAAGGCAAACATGAGAGCCTGAGCCCCCAGAGGGTCATGCGCTGCCTTGGGAAGCTCTGGAGCCAGTGATTCCCGCAGTTCTGCCGCATACTCAAGTTGAGCCCGGCCAGGTTGACTGGCAGCGTTTGCGACCGCATTCGGGTTCCAGCTCATCCTTGCCCCTCCCATCATCATGCCTGCCATCATGGCGGATTTCATGAAATCAGACGACGCGTCCGCGTCCTTAGGATCTGTGGATAGTCCATCGCCTGCATCGTTTGACCAGTCTTCAAAGGCGATATCTGTAAAATCACCGTCGAAGTAAGGGTCTATTCGCTTGATTCGATCCTCGAGGGGGGGGGTGGGTGCCCATGATGTCTCCGAATTTAGAGGCCACGCCTTTCTCGAAGAACATGTGACTGGCCTCTTCCGCATGTGGATTGGATAATACCCCACCCAGGCTCAATCCACCGATTTTCTTGAGAGCTCCTGCCATGGCCTGCGGATTCCGTGTGAATTGAACTGCCGCCGCGTCCGCGAGGTATTCCCTCTGGCGTGAGATCGAACTCTTGATGCATTTGCCCATAAAAACTCCTATCGCTCCGAAAGCAGCGATCACCAAACCTAATACACCGATTCCTGCTAGAAAACCCCTTGGATCATTTTCATTATGGCTATCAGCGGAGAATCCTATTTCACATAAAATACGACCAATGACAGCGATGAAAACAATGCCGTGGAGAACCCCTGTCATGCGTATATTCAATCGCATGTCTCCATTGAGAATGTGACTGAATTCATGCGCCATCACGGCCTGCAGTTCGTCGCGTGTCAGGAGGTGCATGCAAGCAGTGGTGACGCCGATCACTGCGCTGGAAGGGTTGTGGCCGGCGGCAAAGGCATTGATGGATTTGTCTTTCAAGACATAAACCATCGGCATGGGAACGCCTGAGGCAATCGCCATTTCTTCGACCACATTCATCAGCTGGCGTTCCTTCGGATCCTCTGTTTCAGCGTGGATCAATCGGCCACCCAGCATTTCAGCGACTCGATCGCCACCGCCTCTGAGTTCGATGATTTTAGACAGACTTCCTAATCCAATGACCAGTCCATTGCCAAGAACGACCCAGAGCAGCAGTTGGGGGTTCCACATGGAGGGTATTTCCCTCCCTACTTCTGGCGTTTTCAATGTGATCAAATAAGCCAGACTCACGTACATCGCAGCCGTGAGAATTAGGATCGACAAGGCGAAGAGTAGCACAAGGGAAGTGGTTCGCCCCTTTGCCCGATCCTGTTGCTCGAAAAATTGCATGCGAAGTGAGGCGCAGTCAACCAACACTGAAGGTGCCCGTGTTCTGCTCAGTCAAAGGATACCTTGGGTGCTTCCTTGACCGCCTCGTCCTTGACTTCAAACAGTTCAGCTGCATTGAAGTTGAACATACCGGCAAAAAAGTTACTCGGAAACGTTTCCCTCTGGGTATTGTAGAACGTCACCGCATCGTTGAATGCCTGACGAGCAAAGGCCACCTTGTTTTCCGTCGAGGTCATTTCCTCGCTGAGTTGACTCATGTTTGAGTTGGCTTGCAGATCCGGATAAGCCTCCGACAAGGCAAAGAAACGACCTAGAGTACCCGTCAATGCGGTTTCTGCGCCGGCAAGTGCCTGGACTGCTCCGGCATTGCTTGGGTCACTTGCTGCATTGGAGGCAGCTTGAGCAGCCTGGTTTCGAGCTTGTATGACCGCCTCCAGTGTCTCGCGCTCGTGCTTGAGATAGCCTTTGGCTGTCTCTACCAGATTGGGGATCAGGTCATAGCGACGCCTGAGTTGTACGTCGATTTGAGCGAAGGCGTTTTTGAAGCGGTTTCTGAGTGTGACCAGTCGGTTGTAGATACCTACGATCCAGAAAGCCAGCACGATCACAAGGACCAGCAGGATACCAAGAATGATGAGAATCTCTGTCATGATATTTTATAGTATTATTTGTTCCTCTGAACATTAACAATGTGGTTTGCCTACCGATGATCTGGCAACTATAAAGCGCTCCTTTTTTTGTAATAAAGGCCTTGGTCAATCCGTCGATTCACAGATGAAATTGACTCAACTTGGATCAATGGACAACTTCAAGTTGTATATCGGGCAATAGATAATGGACATGTAGCTGGCGTTACGATTGAATCCGGCGTTCATCGAAGAACCCAGGCTGTTATCCAGAGAATGTGAAAATCAGGTCGAGGGCGCTCCGTGAAGCACTTTTTCAAGTGATACTCATCTCATGATCCAATCGTGGTAAACACCACCCCACAATGAGTAAGCATATTTTTCAAATGTATCTTCAGGTAATCATATCCAAAGGAGTAAGCGCCATTGTTGCTCTCATCGCAGTCCTGTTCCTGGCAGGTTGCAGCAAGAATGAAATCACCGTCGCAAACGCGGGTTCAAAACCATGGCATGGCATCGAAGTGTCTGTGGGAGGGCATGTGTTTGTGATTGAAACTTTGGAGGCGGGCGCGTTCAAAACTTTTGACTTTGATTCCATGCATGAAGGAGGCGGATTCATTGCAGTCAGCAGGGAGGGTAAGAAACAAGAGCAGGCCTTCGGCTACTATACGCCGAATCTAACCAGTGAAGTGGCTCTCATTCTTGGTGACCACACGGACGGGATTGAGGTCGTCGACATGGAATCAACGGTTCAGACCATTGAAAACCTTGTGGCTGAGAAAACCAAAGAAGGGCACACCGCACACAGGCATCTTCAAGTGCTGGGGCAAGAGCTTGCTTCCGAGAATCCATAAAAGACAAATACCCTTTCTGGAGGCAAGAACCCTGATGAACATCATTGACGGACCTGGCTTTACCCGGAGGAGGGAGTCTGTCGTTTACAGCCGGGACCACTCACTGCACTGCGGCCGCCTGATACAGGGCTTATTTTTATCTGTGTGCTGATGCGTTCTTTCAGAGCTGGAACATGCGAGATGATTCCGATCAGTTTGCCATCCTGTTGAAGCCCTGACAAAGTTTCCAGCGCGGTCTCCAACGCTTCTTCATCGAGCGTGCCGAAGCCCTCATCCAGAAACAGCGAATCCACGCGGACTTTTTTGCTCGCCATTTTTGAAAGCCCCAGTGCCAGAGTCAGGCTGACGATGAAACTTTCTCCGCCTGAAAGATTCTTTGTCGACCTGATTTGCCCCGCTTGGTAATGATCCACGACATTCAACTCCAAAGGCTGAGATTCGTCACGAATGAGCTGGTAGCGATCCGTCATTTTTACCAACTGCTGGTTGGCATGCGAAACCATCAGTTCAAAGGTCAGGCCCTGGGCAAAGTTGCGGTATTTTTTGCCGTCCGCTGAACCAATGAGCTGATGCAGTTTCTCCCAGCGCTGGTATTCGTTCCTCTGTAACTCAACAGCGGAGTGCTTTGTCTTTATTCTTTCAATAGCTGCTGTGTTTTCATTCAGTTTGTGTTTGAGAGCTGCAACAGCATCGCTCAACACCTTGCGAGTTGCCTCCAGTTCTTTGTGCATCAGTTGCAAATCTTCAAGTGCCCTGTCTGTCAGCTGCTTTTTCTGCTCCGTTGCCAAGCGCGATTGACGGTCTTTTTGTCTGCCCGTCAGTTCCGTTTTCGCATGATCCAGCTCCTCTGCCTGAGAGAATAAAATATTTCGATCCTCAAGAGACAAGCGGGCCTCCAGAAACGCTGGTTCATCTGCAAATCCTGTCGCCAATAACGCGGCCGAAAAGTCAACTGACTTCTTTTCCAAATCCGGCCCTCTCTGTTCGAGGCGCTTTTTCAAGGATTCCATGGATGATTTTGCTGACGTCAGTTGCTGCTGCAGTGCGGTGTTCAGATCCCTGATGTTCTTTTCTGTGTTCTCGGCATCCGTCACAGCCTTATTCAGAAGGCGCTCTTCATCATCAGGCTGTTTGTTGCCATACAACTGCTTCCGCTCATCGTTCGCGGCGGCATATTCTGATTGCAGTTGTACCCCTTTCGCCTGCTCGTTTTTCAGTGTCCTTCCCTGAGCCTCCATGACAGCGCCCAAACGCTTGATCTCGCTATCGATGTCAGTGACTTGTTTTTCAAGGGCTGTCTTTTGACTGACCTGTTCCTGCCATGACCTGAGTCGGGATTGGAGCGTGTCAAGCAGAGGCGAGATCTCCGATTCGGGAATGATCTTGATATCAAGTGGCTGGAGCTTTTCAGAGACTGCCAGCTTGAGCGCTTCGAAATTGCTGCGAAGTGTCACCAAGTCATTTTTCAATGTTGACATCGCATTTTCAGCCATCTTTTTATCGTTGGCTGCATTGGATTCCACTTTTTCGATGGTACTCAGTTTGTGATGAGCTTCGGCCTCCGTTTGCTCCCGCTGTTTGATGACCCTTTCCTGATCCTCTGCCTTATCGATCAATTGCGTCAGTGCATTGATCTCTTTTTCAAGAGTATCGTGGGTGGGAATATTTCCTTTGGCGAAAGGATGCTCATCGGAACCACAAAGCGGACAAGGCTTGCCATCCTCAAGTTTGGCTCGATGATACTCAAGCTCTACGATTTTTTTGATGTAAGCCGTTTCACGAAGAAGGCCATCTTTGGTATCACGGTATTCCCGCAATTGTTTCTCTCCCAGTATCTCGTTTAATATATTCTTGTCCTGCTGCAGGTTTTTCGTGATCCCCTCAAGCTCCTGCCTGTGGATGCCGCTTTGCTTCAAAGCTGTATCCAGCTTCTTTGTAGCGACTGCTATGACGGTCTGGGCCTCTTTGAGGTCGGTTTCTTTTTGTATGATTTCCTTTTTTCTGACGATCAGGCTGCCGAACTGTTCTTTGATCCCGGTCAGTCCACCGATCAACCATTCATCCCGTGCATGCTCTTTGGTGTATTGTATCACGCTTGCAAGTGATTGTTCACACTTGCGTCGCTTCTCCTTTTCTTTGTTCAGGGTCTGTTTTTCCGTTTCAATCTTTGCGGACGCCTTGCTGCATTCGTCTGAAATTTCCGAGATTGCCTTTGTCTGTTGCGCCAATTTCTGATCAAGCGAGCGGATGTTCTGGATCAGGGGGGCTGCTGTTTTCAGGCTTTCTCTGGTTTTGAGGAGAATGCCCTCGGCGATTTTTAGAGCTTCGGTTTTCGCCTTTGCGGCCTCCTTCACTGCCGGCAGTGCGGCTTCCTCTTTTTTCAGTTCAGTCTGATCATCAGACTGTTGTTTGCGGAGTGAAGTGAGCGTTGCATGGCTTCCATCGAGCGATGACGCTTTGACGGCCCTTTCAAGCTGGGTGCGTCCGGGAATAAATGCTTCAGTCCTTTCCCTCAGTTTTACCTCCTCACACGCAAGACTTAGGATTTCTTTTTTCAAGTCGTCCATGGTCGTGATCCATGTGATGGCCTTGTCCGTTTCGGTGGATTGGGCTGCCAGCTTACTTTCCTTCTGCTGCTTCGCTTCAAGGTCTTCCTGAATCGCGTGTACCTGTTCCGGTTCAAGAATTACAATGCCTGATATTTCAGCCTGCAGCAGATCCAGCTTCTCCCGTTCTGCACGTTGACGCTCGTGGACGCGTTGTGAAATATTTGAATAAATTTCAGTGCCCGTAATCTGCTCCAGAATTTTTGACTTCTGCTCAGCATCCGCCTTCAGGAATGTATCAAAGCCCCCTTGAGCCAGTAGGATGGATCGGGTGAAACGGTCGAAGTCCATTCCCGTCTTTTCCTCGATGACCCGGCCGACCAGGCTTTTCTTTGTCTCGATGGGTTTTCCTGTTGCCGCATGGGCAATCTGATGTTCCTGATCCTGCAACTTGCCATCGGCTTTTTTGCGCGCCCGGCGTTGTTCCCAGTGGCAACGGAAGCGCCCAGTCCGGGATTCAAAGACAACTTCGGCGTAGCATTCCCCTGTCTGGCGGGACATGATCTCATTGCCGCTTTTCGTTATTTTTCCAAGGCGTGGTGTGGCTCCATACAGGGCCAGACAGATGGCATCCAGAATCGTTGATTTACCCGCTCCTGTCGGCCCGGTCAGAGCAAAGATACCATTACACACAAATTCGGGGTCTGTGAAATTGATCACCCACTCGCCGTAGAGGGAGTTCAGGTTCTTGAATCGAAGCTCGAGTATCTTCATGATTAGGTCCTTTATTCTGCGTTGATGTCCTCTTCATGGAGAGATTGGATGATTTCATTGTAGGAAGCGCTGAGCGCTTTCCTGTCTTCAGGCAATACCTCAGCGGCATCCAGACAGCGGGTGAACACATCTTCTGGATCCAGATCGTCCAGTGTTTCATCCGGCGAGACCCGCCCCATGATCCGATCCATGATTCTCCGGTTTTTGACGCGTCTGATTTCCATGGACGAATTTTCGATTGCAGCATCGAGTGTCTCCCGCAGGTTATGGATGATCTCCTTGCCGGTATATTCAATCTCAAGCCAGGCCGAGCTGCCCTCCATCTTTAATTGGCCCATTTTTGCCTGGATAGCATCGAGCGTTCCGACCATGCGCTCCAGAGCTTGGAAACAGGGCACTGGGAGTTCCCTGATCAGCGGGGTGGAGTGGTCGAACTCAACCAGCACGACTTTCTTTTCCTGATTTGCTTCTCCAAAGCCCATCGGAATGGGGGAACCGCAATAGCGAATGTGCTCTGCAGTGCCGACCTTCTGTGGCACGTGGAGATGGCCGAGAGCGAGGTAGTCGATGGAAGAAGGGAAAATTTCTTCACTCACATGGGCCAACGACCCGACATAAAGCTCTCGGACTCCATCTCCGTCAACCGTCCTTCCGCCCGCTGTGAAGAGATGCCCCATGGCGATTATCGGTATGCCTTCAGAACCGGCGTTTTTAAACTCGGTTTGTTTGCCTTCCGCCACAAGGCAGACTTCTGCGTAATGGTTTTTCACCCCCTCCACAAGTTTGGCATTCTTGTCGTCGATCGTTTCCCCGGGTTCGACCGTTCGGATATCCTTATCCCTGAGGTAGGGCACGGCGCAGACGATCGCCCTCGGTTGTCCCTTCGTCCGAAGTACGATCACCTCATCTTCCGGGACCTTTGCCATGGAGCCGACCACATGCACATTCAGTGCCCGTAGCAATTCCTTGGGGGCATCCAGCAAGGATGGGGAATCGTGGTTTCCGGCGATAACTACGACGTGTTGACAACACGATGCTGCAACGCGGTAAAGGAATCGATAATAGAGTTCCTGCGCCCGGCTGCCGGGTGTCGAGGTGTCAAACACATCACCGGCAACAAGGAGGATTTCTACCTTTTTCTCTTCAATCGTCTGACTCAACCAACCCAGAAAGGCCGAAAACTCCTCATAACGTTTTCTGCCGTAGAGTGAGCGGCCCAAATGCCAGTCTGCTGTGTGAAGGATTTTCATTATTGATCTCTTTCCGCCATCATACACCAGAATGCATCCTCATCATAGGCTCACTTGAGCAGAGGCCCCTTCTGACCTGAATCTGGCTTGAATCGACCTTTATGATGAGCGGTTACGATTGACAAAGTGAATGCTCCTTACCATGTACAGCAATGTAAAGTGTTCGGACAAATTGAAAATAGAAAGGTAGTAAGCGGATCTTTCTACCGTCGAGCTCACGAGAGGTCGACGAAAGCTTGTTTCCGCTCTGTAGAAGTTGCCTTGGTTTGTGGATTGCCTTTGATCAACTGTTGCTATGTGGTCGCATTCTAGCTTCTGGCAAGCGCTGTTCATGGTGAGTGGGTTCAGCCCGGAGTCAATGATCCGAAAGGGTTTTTCATGGGGATCCCCTTCGCTCTTGAAGTCTTACTCATGATGTTGTCGTTCTCTGTGNCACCGTTTGTCATTTATAAGGGAGTCAAGCGAGGTAATATAGCCATCTATTCCTTCTGCTAATTGGTAAGTTTTTTGCTTGGGATCGTTCTGTTTCGATTGGATCTCTCGCAGATAACCACATGGATCGCCGATTGAAGCGGCCGAAGCCTGACAGAGTTGGTTGTGCTAGTGTCCCTTGAATATGGCAACTTTACTCATGGTCTTTTTTCAGCGATTCGAAAGCAGCCTGTGCTGCATCCCTCGATTGTTTTAAATCGATCATTGGTGCGGGGTAGGTTTCTCCCAGCTTGATTCCCGCTGCACTCAGGACTGAATCTGGAGCTTCCCACGGGTTGAATAAATAGGCAGTGGGCAATGAAGCGATTTCAGGGATCCATTGTCTCACATAATCCCCATCAGGATCGAATTTCTGGCCTTGCATTACAGGGTTGAACATGCGGAAGTATGTGGCTGCATCACTACCGCTTCCTGCGACCCATTGCCAGCCAGCACTGTTGTTTGCAAGGTCTGCATCGACGAGAGTGTCCCAGAACCAACGTTCCCCGTGCTTCCAGTGGATCCCCAGATTTTTTACCAGGAAAGATCCAACTATCATCCTGACCCGGTTGTGCATGTAGCCCGTTTCCCAGAGCTCGCGCATGCCGGCATCCACCATGGGGATGCCTGTTTTTCCTTTCCTCCATGCATGTAATTGGGGGCCACCATCTTTCCACGGAAACGTATCAAACATGGGTCTTAAGTTTTTTGAGGGCAGGTCAGGGTAATGATACAGAAGGTGGTAGGCAAATTCACGCCATCCGAGCTCACTGCAGAAATGATCTATGTGCTTGTTCCTGACAAGATTGAGCACTGCATGCCATATTTGATGAGGAGATATTTCACCATTACGAAGGTAAGGGGACAATTTTGAAACAAAAGGTTTGGATGGGTAATTGCGACCTGTCTCGTACTGCGGCAGCCCTTCCTCAATGAATGCATTCAGGCGGGCATGTGCGCCCTCTTCCCCGATCTGCCAATATGGCTCCAGTTTTTCTTGCCAGCGGTTTCGAGGCAGGAGCTCTTGAGGCTTGCAGGCATGAGGACTCCCGCTGTCACCAATATACGTCGCTTGCTCAGGCGGGGACAGCGGTAAACGCGGCTGATCGGATGTTAGGCACCCCTTGCGATAAAAAGGTGTAAACACACGATGTGGCGTGCCATCGTTTTTCCTAATGGACCATGGTTCCCAAAGCAAAGATCCGTTGTGACTTTGCACGTCAATGCCAAGCTTCTTGAAATGGATTTTGAGGGCGGCGTCACGATGCATGCGCCAAGGCTCATAGCACCGGTTCCAATAAATGGCCTTTACCTGAAAGCGATGAGCGATATCGCTCAATATTTCACAAGGGTTGCCTTTGTAGATGGAAAGATGTCCCCCCAAAGAACGGGCCAGGGAAGTTAGTGAATGACCTAACCACCATCGACTGGCGCCTCCTGCAGCGAACTTACCGGCATTATCTTCATCTAGAATAAAGACAGGCAATACACGTCCTCGCTTTGCTGCTGAGATTAGCGCTGGGTTGTCCTTTAGTCTCAAGTCCTGCCTGAACCAAAGAATCACTGTGCCTTGACTCATGAAAAAATTTGGATTTATGCTGTATCTGCTAACATTTTATAGCCGCATATCTACATTTGATTCTGGCCAGTCCAAGCGCTTGGCAGGAATCATCGCTTCCATGATGGCATCAACAACTACGCGATGAAAATATCGTTTCAAACGTGGAAACTGCATTTACGGAAGCACCTCCTGGCCATCCCAATCAAAGAAACGACCACTTTGTTCAGGTGTCAGCGATGCCATGACCGATACCAAATTTTGAGCTGCGAAAGAGGGTGAGAATATTTTCTCCGCTGGCACGCCTCTCTGAAAGGGTTTCGACAACTCGCTGTCCACCATGCCCGGATATAGCCCCACTATGACTGCCTTTTTGTTGCGTCGACTGATTTCTATCGCTGCATTTTTAATGACCATGTTCAAAGCTGCTTTTGCGGCACGATATGCGTACCACCCTCCCATTTGATTATCGCCGATGCTGCCTGCGCGTGCTGAAAGGAAACCAAAGAAGGAAGTGGTGTCTGTATTTAGTCTGGGCAAGAAGTGTTTGGCAATCAAAGCGGGGATAACAGTATTGACCTCAAACAAGCGTTGAAATTTTTTGGCTGATAATTCACGTAATGATTTTTCAGGTCTCATGTTTTCTTCATGCAACAGACCCGTTGCGACGATGACCATATCCAAGGGCTCACCGCTGGTTGCACTCGCAGCAGCAGCCTCGATGGCATCTTCCTTCTGATAATCCATACAATGGTAGTTTACACCTCGCAGCTGTATGTGTGGTTTTTGCCGCGAGAATGCGTGGACTGTCGCATTCGGATTCAGCTCTGATAACCGCTCTGTAAACGCACTACCCAGAGCGCCCGAGCTGCCGATTATTGCAATAGTTTTCATTTTTTTCCCAACAACTTATTACTTAACCCTGTTGGGGATATTGTCAAAAATTTGATCCCTCTTTCGTGACATAAAACCATGTTTACTTCCCATGGATGGTCGATCTGGAGGTCATTCCTGTGCCAGATAACCATTTCCTCCTTGATGTTTGTATGCTGTATTCGACCATTTTCAGTCGGCTATCACTGACTTAGTGGTATGCTCGTATTTGATTTTGGTTGCCAAGTGTCCATCCATACATAAATTTCCCATCATGCAAAGTTTAGCTGTTTTTCTGCAGGCCCTGGTATGCGCTTCCATTTTTTTTGTGTGGGTCGTGCGATACGAAAATATCATTTCGGAGTTTAAACGTTTTAAATATCCCGACTGGTTGAGAGATTGTGTGGGAATTCTGAAACTTACCTTTTCCATTCTTCTGCTGATAGGGATCACTCAGCAGTCATTTGCCTTGGTTGGAGGTATTGGGATCACCCTTCTCATGATCGCTGCTTTTTTTACACACCTCCGGGTTAGTAACCCACTTTTGATGATGCTGCCGTCGTTGATATTGATGATTCTTTCCATTGTGATTTGTTTTTTGAATTATCGAATGTTGGCTGAGTGATTGGCGCCATTCAGTGATGATTTGCAAAAAGGCAGCAAAGAAAGCGCAATGCCACCCAATTCTTTTATTGCGACCAGCAGTAACAGTTTCGCGTTCCAAGGGTTGCCGCCTTTGTGACGCTTCTTAAGTGGGGGTGGGGCCAATTACTGAAAATATCAAAACATCAAGCGCTGTATGTCGCTGTGAACCCCTTTCAAGATGATTCGTTTTTTTAGACTTTCATCAATGTTTGACGATGGCTTTCTTCTGGGGGCAGACTCTAAGAAATAGGGTTGCAATCCAAAGTACAGGCAATACGATTCAATCACATCAATCCTGGTTTACGAATTTACTATAATGAAAAAATGGATTATCTCGCTGTGGTTGCTAATCCCAGCTCTGGTTCTGGCCTATCATTACGGTCCGGGGCAACGGGGTTTGATGATCGATGAGGCGAGCCTTATGGTAGCTGCCGCCAATCACTATACGCTCCAGAAAGATTGGCCCAAAACCATCGAGCTGTGTGAAAAAACTCTTGAAACACTTCCTGAAGATGAAGTCCAACTGCGTCGGCGTGTGGTTTTAGAAAAAGCTAAAGCGCAGTTGATGGCTTCTCAACTTCCTCAGGCGCGTAATGCACTCATCACACTCATGGATGAAATTGCGCTCGACTCAAAGGAGTCTGATACCTTCAAGGATGACGTTCGGCAATCGCTTGCGAATTCGGAGTTCTACATGACTTGGTTGATGCGATTGGAAGGTTTGCCGCGAAGTGAATGGCAACCGCACGTAGAATCTGCCAGGCAACATTTCAAGTATCTCGCAGAGGGCAGGGTTCAAGGCGATCAATCTGAAAAAGCGATCCAACATCGAAAAGACCTTGAATCAACCGTCCGTCTGGCGCGCATGGATTTGACCGAACTTCAGGGCTTGCCGCTCCCGAGTCAGTGACAAGGTTGTGGAAGTGGCCGCGGTCGTGGTCGAAGCTCAGGCAAGGGGAAAAGTAATCAAGGTCAACCTCCTCAAGACAGCCGAGGCGCAGGCGCCGGACCTCCGCCTGATGGTCAGGGGTCTTGATGAATTATAAATTTTAACAAGGGGCGATGAAGAGGTTTTTGGTTCAGCTCGGAGGCAGTCTTTGTCTTCTGACGTCACTGGCTTTGCAAGGGCAGGGCGCCTTGAAGTTGGTGCCCGCTGCTGCTGTGGGACGCAGTCTTCCAGGGTCCTCTGTGAGTGCCATCAAGATCTCACCCGGGACAACTCAAGCCAAAACGAGCATCGTATCCCCCGCAGTGGTTGGCGTTCCTTCCTCGCAAAATGTTTCAGTTTTGCCAGATGAAGATGATCTGAGACTTCAAAAGTTTCTGAAACTGAATTTTGATAGGCGAGCTTCACTGATCCTTAAAGAACTGACCCGTAGAACTGGGGAGGCTTCTGAAACGGATGCTACCACGTCTGAGTTAACGGAACAGCAAGATTCAGTCGCCATCGGTAACAAGGAGGCTGAGAATGCTCCAACGATCGCTCAACAGACCACTACTTTGAATAATCAGCTGGATGCCGAGCTCAAGCAATTCCAAATGAATGTCACCTTGGGGCACTGGGAAGCTGTCCGAGGTTTCTACGCATCCATCAAAACCAAGCATGTAGGGCAGGCATATGAATATATGATCCAGAGTCTTTTACGACCGCCTGGACTCCGACCCAATCAAGTTTTGCCACCCAATCAGGCTCGAAAGGAGAATCATGTCATTGAGCTCGAAGACATGCTGGGGATAGCCGATGCCTATCCCATGCCTTTGAGTGAATCACACGCGCGCTCTCTGGGTGGATTCCTGAGGAAAATGCTTTCTGAGGGCTATGATTTACAACCTGTTTTGAGAAGCTTTCGAAAAGGGACCCGTCGACTTGGTGGGCAGGACAAGGCGCAGCGATTGATTGTCGCACGCATTCTTGGGGCCGCAGGAAAAAGTGAGGAAGCTTTGGAGTTTTTAATTTCACCTGAAGATGCTGTTGAAGCCAATGATGCTGAAAGTTTGAATTTAATTGCACTCGGTTATCTAGATCGCCACGCAAAGGAACCGGAAGATGATTGGCTTGTTAAGGCTTGGGAAGTGACTCAGTTAGCCCTGGATTTAGAGGATGCCAAAGAGAGCGAGCGTGAGCAGGCCTTGCAACGTGCTTTGGATTTATCCGAAAAAATTGATCCTGCACTTGGCGAAGCATGGCTTGAAAAGGTGTTTGCGAGTCATCCTGAATATGGGCTGGAAATCATTGCTGCGACTGGGGCGTCCTCAGCTGAGCAACGCACCAATCGCAGCGCAGATCAGCGTCTCAAACACTTGCAGCTTCAGCATCGAGCCGTTCAATCTTTTCTGGATTCCAAAAACAACAGCGATTTGCCGTGGGGGCGTACCTTGAACCTGTTGGCGCTCAACTGGCTCTCGGAAGCGGAACACTCTTACCTAAACGATGCTTCTCAAAGTCGGTTTCCATCCATGCAATGGGACATGTATGGAAACATGTACTACGGCAACCGATCCAAATCACAGCCAAGGAATCCAAATCAAGCGCAGCCCATTACTACCGGTGATATCCTGAAGGTGCAACCTGATGAAAACTGGCTTCAGTTTTTGAATGACGGCATTCATCCTAAGTTTCTTGAGATGCTTGCCAAATTACACTTGAAGGTCAAAGAAGAGGAGATGGCTTTCCCTTACATCGAAAAACTGGCAAAGACTCACACGGAAGAAGCGCATGATCTTGCCAACGAATTCATTCGAATCTGGACTGAAAATCACGATCCCAATACCGAGCGAAATCGGCGTAGCACCTACATGTATATTTACGGTTACAATCGCAATGCAGAGGGCATTCCACTGACGCGCTCCAAGCAGGTTCGCAACCTTGAGGAACTGACCCATTGGGTAAAAAAACTTCGAACACTGCCTGTCGAACCCGTTGATGAAGCTCTTTTGGCAAAAGCGTTTACGACTTGCCACAGTGTGGCTGAAGTTTACCGCCTTGAGGACATTGAAAAAGTGTTTGGTGATTCAGACTCACTCCAACCGAACACTCTGGCCGGAATGATCCAGACCATGCGATCCAATCTTGCAACCGTTTGGCGAAAACCCGATGTCCAGAAGAACAGCAAAACCCAGCGCAAGGACAAGGAGATTCAGGCCGAAGTCTTCAGGGGCTATCGCGTAGCCCGTTCCGTGTTGGAAAAAGGTCTTGAGAAATATCCTGAAAGCTGGTCTTTGCATTTGGCATTGGCCTGTATTTTGTTTGATGAAAATACGTATCAATACGAGTTAACAAAGGATTCGCAATTCACTGCAAGGCGATCAAGGGCTTTCGATCAGTTTGAGAATGCTGCCATTCTGTATGCTGAACAGGTTGAAGGTCTACCGCAGGACAAGGAGAGTTCTGAGGTTTATGAATTCTGGTTTTATGCAAGTCTAGGGGCAACCGATTTAGGGGGGCTGAGGGATTATCATCAACCTGACCGCAATCAACCTGGTAAAATTCGCACGGCTATTATGAAGCTTCCTGGTTTGATGGCTGAGCGTCATGTGGCCCGGTTCGCCAATGCTCTTTCTAAACGTATCACCTCGTTGAAAGCCGAGCTTAAGCATCGGTACTTGAGAGCGGGTTTGTCAATTGTCGGTGATCACGAAAAGGCCGCAGAAGCCCGTAAACTTTTTGATTACTACAATGACCTGGTGACTGAAATTCAATTGGTGACTCACATTGATGGTTCTTCAAATGTTGGTCATCAGGAGCCGTTTGGTTTATTTGTCGATATTCGACATACGAAAGAAGTCGAGAGGGAGTCTGGAGGTTTTTCCAAGTATCTTCAAAACCAGAACAACGCAGGATATTTTTACAACTATGGGCGTCCCACTGTGAATTACCGTGACGACTTCGAAGAAGCGGCGCGTGAGGCGCTGAAGGAGCATTTCGAGGTTTTGTCGGTTACTTTTCACAACGATAAGACGGAATCGATCGGTGATGCTGAGCTTGGTTGGAGGCGCACTCCCTACGCTTATCTTCTAATGAAATCTCTCGGGCCTGAGGTTGATATGCTTCCCAGTCTACAAATGGATTTTGATTTTATGGATACATCCGGATACGTCGTGCTTCCGGTTGAATCTTCAAAAATCGCGATTGATGCCAGCAAGGCAGACGCACGACCTTTCAGGGATTTGATATTAACTCAGACGGTGGATGAGCGGCTTGCAGACCAAGGTGCATTGGTTCTCGAAATCAAGGCGGTAGCCCATGGATTGATTCCTCCCCTGAATCAACTCGTCCAATTCAAGCAAACCGGCTTTGAAATGCTGTCAACAGATGATCAAGGCATGGTAGTCACGACATTGGATCAGGAAACAGAAGACCTGGCTCCAGTAGGAGAGAGGCAATGGATGATTCGATTACAAGCGCGTCCTGAATTAACCGAACGTCCCAAATCTTTCGCCTTCCCTGCACCCAATGAATCGGTAAAAGAGGTAGTTTATCAGCGCTATCAGGATGCGGATCTTGCGTCAGTAGGTCCTGATGTCATTCTGATGGCTGCTTACGGTAATCCATCCCCTGGTTGGCCATGGATGCTACTGATTTTGATTCTGGTTCTTGGTGTTGGGTACGGGATTTACCGTTTGGACTTGAAGGGCGAGCCAGAAATAACCTCTGCTGAGATTTTGCTGCCGGATCCTTTAACACCGTTCACCGCCCTGGGTGTTCTTAAAAAAATCCAATCCGATGCCAATATATCGGAAGATGAAAAATTGGAATTGTCTATTCTGATGAATTCATTGGAGGATCAGTTTTTCAGTCCTGATACCAAAAGCAATCAAGACCTAAAGGAAGTGCTGATGCCTTGGTTAAACCGAGATTTCCAGAAATCGAATTCGGTTTCCCACCAATAATTAGTCTGCATGCAAGGAGGACTGATAATGGTCAACTGTTTAGTTGTGCCTAATTAAGAGGGAACACCACTTTATGTCTAAGATAATTATTAAGTAACCTTCAAATGAAAAGACGCTATTCTAATTCTGAATTTGGATGGATTTATTTTTGTTTGATCATTTTTTATTTTGAGGCCAGTTTAATTGTCATTGCATTTTGCTTATTTCCGGAGTAAAAAACGATTCAGATCAGCGAAGAAAGAAATGTTGCGAGTTATGTAGTTTTCGGGCTAGTGGACTCCTTAGTAATATTATGTGGCTAACCGTCATGTCGTAATACACCGAAAAAATTTCCCCGGTAAATATAGCTACTGTCTGATTGATTTTTTAAAAATATAAGTTAATAAATGTTAATAGTTTAGGGTGTGAAAAAATTCTGTTTATGTTTAAAGTAACCAACGGGTAAATTTTGGTTTGCACGAAAGTTAAAATGACTTGTGCAGATCGCGACAATTGTCACATCCGCCTTTCAGCTATCTTCTCGTTCCCACTTTGACTTTGTGATTTCTCTTGCTCAGGATTCCGCCCTTTCTCTGACACATCTTTTATTTCGGTTCTACCGGAAGATGAGATGCAAAACATTTACTTGCCTACAGGGCAAAATTCATGCAATCACGATAGTCATGCTTTTTTGGGTTAGTCTATCGATCCAACTGTGTGGTGATTGGGTTCAAGGGAGATCCGATATCGACGGAGAAGTGGTAGATGATGAAACTGAAATTAGTGCGCTGAGTTCAGACGGATCAACTGTCGCCATTGGGGCTAATCAGAATGACGGAAATGGTAGTGATTTGGGCCATGAAATAATATCTGTGAATGATGCTCCGGCGCTTACTGGAGCTTGTGGAACCTTGTCTTTTACCTAGAATGATGGGGCCACAGCGACTGATTATATTCTGAGTGCGATGGATGTGGATGACGCGGAACTAGAGTCAGTGACGATCACGATATCCTCAAGCAATGTAAGCAGTGAGGATGTCCTTGGGTTCACCAACCTTCGCCTGCGATTCGGCTTAACATCAGAGCACCGGAAAATCTATCCAGAAAAAAAAGGCCGTGAATTGGTTTTCGTTCATGTTAAAGCGAAATAAGGATGGATAAATGTTTTGAAAATACCCACACAAGTTATGCCAAGTTTATTGATTTTGATTTTTGTAATTGTATTTGCCATCACGCCACATGTTGCGATTGCTCAATTTGTCCCCACGGAGATTGTCTACGAAAATTCACAAGGGGATGTGAGTGTGACGCACGCAAGACTGGAGGAATTTGGTGACGAAATCATTCTGGCTGGCGACAACCGCAAAATTATCCGATTTGAATTCGAATATTTTGGGAAATTTGAAGCTGATGGCGATGAAACATGCGTTTTGAGGTTCTACAGAAATGACGGTGAAGCGTTGGTTATTGACAGAGATGATGGTGAAGCGTTGGTTATTGATGACAAGGCTCCAGGAACGCTCATATACGAAAGTCAGCCTTTCACTTTGCTCCCCGGTTACAACACTGCCGTAATACAGGGCATCAACGTAGAAGTTCCGGATAAGTTTACCTGGACCGTTAAATTCGATGGTCTTACCGGTTTCAGCAAGGATCGAGCTGCTCTTGTTTTGACGGATCCGCCCAATATTGGGAAAAGCTTTGATGATTTTTGGGTTCGCTTTGGCAGTGGATGGGGTACGTGGAGATTCAAGGGAGACCCTATAGCTAACTTTGCATGCAAGGCTATCTCCGAGTATGACCTGACAGCCAATGATGCTCCGACGTTGGGGGATGCAGGCGGGACATTGCCCTTTACCGAAAACGGAGGAGCGACAGCGATTGACGGAAGCCTGAGTGTGGCGGATGTGAATGACACGCATATAGAGTCAGCGGCGATCACGATATCTTCAGGCTATGTAAGCAGTGAAGATGTGCTTGGGTTCAGAGCGCAGAATGGGATCAGTGGCATCTGGAACTCCGAGAGCGGAGTAATGAGTCTGAGTGGAACATCGAGCAAGGCCAACTACGAGACGGCGCTGGAGTCGTTGACCTACAACAATACTTCCGAGGACCCGAATACCAGTGCGCGCACGATCACTTGGGTGATCAATGATGGGTATGAAAATAGTTCAGCGGTGACATCGACGGTGAGCGTGACAGTGGTCAACGATGCACCCACGATCGCAATCAATACAGGAGCAAGTGTTGCGAAGGCTGGCTCAGTTAACATTACAGCCTCTCTTCTCAAGGAAGGAGATCCGGATGATTCAGGAGCCGGTTTGACCTACGTAGTGACTAGCGCCCCGGTAAACGGGCAATTGGAGTTGACGACAGGTGTTGGGGTTGCCATCGGGAACTTCAGCCAGAATGATATCGATCACAGTCGCGTGATCTATGTGCATGATGGGGGTGAAAGCCTTGAAGATGGTTTTGCCTTCAGCCTTGCCGATGGGGGAGAGGATGAAGTCAGTGCAGCAACAGGCACATTCAGTATCAGTGTGGCAACACTCAACGATGCCCCAACGGTTGTGACCAACACAGGAGGCACGGTTAAAGAGTCTGAGACTCTAGTTATTACGGGGGCGATGCTTCAGGCAATGGATCCGGATGATGCACCTGCCGGACTGACCTACACTGTGACCAGTGCTTCTGTCAACGGGCAGTTGGAGTTGACGACAGGTGTAGGGGTGCCCATCACAGTTTTTACTCAAGAGGACATCGATAGTGATCGGGTGATCTACAAGCATGATGGAGGTGAAAGCCTTGAAGATGGTTTTGCCTTCAGCCTTGTCGATGGAGGAGAGGATGAAGCTAGTGTGGCAACGGGCACCTTTAATATCAAGGTGATCGCCGTCAATGATGCACCAACGATCGCGACCAACGCAGGAGGCACGGTTAAGGAGTCTGGGAATTTCGTCATCACAAGCCTGAAACTCCAGGCAATTGATCCGGATGATGTACCTGCCGGATTGATCTACACCGTGACCAGTGCACCGGTCAAAGGTCAGTTGGAGTTGACGACAGCTGCGGGAGTCATCATCACGAACTTTACTCAGGAAGATGTCGATAACAGTCGAGTGATCTATGTGCACGATGGCAGTGAAAGCCTTGAAGATGGTTTTGCCTTCAGCCTTGCCGATGGGGGGGGAGGATGAAGGTAGAGTGGCAGCGGGCACCTTTAACATTAACGTTACAGAACTCAACGATGCCCCGACCGTTAGGGGCTCAGGTGGAGCACTGATTTTTACAGAGAACGATGGTGCCACCGTGATCGATGGCAATTTGATTGTGACTGATGCTGATGACACGGATCTTCAATCTGCTACTATTCATATATCGTCAGGCTATAATCATAGCGAGGATGTGCTTGGGTTCAATAATCAGAACGGCATCGTAGGTATCTGGGATGTTGAGAGTGGCATCATGACTTTGAACGGTAAAGCCAGCATGGCTAACTACCAAACAGCCCTGGAGTCGTTGACTTACAACAATACTTCTGATGCACCGAATACCGATCCGCGCACCATAGTCTGGTTAATCAATGATGGAACTGATAACAGTCTAAGTATTTTATCGACTGTGAATGTGATAGCAATCAACGATGTTCCAGCATTGTTAGGTACAGGGGATTCATTGGCCTTCACTGAGAACGATGGAGCTAAAATGATTGACCGGACCCTGAGTGTGGTTGATGTCGATGACACTCACCTTGAATCAGCTACGATTACTATTTCTACTGGCTATGTGAGCAGGGAGGATGTGCTCGAATTTCAGGCCCAAAATGGGATCAGTGGAAATTGGGACTCAGCCAGTGGAGTGATGAGCCTTACTGGTAGAGCCAGCACGACTCACTACGAGACAGCGCTTGAGTCGTTGACTTATAACAATACATCTGATGCACCGAATACCAGTTCCCGCATCATTACCTGGGTGCTCAGTGATGGCAATGGCAGCAGTGGAAAGGTAACCTCGACCGTCAGTTTGACTGCAGCTAACGACAGTCCATTAGCTCAGGACGATGCCTATACTACAGACGAGGACACAAAGCTTATTGTTACAGATAGCAGTGGGGTATTGAGTAATGACAGTATAGGAGGTGATGGAGGCGTACTTGCTGTGACTTCTCATACTCTTCCATTTAGCGGGACGCTAGCTCTCAGCGAAGATGGAAGCCTTGTCTATAATCCCAATCCAGATTTTAACGGCTTTGACACTTTCAAATATACTATTGCTGATATTGACGGAACAACTTCAACAGGGGTGGTAACGATCACCGTCAACAGTGTGAATGATAATCCATTAGCTCAGGATGACTCTTACACTGTGGATGAGGATAATGGTTTGACTGTCGAGGTCGACAATGGGCTGCTGTCCAACGATGATATCGGAGGAGATGGAGGAACACTGGCTGTTTTGCTGGTGACTGTTCCGGACAAAGGGACCTTGACCTTAGATAGTGATGGTAGTTTTTCTTACGTTCCCTCGGCTGATTACAACGGAAATGATCGCTTTACCTATTCGATTGCCGACAGTGACGGGGATACAGATACAGCAACGGTAGCGATTATCGTAAACAGCGTGGATGACAGTCCATTGGCTCAGGATGATTCTTACAGCGTGGATGAGGATGGAAGACTCATAGTTGAGGGCAGCATTGGGTTATTGGTCAACGACAATATAGGAGGAGATGGAGGGGTACTCGTGGTCAGTTCAAACACATCTCCACTTAACGGGACTTTGAAAATTAATGAAGAAGGAAGCCTGATGTATATTCCTAGTCCTGACTTTAATGGATCTGATGCTTTTATGTATACAATTACTGACATTGATGGAACCACCTCAACCGGGTCGGTTTCGATCGATGTGAAGAGCGTGAATGATCATCCACTGGCTCAGGATGACTCATACAGTGTGGATGAGGACAATACGTTGAGAGTTGAGGTCGACAGAGGGTTGCTCTCCAACGATATTACAGGAGGAGATGGTGGAGCATTAGCTGCCACACTGGTGACTGACCCTGAGAACGGGACGTTGATGTTAAACAGTGATGGTAGCTTTACCTATACCCCCGTAGCTGATTACAACGGGAACGATAGCTTTACTTACTCGATTGCGGATAGTGATGGGGATGCAGATATCGCTACGGTATTGATTGTTGTCGTTGCAGAGCCGGGAATACCACCGTCTTTGAATATACAACCCAGTGATTCATTTCTTCCACAAGGATCTGGCTTGACCTTAGATTTTGGGGTCGCTGGATCTGAACCCATGCAATATCAATGGTTTCTAAATGGTGAAAGGTTGCTTGGTGCCGACCAGTCTACCTTGCCCATTTTACCAAACATAATGCGCGAGAATTCAGGAAGCTACGTTTTCCGTGCGGAAAATAGTTCAGATACAGTGATTAGCGAAGCTGTTATTGTTTCTCTGGACTGGCAAGTCCAGGGCGGAGCGGATGATTTTGCAGAAGCGATAGCCTTAGAATCTAATTCAGGGTTTATTCGCACCTCAAACTCTCAAGCAACGACTGAAAATGGGGAGCCGCGTCACAGCAACAAGCGAACAGGAAACACAATTTGGTATCGTTGGCAGCCTGCTGCATCAGGATTGGCTACTCTTTCTCTGCAGGGCTCCAGCTTTGACACAGTCATGGCAGTCTATGAGGGTAATTCCTTGACGCAGTTGACAGAGATTGAGTCAGACGATGACCGAGGTGGATTTTCCACCAGTAGACTGCAGTTCAGCGCAGAGCTTGGGCAGGATTATATGATTGCCATTGGTGGCTTCAACGGAGCAAACGGGAATATCCTTTTTAGTTGGGAAATAGATATTACGCAGGTGGTTAGTTTTCCTAGGATTACGATTATACCCGAATATAATACAGTCAGCATAGGTGAGCCTTATCAGTTGACCACATCCATTTCTGGCAATATTGAGGACGTTCAGCTTCAGTGGATTCACAATAATATTCCTATTCCTGGTGCAACTGGCACGACACTGGATATCGCTACTGCTCAGGCAGGAGATGCCGGGGTCTATTGGATCTCTGTCACCGTTGGTGATACGACTGATCGTACTAAATACGCACANATGACTGTCAATGTTCCCAGACGAGGCAAAATTATTCGCGAACTAGTTCTAGAACAAAAATTTGCTGACTTGTTTTTCAATGTTTTGGATCTCAATCCACAACCTCAATTTCAGCCACAGCTCTTCGGTTCTATCTTCCAGTCGCGAGCAGCTTCTCTAGCTACCGGATTCACGGGCGCGCAAATTTTCAACACCTTTGGAGCTGTCAAGGAAGCAGGCGAACCAGATCACTGTGGCATTGCTGGAGGTGCATCCCAGTGGTTTGCCTACCAGTCGCCGACTGATGGAGAATTAACCATTTCAACCGATGGTAGCGATTTTGATACTGTCATGGGTGTTTATACATCCACTGGTAGTAGTTTTGGAGATCTCATTGAAATTACATGTGATAATGATAGTGGTGCTGACGGACTGGACAGCTCAGTGACATTTAATGCATCGAAGGATACTATTTATTATGTAGCTATTGATGGTGTTGAGGCCGCGACAGGGACAGTGAATCTAGCTTATGAATTGGAAGTCGGTCTTACTGTTCAAAGCGTCACGATTGCTGATTTAGGTATGCAATTTGAAATACAGACGGTGCCTGATATTACCTTTGTCATTGAGGGTACCGAANATTTTGAAAACTGGGTTGAACTTATTTCAACGAGTTCAGTCGATGGTAATTTTAATTACATTGACAATGAGGCGCTTATCAGTGAACGACGGTTTTATAGAGTTTATGTCACAGATTAGATACTCCTATCCCATTTTCAAAATGACGTGAAAGAAGTAAAAGCCAAGCCTCCTTACCACAGGGCTATTTATGGGAATACCATGGCTGTGTAAACGTATCACAGGGTTTAACAAAGGAGATTTTCAGGGTGCAAGCACTTCGCCTTAGAAGCTAAGGACAATGGGTGACTTCTTCTGACTAAATCCTCTTCGTATTGTCGCTGCTCCGTTCAATCAAGGATGAATCTTTGGAGAATTTTCATTCTGATTCATCCAGTTCGCCTTTGCTGATGTTTGATGGCGGGACTCGGTTCAAAGTATGCTTAGACCCAGCTAGCGACGGCAATACGATCCAAGTGCTCATTGCAGCAGCACAGGAATTTGCTCGTGGCCTAAGCATATACCAGTTGTGTTTTTTTAAGAGTCTGAGCCGTTATGAATTCTGCAACGCGCCTCAAGCCCGCTTTACCTTGCAAAAACGTCATCGGGGAAAGATTGGTATGAATCGCATTTAATAATAGCTTCAGTAATCAACAGGTGTCTATCGATGCTGTAACCATGGTTCTTGTTTTATTGGAGCCTTGAATGGAGCGAAAATTGCCAGATGTAGTCAGCTTCCTCTTTCTCGCCGTGATTTCAGGGGTGACTCATTTATCGGAACGTGATCACTGCGTAATGTTTCTTTCCTTTTCTCAGGAGGATATGCTTATCGAATAAAAGGTCGTCTTCAGTGATGATTCTTTGAGGATCCTGCTCTCGTTGATTGTTCAAGTTGGCACCGCCTCCCTTGATATCTTTTCGAGCCTGTCCCTTGGATGGTGCCAGGCCTGCGAGTGCGAGTGCATTGACGAGCGGGAACCCTTCTGATCCCATTTCGCTTTTTTCTGCTGTTACCGTCGGAACTTCACCAAGGACATCGTTGAAGGTCTGTTCCGTAATGCCATCGAGATTTCCACCAAACAAGATCTCACTGGCGCGCTCCGCTTCCTGTGTTGCGGATTCTCCATGAATTAAATCTGTCATGGCACGAGCCAGTGCCTTCTGGGCCTCACGTTTTTCAGGCCTCTCCTGGTGGATGGATTCGAGGCTCTCGATTTCTTCCTTTGTTAAAAAAGTGAAGTATTTCAAATACTTGATTGCGTCACGATCATCCGTGCGAATCCAGAATTGGTAGAATCGGTAGACACTGGTTCGTTTGGGGTCGAGCCAGATTGCGCCTGCTTCTGTTTTGCCGAATTTGGTGCCGTCCGCCTTTGTGATCAGGGGCAGGGTGAGTCCGAAGGTATGTTTCCCCGCTTTTTTGCGGGTCAATTCCATCCCCATGGTGATATTGCCCCACTGGTCACTTCCTCCTATCTGGAGTTCGCAGTTGGCATTTTGATTCAAGTGATAAAAATCAAAAGCCTGCAGTAGCATGTAACTGAACTCAGTGTAGCTGATGCCGACATCGCGGTCCTCCATGCGTGCGCGAACGGACTCTTTGGCAATCATGACGTTGACCGTGAAATGTTTTCCAATATCACGCAGGAAATCGAGGTAGGAAATCCCACCTACCCATTCCGCATTATCAAACAAGCGCGCGGGGTTTTCGGAAGCTTCAAAGTCCAGGAGGCGCTTCAACTGCTCGTTCACTTGCGTGATATTATGGTTGAGTTGTTCTCTGGTAAGCAGTTGTCGTTCGGCGCTCTTGCCACTTGGATCTCCTATGGAACCAGTCGCCCCTCCTGCCAGAGCAATGGGGTGGTGTCCCAAATCTTGAAAACGTCGAAGCGCAATCAGTGGAACCAGATGGCCCACGTGAAGGCTGTCTGCTGTTGGATCGAATCCGCAATATAACGTGAGGGGGGCTTTTGAAAGGCGTTCGCTGAGTCCTTCCAAATCCGTGCAATCAGCGAACAAGCCTCGCCATTTTAATGTCTCCAGAATATCCATAAACAGGTGTCAATCTTTCCGAATCATTGTCTATGTGACAAGGCTTTAGAGCACAATTTAAAAGGAAAAGGTGCGGGTAGTCTTTTTGATGCAAGGCAATCGGAGGAGTCAATCACATCATTTGCCCTCAGGAACCCTGTGTTCGCTCCTGGTAGTCGGGTGGGGAGGGATGGGGGTAAAACCTGCCTGTCAATTCTTGTTGGACTTTCCTTTGTCCATGTTCTTGGAACGACAAGAGATCGAGTTGAAGGAATCATTTCGCATGATCAGAGCTTGAGTAGCTTTTGCTTCAAAAAAAAGGCCCACCGGAAACCGGTGAGCCTTTCTGAGAATACATATTGAAGCTTGAGATTATTCTTTTGCTTCTGCTTCCGCACTTTCTTCGGAGTCGGTATTGACGGCATCAAATGCATGCTGCAAAGCCACCAAGTCTTCGCCTGGTTTCAACTGATCCAGCGCGTGCTGTTCAGCTTCCAGCTCCTCACTTGAGTAGTTGGCTGCTTTGATGGAAAGTCCGATTCGACGATCGGCCTTGTCAATCTTGATGACTCGAGCAGTGACCTCCTGGCCTACATCAAGAACGTTCTTGATTTTCTCAACTCGTTCTTCGCTGACCTGAGAGATATGCACCAGACCATCGATATCATGCTCCAATCCGATGAACGCACCAAAGCTTGCGAGTTTGGTCACGCTGCCCGTAACCAAGTCACCCACCTTGTAGAACTGGTCGATGTTTTCCCATGGGTCCTGGCTAAGCTGCTTGACACCCACGGAAATGCGTTGATTGGCTTTGTCGATTTCCAATACCACTGCTTCGACTTCATCGCCCTTCTTGAGAACTTCAGAAGGATGGTTGATCTTGCGGGTCCAGGAGATGTCGGACACGTGGATCATTCCGTCGAGACCTTCTTCCAGCTCGATGAAGGCACCATAACTCGTCAAATTGCGAATCTTGCCCTTGACCTTGGTGCCCGGAGGATATTTCTCCAGTGCTTCATCCCAAGGGTTGGTTTCCAATTGGCGGATACCGAGGGAGATTTTCTGTTCTTCCCTGTTGATGCCAAGCACCACTGCTTCGATTTCCTGATCTTGTGTGAGAACGTCGGAAGGTTTTGCGATGCGCTTGGTCCAGGAAAGTTCGGTGACGTGCACAAGGCCTTCGACACCGGGCTCGAGTTCAACAAATGCTCCGTAAGGAACCAAATTGACAACGCGGCCTTTGACTTTTTCGCTGACCGGGTATTTCGACTCGATATCGTCCCAAGGGTTGGTGAGTTTTTGCTTCAATCCAAGGCTGACACGCTCTTTCTCGTAATTGATGTCCAACACAACCACATCGATTTCCTGCCCGATGGTGAGGAGTTCTGAAGGATGGTTGATGCGACCCCAGCTCATATCAGTGATATGCAGCAGTCCGTCGAGGCCATTGAGATCGATAAACGCACCGAAGTCGGTGATGTTCTTGACGGTGCCCTTGCGGATATCGCCAGGAGTCATCTCGGAGAGCAAGTTGGCGCGTCGTTCGGCGCGCTCTTGCTCGATCAATTCGCGGCGGGACAAAACAATGTTCTGTCGTTCCTGATTGATCTTAACGACCTTGTATTCGTAGGTGTTACCTACGTAAGAGGCCAAATTTTTCGGAGGAATGACGTCAATCTGGGAAGCAGGCAAGAATGCCTCCACGCCGATGTTGACAAGAAGGCCACCTTTGACGGCGCCTTTAACGCGTCCGGTAATGGTTCCGCCTTCGTTACAGATGCTGAGAATTTTTTCCCAGTTCTGTTTGAATTCTGCCTTTTCCTTGGACAGGACGACCATGCCTTCGCGGTCTTCCAGTCTTTCGATCAGGACGTCGATCACATCGCCTTCATTGACGGTTTTGATATCGTCAAATTCATTTCCGGGGATGGATCCTTCACTTTTATAACCAATGTCCACCAGGACTTCTTTATGGCGGACTTCGATGATGGTTCCTTTAACAATGTCACCTGCAGTAAAGTTTACTGGACTTTGCTGCATGGCTTCTTCCATGGTAAGCATAACTTATTGATACTACAACCAACGCACGAGGGCGTTTTGAACTAACTTTTGGAGGCTCCGACCTGTGTGCTTGGCTCGCAATGAACTCCTTTATTGGAGTCATTGATAGCAAACGCATCGGCCTAACACACTTTCTTTCACCGGAGCATCGGAGAAGTATAATGAGGGTTAGGTTGATGGTTAACACTCATTTCAGCCTCTAACGAACCACCGCACTCGCGGGGATCAGGCGAAGGGCGAGAGTATTCACCGCATGATGAATTGCAAGCCTCAAAATGCATTTTAAGTTGTCTTGAGTTTGCCCGACCGAGAATTGGCGGGCGATGTTGCGTGAGTGATGTGGTATCGTGCCCCTTTTGATGAGACGATAAACATTATTGCTCTTTGCATTCGTTCAATGACTAAGAAAAAGGAATCACTACATGGAGTGCGGGATTTGTAATGCCCCTTTTATTTTTCATGCGTGATGCTGTCATGAGGAGCCCCAGCCCTTTTCGGCGGGCTGCCCGGTTCATTGGGGGTTACCTTTTATCTATCTCTCTTGTAGCTTACCAGAAGCAGTCATATTTCAAATAAACGTCTAATGACTTGTTTACGGCTTCTTTTCTCCTTTGCGGAGGGAGCATTTTTTTCGGTGCCATCAGGCCTGATATGCTGGTGATCCCTCCACGATGCAGATTGTTCTGCCAGTAATTGAAGCCTGTTCGCTGGCTCTGGCTTGGCCATTTGGCTTAGCGCTTCTTCAACGATACCTGCTACAGCTAAGAAATCGCGGACAGTAATTTGAGCTCGGTTCTTTGTCATTAGGATTTGCTCCAACACCATGCGCTCGATAAATAAATCACTAATCCTACTTGTTTTTAGGAAAACGGCACGATAGTTTGCTCTTCTGTATTAATATCGAGCTGGCATTCGGACCTTCATTGGCATTGATTTACACGAGGATTGAGGATGTTGGGGCATTAATTACCCACATTTATCAAATTCTCCCTTGCATGTCATTTCCACGGTCCTTATAGTTGCCGCTCTTTTGAATTAGAAGTATTGAATTATGCGTCGAGCACGAGGAGCAAAAACTAGAAAAGCAGTGGCCAAGCGGTTCAAGATAACCGGTACCGGCAAAGTAATGCGCAATCACTCTGGCAAGCGCCACTTGCTTTCATGCAAGAGTCCAAAGCGTCGCCGGAAGCTCGGCAAGTCTGTTGAATTGGATAAGTCCGATTACAAGCGCGTTATTACCAACTTGCCGTTCAGCCACTAACGCCCAATTTTAATCCATTAACACCCTATTAGTAGCACACCATGAGAGTTACAAACGCAGTCGCTTCCCGCAAACGTCGTAAACGCGTGTTGCAGGCCACCAAAGGCTTTCGCTTGCGTCGGTCCAAGCTATACCGCTATGCGGCAGATGCTCTGGATCACGGCCGAGTCTATGCCTACCGTGACCGTCGTAACAAGAAGCGTGAGTTCCGCCGCCTTTGGCAGATCCGTATCAACGCAGCCGCACGCGCCGCTGGAATTACCTACAGTCGTTTCATCGAAGGGCTGAAAGTCGCTAAAGTCGACTTGAATCGCAAGGCTCTGGCTGACATTGCTGCCACCGATTCTATAGCTTTCGCTGAACTGGTCAAACTTGCCCAGAACGGTCTGAAGGCGAAAGCTGCTTGATTCCTTAGGATTACTGACAGTTATCGTTTCGGATAGCTTCGATCTTTCATCAACCGGGCGACCACTTCTTGGGCGTCCGGTTGATTTATTTTTCGCCAAGCCATTTTTACTAGTGCAAATTTCACCTAATCCACTTTATGTCAGGAATTCTTGAACAGATTGAGCCATTGACGCAAGAGGCCCTTCAGGCGCTTGAAAGTGCAGGTAGCTTGACAGATCTCGACAAGGCACGAGTCAAATATCTGGGAGTTAACGGGCAGTTCACTGCGTTGCTCAAGCAAATGGGGTCTCTCCCCAAGGAGCAGCGGCCTGCAGCCGGAAAACAGATCAATCTCTCCAAAAAGAAACTCGAAGGCGTGCTTATATCCAGAAAAGAGGATCTGGAACTAGAAGCTTGCCTGCCATCCGAACCAACTGATTTCAGTTTACCTGGACGAGAGCAGCGACTGGGTAAATTGCACCCACTGACTCAGGTGACCGAGGATATCATTCGGAGCTTTCGTAAAATCGGATTTGTGGTGGCTGATGGACCTGAGGTCGAGGATGAATACCATTGCTTTGACGCATTGAACACACCTGCTGATCATCCGGCCCGTGACAGTCAGGATACCTTCTACGTCAAAACCCCAGATCGACCATTGCTCAGGACCCATACTTCTTCGGTTCAGATTCGAGTCATGGAAACTCAGGCGCCCCCAATCCGGATCATCGTTCCTGGACGGGTTTATCGTCGAGACACGGCTGATGCCACACACAACCCAACCTTCCATCAGATTGAAGGTTTATATGTGGATAAGAACGTCACTCTGGGAGACATGAAAGGGACGGTCGAATTTGTATTTCGTGAATTACTAGGCAAGGATGTCAAACTCAGGTTCCGGCCTCATTACTTTTCTTACACGGAGCCAAGCCTCGAAATTGATTTTTCAAGCGCTTTGACACGCAAAATGGGCAAGGAGTGGCTGGAGATCGCGGGCTGTGGGATGGTGCATCCCAAGGTGTTTGGAAATGTGGGATACGATCCGGAAGTGTGGTCCGGTTGGGCCTTTGGCTTTGGTATTGAGCGGATTGCCATGATTCGCTACGGCATCAGCGACATTCGTTTGTTCTATGAAAACGACCTACGTTTTCTAAATCAGTTTTAAGGTAGATTTGAATTTTCATGAAAGTCACGGTTAACGCATTAAAACAATACGTGGATTTTGATTGGTCGGTTGAAGAGCTTACCGAACGACTGACCATGCTCGGCCTTGAGGTCGAGAGTGTTGAGCAAGTAGGCGGAGGGTATGAAGGCATTGAGGTAGCGGAGATCCTTGAATTTGTGCCCCATCCGGACGCAGATAAATTATCTGTCTGTCAGGTAGCCGACAGCACCGGCCATCGTCAGATTGTTTGCGGCGCAAAAAATTTCAAAGTAGGTGACAAAGTTCCATTGATTCTCCCCGGACATTCACTCCCTATCAAGGAAGGTGAAAAACCTTTCACGATCAAGGTTGGAAAGCTTCGGGGCGTGGAATCCTGCGGCATGATGTGTTCCGGTGCGGAAATTGGTATCACGCAGGATTCCGCAGGTTTGATGATTCTTGGTGCCGATGCCAAGGTTGGGCAACCCATTGCCGAATACCTTGGGTGTGCCGAAAAGGATGTGCTTCTCGACATGGAAGTGACCCCCAACAGGCCGGATTACAATAGTGTCATTGGCATAGCGCGCGAAATTGCAGCCCTTACCGGCAATCCATTGAGATGGCCTGAAGTCACCTCTGAGGAGACGGGTGGTCCCTTAAGCAAAGTGCTTGACGTTCGTATTGAAGATCCAGAGCGCTGTCCTCGTTATCAGGCCAGAGTCATCAAGGGAGTGAAAATCGGGCCCAGTCCGACATGGCTCCAGCAGTCGCTTGAGAAAGTCGGAGTGAGGAGCATTAACAATGTGGTGGACGTGACCAATTTTGTTATGTTGGAGGTCGGGCAACCTCTGCATGCCTTTGATCTGAAACTGGTGAAACGGAAGGGTGACCACCTTCCCACAGTTGTCGTTCGAACGGCTCAGGATAAGGAACCTTTTGTGACCCTGGATGACCAATCTCATGAGCTGGATCCGAAAATGCTACTGATCGCTGATGAAACACAAGGAATCGCTCTTGCGGGCGTGATGGGAGGATTGAATACGGAGATCAATGATCAAACCGTGGATGTCCTGCTCGAGAGTGCTTGCTTTCATCCCGGCAATATTCGGCGCACTTCAAAGCTGCTGGATCTTCGCACCGACGCATCCTATCGCTTTGAGCGGGGAGCCGATGTTTCCATTTGTGATTGGGCCAGCCGACGGGCAGCCCAATTGATCATGGAGACGGCGGGTGGGCAATTATGTCAGGGATCGATTGACGCCTACCCGGGCCTGAAAGATCCCCTCACTATCACCTTGAGCTACGAAAAGACAAACCGATTACTGGGAATTGAGATTCCAGGTGATGATCAAAAGAAACTTTTGGAATCTATTGAGCTGAATTGCATTGAAAGCAACGTCGGCTCTTGCTGCGTTCAGATCCCTGCCTTCCGGGTGGATCTCAAAGGCGAGATTGATTTAATCGAGGAAGTGACTCGACTCTATGGCGTGGATCGCATTCCATCCACACCTCCGCGAGGTGCCCACGGGGCCAATGAATTTGACACCCTTCACGATCAGTTGATGGACGCCAGGCTCCTTCTGACTTCTTTGGGCTTAAGCGAAACTCAGGGGCAGACTTTGATTGCTGATTCAGCGGCTCGACGAGTCCATCCAGGTTTTGTTGCGCTGGAGTACCCATTGAGTTCCGATATGAACGTTCTGCGTCCAAGCCTGCTTCCCGGCCTTCTGGACGTATTGCAGCACAACGTCAGCCATCGTAACACGGATGTCGCTGTATTTGAGATTGGAAGGGTGTTTCTCCCCGGTGAATCTACAGTAACCGAGTCTCGCAAACTGGCGATAGCATGGATAGGCAATCGTCAATTGGGATTCTGGAAAGGTGGTGCCAAGGCTGAGAAAGTCGACATTTTTGATCTCAAGGGATTACTGGACGGGTTTCTTGATGGGTTTGGTATTCGCGGATTTTCCTGGCGAACTGAGTCTTGCGAGCAGGGGGAATTCTTTATTGAAAAAGCATCCTTGTGTCTCGGCAGGAATACACTCGGTGAAATGGGGCAATTGATGCCCTTGGTCGCGCGCGAGTTTGATATCAAGGATTCAGTCTTCATGGCAGAGTTGGATCTGGATCGACTTGTTGCCATGCGGGTGCACAGCCGATCATTCAAACCTATTCCTGCATATCCTTCAGTTCGACGTGATATTGCCATGTTAGTTGCAGAATCAACGACGCATATGGAGGTTCAGCGAGCAGTGAAAAAGGCCAAGGTTCAGCAATTGGATTCAGTCGAAGTCTTTGACGTGTTTCGGGGTAAGCATGTTCCCGAAGGGAAGAAGAGCGTGGCTTACTCTTTCGTTTACCGCGATGCTTCAAAAACGCTGACTGATTCAGAAGTCAACAAAGCTCATGATAAGTTAATCGCGCATCTTCAAACCTCACTCAGTGCCGAGATCCGATAACCCTTGACCATCGACAAAGATGGATGCATTGAGGCACGCATTTGCAGTGAAAAGCCTCTAAAGAGTAACTATATTTTCGCTGCCTTTCTTGAAGTAGTGCAGGCGATCAAAGCCTTTCGATTTAAGCAAGGGCAGCACTTTATCAAAGTGTTGCCCAACGTTTGATGGGGCGTGTGCATCCGATCCGATTGTCAACTTGACGCCTTCTTCTTTAGCCCAATCCAAAATGAGAGGATCCGGGTGAACTTCAAAGACCCCTTTCGATAAACCACTGGTATTTACTTCGAGGCAAGTGCCTGCTTCGGCACATGCTTTGAGGAGTTTGCGGATTTCCGGTTCGAAATTTTCAGGGATAAAGGAGTCCGAATCAATGGTGCCATAGATACGGATGACATCCGGGTGCGACATGCTGTGGTAAAAACCGGTTCGTGCAGCATCTGTCAAATGTTTGAAATAATCACGGATGATGGCTTCGTCGGTTGTGAGGTTTTGCTCAGTGATCCATTGTTTGTATGCCTTGAGCTGGTGATGGAGAGAGCCCAGAACAAAATCAAAGGGTTGGCTGTGGATCAGTTCCTTCATTTTTTCCAGAGAGGATGCAACTGGAAAAACTTCTCCTTCGATGCCGCACAACACCTCCACACCTAGTCGCTCGCCTTCCTTCCTGGCGAAATCTACTTTTGCATAATAATCATCGAGCTGGCTTGCATCCATGCGGATGCGCTGTCCGCCAAAGGATTCATCGAACATTGGGACATGGCATGTAAAGGTGATCAGATCCAGCCCCTGGGCAGCAGCAGACCTTACGTATTCCACCGGTTCACCTACCGCGTGACCGCAAAGCGGCGTGTGCATATGGCAATCGATTTTCATTCCTGGTATTCCTTTTTGACGATTCTAAATCTTCAAAGGTCAATGATCGTAAAATTAAAAAAACCGATTGAAGACCGAACGCCTTCAATCGGTAAATGTGATAAAAAAGCCTAAACCCGTTTAACGCACGACACGTGCACCGCCACCACCCATGACTTTTTCGACTTCCTGAGTCGTGGCCATGGAGGTATCCCCGGGAGTCGTCATGGCAAGTGCTCCATGGGCAGCTCCGTAATCTACTGCCTTTGCCGCGTCTCCGGTTGCCAGAAAGCCGTAGATCAATCCTGACGCGAAACTGTCGCCTCCACCCACGCGATCAAGGATTTCCAGGTCAGGGTATTTTCTGGATTCATGGAAATCTCCATCAGCCCAGCAGATGGCGCTCCAGTCGTTGATGGTTGCTGTTTGAACGGCCCTCAATGTTGTTGCGGTCACCTTGAAATTTGGAAAATCTTTCACTGCCCGCTCAATCATGTTCTTGAAGCTATCGATTTCGATGGTTGAGATATTTTCATCCACACCTTCAACTTCGAATCCCAGGCAGGCTGTAAAATCTTCTTCGTTGCCAATCATGACATCGACATATTTTGCGATATTGCGATTCACTTCCTGAGCTTTGGCGTGTCCGCCAATGGCTTTCCAGAGCGAAGGACGGTAATTAAGGTCATAGGAAACAATTGTCCCATGCTTTTGAGCGATTTTGACGGCTTCTTCTACCACACCTGCACTGGATTCGGACAGTGCAGCAAAGATCCCACCGGTATGAAACCAGCGCACGCCTTGCTTGCCGAATAGTTCTTCCCAGTCGATATCACCCGCCTTCATTTGAGAAGCGGCCGTGAGACCGCGGTCAGGCGTGCCAACTGCGCCGCGAATGCCAAACCCTCGTTCCGTAAAGTTCAGCCCGTTGCGAACAGTTCTTCCGATGCCGTCGTAGGGAACCCATTGAATCCATGAGGTATCTACTCCACCTTGCAATATGAAATCTTCAAGGAGTCGACCAATATCGTTATCCGCAAAAGCGGTGACCACACCGGTGTTCAGTCCGAAGCAGCGTCTTAATCCTCGTGCTACGTTGTATTCACCGCCACCTTCCCAGGCGGCAAATTGTCGAGAGTTACGAACACGCCCTTCACCTGGATCCAGTCGAAGCATGATTTCCCCAAGGGACACCAGATCATACTTACACGAGTCTGCTGATTTGATTTGCAATGCTGACATATTAAAAACTTTCTCAATCGCTCTTGAAGCGAGGGCCTTTCATTATGAAAGTTCCCTCTGCAAATCAAAGCATTTTCGTTGAGATATTGGCTACTGAATGACAAAGAGTCGTCATTTTTATGGAGTGTAGCTTGTCCCCATTGTTGCATGTGTTTCTGGTGAAAATAATTTTAAAATGGAGCAATGATCAAGGCTGGGATTTTCCAGGTAGATCTTTGATGTAAAACACAACTTGCATGCATCCTCGATGGATGTCGGTACAAAAAGAATCCCCCTCCTATTGGGAGGGGGATTCTTGCCAGAATCGTTAATGTTTGGGGCGAAGCAGGATGGCTTTTTTACGTGTGCCTTCCACCTCTACGCTGTGTGTCTCAATAGCTGGATCATCTTTCAATGTATGGTGCACGATGCGTCTCTCATAGGCATTCATAGGCTCCAGTTCAACCACATCACCCCAGCGCCTTACCTTGTCTGCTGCGGTCTGAGTTTTTTCCACCAGAGAATCTCTGGATTTCAATCGATAGTTTCCAACATCCAGCGTGACCTTGGGCACGTCGCGGTCCTGCTTGAATAAAAGGCGGTTGACGACGTACTGCAGTTGACTGAGTGTTTGTCCTTGTCGGCCAATTAATCGGCCTGAATCTTCGGTCTGAATTTCAAGAAATATGCCGTCATCCATGGCTGTCTCGATCACCGTGGAAGGGAAACCAAGGGTGCTCAAGAGACTTTCAAGTGTTTCTTTGGGTTTTGCGTTCATAAGCTAAACGGAATGGTTAGTGACAATGTGTGTTACTTTTTCTTCTTTTTTGATTTCCGATAGGATTGACCCCAATCGGGGCCATCGCCTGGGCGTGGCAGTGGCTTGGCCAGTGCTGCGCCGGCATCGGCTTTGGGGCCTATTGGCTCGTTTTTGATGAGCTTCATCTGAACAATGGATAATAGGTTCTGTACAGTCCAGTAAAGCGCGAGACCTGCGGAAAAGTTGTAAAGGATGAAGACAAACATCAGCGGCATGTACTTCATGATCTTTTGTTGAGCTGGATCCATGCCCGGTGAAGCAGGCGTCATGCTTGTCTGCCAAAGTTGAGCCGCTCCCATCAGTATTGGCCATAGATTGAATGGAACACCCAACATGGGGATCATGAACAATGTATCGGGTTGTGATAGATCACATGTCCAGAGAAAGCTTGCGCCTCTCAATTCGATGGCACTTTGCAGCATGGTGTAAAAGCCGAAGAATACCGGTAATTGGAATAAAATCGGTAAACAGCCTCCGAGAGGACTGCACTTGTTTTCCCGCATACACTCCATGATTTTGCGGTTCATTTTTTGAGGGTCCTCCTTGTATTTCTCCCGCAGGGCCTGCATCTGTGGCTGAAGTGCAGACATGCGCTTCATGGAGCGAGTGCTTGCCTGAGTCAGCGGCCAGAAAAGAAGCTTGACGATAACGGTAATCATCACGATGGACAGACCATAACTCAAACCTAAGCCATGCAGTCCATTCATCGAACGCAGCAGCGCTTTCGCGAAGAAACCAAAAAAACCGTCGAATCCCATGACAGAGTCGACTTCTTCACCCGTCCGTTGACTCAGCTTGGTTAACGTTTGGTATTCCTTGGGACCTGTGAAAAACTTAAAACTGCGTTCGATGGTGTCTCCGGGTTCCAGTTCTTGAGCTGGGTAACTCAGGCTGTTTTGATACCCTTTCGGGGCCATATTTGCTTTGGGAAATGCTGCCAGGATTTCCTGGGTCGGTGGAGCAAGGTTGATTTGCTGTGTTACTAATCCTGGTGCCGGCTCTTCAGGGATGGCAAGCATGGCAAAGAATTGATTCTCAACAGCAGTCCATCGAACCATTCCCGGTTCAGAAGGATAGACTGTTCTGGGTGTGCCCGGGAAGCATCCCAAGGTGCTGTTTGCAAACCAGCTCTCTTTGATCTCTTCAACACCCTCTCCGTTGTGGTAGCGCATGCCCATGTACATGCCGGTATCAGTGGGTTTGGTTGGGGTTGCTGTTCCCGTTACGAGGTAATGCTCAGGAATGACCTTAGGCTCGTAGCTGGTGTTTTCGATTGTGATTTTGGCCTCAATCACATAATTAGTGCCCGGTTGAAAGGTCTTCAGCACTCGAATGCCGTCAGGCCCCAGGTATTCTGCCAGAATTTCGTCACCTTCCTGTTTGAGCGTGTAAGGTAGAAATCCGTTATCCAGTTTTCCAAAAAACAGGTTCAGCGCAGGAGTCGGAACATTCACATTTAATCTGACATGGTCTGTTTCCGTGGTCTCTTCAGATTCCTCATTGTTGCACTTTGTGGTTCCCTGATATTGTTTCAGGATTACCGTTTTTATCCCTCCTCCCGCAGAGGTGAACTCGTAAGCCAAATTATCATTCTCCCAAATCAGCAAGCTTTCGTTCTCAGGAACCGTCGCAGATTCTTGGGGTGTAGAAATGGCTACTGCAGGAGTTCTTGTGACGGCAGGGGCTGTTTCGGAGGACTGGAGGATAGTTTCCTCTGCTTGCGCGGTATTTCCTTGGTCAGTCATTACTGCACCATCCTGATTCTCAGCTACATTTCTAGACTGCTCCTGAGGGGGATAGTATTTATTCACCAATGGGAACCAGGCGATCAGCCCGATAATTGAGAAAACGAGGATGACAATGGATTTACGATCCATAATGGAAGTTTTTTGCGATAAAATTGGAGATCATTAAGTTTTAATTCCAGATACTTGTAAATATCAGCAGGTCAAGGGTTCAATGCTTGATCGTTTCGCTCTGGATTCTGTCTTGGCTTGAAATCTTTCAGGGTTGGGACAGGGTCCCAGCCTTCGCCGCCCCATGGATGACAACGCAGTATGCGCTTGATCGCAAGGATGGCTCCTTTTCTGATTCCATGTTCCTGAATTGCCTGTATGGCGTAATTTGAGCAAGACGGCTGAAACCGACAGCCCGCATTTGGCCCCATCAAAGCGCTCTTCAGAGGGGAAAGGGTCCACTGATATAAGCGTATCGGTATGCAGGTGATGTCTCTCAACCATTTCATCAGCCCTCACAGGATTCAAGTAAACCACGCCTTTTCATGATGGCGCACAGGTCCTCTTCCACTTCCTGCTGGCTTTTGTTCGCGATAGATTTTCGAGCGACAAGTATCAGGTCCATGGGGTGGACACACTGGTGTTGAATGTTGCGATAAGATTCTCTCATCAATCGCCTCGCTCGGTTGCGAACATGCGCTTTACCGATTTTCCGGCTGGTGATGACCCCAAGCCTTGAATAAGGCCTGTTGGTTACCTCCAACCAGTTCGCGATCAGGCATCCCTGTACCCATCTTTGGCCTTTTTCCCTCACACGTCGGAATTCGGCGGAATACCGAATTCTTTGATGCTTGCCAAACCGTTTCTTTGTAGGAGGATTCAGAATGCGTGGCTTCGAGTTGCCATCCAGAGATAATTAACACGGAGTGAGGCGCTTGCGGCCTACCTGACGACGTGCTTTCAAGATGCCGCGGCCACTCTTGGTGCGCATCCGGCTCAGAAAACCGTGCTGGCGTTTCCTACGAATTTTTGATGGCTGATAAGTTCTTTTCATACAAATAGTCCTGAGTCAAAGTAAAGCTTCTCCGAATATAAGTCATTCGGCTTCAATAAATTTTCGGCGTAACTCGCCAAAAATCGAGCGGGGAAGCATACCAATTCGCAATGGCTTGTCAAGCGGGTGGCCAGAAAATTACCGCATATCCTTTGACCTGTATTTTAGATTGAAACCGTTTGTCCATTTACTGCCCAAAAAGGTTACTTTAACTCAAATCTGTGTTCATCAATCAATCAACCGGGGCGTTCAAGAGTATCCTTTTGGAAAATTATATTTGTTCCTTGTGGTCGAATTTCCGTGATTGGTTTCTGGCGCGTCTCATTCTTTTCAAGAAAATGCATGATGATCGGGTGTTGGATTATCTCCTGTTTATCTTTTCATCCCTGGTCACGTTGTCAAACGACTAATTTCCGGACTAGACCCGGCAGGCAAAATGACTCTAAGCTGTCTTTTTGCAATTATTATTATATGACCGATCCCCGATATCGAGATTTAGCGGAATTGTTGGTGCGATATTCCACCGACATCAAAAAAGATGAGACCGTGCTTCTGGACATGATTGATGTCCCTGATGAATTTACGGTGGTACTAGCGCGCACCGTGCGTGATGCGGGCGCTATCCCCTTGATAGAGACAAGGCATACGCGTGTGACGCGTGAACTTCTGCAAGGGATGACTGAGAAGCAGGCAGGCATCGTTCGCGATCTGGAAATGGCGCGCATGAAGAAAGTGCAAAGTTACATCGCTATCCGTGGAGCCGCCAATACAAGTGAAAATTCGGATGTTCCGAGCCAGCAGATGTCTCTTTATTCTCGTAAAATGCGTCCCGTCTTGAATTACCGGGTCAACAAAACACGATGGTGCGTCCTGCGCTGGCCTACTCCAAGTATGGCGCAGGCTGCGAATATGAGCACCGAAGCTTTCGAGGATTTTTACTTCGACGTTTGCACCTTGGATTATCGCAAATTTGGAAAAGCCATGGGACCGCTTGAAAAACTCATGGCCAAAACCGACCAGGTTCATTTGAAAGGCCCAGGCACGGATTTAACCTTCAGTATCAAGGGGATCGGGGCGCGTGCGTGCAAAGGCGATCGAAATGTTCCTGATGGTGAAGTGTTTTCATGCCCTATTAAAAATTCAGTCAACGGTGTGATCCAATACAACACGCCGACTGTCTACGCAGGTTCACGATTTGAAAATGTGCGGCTAGAACTGAAGGATGGCAAAATCGTGGATGCTACAGCCAACGACTCCAAGCGTCTCAATGAAATCTTTGATACCGATCCGGGCGCCCGCTACATTGGTGAGTTCAGCCTTGGTTTGAATCCGAAAATTTTGAATCCGATGAATGACATTCTCTTCGATGAAAAGATAGCCGGTTCACTGCATTTTACTCCTGGGCAAGCATATGAGGATTGCGGCAACGGTAATAAATCGGCTGTCCACTGGGACATGGTCCTGATCCAACGTCCAGAGTGGGGAGGAGGCGAAGTCTGGTTTGATGGGAAGCTCATTCGGAAAGATGGCCTTTTCATTCCGAAAAGCCTGCAGAAGTTGAATCCAGAGAACCTCACCTGAAGGAATGGGATCAGCTATGGCACAAAACTTAGTGACTTTGGATCTGGAAGGAGTGTTGGTTCCTGAAGTATGGATCGCGTTTGCTGAAAAAACCGGAATCGAGGGGCTCAAGAAAACAACGCGAGATATTCCTGATTACGATGAATTGATGACAGGACGTTTAAAGCTTCTGGCTGAGAATGGCCTGACTCTTTCTATGATTCAGGAGGTCATCGGTACCCTTGAGCCATTGCCCGGCGCTTGCGCTTTTCTCGATGCATTGAGAGAAAAGACACAAGTGATCATCCTCTCGGATACATTCGAGGAATTTGCCCAACCTTTGATGCGGCAACTGGGTTGGCCCACTATCTTCTGTCACCGACTGGAAGTGAAGGACGACCTCATTACGAATTATTGCCTCCGCCAACCGGATCAGAAAAAAAAATCAGTCGCTGCGTTCAAATCATTGAATTATCACATCATCGCTGCAGGGGATTCGTATAATGATACTACAATGCTCGAGGAAGCGGATCATGGGATCCTTTTCAGGGCGCCTGAAAACGTGAAATCCGAGTTCCCCCAGTTCCCTGCTTTTGACGGTTATGATGATTTGATGCAGGAAATCTGCGGATTGCTTCAATAACCAAACAATCTCATCCTCTGCAATAGTAAAAAAATTTCAACCTGCTCTTAACACAACACTCACTCTAACATGGAAGAAGCGAAACAGCCCGTCCACCGCAAGACGCTTGAAGAGCGTCACCAAATGACAGATCTGCAAAGATTGCGTCATTCATGTGCGCACATCATGGCAACTGCCGTGTCACGCCTTTGGCCAGAGGCAAAGCTCGACATCGGGCCTCCGACGGATGAGGGATTTTATTATGACTTCGATCTCGAGGGGCACAGGTTCAGTCCTGACGATTTCGAAACCATCGAGGCGGAGATGAAAAAAGTGGTCAAAGAGAACCAGGTGTTCGAACGCCAAACCAAATCTCGCGACGAGGCGAGACAGTTTTTCCAGGAACAGGGGCAGTCTTTCAAGGTAGAACGGCTTGGAGATATTCCTGAAGGTGAAGAAATCACCTTTTACCAGAATGGTGAATTTACCGATCTCTGTGCTGGTCCGCACGTCATGCGCACGGGCAATGTCAAGGCGTACAAGCTCCTGCGTGTTGCGGCAACCTATTATCGTGGTAACGAGAAGAACCCACAGCTGCAGCGTATTTACGGCACCGCCTTTCCCAATAAAACCAAGCTGAACGAATGGCTGGAAGCTCAGGAAGAAGCACGTAAGAGGGACCACCGTCGCATTGGCAAGGCCATGCAGTTATTCACGTTCGATGACGATGTGGGTCCAGGTCTACCACTTTGGATGCCCAAGGGTTCCATACTGATCGAAGAACTGGAAAAGCTCGCAAAGGAAACCGAATTCGAGGCGGGATACCAGCGGGTAAGGACTCCTCATCTTGCCAAAGAATCCATGTATCGTACTTCGGGCCATCTTCCATACTACGCGGAAAGCATGTTTCCGCCCATGGAATTGTCGGAGGATGGAGAAGGAGGGGGAAAGGGCGAGGTCAAGGAGAGATACTACCTGAAGGCGATGAATTGCCCGCATCATCATAAGATTTTTGCTGCGGCACCGCGCAGTTACCGAGAGCTTCCTTTGCGTCTTGCTGAATACGGTACTTGTTATCGGTATGAACAATCAGGCGAACTTATGGGGCTGATGCGAGTGCGGTCGATGCAGATGAATGATGCGCACATTTATTGCACTTCAGAGCAGTTTGCTGACGAGTTCCGTGCGGTGAATGAAATGTATCTGAAATATTTCAAGATCTTTGGTTTTGAGAAATATAAAATGCGGTTCAGTACGCATGATCCAGCGCGCCTTGGGGAGAAATTTGTCGACGAATCCGAGCTCTGGAAACAGACCGAAGACATGGTTCGAGAGGTGTTGGTCGATTCGAAAATCGATTTTGAAGAGATTCCCAATGAAGCTGCCTTCTATGGTCCCAAAATTGATGTACAGGTTTATTCCATTTCAGGACGTGAATTTACCATCGCAACGAATCAGGTCGACTTTGCGGTTCCGTCAAAATTCGGGCTTCAATACAGGACATCCGACAATCAATTTGAAACGCCACTTTGCATTCATCGTGCCCCGCTGGGTACCCACGAACGTTTTCTTGCTTTCCTGATCGAGCGTTACGCTGGTAATTTTCCCTTGTGGCTGGCCCCTGAGCAGATACGGGTCTTGCCGATTACAGAAGAACAACTGGATTATGCCAACAAGTTAGTGGCTGAACTGCGCTCGCATGGGGTGCGTGCCGAACTGGAATTCAGTCACGATAAGCTTCAGGGAAGAATCCTTCGGGCAGAAGAATCAAAAGTTCACACGATGCTCGTCGTGGGCGGAAAAGAACAGGAAGCCAATGCGGTTGCCGTGCGTGTTCACGGTAAGGGAAGAGGTCAGGTTCGCCCAAGGGATGAAGTCGTGACCGATATTTTACAGCGCATTAAATCCCGCGCGGCTGACTGATCGCTGTGGTCTAATGAATCAAAGATGTCTTGTTTTATGAAAATACCAAAAATACCGATGGGCTTGTTCATATTGATGGCTTGCCTCATGGTTGAATCCAAAGTTTCAGCTGCCGATGGGGTGCTTGACTCGTTCATGGGCGCACCTGAATTGGATGTGCAACAGATCTTCCAAGGCCAACGTTTTCCCAACATTACCGTAGCAATGGACGGCTCTGTCCTTGCGAGTTGGGGGAGCAAAGGAGTTCGGGTGAGGCGAAGTGTTGATGGAGGGAAATCCTGGTCCTCTCCTGTCGTGGTTCAGGAAAGTGGTTTTCAGGGAGGGGGGATTACCGTCGATGAAAAGACGGGCGATGTGCTGATGTTTGTTGAAGATAGTCACCCGCCAGCACCCATCTCCATTTACCGCAGCAAGGATCATGGCCAGACCTGGGCGAAGCAGGAGACCGTCATGCACCCCAATGCACTGGGGCACGTTCCTTCCATGCATATGAATGACCATGGATCGACCTTGCAATTCGGTAAGCACGCGGGACGGCTCATACGTCCGACGCGATGGTATGCGGCTGGTAATCGCCACGAAGAATGGCCCAATCATTACACCAATGCCATCTACAGTGATGATCGTGGAAAGACCTGGCACGCCAGTGAACCTTTTCCTGAGCAAGGCACGGGTGAAGCATGCATCGTGGAATTGTCCGACGGAACGCTCTACTACAATTCGAGAGTTCATTGGGAAAAAGCGGAACGCAACACGAGACGGCGCTGTGCGTTCAGTCGCGATGGTGGCAAGACCTGGGAAGATTGGCGCATCGTTGATATTTTGCCGGACGGGCATCAACACCGTTCCTATGGATGCATGGGTGGGTTGGCAAGACTCCCCGTCAAGGGGCGTGATATTCTTGTTTTCAGTAATCTTGATACACCCAAAGCAAACCGCGAGCTTATCACGGTTTGGATGAGCCCGGACGGGGGGCAAACCTGGCCGGTCAAACGTCTTGTCTATGATGGGGCAAGTGCCTATTCATCCATGAGTGCTGGCCGAAGCGATACACCAAGTGAGGGTTCTGTCTACTTAATGTTTGAAGGTGGGCCCGGTGGCGGTGCTCAGATTGGACGCTTCAATCTAGCCTGGGTGTTGCAAGGTGAACTTACAGGAGATGGCGAAATTCCTGACTGGTTGAAGGTTGAGTAATCTTACAATCGTTCCTGTATCCTGAAACCAGGACGCGGACCTGTAAACCAGTTTTATCAAGTCGGGTTTTGAGTCGATAGCTCGAGTTACGCATGGCAGATGCGGTAAACGTTTGGGCACCGATTCTGCAATGGCTTCACTGTCCCCCTGCCTCAAGTTTGCAAAGCGGGTCAGCCTGAGAATGGAAAGGCCCGCCCACTCGTCAGCCCAATCATTTCAGTAACTTCGTAGCCTCGGCCGTTTTGCCTTGCTAGCGAGCACCATGGTTTGCGTCTTGATTGAATTGCTCCACTAATTGTGCCCATTGAGCGGCCATGGCCTTAACGCGTTCAGGGTGGAGCTTGGCCAGATCGTTCTGCTCAGCACGGTCATTGGTTAAATAATAGAGAGACCAGCTTTCCTCATGGATTGATTCGATGGCGGCCTCGGTTGAGGTTCCCCATGGGAAGGGGCGTTTCACGTTCGAGTGAATGATTTTCCAGTCACCTTGCCGCAGGGCGCGATTACCCTCGTGATAGAACCAGAGTTCTTCGTGCAATGTGTCCCCATCTTTATGGAATGCAGATTTCAGACTCCTGCCGCTCATCGGGGGAGCATTCTTTTCACCGGCTTTGATGCCTGCCAGATCCATGACAGTGGGAGCAATGTCAATGACATGCCCGAGAGTGGATCGAGTTTCGTTTCTGGCCTTGATACCTTTTGGCCAGTGAACAATGAATGGAGTAGAGATCCCCCCTTCATGAACCCAGGTTTTGTGGCGGCGAAAAGGGGTGTTGGCTGCACTGGAAAATCCTGGGCCAAGGCATAGATAAGTCTCGGCTGACCCTGGGGTAGCAGCTGGATCATGTCCATCGCCCCGGACCATGATTTCCGCACTTGCTCCGTTATCCGATACGAAACAGATGAAGGTGTTCTCCATGGCATTCATCTTTTGCAATTGATCCAGAACCCTACCAATTTCGCGATCCATTCGGTCGATCATGGCGGCATGGATGGCCATTTTTGTTGCCTGAAATCGTTTTTGTACCTCGGTGAGTTGATGCCAGGGTAGTGGGCGGTTTACTTCCCCAGGACCTAGAATTTTGATCTGTTCAGGAAACGCATAGGGTGGTCCAATTTCGGTTTCCAATGGGGATAGCGTCCCAACGTTCAGGTCAAGTTCCCTTTGTCGAGCGGCTCTTTCTTTCCGCAATACATCCCATCCTTCCAGATAACGATTTTCATATCGCTGGATGTCCTCGGGCAGGGCATGGAGCGGAAAGTGAGGAGCATTGAATGCAAGATAATGAAAGAACGGGCGGTCGGAAAATTTTGAGGCGTGTTCCTGCAGGCAATCAATCGCGTGCTGAGCGGTTCCTACCGTCATGTAATAGTTCGGGTCACGATCTTTCTTTTTAATCGTTTCGAAAAAACCAGGGCCGCGAACGGTTGAATTCGAGCGATCGAATCCGTGCTCTGTGGGTTTTCCGTCGATATGCCATTTGCCGGAATGATAGGTTCGATAACCTGCAGGTTGAAGGCGCTCGGCAATGGTAAGAGCCCAATCTGGGCGTTTCCCTCTCGGACCTGAAATTGCAGAAGCTTCTGGCATGCCGTCTCTTCTTACCTGTTGAGGGTAATACCCGGTCATCAGCGCTGCGCGTGTCGGCCAACAGCGAGCTGTGTTGTAAAATTGTGTAAAACGTAACCCACCTTCAGCCAACTCATCCAGATGGGGTGTCGCTATTTCACCTCCATAACAGCCCGCATCCGAGAAGCCCATGTCATCGGCGATGATCACTAGAAAATTGGGGCGGTCAGCCGCGGAAGTGCCGGTTGAAAACAATACAATCATCAGCAAGGCAAGCATGCGGACTGCATGAACGAAAGAGGGAAATAGGGTAAATTTAAAAGTCATCTTGAAAATGGGGGGGAGGCATCCGTTGGTTCAAGCATCATTGACATCATAAATCAGGACCCGGCCAAATTCTGACCATTTTCCCTTTTTGGGAGAGCCCTGACTTTTCGCTCCGGCAAGAATAAGCTTTTTGCCATCAGGCGAAAAAGCAGATCGGGTTATTCGGGTTTTGTTATCAATGCCTTGAATTAATTTACCTGTTTCGCTCGAAAAGAGTGCGGTATTCCAATTTCCCTGAGCCATTCGGCCGGCCATGCAGAATGCCTTGCTTGCGGGGTGAAAACAGAGTGTTTCCATGAGACCGCGTCCGCGTTCACTATCCTCTATTTCGCGCGTTTTTACAGGTTTATCATTGCTCCAGTCAAATTCCTGCCAAGTCTGTTTTCCGTTGCCAGCCATTGGATCGCGCATCGGCCCCATCCCGCAAGTGATCAATCGGTTGCTATCGGGCGAAAAGCTCAAATCAAAAATACCGCCTATGTAATGATGGCTTTTGATGATACCCCAGCTGGTGAAATCAGGCGTATTCCATTCTCGGATACATTCCCCGCTTTCGATGTTCCAGATTTTGATGTCGCCCATCATGTTGGCAGCGGCAAGATGACGGCTGTCAGGGCTGAAGCCCACACTCAGGACAGGAGGGAGGTGTGAAAAGGAGTGTGCGAATTTTTGAGTTTTTGCATCAAATACCTTGATAGAAGGTTCCTTTTCAGGTGCCGGTTCGTATTTGTATCCACCGCATTTGTATTGTCCGGTGACCGAAGCAACCCATTCTGTATTGGGGGAAACCTTCATTTGCCACGACCAGAAATCATGGATCTTTTCAACGGAGATCGTTTTGCCGATTTGAAGATCGTGCCATTGTATGATTCCGTCATAACCGGCAGAAACGGCAAGCTTTCCGTGAAGGCAGCTTCCAACACCCGAAGCATAGCTGCTGTGCTTGGCAATGGATTCCCAGGACTCATTGACTGGATTTAACTTCAAGACGCTTCCGTCAAAGCAGCTCACCAGCAGATCGTGGCTCTTCTGGATCGTGCTGAGACCCAGAGCCGCGCTCGGTATTTTGATTTCTTTGGCCAACTCGATCTTCATTGCTTATATATCAGGTTTTCGTTGGATCGATGTTAAATCAATACTTGGTGGATAGGTTTTGCTTCTTTTTCGACGCGGTGAAAAGTAGGTAACCCCGGTAAGTCATATTCGGTATTGGGGTCGATTCCAAGGGCAGTAAAAAGTGTGGCAAACAGGTTTCTTTCATCGAATGGATCCTCCGCGACTTCAATGCCATCCTTATCCGTGGCCCCGACGACGGCTCCGGGTTGAATGCCGCTGCCAGCAAGCGCCATGCTCCAGGCATTGGGGTAGTGATCACGACCTCGGCTTGCGTTAAGCCATGGCGTCCTTCCAAATTCTCCCATCATGACGACTAAGGTGTTGTCGAGCATCCCCCGATCTTCCAGGTCGGTAATTAATTGGTAAATAATGTTGTCAAGATCGGGAACGAGCATCTGATAAATCTCATGCTGAAACACGTGGCAATCCCACGGCATGCCATTGGCGACCATGACAAATGGAGCGCCATTCTCGACGAGATTTCTAGCCAGTAACGTATGCTGACCAAAGGTGCCTTGTCCGTATCGCTCGCGATCCTTGGCGGGTAATTTTTCCAGATCAAACAGGTCGGCGCAGCTCATCAATCCCTTGACTCGTTGGAATGCGGCATTCTGTGAAGATGCAGCGGCACTTTGTCGTTCGTTTTCAAATTTGCGAGTCAGAAAATTTCGGAATGCTTCTCGTTCTTCATGATCCTGTGTGGTGATGTCTGGAAGCTTGTGAACGTCAGGTATCTTATAGTCTCCCCCTAAGCGTACAGGTCCATATTCAGCCCCCAGCCAACCGGCCCAGTTTCCGGCTTTGAATGATTTGAATTCGTTTCCTTCCGGGCATGGATCCAAAAGGATGAAGTTGGGTATGGGGCTATCGAGCTGACCGAGTTGCTGGCCAAGCACACTGCCAAGCGCGGGGCGTACGAAGGGAGGGCGAGGAGCATCTCCACGAGTCAAGCGGTCGATAGCCTGAAAATGTTCGGTAGGCTCGGTTTTCATTGAACGGATCACAGCCAGCTTGTCCGCAATCGTTGCGCATTGCGGCATGAGTTCACTGAAGTGAACCCCCGGGATCTTCGTAGGAATACTACCGAAGGGACCGCTGGTGATGCGGCCGGGTTTGGGATCCCATGTTTCGAACTGGCTGGGAGCTCCGCACAACCAGAGAAGGATGCAATTTTTCTGTTGCTTCTTTGCTATCTCGGCAAAGACAGATGGAGTCAGCAGGCCTGACCAACTGAACATCGAAGCACTGACTCCCGCGCCCATGCCTTGAAGGAACTTGCGTCGATGCAGGGTATGCTCCTGATCACTGCAATGATCGCCTGCGTATGGATTTTGTCGATCGTTCATGGAACGGATTAGTGATTGGTTAAAAATTCTGCGCTTGTTAACATGGCCCAAAGCAATTGTTTGATGGCGTCTTCGGGACGATCCTCACGTTGCTCCAGGAATACTTTGGCCGTGGATGTTTCCCTGTCATCTGGCCATCGGCCAAAGATTTTAAGGAAGGCTTGCTTGACTCGGTGTTCCAGGTCATCAACCGCGAGGAGAGTTTGAGTTGTGTTCATGTTCGCGGGGTTCAGCAAGGCATCGATCAGGGGAGAGTTGGAAAGGAACATAGCCTGTTGCAAGGAGGCGTTGTATTCAACGGGTAATACATCTGGGAAATGTTTTATGAACGATTGACGTAAAATCTCAATGTCAACTTCAAGTCCCTCCGGAGCTCTCAGCTGAAATCCGGACGCGACCAGCAGGGATCGATAGATAACCTCCGCAGTCAAAGGCTTTTCATACGCCCATGCAAAGGTGTCTTTTTCCGCAGGGCGATCCGGGCCTGTCCATGCGGATCGTTGATATGTATCACTGGTGACAAGTGTTGAGATGAGGTGATGAAGGTCAAATCCGCTGGATTCGAAATCACTCGCCAACCAATTTAATAAGAATGGATGACTTGGCGGATAGGTTGAATTGATTTCATCCACTGGATGCACGATACCACGTCCCATCAACAGAGCCCAAATACGATTCACGGTTGCTCTGGCGAGCAGGGGGTTATCCTGAGTCACTGCATCGGCGAGTTCTGCGCGTCGTGAAAATTTTGGGACGGCGGGTGTTTCTACTTTTTCTTTTTCGGCTGGCGGTGCGACAAGGTAATATTCAGGGAGATCCTGTTCCTTGGCATCGGGTGAGGGGCGTTTTTCAGGAACCGTCACTCCGTTCAGGAAATTCAAGGTCGCGGCTTGTGATTCCTTTTTCAAGTTGGCGAAGCTGATGAATCCTCCGATGGCGGATTCAGCAATACCAATGCCCGACGGTGTATCTATATTCTTACTGCGATTGAAGGCTGCTACCATGCCCCAGTAATGTCCTTGTTTGATTTCATGAGCCAGAGGGTGGTCGTGGCATTGGGCACACTTGACTTGGGTGCCGAAAACGACCGGTGCCACGGCTTCAGCCATGGCTTGATGGTTGTTTTCACGCTCGTAAAGAAACCAGATTGCACGAGGATCCGCATCGCCTTCCTTGCGGGCAACGATCAATTCACGAACCACTCCATCCCACGGACGATTGTCGGCGAAGACCGTTTCAAGATAATCGAGCCATCCGTTCTTGCGCCGTCGATCCTCCCAACGCTTTCCACGCCGCTCCATGAGCATCGTGTCGAATAATTCTGCGAAGTGTGTGGCAAATGCTTCTGTCCTTAATAAACGTTTTACTTCTCTGGAGCGTTTATCGACATGCGGACTCCTCAAGAAGGCTTCTGATTCATCCAGAGTAGGAGGGTGTCCTACCAAATCAAGGCAGAGCCTGCGTTGAAATGTCCTGTCATCGCAAACGGGTGTTGGAGCAATGCCCTGAGCCTGCAAGCGACGTTCAATATAAAAATCAATGACCTGATTTCCCAGAAAGCCTTCTGGTAGGGGAATCTGTTCGGCTTCAGGGTTGATGGCTGGAAGCGTATCCTCATTCCACTTTTCTATGTCAGAGGTTGGTAGTTCCTGAAAATGCTGGATCCAAAGGCGTATGTTTTCAATGGCTTCATCAGGCAATTGCTTTTTGGGAGGCATATGAGGATCCGCATCTTTGAGTAAGACCTGATACAAAGGGCTGGATTCGGCTTCACCCGCGAGAACGACCGGGCCATTTTCTCCACCCTTGATAAGGCCATGGAAGGTGCTCAGATCCAGACCTGCTTTTGTCTTCAACGGACCATGGCACTTGACGCAATGGTCATTCAGTATGGGATCAATATCTCGTTGCCAATCATGTTGGTCTTTCGCCTGTAAGCTCACATGTGAAACGAGCCAGAAGGGCACGACAAACATCAGGGATACAATCCGAAAAATTCTGTGATACGGTGCCTTCATTTTTTTCATTCCATTAGCCTCTGGGTTTGTGCAGAGGATAACCTTCCACTTCCATGAGACAATCCTTTTGTAAGGGACAAAATATCCGATTCCTTGATCCTTTGCCAAGGTTTCTCAAACGCCGACATGCAAAAAATGATTATTCCCTTTTGAGGGCAGACACTAAAGTGTTTTCTTTGCTGTCTTGGGATCATGCGCTCAGTCTAAGTGTGTTCAACCCCTTGATAAATCCGCCGGACCGCGGCTTGTTTTTTCTTCTCTAAGATACGGTCTTTGACTGGGCTTGTCTGCAGGGTATAACTTTCAAACATTCTGATTGTAATCATAGCGGGTAAACTTGAATATAAGCCATCAAAAGGACAACATGGATACACGAGAAAACCAAAGATTCAGGCTGATTGCCGCACCTTTTACTCCGTTCAAGGAATCGGGAGAAATTAATGTGGATATGATTCCATTACTGGCCAGTCATTACAAGCGGACTGGTGTCTCGGGAGCCTTCGTCAACGGGACGACAGGAGAGTATGCTTCTTTGACCATGGATGAGCGTTGTGAGTTGACGGAGGCTTGGATGGATGCTGGTCGGGATCATGATCTGGAGATCATGGTGCATGTTGGGGATAATTGTCTGGCCAATGCCATGAAGCTGGCATCTCACGCATACTCATGTGGGGCCGATGCGATCAGTGCCTTGGCGCCTTCCTATTTTAAACCCGCCGATATTGATGCGTTAGTTGACTGGACTGCCGCTGTCGCTGCAGAGGCTTCTGAGTGCCCGTTTTTTTATTATCATATCCCGGGTCTGACAGGTGCTCACTTTTCCATGAGTCAATACCTTGAACGAGCCGGGAAAAAAATTTCAAACCTGCAGGGCATCAAGTATTCGGATATTCAGCCCATGGATACATTGAGATGTCTGGATCTTGATTCGGGTGGATATGAAATCCTCTTCGGTTGTGATGAAGCGCTCTTGACAGGATTGACCTTGGGAGCCTGTGGTGCTGTTGGAAGTACATATAATTTCATGGCACCTCTTTATCTGAAATTGATTCAGGCATTCGAACAGGGCGATCTGGTAAATGCGCGCAGGATGCAGACGCAGTCCATTCGAGTGGTAGATCAACTGGCAGGTACTCCGTTTCTTTCTGGCCCGAAAACACTGATGCGTCTCTATGGTATCGACTGCGGTCCTGTGAGAAGTCCATTGTCCCCCATGAGCTCTGCGGAATCAGAGGCATTCCTGGCTCGTATGAAAACTCATCTGGCGCCGCTCACTCAATGATGGCCTCGTAAACCAAACCTTTGATACTTCTCTCCAGGTTCCATGTGTAGGGGATGGTTTGCTCCATCGTGATGACGGCAAGTTCATCTTCGGGCGATACCCAGAAATGCGTAATTGCCATGCCACCCCAACCGTATTCACCTACTCTCGCATCCTTGTCATAATCTGATTTTGCGGTGACGATGTTGAATCCCAGTCCAAATCCAAACCCGTCACGGGTGTCGTTAATGCCTATGGGAAACGCGGAGCCTTCCAGATGGTTGCGTGTCATGTTCTGAACCGTCTCCTCTTTGAGAAGGCGTAACCCAGAGAGCTCTCCTCCATTGATCAGCATTTGTAAAAACTTGGCATAATCAAGCGCAGTGGAAACCATCCCACCTCCGCCAGAGTAAAAACGCGGGGGAAATCGGTAATCACTTTCTTCATTGTTTTCCATGGCGATCTGACCTTTTGCATAAAGGGAGGCGAATCGATTTCTCTTTTCGCCTGGGACATGGAATCCAGTGTCGTGCATGCCCAGTGGTTCCAGGATCTTTTCTTTCAAAAAGCGATCCAGAGATTGACCGGAGACTTCTTAAATTAAGGCCCCCTGCACATCTACCGAGATGCTGTAAACCCATTTTTCACCGGGTTGATATGCCAGTGGAAGTGATCCAAGCTTTTGAAGAAATGTTGCGGTATCGTTGCTGTTGGCAGGTATACCCGTTTTGACATAAAGTTTATCGACCGCCGAATCTCCGAAGAATCCATAGGTCAGTCCAGCCGTGTGTCGCAACAGGTCTCTGACTGTAGGGGCACGGTTTGGAGTGATTCTTTCACCATTCTCGAGCACTTTTAGTCCTTTCATTTGGGGGAGGTAAGTTTCAACTGGGGCATCCAGCTCAATCTTCCCCTCTTCGACGAGCATCATGACCCCTGTCGAGACCACCGGTTTGGTCATTGAGAAAATTCGAAAAATGGTATCGGTGGTCATAGGCGTACGTGATGCCAGATCTTTCCAGCCGTGGGCTTCCATGTGGACTATGCCGCCTTTCCGCAAAACCAGAGTGACGGCTCCAGCCAATTCCTTTTCATCCACATGCTTTCCAACGGCCAATTCGATATGGCGCAGCTGGCTTTCGTCCATGCCGGCTTCTTCGCCTGTGAGAAAAGGCAGGGTATCTGCATAAGAATGAGAATGGAATGAAATGATAACGCTCATCAGGATTATCAATGTGGAAAACACCTTCATGGAAACAACCCCTCAAAAACCTCACTTCAAAGTCAAACATTTCCATATGCATGAAGCGAAGTTCATGATAGGACCGATAAGATTTCTGTTTTTTGATCTCAGTTTCATGCACACTGATAATGTCATGAACCAAACCTCAGTCGCCAATCGCATAATGATCGCTCTTGCCTTGCTGCTTGCTTCTTCAGCCCTGAGTGCTTCCGACCCAAAGCGGGTGCCCAATTTCATATTTATCCTCAGTGATGACATTGCTCAGGGTGACATGGGAGCATACGGGCAGACCCTGATTCAAACGCCAAGGCTCGATCAGATGGCTGCGGAGGGAACGCGGTACCTTCAAGCCTATTGCGGTACAAGCGTTTGTGCGCCAAGTCGTTCGTCTTTCTTCACTGGATTGCATACGGGACATTGTCCCGTGCGGGGAAACTATGAAGTCCCGCCTGAAGGTCAGCTGCCTCTGCCCGATGCCACGGTTACCATTGCCGAAGTGGCGAAATCCGCGGGATATGCCACGGCTACTTTTGGTAAATGGGGGATGGGGTTTTTCGATACCAGCGGGAGCCCCAGTAATCAAGGAGTCGATCATTTCTTCGGGTACAATTGTCAGCGGCATGCTCATTCCTACTTTCCCACCTATCTTTATGATGACGCACAACCTTTCATACTTCCCGGTAACGACGGCCAGGGGGGCGGTGAAACTTACGCGCAGGAACTGATTCAGGACGACATGATCCAATGGGTTCGAGATCATGCTGAAGAGCCTTTCTTTTTGTTTTATGCCATTACACTGCCTCATGGGCGTCATGAAATTGATGACTACGGCATTTATGAGGACATGCCCTGGTCGGACAAACAAAAGGCCTACGCTGCTCAAGTGACGCGTATTGATTCGGATGTTGGCGAGCTGGTTGACACGTTGCGGTTGATGGACATTGATGAGGATACCGTCATTATTTTCTCGGGTGACAATGGTTCGTCCTTCAACCCTGCTTCTGAAATTGGTAAGCGGTTCGATCAGGCAAGTAACGGTCTCCGCGGCTTCAAGCGGGGCATGTACGAGGGGGCCTTGCGTCAGGCGGCCTTTGCCTGGTGGCCGGGAACAATTCCCTCCGGTCGCGTGGATAATCAGCCGTGGGCTTTCTGGGATCTGATGCCGACCTTTGTCGAACTGAGCGGAGCAAATCCTCCCGAAGGCTATGAGACAGACGGAAAATCATTGGTCTCCTATCTGAAAGGTGGCAAGGCGCCTGCCCGTGATTACTTTTACTGGGAACTGCATCTTGGAAACAGACCCGTTCAGGCGGCTCGATTCGGTCAATGGAAAGCTGTTAGAAATGGTGTCGACAGACCCATTCAAATTTATGACCTCAGCCTCGATGCCGCTGAATCCAACAATGTGGCTGAATCAAAACCTGACATGGTAGCAAAAGCGAAGGCTATCTTTAAGGAAGCTCACCGTCCGGACCCTCATTGGCCACTTGACCGACGGACGGCAGAGCATATTGATCAGGCGAGAAAAGCCTGGGAAATAAAAAAGTGGCGTGACCAAAACCGCTGGATACCCGAGGATGCCATCAAAAGGGTAAGGTAATTTACGATTATGAAAAAGACAGCCGTCCTAGTATCAATGGTCTGGATTCTCTTATGGGGGAGCTCGTGGAAAATATCCTCAGCTCAATCCAGAGGAAGCGGGCCACACGCCGTAGATATTGATCCTCCAACCGCTTCCTCTGTCAGGTCGCAGAAAGTCGGTCCTCCAGCCCAAGGTGAACGCATCGTTTTGATTGGGAATGGGCTCGCAGAACGAGACACCTGGTTCAGCCGAATCGAACCGGAACTGCACCTTCGATTTCCGGACCATGAACTTGTGTATCGCAACATGGCGCGGCCAGGCGATACTCCAGGCTTTCGTCCCCACGCCTCCCGCGGATCCCAGTGGGCCTTTCCAGGCGCTGAGAATTTTCATCCTGACCTTCAGCATCATGAAGGTATCGGTTTTTTTCCAACACCGGATCAGTGGTTGCATTTTCTCAAAGCGGATACCGTGCTTGCTTTCTTTGGTTACAATGAATCGTTTGATGGAGAAGGTGGTCTCGCCAAATACGAGGCTGAGCTGACTGCCTTCGTAAAGCATACCCTGTCCAAAGCCTACAATGGCACACAAGCGCCACGTCTGGTACTCGTGTCTCCAATCGCCTTCGAAGATCTATCCGCCACGCGGAAGTTGCCTGACGGGGTAAAAGAAAATGCCAATCTAGCGCTTTACACCAAGGCAATGCGGCGTGTGGCCAAGCAATATGGATTGACCTTCATTAACCTGTTCCATCGCAGCAGGGCGCTTTACGACAAGCTTGATGAACCCTTCACCATCAATGGATTTGCTCCCACCGAAGCAGCATATCAAAAAATAGCTCGGTGGTTGGCCGCAGGGCTTTACGGCAAGATCAAATGGCAATCCAAGGCAGACCCTGACCTGATGCAGCAGGCAGTGAAACAAAAGGATTGGATGTGGAACAATGATTACAATCTGGTGAATGGGGTACACACCCACGGCAGGCGGTATAACCCATTCGGTCCTCAGAACTATCCTGATGAAATTCGGAAGACCCGTGAAATGGCCAAGCTTCGCGATGAGTTGATTCATGACATCGCTCAAGGTGAAAAAACAACATGGTCTGTTGATGATTCCCAGACGCACACATTGTCCGCCGTACCTACTAATTTCAACATCAATGATTCCAGAGGCAAAATGGGAAGTACGGAGTATCAGGATGGAGAGGAAGCGATCAAGGATTTAAAAATGGCTGAGGGATTTCAGGTTGAATTGTTTGCGTCTGAAAAAGAATTTCCTGACATGAGAAACCCAGTCCAGATGTCCTTCGACAACAAGGGGCGTTTATGGGTGGCCGTGATGCCAGCCTACCCTCACTGGAGACCCGGTGATTCCATGCCCAACGATAAACTTATTATCCTCGAAGACACAGACAAAGATGGGCGTGCCGACAAGCAGACTACTTTTGCCGATGGTTTGCATTTGCCGATCGGATTTGAGATTGCCCCCGAGGGGGTTTACGTTTCACAGGAACCCAATCTTGTGCGACTGGTGGATGAAGATCAGGATGATCGAGCCGATCGCCATGAAATCCTGTTGCATGGCTTTGATTCCCATGACACGCATCACGCGATATCTGCTTATTGTGCGGATGCGTCGGGAGCTTTTTACATGGGGGAAGGACGGTTTCTCCACAGTCAGGTGGAAACCCCATATGGACCTCGCCGTTGCAACGATGGGGGTGTTTGGCGATTTGACCCGATCACCTTTCGACTGGAGCGATACAGTCAATCGGATTACTCCAATCCTTGGGGAGTGGCATTTGATTATTGGGAACAATGCTACATAGCGGACGGTTCTCCCGGTAAGAGTTGGTGGGGATTGCCGGTGTCAGCCAAAATGCCTTATGGAATCGAAATTCCCAAATTCGATACCTTTACACCCAAACGCGCTCGTCCCACCTCCGGAACTGAATTCGTCAGTTCACGTCATTTTCCAGAGGATTGGCAGGGAGCTTTCATGATTTGCAACAGTATTGGATTCCTGGGGATCAGTGTGGCTACGGTTGAAGATGAGGGAGCAGGGTACAAGGGGGCACTGATTGCGGACCTGATTTCTTCTACTGACCGTAATTTCCGTCCTGTAGACCTTGAGTTTGCGCCCGACGGTTCGCTGTATCTGGTGGACTGGCACAACACATTGATTGGTCACATGCAGCACAATGCGCGAGATCCGAATCGAGATCATGATCACGGTCGCATCTATCGAATCACGCATAAAACACGACCGCTCGTGCAACCTGCTCAGATCGCGGGTGCGTCGATTCCACAATTGCTGGAAAACCTGAAACTGCCTGAATACAGAACGCGGTATCGCACGCGTCGCGAACTTCGAGGGCATGATGCCTCTGAAGTGATTCCGGCCGTCAGGAAGTGGATCGCATCACTGGACCGTAATGACCCAAGCTACGATCATCACTTGTGTGAAGGCTTATGGGCCACTTGGGCACAACGTGAAGTGGATCTCAATACTCTCAGGCAGTGCCTGCACGCGCGATCATTTGAGGCACGCGCAGCTGCAGCCAGCGTGCTTCGCTTCGCCTTCCATGATATTCCCAACAGCATGAGTTTGCTTATGCAGGCGGCTCACGACACTCACCCTCGAGTGAGACTTGAGGCTATTATGGGTGCGTCATGGATGGATAACATGGACGGAGCACGCATTGCGTTGGAAGCCCTGCGCTATCCATTTGATAAATGGACGGGGCCCGTTACGCAAACCGTGCTCCACCAGACCCTGGCAGACGATGTTCAAGCGCTCCTTGAGCGTAAAAAAGATCCATATCCCATCGAGCAAAACGAGCGTGCCAAACAGTTTCTGGCAGGTGACCTTGACTTGGTCAAGGGCCTGGAATCGGAAGCCGACAAACGTTATGGTCCAACGACCAGACTGAGCCCATCAGAACGCGCAGAATATGAATTGGGAAGGGAAGTGTTTCGACGTGATGCCCATTGCGCTACTTGCCATCAAACCAATGGAAAGGGAGTTCCCGGTATCTATCCTCCTCTGGAAATGACGGATAATCCATGGCTGGAAGGCAGTGACGAGCGTCTGATTAAAGTGGTGCTCAAAGGGCTCTGGGGGCCCATGAAACTGAAGGCCCAAATATTCGACCCAAGTAAAGGGGTGCCACCAATGCCTGGCTTCGCTTCGTTATTGAGCGATAAGGAAGTAGCTGCGGTGATAAACTATGCGAGGAATTCGTTCGGGAACAAAGCAGGATTCGTCAAACCTGAAAAAGTTGCCAGCGTTCGTCTTTCTGTTGCGAATCGACAAGACTTTTACCTGATCGAGGAGATAATGAAAGAACACCCGATCCAAGGTTGGCAAAAATGGAAAGATTTCGCCACAGACTACGAAAGATTTGAGTAAGATGAAGCGGAGTGTCATCCGCCACAAGACAGCCTTCAATCGCTTTTTTTTGGTAACTGAAAGCAGGTTGTGTCGTGAATCGATATCAATTTTCCCGAACGAGGATCTTTGTGATCCTCGTTGATTTCTTAGATGGCCTTCATCTTCCAAAAAGAATTAATGACGGCAGAACCTGAATCCACACCTTGCCACTATTTTTCAAGGAGACGGTAAAACCTTTGACGAACCTGAGTGTCGATGTGGATGTGGATGGGCATGAGTCCCCCTTGGTCGATCTCAAATGTTTCCAATGTAGTCCATTCTTGCGAAATCAAATCATTTGTGAATTGGATTTCGTAAATCTTGTTGTCGAGAGCTTCAAAAGAGAATTGTGCGGTTCCGTCTTGTCCGATCCCTGTGAAACTTAATCTCGGTGCTGGAGCGATGGTAAGATCGAAAGATACCTGGTCAGTCAGAGCAGGGGATTGGTTGTCGCTGACGGTGATTATGATTCCGAATGTTCCAGCTTCCGTGGGTGTCCCTGAAATGATTCCTGTGTTTTGGCCTATTGTTAGACCTGTTGGTAAGCCCTCTGATTCATAGGTTAGCGGCTGGCTTGGTAAATCCGGGTCGTTGGCGTTGATGTGTAAGGTAAGGGGAACCATGAGTGTCCAGCTGAAATGATTCAATTCAGGAAGTACCGGAGCTTGATTACCCTGCAAATCAGGCAATGTTCCAGGTGTTCCATCATTGCCTGAGGCTATCCACATATATGGATCATTTCCGTAGGCAGCCATTGGTGCACGTTCCAGGCTTGAACCCAGTCCATCAGCTTCGATTGGCCAGGGGTTGGTGGGCTCATAACGCACTTGATCCACGATGTACAGAGGGATCGTTCCGTCCAATTCAGGGGTGCCTGGTTTTCTTAAGCGGACTAATTCACCTGCGTTGTTCAGTGCACCTGACCAGGGGCCAAAGATTTGTAAGTAAGCGTTTAATCCAAGTTGAGATCTGAATGCTTCTGGCTCGATCCCGGAAATTAAAATAACCTCACCTGCTTTCACTCTGGCTCCTGATGGGAAATCCAGATCAATACCTCCTGATAACTTCCACACATTTTGCAGACGCAAAATGTCGTGCAACGAAACCGTTTCTGAAGTGATATTTGTCAGCTCCACATATTCAAGGCCATTGATTGTCGGGTGATACATGATTTCACTGATAACAACGGGGCCGATGGCTGGTGAGGCATTTTGGGCTCCGGCAGTTTCTTTTTCCAATCGAGTGAAATCGGTGATGCCATCAGCACGTGTGTATCGGCCGTAAATGGATTCTTGGTCTGTGGCTGGAATGTTTACGCTATCCACGAACCGAATGATTTCTTCGTCCTCTGCTATTGTCATTACAATAGCAGATCCCAGTTCACTCAGTGCGAATCCGAGTTCGACCTCATGAAATACCAGATAACCTTCTGAGGGTATGATGTTGTTCTCTCCGAGTGCAAATCGAAATGGTGTTTCAAATTGATCAGACAAAAAGTAATTTTTTAGAGAGATGGGACCTTGACCTTTGTTGTGTAGTTCAATCCAGTCCACGCCGATGTTGCTGTGAGCAAGGGCTTCATTGATAACGGCGGATGGTCGATCAAGATCAATGCGACCGGGTGAACCATGAAACAACGAGCTGGCTTGCCAGTGAGCAGATCGATTGAGTATCGCGTGAAATTCAGAAATATTTGCGTATTCAAAAAATGGATCACGCGGCTCCAAGGAACTGCCCAGTCCGTCTGCTCTTCTCGGCCAGGAACCCGAATCATCGTACCTTACGGATGTCAGGAGCGTTCCGTCGATGCCCATCAATTCAATACTCTCACCGGCATCATCGAGCCGTCCCGACCACTCACCAGCGACCACGATGTCGGGTGAATAATAAGTGCCTGCGGGATCCTGATAGCGATCAGCAAAAGGTCCGAGTTTTTCTACAATCACCAACAATTCGCCAGGTGCAAGTCTAGATCCCTGAGAAAACAGAAATTCGATGCCTCCACCGATACGAAGATTAGAGAGATCTTTTGTTTGATTGCTTCGATTGAGGATTTCGATGAATTCAAAATCGTCGGAACCTTGAGGGTTGTAGTGAATTTCAGAGAAGAGAAGGTCCCCGGGCACGGGAGGCTGAGGTTCATCTGTCAGGAATTGAGCTTCTGTCAATGCACTCCAATTACGTCCATCGAAACTTCTCAATTTCACGATCGATTGTTCCTTCAGCGCCAGACTGAGAAAGGCTTCATTTCCGCTCGCTTCCAGCCAGGCATCGAATCTCAAGTCGGAGCTGGTTGGAGACGTTTGGTGTACTTCTGCCGCTAGAACGTTGTTTCCTGCTCGTAGTAAATTCAGTGGAACATTGAAATTTCTCTCGGCAGATTCCTCTCCACCACCTGCAGCGGAAAGAGCACGTGTATCGTAGGAAATTTCTCCTGCAGGCAAGTTGTCGCGTGCAATTTCGGTTCCGTTTAAATAAATCACCGCCCCATCGTCTCTGATCAATTTGAGCGTTAATTTTTTAATTTCTGATTTATCTCTTACTCTGAATGAACGACGGAAATAATAAGAAATGTTTTTTTTGTTGGAAGCACCACCGAAATCGAGCGTTGTATTCATCCCGGGATCACCATATCCCAAAGGAGCTTGCCCCTCTTTCCATGCGTTATGATTAAAATCGTTGGATTGCCAGCCATTTTCAGGAGCTCGCCCTATGTCCAGATAACGCCAGGTTTCGGTTCTACTGGTGAGAGCTGCAGCGCCACCGCCTCCTTGGCCGAGTGAAATGGCGGACGGAGCCACAGCCCCTCCCGGTAATCTTGGGTCGGATCCATCCAGCGTGTAGAATACCTCCCCTGCGCCTGCTTCGATTTCAAGAGGAGTCTCTGGGAGGATTTTACCTCCGTGCTGGCTCATGACGGGGGCGGGTATGGATGGATAAAGCCCCCGGCCTCGCAGCCGAGAGATGAGTGTATCGGTTTGGCCAGGGAATAGACTGTTGATCGCGTCATTCGCAGCATTCTCCCAACTGTCCGGTGACCGGAAGCCCCAACGAGCTGATTCAAGCACCAGACTATTTTCAATTTCCTGCATTCTTTCTTCAAGACGTTGGATGTTTCGTTCGGGCGTCATGGCCCCGCCGTTGAACAAGTGCATGTGCGCGCGGTCTGCTAATAAGGTCATGAAGTCTGGATGCCGTTCGGAGACCAGGGATCCGAATAAACCACCTGGTCCTGAATTACTGGTGCGATCGCCAGGAGAACGAATGTGACCATCCGCATCGCCGAGCCAGAATTTAAAACCGGATCCAGGTTCAATGGGGCCTGCGGTACGGTATTCGGATTCGGCATTTCCAAAAGTCCACATCAACATGAAATCGATTAAATGTTCGACATCCACCCATTCTTTGATCTCTTCATAATTTCCACTCAATCTCCTTACGCTTTCCCATGGTTCACGATTCACCGGATCAGGCGTTCCGGGGACAAAACCACTGCCTGCATTGTCGTTGCCCCTTACGTTGGTGTAATCTTCAGTCTTTCCGCCAAGGTAGTCCGCCAGGAAAGCATCGGTCAGGCGTTCTCGTGCATGATATTGTCCCCAATAAGTTCCGTTGAAAAAAAGATGAACAAAGCGTCCATGGGGATTCAAACTGCCCATTTCAAGCATGGTGTCTTCACTGAACCGAGCGGACATGTAAAATCCGCGTGAATTCATGTCATGCCCGCCGGCCCGTAAATCCAGTTCATCAAATTGATCGACCGCCATGATGCCGTGATCGAAGCCTTCAAAGAGGGGGAGTTCGAGTTTGCGAGTTCCATATTCGGGTCGAAATTTAAGACGATAGTTTTTCTTGGAAAATTCAGTCCACGCGCCGCCGAACCGTTTGATCCCGGCGTTTACCTGCAATGGATCCGCTCCAGGAAGAAAGAATTCGACCGATGCTTCCCGTTCATTCCAGTCATCGGGTAACTCAGGAACAGCAATCGAGACAATGGGCAGATCGGTCATGCCCTTTTGCAATCGGTCAATGTAACGTGAATTACCCGTGATGGTTCGGTTCATGTTGGAGGCCCGCAACGTATCTTCCACGTAAAGATAGGTGTGTGTTTGCGGTCTGGGTGATTTGTAGCCCTTGCGTCGAACTTCAGCTCGTACTGTTGTGTTGCCGGGAATGTGTAAAGGAGCTGTGTAAAGTTTGCTGGGGGCGGTGCCGTCGAGTGAAATCAAAACGTCGGATTCTGTATTTGAGTTCTCAATACTCAGCGTCAATGGATCCTCATGGATGCCGCGTTCTTGACTGAACGTCAGTGGCCTCAACCAGCCTTTATATTCTCGCCCCAGGTTCGCTTCATTCGGGGTAGGTTCCATGAATGTCCATTGACCGGTCATCGATTTTCCGTATGCCAGATCCACCCTTTGAGGAGGGAAAGAATCCAGCTTATCGGTAATGGTGACACCATCAGGTTGGGTCAATTGCAGTGATTCCCCTGAGGCGTCGAGAGAAAAGTTGGCATGCAGCCAGCCTTCAGAGTCTCTGGGGTCATTTCTGTTCGAAGCGAAGACAATGGTCGATCCATGCGGGGGCAAAACGACATCTTCGGGAAATTCCCACTTCATGGGTTGTGTTGGATCATCGCTTAATCCGTAGCCAGCGAGTGAAAGTGGATCGTTGTTGGGATTGCGAAGTTCAATCCAGTCGGGGGAACGACCCCTGCCGTCCTGTAAAGAAGTTTGGTTGTTGGCGACGAACTCATTGATATAAGGCGACAGCACTTTTCCATCGACATACACCGTCTCGTACTTGACCTGATGGGCATCATGAGAAATGCCATCCAAAGCAAACTCAGTGCTCTCGATAGGCGCAATTTCAAGTTCTCCTGTGCCTGTGGATTGGGTCAGGGGGCCCAGGGATTGTGATTGGGGATACAATCGAAGTTCTCGTAAATCGCGTTCACTCCAGGCAAGACGGGTGCTTGATCCCTGCGTGATGTTATTCAGCGTGGATCCAAACTCGTGCAGTCCTGCTTCGTTCAAAGGCAGTCCAAAAGCCTGAAGTTCTTTCAATCCAAGATACCAGGAAACCCCGGGAGGATCCGATCGTTCTTTGTTTTCATAGCCGACTCTCACATAACGAGCGGCCACAGGGCCGGGCAACGTGACGTCAAAGATCGCTTCGCGTCCATCCAAATGCTGTGAGAAAATAGAATTATGTTCTCCGTCATAGACGCGCACCGTGGTGTGGGTAAGGCGTCGTTGGAATCCATCGGCGGCAATGACACGCACCTGATAAAGTGCTTTTTCTTTCCCAAAATCGGTCTCCCAATAAGATCCGACCGCTCGATTGGTCGTTTCGGTATGGGTGTTGTATTTACCATCGTTACCATTTGCGGTTGGAGGTAATCCTTCGTTGAATCGCATCATGTAGGCTTCCGCATTCAGCGCGAGATTTTCCGAAGTAAAAAGCATCACCTCAGCAAGCGATATGATCTGGTCACCTGCGTCGTTCTTTTGATTTTCAGGCAAGCCTATGCGGACGAACCGACCTTGTGTTCCGGTGGGGGCACTGTAATGCCACACACCCTCGCTGCCCGGATCGGTGACTTGAGCCTTTGCTACAGTGACGGAATGTTTATCAAGGATTTCCAACTGCAAGCCACCCATCCTGCGACTTTGGGTTCCACGGCGGTTCACCAGTTCGATGCGGTGAATGGGGCGTTCCCTGTCCAGAGAAAGCAACCAGAAGTTTCCATCGGCATCATTCGATTCACTGTAAGTTTGAAAGTCTCCATCAATCGCACGTTCTGCCGCGTTTGTTCCCCCTGATTGCGATGCCACCGCGATGTCGCTCAATCGAATGGCCCCACAGGAGGGGCTTGGGTCGCCGAACAGGCGTAACTCCGCCAGGGCTAACTGGTAACCGCCGGCTCCGTTTTGTTGTCCTTCATTCAGTTCCATCCGCACAACACGACCTTGAACGCCGCCAGGGATGGCAAGTTTCCAGACACTGCCGGGAGCCATGGATGGCATTGTTTGCTCAAAAAGGACCCGGTCGCGTAAATCATGGATGCGCAGCATGACTCCGTTCATTGTGCTGGCGAGAGAAGGGGAGCTTGGTGCTACGATTTCCAGACGGTTGATGAGTGCCGGGTAGTGGAGTTCAATCTCCCACCAGGCGCCGGGCGTGTTGTCCGTAACGGCTTGAGTATTGTACCGTCCATCAATGGCCAAGCCGGCTGTATTCATTCCGGCTGAGTCGGGAGCCTGATTTGCTTTACCCATGGTAGAGAGATCCAGTTGAACATCAGCTCTAGCCTTGAGTGGATCAAATGTATTGAAACCCCAATCAAGCGAAGAGACGCGACCTTCCGAATCATTGGCGGTCACTCTCGCAATGTATGTTTCATTTGCCGCAAGGGGGAGGCTGTAAGCGACAGTGCGCTCCGGTGCATTTTCCGAAAAGGTCAAGGCGCTGGAAACATCAATGCCATTGAGGAATAACTTAATATCGCCTGTGCCTACGGTATTCGGTGTTTCAGTCGAAACCGTAAATCCCAGCCCTCCATCCGGTGAGTAAAACTCGGTATCATCTGCGGGAGAAATTTGACTGATGCGCGGCGGCCATTCTTCACCCGGCAGGGCCAATTCCAGGGGGGGCGTTCCAGTGGCGAGGGCTTTGATCTGGTTTTCAGTCAGAGCGATACCAAATACAGCCACATCATCCATGAGTCCGTGGAAGGCGAATTGCGGTTCTCTGGCGGCCTGGCCAAGCACCAGTCCCGTCCAATCGGTTAACAAAGGGGTGGCGCCGGAGGTCTGCTCCAAGGCAAGTTTTCCGTTCATCCATACCTGCTTGGCTTCGCCCTCTTTGATTAAAGCAATGTGATGCCATGCACCCCAATCTTCGATGAGGCCCTGCCCATTTAAGCGGTTTCCCGGAGTTCCACAGCAGCCTGATGTATCGAAATAAACACTGCCATTTCCCCAAGGTACATGAGCCTGAAGGCCTCGGTCCCCTGATCCCGCTGATGGCGAGGTAAACCAGATTGAGGCGCTGTTGGCGATTTCCCCTTCATGCCAGCGTTGCCAGAATGCCACGGAGATGGTGTCTTCCTCATTCGATGTATTCAGTTTTTCCGCAAAGGCAGCACCTTCAGGAGTGTTGTTCACTACGATGGCATGTGTGGGGCTGTCTGCAGATCCAGTGGTTCCCAGATTCAGTGCCCTGTCGCCAGCCTTGCCTGTGTGCCCTGCTCTATCCGAGCTGAAAGCGGCATCCCCCACAAAATTTATTTGTGTGCCGTTATTCAGACTGATGGCGTGGTCGCTTGTGTTGGCATCGTTAAAATCCCAGACAACCAGAATATCATCAAGGGCGAGAGATTCAAATGCCTGTCCGAGACCGATGTGACAAAAACTGAAGAGGGCCGCCAGGGTGCCGTAAAAATGAATATTCATGGTTTATGAAAAAGAACATCTAGCAGAATACATGCCGTTTTGCCAGTTTTAGAGATGGGGGACGAAAATGAATATTATCCACGAATCGAAGGGTCCTCCTTAGAAATGTTCTTCAATGCAAATAAAATGCTTCCCAAGCTTTTGAGCCCATAATTTTCTGACTGTCGGTCGGTTGATGCTGTTTCAATTGTCACATTGGTACTCAAATTTCAGTAAAACAAGCGACTCGTATTTATCATCAAGCGTTTTCGGTTCAGTGAGTTTTCACGCGGGAGGAGCTTCCATGGGTAATAGCCGTCCTCTGATATGAGTGCGAATTTATGGTCATGGTAAAAGATGTTTTCCCCATCTTATTGGTCAGCTTGATCACTGTATTCACTCATGATTCACCTTTGTCTACCTTGAAGATATTGTCAGTTGCTTTTGCCAGAAATCTGCCACCCGTTAACTGACTTGCCCACTCATTTACCGAGTGACAGGGCAGGGGGTATTTGTAATTTGTTGGCGTGCTGTTTTTACTGAATGCAAGGTCGCTGCTCATTGTCTTGATAACCACATCCGCTCAACACCAAGTGTATCATGCTATCGCGCTCCTTAGTCTAAACTCATTCTGAAAGGAAGACTGTGGAAAGAAAAAGTGCATCTGGTCCGCTACATGAGTCATTTATCTCAAGCGGTTATTCGATCTAGAGCACACCGAAGTCGACAAAAGGCAAACGATAAAACCGTTGCATCACTCGAGGTCTGAATTAAGGTTTAAGTGTTCTTGATTTTATCAAACATCTATCAAAAGTATTTTTATGCGTGACAATGAGCCTTGGAATTACATTACGTGGCAAAACTCTCGACCTGTTTTCGGGACACTAGCATCATTGCTGCCGACATCATCTTAACCCATGTGCAGCGTTCCGGTTAGTTTACAAGCAAGGCTTGAAAAGTTTCACTTTTCAGATCATTCCTGGCTGTTTTTTGTAATTGCCTTTTTGACATGCAGCACCTTCCTTGTTGCAGACATCACCTGTCGTATTCTTTCTCCTGAAAACAACCGGATACCTCGCAAGCTGCTCAACATTGTTCATTCGATCGAAGGCCAGCGTGAGATGGGTATCCCTGAGGAAGCGCAGGTCGCTTTCGATAATTTCCTCAGAAAAACGGATGTCGAATGGATGCGGAGCCGCGTGCGCCCTGAAGTTGAACAACTGCCTGTTATAGCCAAGGTTGAGCGTCTGGTGGTTGAGGAAGTCAGACTTCGTTTTGGTCAAAAAGCGCTTTTGCGTCTGAATCAACTTGAGCTTCAAGCTCAGGGCAGTCGAGCTTTTTTGCGACCTGAGGTGGAGGGTTACCTGAATCTGACCACGCTTCAAATTAGCCGATTAAATGCTTTGTTTGATCAAACAGAGAAGGCTGCTGAGGCGGCTCGTACGGCGGTCAAACAATCAGACCCCACCCAGCGTCTGGCCGCGGCACAATACGCACGACTGCGCGCCGGTGAAACCAGGGGAGTACGCCTGATACTGACGCCGGATCAGCGTGCGCGTTATCGCAGAGCACTTGGGCCTGTAAGGAATACAAATCGCTTTGAGCGCATTTACGCACAGGCACCTGAACTGATTGACTCGGGTGCCTGGCTGGATGATAGCCCGGTTCGCCTCGCCGACTTGCGTGGCAAGGTTGTCTTGTTGCATTTTTACGCCTTTCAGTGTCACAACTGTCAGGCCAATTTTGGCATCTACAACAACTGGGAACGCAGGCTTAGGGAAAAGGGTGTTGAAATAATTGGGATACAGACACCCGAAACTGCAGCTGAAGCTGAGCCAGCGAGGGTGACAGCGGATGCCCACCAGCAGGGCTTTGAATTTCCCGTCTTGATTGACCTTGAAAAAAAGAATTGGGATGCGTGGGGTAACACCATGTGGCCAACCGTTTACGTCGTCGATAAACGAGGCTATATTCGCTATTGGTGGATGGGAGAGCTCCAATGGCAAGGGGCTCGGGGAGACAAATATATCGAACGTCTGGTAGATAAACTTCGTCTCGAGTGACCATGAATCGCGTGCACGTCATCAGTTACACATTGAGTCTGTGCTCAGTTTTTCTTTAAATCATAACAAATCAATCGACTCTCACTTCTAAGATAGAGCTTGTGATTTGACAGCACGGGAGCGGTCCAGCAAGGGTATTTCATTTCGGGAACCTGGAATTTACTGATTTCTTCTGCCATGACAGGATTTGGGCGAAACAATCCCAGTTGCCCTGCTTCGCCCATCACGATGAGTTTGTTGTCAGCAAGAATGGCGGAACCTCGCCCATATTTTTCAGGGGCGGCGAGATAACTTTTGCGCCAGCTTTCGTCTTGATCCCAAACCAGCTTGCCTGTTGCCATTTCGACACAGCGGAAACGAGCATCTGGTTCGTTTCGCCCCGAAAAGGCATAGAGGTTTCCGTCATGTAAAACTGGCGTGGTCCAATGTACTTCGAGCGCTCTGGATCTCCATGTTTCAGTGACTGATGTGCCTCCAGGTGCAACCTTGAGCAAAACTGAGCCGATACGGTAATAGGCGGCGGAAATCAGGATGGTATCGCCTGATACCACTGGATTCATGGCATTCACGCTTTCGTTGACTCTGGCTCGAAACCAGAAGTGAAAGTTTTCCTCTCCTGTATCCGGATTGAGAGATACCAGACCTTGTCGCATCAGGCACAATATATGCCGCTGACCGTGGATTGTTGCCGCCACAGGAGAAGCGTATGAGGCCTGTTTCTCGTACTCCCGCCACTGAATGTAAGGCTCCCCGCGCCATCCTGTTTTACGCTCGCCATCCCAGGTTTTCTTTCCGACATTCTCCCAGATAGTTTTTCCTGTTGAAGCCTCGAACGCGACCACTCCCGAGTTGGGTTGCCCCCCTACCATGACGATGAGTTTGTCGTCTTCGAGAAGTGGCGTGCTGCCCACACCAAAGAATGCTTCCGGTATATTGAAATCCTTGGCGGTATCTCTCATCCAGATTTCTCTCCCGTCCTGTATGCCGATGCAATATAACTTGCCCTCAGCACCGAAAATATAGCAGCGATCTTGGGTCAAGATGGGCGTGCAGCGAGGACCGTTGTTGTATCCGAAAGGGTCAATGTAGTTGGAGGGATATTTGAAAGTCCAAACGGTTTTCCCCGTTAAAGGCTCCATCGATTCAACTACTTCTTCCTTTTTTATCCGATGATGCAGTACCAAATTGCCATTGCCTACGGAAGGGGCACTGTAACCTGTTCCCACCACCTTTTTCCACTCCAATGGCGGGCCTTCTTTCGGCCATGCATCCAAAAGTCCGGTTTCTTCGGATTTACTGTCTGCATGAATGCCCAGAAATCTTGGCCAATCGGCAGCTTGCAAATCAAGAACGATAGCAAACAGGAAAAAGGTTGCACTTAATTCTAGTGTTTTTCGGCAGATTGATTTCATGAATCGTTACGCTAAGAGTCTGGTTTTATTTGGGAAGAAAAAAGAAGCTGCATTTTACTGTTTGAACCCCCATCAGTGCTTGACCCAAGTTCGGTTTCAAAGCATGTTCGTTCATCTTGAAAACAATTCTAATCCATCTTTCTCTGTTTTTGTTCCTGCTGATTGTGGAGGCTGCCGAGCCTGAGAAATCAGTCATCCAAATTTTTACTTTCAGCCAGGAACCGGATTGGGATGAGCCTTGGAATTCTTCGCAAGTGCGTCGTGCCACAGGTTCCGGATTTGTGATTGAGGGCAATCGCATTATGACCAATGCTCATGTTGTCAGCTGGGCAAAACAAATCATGGTTCGCCGCTTTCAGGATTCACGACCTCACTTGGCTCAAGTGGCTTACGTGGGGCATGACTGTGACCTTGCACTTCTTGAAGTCGAGGATGAAACTTTCTTTGAGGGTTTGAAACCTCTTTCCATCGGGGTTTTGCCTGAGGTTAGGTCGGTTGTGAACACCATCGGGTATCCCGCTGGGGGCGAGCAAATATCGTATACAAGTGGTGTGGTTAGTCGGGTTGAATTGATCAATTATGTTCAGCCGGGCAATCGAAGCTTGTTGGCAGTGCAGACCGATGCCGCGATCAACCCAGGCAATTCAGGTGGTCCTGTTATGATGGATGATCAAGTTGTGGGAGTTGCTTTTCAGGGTACTCCTGGCCTTGAGAATACGGGGTTCTTCATCCCGCCGCCAGTGATTCAACACTTTCTAAAAGATGTGCAAGATACACATTATCATGGTTTTCCTCAAGCGGGAATCAGGCTTTCCCCGCTCATCAACCCAGCCTATCGCAAATATCTAAAACTTGAAGCCCCTGATTTGGGTGCTCGTATCGATACCTTGATGAGTGATTCAGCCAAGGAGTTTTTACGAGAAGACGATGTGCTGCTCGAAGCCAATGGCTACCCTGTTTCGGCGGATACAACTATCTTGTACGAAGGGAATCAAGTCCACGGTGGCATTGCATTCAGCCAGGCCCAGCACAGCAGCAAAGTCCCTGTCAAAATCTGGCGCGACGGAGGAGAGCTTGAGTTGGAGTTGCCTGTTTTCGTCAATTACAAAGATCGACTCGAAGGCAATCAATACGTCCCTCCCAAATACTTTGCTTATGCAGGATTGATTTTTACGCCGCTCAGCAGAGATTATCTTAGCTCCTTTGGGCAGAATTGGTCAGCTGTGGCCGGGATTGGTTTGCTTTATGAATTGTTTTACCGGAAAAACACCGAACCGGAGCGATCAAGGACTGAACCGGTGATGCTATCCACGGTTCTCGCTCATCCGGTCAACGCCAATATGGAAATTCGCGGTCGCGTTCTGGTTGACTCAGTCAATGGCAAGCGCATTGATTCGATGAACGATTTAATAAAGGCCTTTGAATCTCACGAAGGTTCTCACCACTTGATTGAATTTGGTGAGCGTCTCGGTTTTGAATGCCTTGATCGCGATGCCGCCAACAGCGCCAATAATCAAATCTTGCAAACCTACGGCATTCAACTTGATCGACAATTATGATCCGCATTTTTTCTTCATTGCTTCTGGCCGCGTTGACCAGCTCGGCAGTCTTGACTCTCAAAGCTGAACCAGAGTCTGACCTTTGGGGGCGGTCACTTGTGCAGATTGAATCCACGAGGCATCAATATGAATTTTTCCAGCCCTGGTCACGCAGGACTTCGTCTAACAGCAAGTTCGGTGTCGTTGTCGGAGGCCAGCGCATTCTCACGACTGCAGATTATCTTTTTGATCATACCGTCCTGCGTGTCCAAAAGGGCGGGCGTGGTGCGTGGTATGAAGCTTCGCTTAAATGGATAGATTATCATGCTAATCTGGCCTTGGTGGAGGTTGAGGATACTGGTTTCTGGACTGGCCTAAAGCCTGTCAAATTTGCAGATCCTGTTCCAGTAACTGGAGAGGCCAAACTGATTCGTTGGAATGATGGACGTCTAGAAATGCGTCGTCTGGAGATCAATCGACTACGGATGGGGCGCAGTGCCTTGTCCTATGTCGATCTCCCTCAGTTGGAATTAGACTCTGAGATCGATGGGGTGGGGTGGTCAGAGGCTGTTGTTTACCAAGGCAGCTTGATCGGCTTGACCACGTCTCAAGCGCGCAGCAAATGTACGGCTGTCCCGTCCTTTTTCATTGAAAAGGTTTTGGAGGAAGTCGAACAGCAACGTTTTCTGGGGGTAGGTTATTTCAATTTCTATTGGAAAAAGGCTGAAAATCCAGCTGTCTTGGATTACCTCAAACTTGAAGGTGAAAAACGTGGCGTCATCGTGACGGAGATCATTTCAATTCCAGGCCATGAAACGAGTGTGAAACCGAAAGACATTCTTTTGAAAGTCGATGGGTTCGATATCGACATCACTGGGGATTATCTGGATCCGGTATACGGCAACATGATGCTGGAGAGACTTGCAACGCGCGGTCATTGGGCAGGAGACAAAATCCCGATGACGGTATGGAGAGATGGTGCCGAAATAGAGCTTGAGTTCAAGTTGGCGACTGCAGACTACAATAAGGAGTATGTGCCCTCTGCTCGTTATGACATGCCTCCCGAGTATCTCATGGCAGGAGGACTTGTTTTTCAACCGCTCACAGAACCCTATTTGCGCAGTTGGGGAAGCGAATGGCAAAGACGTGCACCTGTGCGTCTGGTGAGGCTCAAGGAGCGTCGTCCGACTGAAGAAAATCCGGGTTGTGTTTTGCTTTCGCTCGTATTGCCTGATTCCTACAATCTGGGTTATCAGGATTACCGCTACCTGGCACTTGACAAGGTCAATGGCATGAAGATCACCAATCTACCCGAATTAAAGCATGCGTTGGATCATCCAAAAGAATCGTTTCATGTCATTGAATTTTTACCTGGTGAAAGTGTTCAGAAAATGGTGCTCGATGCGGTTCAGCTGAAGAGTGCTACCCAGCGCGTCATGTTTGATTACCGTTTACCCACGGATTATTTTGTTGGTTCCAAAGACTCTGAGCCTTGATTCAAGGTGCTTTCTTTATAATCTTTCTCAAGACCCGGCCTTGTCGAGGCAAGCAGTCGCAATTGATTGTTAAGTTTGCTTCGGCAGCTGGTGATCAACCAGAGGGAATACCCAAGGCCAATTGCAAACCATGTGCTCAGCATAAAATATTCTTCACCCCCTATTAAGGCGAAGCCCCTTCCTCGGGCTGCAAGGATAATGAATATGATAAATCCCAAAAACAAAATCCAGGGTACGATCAGCACGTGAAAAAGAGTGCCTCCGATTGCCCTGTTCACATGTCTGGCTCGCACGCTGTTCCAGAGCCCGCACCAAAAAAGAGCAAAACTATCGACAATAAATAAAATCAGATGCGCCATAAGCATTATCACCAGGTAAGTGGTCTGGCTTCCTCCTAACCTTCTAGATTCGATGAGCAGTAAGAATGCGAAGAAAAGGGTTAGTACACACAGGAAAATGAGCGGCCCCACGAATTGATCTAAGATCGCTTTCCAGTGTCCGCTGAGCACATCCTTCACTCTCAATGGAGTGCTGAAAAGAAGCTCCAAAGATCCATTTCTCCGATCACCTGTCAGTCTTTGGCTTGATTCTGCACCAATCCAAAATTTGAGTATCAAACTGCTGAAGTAAGCTGTTGCAATGAAGTTGGCCGCTTCATTGTAAAATATGCTGCCAAACCTTAGGCTCCCCCATATCCAATAAACACCGCCCAACGCAAAAATGAACCAAGGATAGAGTTTTTTTAAACGACTTCGGCAATGAAGCCACATGACTGGGTTTCTGGACAACAGGCGTTCGCGTAATCTGGTTTCATACCTTTTCGATCCTCTATCTGCCCTCAGTAGCTTTTCTTTGCGCTTTAGTTGCGCACCAGAGAAAGGGCGATCCTGCCAACATTTGGAAACTGCGAGCGAAGCCGTCACAATAAATATCCACATGAATACATGGTTGGTTATCAAAGATTTCCAGTAGGACCATGGTTCCGCTAAATACGCGCGATCCGCTACCATGCTCATTCCGTAGAGTGCGCTATGAACGGAATAAGTGTCGACATTGATGGGCGATGGGGAATTCTTGGTGACCATGGTTATTAAAAACAGGCAGATAGGACCTGCTCCAAGCAATACGATCATCATCGCAAAAGTGGCAACAGCCGATTTCATGGCTTTTGTGCAGTAAACAGAGATACAAATACCAACGGAAAGTGAAAGAAGCATGGTGTTGATCAGTACCAGAATTAATCGTCCAAATTCCTTTCCGGTTACACTGCCCAACAAAAGGGGGATAGCCAATACGGGAAGGATGGCAAGCAGGCCGCAAATGGATCTCAGTGAGGTGGCGGCCAGTTTGCCGAAAATAACATCGTAACCGCTTAGGTCTGTAAGGAATAGTAAACCAAGAGTGCCTTCTCTTTTTTCTTCGCCCACACAATCTGAAGTAATCCAGATGCCTTCCATTGCGCAGTAAACGAATGCAAAGCTCGATAGTGTGTAAAAAAGACTCGCGCCCATCGTGGTGGGTGCGGCTTGGTTGAAAGACATGATTAAGCCGCTGATAAAGATAGCGGCAAGGGCAAATACTGTCCTTCCTGTGTAGAGTGAGCGGCGGCGGGAGGCAACCCTGAGTTCTCGGGCGACAATAGGGAATAGGCTCATGAATAATAAAGAGGCTTCTGTTGATGTTACCAGTCCAGCCTACTGCGTTTCCCCTTTGGTTATTCGCATGAAAACCTCTTCAAGGCCGAGTTCTTCCTCTTTCAATCCGTGAATGGGAACTCCGTTCCTTACTAGCGTCTCTGCAATGATGCTGACGTCTGCATCATGGGATGCCATTGTGACTCGTATGCTGCCATCTACCATTTCAGCCTCTGAAACTTCGGATTGAGTTTTGAGAAACCCAATGGCTTTGTCAGGATCGGAACCAATCTTTACCCAAACAATATGACTGGTTTCCATCTGGTTTTTGACTCCCTGAATAGAGCCGCTGTAGATTAGTTTTCCCCGCTCAATGATGGCGACACGATTGCACAAGGATTGAAGCTCACTGAGNTTTTTTTTTGAATATTTTTATTTGCTTGCCGACAGAATGGGTGTTTCTGATCAGGAAACACGACTCACACAACTACACTTATTTCCAGCCAAAACCGGCCTTTCAGCCGAATGTAAACATGGAAGTCACCGATGCAATGCTTGCTGAGCATAATGTGATCAATTGCTTTTTGAGGTTATCAAAAAGGTATCGAGCATTAGAACATCCAAGGAAAGAGTATCTTTACGCGGGGAGATGTTGCGCCGATTACTAAAAAAAAGTAACGCCAAGCACGTCCTGCTGATTCGTCCTCTTGAGCCTTTTTCACAGGAAATCGGTCACTTGAAAAGCTTTCAGAGCGGAGAGGGTCCCATCATCAAATTACTCCAAAAATAAAAGCATGTCATTCTGTTGAATGAGCAAATCAGCTCCCTCTGAAGAAACTAGGTCTAGCCAACGACCACTTGGACAGAGCTGAGAACGGTTTGTCTTTCCCCTCGCGGAAAACATATCCGTTCAAGGTCGTTTCAAGCGTTAGATAAGACTTGGGCTGAAATTAAAACGTCCCGACGCCGTCAACAAGCATTGAATCCAGTTGGACGCGCTGAGGTCCTTCATTAATCGATCAAGGCACTACCTGGAATTTAATGTTTCATCCAGCCCCAGCAAGGTAAGTGAAATGCAAAACCCAGGGAACAGGTCAGAACTAACTTTTATTCGGGGCTTACCGAGCTCAATCATGATAGATTCCTGTTCCTTCCCAGTCATTGATTGATAGCCAAGAAAACTCTCTGACAAGAGCGCATACTCCCGCTCAGTGGGTGTTCTCAACAAAACATTCTCAAATAAGTACTGCACTTGTGATTCAGGGCTACGGGACGTGGATTCACATGCTGCCTTGGCCAGCTCCCAGGCGGCTTCAAGGAGTATGGGTGCATTCAACATTGCCAGTGCCTGAAGCGGTGTGTTGGTGGTTTGCTGCTGAACAATACATGACTCCCGGTCAGCAGCATCAAATGTCTGCATTAATGGAGGGGCGACAGTGCGCTTGAAATAGGTGTATAAACTGCGTCGATATCGCCCTGCGCCTTTCGACTCGGGATAAGTCTTTCGACTCACCTCACCCCATAGATCATCGGGCTGGTAGGGGAACACAGGAGGCCCTCCGATGAGGTCAACCTTCAAACCTGATAACTCCAGTAGTTGATCCCTTACAAAATGTGCAGGAAGCCTTTTCTGCGGTCCGCGTGCCAGCCATTTGTTCTCGGGATCCCATTCCAGCATTTCGGGTGAAACGTCACTTTGCTGGCGATATGTCGCACTGGTGACGATGGATTTAACGAGTCGTTTCACATCCCACCCAGACTTGATGAAATCGACGGCCAACCAATCCAGTAATTCCAAATGAGTTGGTGAGGCGCCTTGCACTCCAAAATCTTCAGCTGTTTTGACGAGTCCCTGGCCAAAGAGCATTTGCCAAACACGGTTCACAAACACCCTGGCCGTGAGCGGGTGAGAGTCACTCACCAGCCATTGAGCCAGGCCAAGCCGATTGGCCGGATAATCATTACTCCATTTTGCGATAAATTCCGGGACCGCCGGATCGACGGCCTTTCCCGGTTGATCATATTGGCCGCGAATCAGAATGTGCGTAGGCCGCGGCGCTTCCATTTCCTCCATGACCATGACCGTTGGCAGCGTTTCCTTGTAGGCACTCATTTTTTTTTGAGCCTCATGCCACTGGAACAAAGCAGGGCGAATGCGCGGATCTTCGGTCAGGCTCTTAAACATGGTTCGCACGACATGCAATTGCCGAGGTGTCCATGAATTCTTTTCGCGCACCAAAAGATCTTGAACAGATAATGGTTCTGAAAGAGCTGAGATTTCTTCCGAAGTAAGAACACGATCATAAATCCTCAATTCATCCAAAGCCCCCTCAAATTCATCAGCCATCGCACTCCTGCCAAGACGCAAAGGATTGGAGGAGATTCCGCTGGGATTGGAATCATTGTTGCGCAACAGTTCGACATCCGCTTTTTCTCCGTCCACAAACATCTTGATGCCCCGAGCACTCATGGTTGCATCATAAGTTACAGCAACATGATACCACTGCCCGGGTTGAAACGAATTGAATGTCCGCACACCTATACGCCCAGCGTAACCTTGTGAAATGGATAGATACCGAAAGTGTCCTTTTTCATATACAAGCTGGTACCCCTTGCCATCCACACCATCCTGAATTCTTGAAAAGATGGCGCCACCGTGATCACGAGCCGGCTTGACCCACAAGGAAAATGAGTAAGGGGTCATATTGGTAAAACGCCCTATATCGCCGCAATTGCCATCCCATGTTCCGTTCAAAATTACCCCTGTCCCCTGAATAGCTGCCGTCCATTCCAAGCGTCCGTGTTCAGGTTGCTCTTTCAATGGCACAGCATCCCAACCAGCCAAACTGTTTTCGAAGGACCGGGCGTGTATCAACCCCTCATCAACCAAAGAAAGCTTTTGATCTCTCCATTGCCCGCCTGCATGCCAAGCCTCCAGAGCTTCATCGATCACGGGCTGCAGAACGTTCACTTCATTACCGGCCTGCCTCACAGCGCGCTCCAGTTGCTGCAGTTTCTCTTGTTGGAGCCATGTAGGAGCTTTTATGTAGGGTTCTGAATTGCCATCCCTGATCGCCCTTCCTGTCTCCGGAACATTATGGAAAAAAGAGAACATTCCGTAGTAATCTTCAGTGGTAATGGGGTCGTATTTATGGTCGTGACAACGCGCGCATCCCATGGTCAAGCCCAACCACGTGGTCGAGGTTGTTTCCACTCTATCAGCAACATTTTCTGTCAGCACCTCCTGCGGAATCGATCCGCCTTCAGAGTTGTAGCGATGGTTGCGGTTGAATCCGGTGGCAATTTTCTGCTCAAGAGTTGAATTGGTTAAGAGGTCACCTGCGAGTTGCTCGATGGTGAACTGGTCAAAAGGCATATTGGAATTGAAAGCATCGACAACCCAATCCCTCCAGCGCCACATTTCTCGATCCCCGTCATTCTGATAACCATGGGTATCAGCGTAACGTGCCGCATCCATCCATGGCAGAGCCATGCGCTCGCCAAAACGAGGTGAAGCCAACAAACGTTCGACCCACGCGTCATAAGCGGCATCTGAAACATTTTCTTCCAGTGAATCCAGTTCATCAAGCTCTGGAGGCATCCCGGTGAGGTCGAAGCTCAAGCGACGCAGAAGCGCACGGGGATCGGCTTCGCGAGAGGGAAATTGCTCCGTAGATTCCAATTGCTTCAACACAAAAAAATCAATCGGATGCCGCGACCAGGATCTCATGTTCACTTCAGGAAGTGTCCTTTCGACGGGGGGAACAAAGGCCCAGTGTGTGTCCCAGTGAGCTCCTTCGTTCACCCACTGAACCAACATGTCTTTTTGAGATGGATTCAGTTCAAGCAAGGCATCCGGAGGTGGCATGACCTCATCTGGATCGTGACTCAAAACACGCTGAATGAGTAGTGATTTCCCTGCGCTTCCGGGAAGAAGAATTGGTTCCCCTTCATCTGCTTCCGTCAAACCATCGGGCTGATCCAATCGCAAGCCCGCTTTGCGATGATTACGATCAGGTCCATGACAGGGAAAACAATGCTCCGATAAAATAGGGCGAATATCATGATTGAAATTGACTGTGGAACCCGAAACGGAAGTATCCCCCCGGATACTGAAACTTATGCATAGAATGAGAATACCTCTCCAATAAAAACGGGGAAATTCTCTTATGCTAATGTTCGAGTCCATATTCACGCGAATGAGAGTTACATTACATAATTACCTGTGAAAAAGCCAAGCTTCGCTGGGAATAAAGAAATACGCTTGAACAGGGTAATCCAAGTTCACTTCAACTTGAGTTATTTCGTTCTTTTGCTTTTTCCTGAATCCACCACGCCACCCATCCCCCCAGCAGTGTCAACAAGCCTAGAAAACTTGGAAAAGGGTTATTCCTGATCGAAAAAACAGTCACCCAAAGCACCATTAACAGGAATAAGAAAGGTATCACAGGCCAACCAGGAACATGCATGCTTGCCCCTTCTTTGCGCTTCAATCGCACCAAGCCAACCACGGTTAATGCCGTCCCAATCCCAAGTGTGAAACCAATGTAAGTAATCAAATCGCGAAATCGAGGAATCCAGAGCATTAATAATACAACCACCAACTGAAAAACCATGTTACTGCAGCCAGGTGGGTTTGGTGATTTCATAAAGGACGGCAAGTATCCATCCTCTGCCATTTTGGCGTAAACTCTCGGGCCAGCCATGAGCATGGCAGAAACAGATGTCGTCAATGAAACAACAATAAGAAACGAGATAAACCCAGCCATGCGAGTTCCCCCCAATGATTCAGCCACGATACTGGCTACATTTTCCTTACCCTTGATAGAATCTGGATCCGCTCCCCACAACAACACTGCATTCAGAACTAGATAAAGCAAGATAACTGCAAGGGTTCCGATGAGCATGGATTTTGAGAGATTACGATGAGGTTCCTTGATTTCCCCAGCGATATATACGACGGCATTCCAGCCTGCATAGGCAAAGAAGATCCAAACTAATGATACGGAGAAAGTGTCATATTGAAAATCCCAGCTAGGCATCGGAACCGAATCTTCCAGATTATAGCCAGCCCATGAGAGAAATAACACCAGCAATAACAACTTGAAACCAACCATCAGATTCTGCATCAAGAGCCCTCTGCGAACACCTGCTCCATGAACCAATGCGATCATCAAAACCGCAAATGTCCCAACCCAACGTGGCTCGACGCCAAACACCCAAGGCCTGAGGTAAACACCAATACCATATGCAGAGGCAGCAATCGGAGCAGAAAAGCCTACAAAAAGGGAAAGCCAACCACTGATGTAACCCACTGAAGGATGGATGGTTCGAGAGAGAAAAAAATATTCACCTCCAGACTCAGGCAACCGCTGCGAAAGCGCTCCGTAGCAGACCGCTCCGAGTAAGGCCATGACACCTCCAATAAACCATGCGAAGAGCACCCAGCCACGGGATGGCATATCAGCCAACAGGTAACCCGTTGTAGTAAAGATCCCAACGCCAATCATGTTGGCAATGACAAGCGCAGTCGCACCGATCAGACCAATTTGGCGAAGCTGGGAGTTCGGTTCTTTCACGCGCTCACTTAAAGTAGGACGGGAATAAAGAATCGAATGTCTAAGTATTTCAGGCCCAATCTACCAATGATTAGCGCCGCAGGGGTGGGATGGGCGGCATGGTAATACCTTCCCTTTCCGAAAGGACACTTTGAGCTTCAAGCATCAAGATCTGCTCCTCACGACTCATAGCAGGCTTTGACTGCCTGTTGTTTGTTGTTGTTCGTGCAGACCGAGCAGGCATGCGCTGCAGCCCACTGCGATTGGAGGCAGTTCCAGCATTTTTGAGTAAAGAGCCACTAGAGGAAGGGGTCGTTCGAGTGCTCGACCTACCCGAAGTTGTATTTTTGGTATTGTTGTTTTTGCCTTTGCTCTGCTCCTCAGCACGACGGCGGATTAATTCTCTGGCACTGATACGCGTGGGCGCTTTGGCGTTAGATCCCTTGCCCTTGCCCTTTTTCTTGCCTCCACTTGGACCATCGTAACGGTATTCTTCAAATTCCAGCTCGTGGCTTTTCCCGTAGTATTCGATTTCAACATTTCCATTGAGTTCGATCTGTTTGACTTTTACCCCATGATGTTCGTCTTCAGATTCGGTAAAGGAAAAAAAGCGCTCAACCGGAGGAAGCTCAGGGTCAGGATTAGGAATTGTCATGGCCATCCAAACTCGCTTTAACTCATCCTTGGCACTGACACCTGCAATTTTGAGTTTCAATTCATCCAATTCTGGACTTTCCTCTTCGTCGGGTTCTTCAACCACTTCTTCTTTGGGAGGTGGAGGAGGCTGCAGATTAAAGGGATTACGGTCCAAAATCGTTTGATACGATGCGCGAAGACTGTCGATCACCTCCGGCTGCGCCTTGATTTCGACAGCAGAAAGAAGGAACGTGCAGAGGCAGGCCGTCCAAATCGATTTTATCATTTTCATCTTTGCGCCCATAGCTATGGAATGGTTAACCCCACAAAAATGCGCTGGTTGCGGTCTTGTGACAATAGAAAAAATCCGGCGCTCCCCTCGGTGTTTGAGAGGAAGACGCCGGATGTGCAAATTCAGGACTAATAAATGAGACTCAGTAAGAACTCTGAACGCCTCGCGTAGAACGCTTCTGCATCCAAGGCATCATCTTACGTAAACGGGCACCGACTTTTTCGATAGAATGCTTTTCACCTGCTTTGAGAAGGGCATTGAAGTTTTTGTACCCTGTCTGGTATTCCATGACCCATTCCTTGGCAAACTTACCATTCTGGATAGCCTTGAGCGCAGCTTTCATACGTTTCTTGACACTGGCATCAATAATTTTGGGACCAACTTTAACATCACCCCATTTGGCAGTTTCAGAGATGGAAAAACGCATGCCATGAATCCCCGCTTCATTGATCAAATCAACAATGAGTTTCAATTCATGAAGACACTCAAAATAAGCCATTTCAGGCTGGTAACCCGCTTCAACCAGGGTTTCATAACCGGCGATGATCAAGGCACTGGTGCCACCGCAAAGAACGGTTTGCTCGCCAAATAAATCCGTTTCGGTTTCTTCTTTAAAGGTCGTTTCAAGGACGCCTGCTCGCGTACCACCGATACCTTTAGCCCATGCCAAAGCTACTTTTTTGGCCTTGCGAGAGGGGTTTTGATGGATAGCGATCAATGAAGGAACACCCTTGCCTTCGACATACTGACGTCGAACAATATGGCCAGGGCCTTTGGGAGCGACGAGAATGACATCCACGTCTTCCGGTGGAACAACGGTTTTGTAATGCACTGCGAAACCGTGCGAGAACAGGAGTGTTTTACCCTTGATCAGGTTGGGTGCGATATCAGATTCGTAAACAGCAGCCTGCTTGGTGTCAGGCAGAGCAACAAAGATTACGTCCGCTTGTTGAACGGCTTCCGCTGTGGTAACGACTTTAAACCCTTTGTCTTCGGCAACAGCGATCGATTTGCTGCCTTTGTAAAGGCCGATGATGACGTTGCATCCACTTTCCTTGAGATTCAAGGCATGAGCGTGTCCCTGGGAGCCGAACCCAAGCACTGCCAGAGTTTTGTCCTTGAGGACATTGAGGTCTGCGTGCTTGTCCGAGTATATTTTTGCTGGCATTTTATTTCTGCGTTTGTTGTTAGGTATCTTTTGCGTATGATAAAAAAGCTACTCAAGCTCGCGGCAAGGCAACCGTGCCGGTGCGGGTCAGGGCGCGGATTCCAAACCGGCTCATCAGGTCGATGAACTTGGAGATTTTACCCTCAGAGCCTGTGACTTCGATAGTCAGTGAGTTAGGGTGAACATCAATGATCTTGGCGCGGAAAATATCTGTGATCTGCATGACTTCAGATCGGGATTTGGAGTCGGCATTGACTTTGATGAGCACCAGCTCGCGGTCGACATGCATTTGTTCGCGAAAATCTTGAACCTCCAACACCTCGGGGAGCTTGTTCAATTGACGCACGATTTGCACCAAAGTTGCATCGTCTCCCTGAGTCACAATCGTCATGCAGGAAGTGTCATCTGCATAGGTCGGAGCGACATTCAATGTGTCAATATTGAAGCCTCTACCACTGAACAAGCCGGCGATTCGTGTCAAAACGCCAAACTTATTTTCAACCAAAACTGATATTGTGTGTCTCATAGATACGCGGGACGCCGTCAAGCGAAATGGGGAGAGTTCTAAATTTTAACCAGAGGGTCAACATGAAAAAGCAGGAAACCGGGCTTTAATTACATATTTTCATGCGCTCCGACCCTCTAAAAGTTGCTTGGCATGGAAATGAAAACAGGTATTGGCAAACAAATCCGATGGAAATACTTTCCGAAAACAGCACTGAAACCTGACAAAATGCAAAAATCAAGGGATTCGCATTCAGGTAGAATATCTTGCAAACCTCATGGCATTAGAAAATAAACGAATATCATTGCCTGCTGAGGGGAAGAGAGGCACCACTTGGATGTTGACGCGATCTCATCAGACGCGGCTGAAACAAAGCTGTGGCAGCCGTTTCGCGCAATCTGAAAACATGAATCACACTTTGTGAATGAAGAAATCCACGAAAGCAAAATTACAGGCTTATGTTAGAAAAGGCCGATTGAAAGCATCTTTCATGCTTTTGACTTGGATTTTGCTTTGCTTTACTGCGTTAACCACAAAGGCAGCCCTTCAGTTCGATGTCTTTCCAGGTTACGGTGATTATGTGCGATCGTATCATTGGTGCCCTTTCACTTTTGAATTGCATCAGGATGGCCCCGATTTCAATGGCTTCGTTTCCCTCGAGGATTCCAACACCGGGGTTGAACACAGGGTTCCTATCGAATTACCGACAAATACCCGCAAGAAAGTCGTCATTCCAGTTTTTTTCAAAGACGGAGGCAACCTCGACAACTGGACCGCAAAATTAATCAGTGAAAACGGCCAAACGATCGCAGAAAGATCTCAATTTCAAGCTACTGAAATGATTCCATGGTCGGGCTATCTCATGGGGTCCGTGTCACGCAGTTTCGCCGGACAACCAAAATTTCCTGAAGAGCCGCGCCAGGAAGATTACAGGCCTCAAAGCGGACGCATTCAGACGGCTCATTTCCCCGATCAACCCCTGGCCTTGGAAGGTCTCAATTCACTTTATCTACATGCCTCACGAGCCATTGAATTAGAGATCCCACAGTCAAAAGCGCTCGGCGCGTGGCTCGCTCAGGGCGGACATTTAATTATTGCCATGGATGAACCGGCTGAAATTAATTCAACCGAATGGCTGAGTAATTTGATCCCTTTTATTCCTGACGGAGTGGGATCTTTGGAGTGGGATGATACGCTTGAAAAGTGGCTGAGAAATCCATCTGAAAAACTTTCTCCTGCCGCTACATGCGATCCATCGCTGATCAATCGTCTCGACCAAAACAACTACCGCCACAATCGCAATGTAGACAACCGATACACCCGATTAAAAGACGATAAGGAAAAAAAAGATCGCGCCCTTCCGGTCGTCACCGGAACAGTCACGGACGGTTCTGTGCTTGCAGAACAAGAAGGCCTTCCACTCATCATTCAGGCAAGGAGAGGAAGAGGACAGTTAACACTGCTGACATTCAGCCCAGAACGTGACCCAATTAAAACTTGGAAAAATAAACCTTGGTTTTGGGCAAAGCTGGGAGGTATCCCCGGGCATTGGTTTGAGGGAGGAAACAGAAATTTCTGGAGCGGCCAAAGTGTGGACGGACTTTTTGGGTCCATGATCGAAAGTCGCCAAGTCAAAAAATTACCGGTCGGATGGCTAATGGCAATGCTCGTAGTATATCTTGCCTGTATTGGCCCGATTGATCGAATCGTTCTCAAGAAGCTGAATCGTCAGATGTGGACCTGGGTTACTTTTCCTGCCTATGTGATCCTGTTTTCAGCAGTAATTTACTATGTTGGATTCCGTCTGCGTGCGGGAGATTTAGAATGGAGTGAATTGCATGTCGTAGATATCATCCCGTTTGGTCAGGAAACCATCACCCGTGGTCGCACGTATGGTTCACTTTACTCCCCGATCAACGCAAATTACGAACTCGTCTCCAATCGCAACCAGGGATCCTTACGAGCGGAATCAAGTGCAAATTGGAATGGATCCTTCGGCGGCCAATCCTCCAGAATATTAAGGCAAACTAAAGGATTTCTGGCAGCCGTTTCCGTTCCGGTATGGACAAGCAGAATGTTCATCAGTGATTGGTATGATCGACTGGAAATAGCGCCTATTGAGGCCTCATTGAAGAAACAGGGAACCCCGGAGGCTGCAATCGTCTTGCAAAACATGTCACCCTTTGATTTCAGCCATCTTCGACTCATTGTGAACAATCAGGTTTACACATTGAAAGGTTTTGGGAGCACGAAGTTATCTGAAACATCGTCTATCGATTTGGAGGAATTCCTTCAAAAAAACTCGTCCACATTCAGCAGAGCCCTGCGAAGCCGATCCCTTGCACTTGGCCAAACATACCGTTTGGACGATATGGTGGCGACCTCGGCAACCGCGAGTTTTGTGGATATTCTTTATAAAAAAGGTATCAACAACCTCAATTTCAATCATCAACGCAATATGGATTTAACTGCATTTCTAGAGGACGACAACGCTGTCCTTCTGGCTTGGTCAGAGACCGCGATCGGCATTCCCAAATTGAACCAGTTCACACCCAACAAAGAAACACGTAGAACTCTTTTGCGCCTGGTCATCCCAAAGACCGACTCAGCGAAATGATACTGAATGAGACCTTCACCATGAGTCCTGAAACTAAACATACTCCCATGATCAAAGCTGATCCAAGACCGGACAAGGCTGTAAAGGATTTACCAGCAGTAAAGACTAGCTTACTGACCCGGCGCTACAGCGATATGACTGCTCTCAACATGTTGGACCTGACAGTCAACAGAGGTGATCTTTTCGGGTTCATTGGCTCCAATGGTGCTGGCAAAACAACCACCCTGAGAATCCTGGCAACTTTCCTGAAGCCATCGTCGGGCACCGCAAAAATTCTGGGTAAGGACGTCGTCGCAGAGGCAGATGCGGTGCGTCATGTCATCGGTTACATGCCGGACTTTTTCGGGGTTTATAAGGACATGGAGGTTACCGAATACCTGGATTTCTTTGGAGCTTGCTACCGCATCCCTTCCAGACAACGTGAAAAAACGGTAGGGGATGTTCTGGAACTGGTTGGCTTGTCAGAAAAAAAAGGTGCACTGATCGGAACCTTGAGTCTCGGTATGCAACAACGTATCGGTTTGGCACGCGTTTTAATCCACGATCCTGAACTCCTCTTGCTGGATGAACCTGCCAGCGGACTTGACCCCCGAGCCCGCATTGAAATGATGGCCATTCTGCAGGAATTACAACGGATGGGTAAAACGATTATCATTTCATCACATATTCTCAGTGAGCTTCAATCCTTGTGCAATCGTGTCGCCATCATTGAGCGGGGAAAACTAATCTACAGCGGCTCTATTCAGGGAGTCAAAAACCAGATGGAAACCAGTCATATTGTTTGGGTAAAGATTGGTTCCGATCCTGACAAAGCCATTGGGTTTCTCAAAACTCAATCCGAAGTTTCAGAGGCTGAAATGGTAGATGGCAGCATACGAGTCACAATGGCATCCCATGATGCAGACGTCAGCATCATTGCAGAGACGCTAGTAAGGAACGGAGTTCCCATTCACGGATTGAAAGAGGAAGAACTCGGCCTTGAAGAGGTTTTCATGCGAATAACCAAAGGGGAAACGCAGTAGGCTGGACTGGTAACATCAACAGAAGCCTCTTTATTATTCATGAGCCTATTCCCTATTGTCGCCCGAGAACTCAGGGTTGCCTCCCGCCGCCGCTCACTCTACACAGGAAGGACAGTATTTGCCCTTGCCGCTATCTTTATCAGCGGCTTAATCATGTCTTTCAACCAAGCCGCACCCACCACGATGGGCGCGAGTCTTTTTTACACACTATCGAGCTTTGCATTCGTTTACTGCGCAATGGAAGGCATCTGGATTACTTCAGATTGTGTGGGCGAAGAAAAAAGAGAAGGCACTCTTGGTTTACTATTCCTTACAGACCTAAGCGGTTACGATGTTATTTTCGGCAAACTGGCCGCCACCTCACTGAGATCCATTTGCGGCCTGCTTGCCATCCTTCCCGTATTGGCTATCCCCCTTTTGTTGGGCAGTGTAACCGGAAAGGAATTTGGACGATTAATTCTGGTACTGATCAACACCATGCTTCTTTCACTTTCCGTTGGTATTTGTATCTCTGTTTACTGCACAAAAGCCATGAAATCGGCTGTTGCCACTTTTGCGATGATGATCGTATTGCTTGGAGCAGGTCCTATCTGCCTGTTTTTAATAACCATGGTCACCAAGAATTCCCCATCGCCCATCAATGTCGACACTTATTCCGTTCATAGCGCACTCTACGGAATGAGCATGGTAGCGGATCGCGCGTATTTAGCGGAACCATGGTCCTACTGGAAATCTTTGATAACCAACCATGTATTCATGTGGATATTTATTGTGACGGCTTCGCTCGCAGTTTCCAAATGTTGGCAGGATCGCCCTTTCTCTGGTGCGCAACTAAAGCGCAAAGAAAAGCTACTGAGGGCAGATAGAGGATCGAAAAGGTATGAAACCAGATTACGCGAACGCCTGTTGTCCAGAAACCCAGTCATGTGGCTTCATTGCCGAAGTCGTTTAAAAAAACTCTATCCTTGGTTCATTTTTGCGTTGGGCGGTGTTTATTGGATATGGGGGAGCCTAAGGTTTGGCAGCATATTTTACAATGAAGCGGCCAACTTCATTGCAACAGCTTACTTCAGCAGTTTGATACTCAAATTTTGGATTGGTGCAGAATCAAGCCAAAGACTGACAGGTGATCGGAGAAATGGATCTTTGGAGCTTCTTTTCAGCACTCCATTGAGAGTGAAGGATGTGCTCAGCGGACACTGGAAAGCGATCTTAGATCAATTCGTGGGGCCGCTCATTTTCCTGTGTGTACTAACCCTTTTCTTCGCATTCTTACTGCTCATCGAATCTAGAAGGTTAGGAGGAAGCCAGACCACTTACCTGGTGATAATGCTTATGGCGCATCTGATTTTATTTATTGTCGATAGTTTTGCTCTTTTTTTGGTGCGGGCTCTGGAACAGCGTGCGAGCCAGACATGTGAACAGGGCAATCGGAGGCACTCTTTTTCACGTGCTGATCGTACC
>KB912035.1 GCA_000383715.1 Verrucomicrobia bacterium SCGC AAA164-E04
GTAAGTCGTGCGGTTTCCGGAAAATACCTTCAATGTGCACAGGGGATTTTTGAAATGAAATTTTTCTTTACCTCAGGGATTCAAACGAGCTCAGGCACAGATATTTCCAATGCGACTGTAAAAGACATTATTCAGGACATGGTGCGATCTGAAGCCCCCTCCAAGCCCTTGTCGGATGACCAAATCGTCAAGAATCTGTTGCAAAAAGAAATTAAAATTGCTCGCAGGACTGTGGCGAAGTATCGCAATGAGCTGAATATCCTTCCTTCGCATCTAAGGAAACAATATATCTGAGCTGAGCTTGCTTTTCAAATGGAGGCCTCTTTATTTATTGGCGTTTAATTCTCGCTGAGTGTCACTTCGCATGGCTTCCAAAACCGCTCTCCATTTGTCTTTGTCTTTTCGTTCCATACGGTCAATGAACAGGATTCCCTTCAGGTGATCCAACTCATGTTGAACAGCTTTAGCGAGCAAGCCTCCGCAGGTAAAAGTAAAATGCGTTCCCTTGTGGTCCTGCGCTTTCACTTCAACGGATTCAGGTCGTTCTATATCCGCGTAAACCTCGGGAAAGCTGAGGCATCCCTCAGGTCCTTTGATCATTTCATTCAGCGGCTCGACTTCCGGGTTGATGAGCACCAAAGGCATATAATTTTTGATTTCCACTTCTTTGCCATCAACAGCCATGGTCGAAGGCCTGTCCTCGGCATGTGAAACATCAAGCACGGTAATTTGAAGCGCTTTACCTACTTGCTGGGCAGCTAGTCCGACGCCATCGGCGTCATACATCGTATCCAGCATATGGTCGACGAATGTCTCCAGCTTGCCGTCAAATTTTTCGATGCTTGCTCCTTTTTGCCTCAGGGCCGGGTGTCCATATTTTACGATGGGCAGAATCATTGAGAGAATTGTGTTAAAGAGGTGGCCATGCGGCAAGACCAAATCAGCGAGACTGAGACGGACACTCGAATAAAAGGCCCCTTATAAATCAAAACCGGGCCCTATCGCCAGAGGATGGCTAGGGGCCCGGGGAATTTTCAGAACCAGTGTTTAATATGTAGGATGTTGTAGTATCCTGATCTCAACAATTTAACGTTTCAATCAGAAAAGCATTGTGAGTAAGTAAGCTAATGAGACTTACCAGCCCGAAAATCCTAAAAGTTATGAGTTCAATTAATCACCCTTTCCATGTCTGGTCAACAGATAAAACAAAATATTCTGATTTGTAATGGCTGACGGTCACCATGGCTCTGCGGTTCGGCACTCCAGCGTCAGGATATTGATTGTCGGATTGCCTAGTAAGTCGGCTGTTTATCTTCTGCCTCAAGGGGAGTCAATGCATTTACTTGAAACACTGTGCATTGATGCGAGTATACCCAAATGAAATGGTTCCGTATCCATTAGTCAGTGAAAAACAATTTTCCATTGAAAAAACGCGTTCTCTGGATTGGAGTTTTTCCTGCCCTGATCATTCCGTGCACCGGGGCGCTTTTTTATTTTGTCTGGTTCGCTGAATCGAATTGGGTGCAACCTGTCTATGCTTCGATCAAGGTGTTTACCTTTGTATGGCCTGTATTTGCTGCGTTTTTCCTCTTGAAGGAAGGGTTGGGTAAGCTTGGAGCACTGTTCAAGTTTCAATGGAATATTGTAATGGAGGGAGTGGGGTGTGGCATCCTGATGTCACTGTGTGTCCTCTTTGTGTTGTTTTCTCCTTTTGGAAACGCGGTATTTGACCAGGCTGCTGTGGTGCGTGAAAAAGCTGAACAAATGGGAGTTATATCCCATTTTGTAATCTTTGGTTTGTTTTTGTCTTTTTTGCACAGTCTGTTGGAGGAATATTATTGGCGCTGGTTTGTGTTTGGGAATCTTCATCGATTCTTGAATTCGAAGAGCCTGGCATATGGGGTTGGTGCTCTAGGTTTTGCTTCACACCATATAGTCGTGACTACACAGTTGTTTGATGGGCCAATTGGCTGGATGTACGGTCTGACTGTGGGCGTAGCGGGGGCAATTTGGTCATGGTTGATGGTGCGACACCAATCATTGATCGGAGCGTGGGTGTCTCATATTATTGTGGATATTACTCTCATGTCGGTAGGCTACTACCTCATTTTTCATGTCTCTTCCAAATAAATGAAATCCTTCCAATTTGATGGGGCGAAGTTCTCTGCAAGGTGCGGGCGTATTCAGGTAGTCGGTTCATTTCTTTTTCGCAGCTGAAAATTTGCGCATTTATTTAATCAAGGTCTTTGCTTCTTATTCTTTCAACCCTTCTCCAAAGGATCCAGTCATCGTTTTCTTACTTTGTTTTTATGGCCTTTGAGCAGGCTCTTCATCCTGTTTTTTTCTGCTGTAGTTTTTCAGCGATTCCAGGCACCAGCTTTCTCCCCCGCTTGTCTCACCTTTACCGTCCACTGCGCGGCCAATAGTGCAATAGCATATCAAAAGCGCTTTGATTTTCCTGGAACCGATAGTCTTCTTCTCACCGGCCATGGCTGCTATTGAAAATCGAGCCACCATGCTACTCAATGTAATCAGAGGGATAAGATAATTTCATTGATTATTGCCTGATAATTTACCAGATGGGTCCATGCATTTGATCTACATTTCTTGTGGATCGAGAATCCAAAATTTCTCAGTTCCTTCCAATGCAATATTCAATCAATGACTCATAAAGGAGCTAATTGCCGCGACCTTTTTGTTGCAAAATTACAAAACCTTTTCATTATTTCCACCATGTACTTCCATTTGCGTTTATTCATTCGATCAGCATGCCTTGCTGTGCTTGCTGCTTTTATTCTTTTTTTACCAACGGGTGCTCTGGGTGGTGAAAATGTCTTCAAGGGTGTATTGATTTCTCCGGTGGATGGCAAACTACGCGTTGAGATCAACGGGGAGTTTTTTACCGAGTATCACTATCAGGATGTTTCACGCCCTTTCTTTTATCCTGTGATGGGGCCTGAGGGGCATGCGATGACCCGCAACTGGCCAATGGCGGAGGGCGAGGGTGAGTCTCATGATCATCCACATCATCGATCCTTCTGGTATGCGCATGGCGATATTAATGGACATGATTTCTGGTCCGAAAGTGACAAAGCGGGAACCACCCGACATGTGGCCTTTCTACGCATCACTTCAGGGAGAAAAGCAGGTGTCATCAAGACCCTGAACCATTTGGTGGCCAAAGACGGAAAGATTGTGGGATCCGATGTGCGAACCATGACCATCCACAATCGTCCCTCATCAGAACGTATTGTGGATTTCGATGTTGAGGTAAGAGCATCCCATGGTGAAATCGTGATGGGTGATACCAAGGAGGGAAGCATGGCCCTGCGCTTGGCTCCTACCATGCGTTTGAAGGGGGAGGTTGCGCAAGGGCACATCGAAAACAGTGAGGGTGTCAAAGATGGTGAAACCTGGGGCAAGCGGGCCAAGTGGGTGGATTATTATGGGCCCGTCAAAGGAAATCTTGTGGGCGTGGCAATCTTTGATCATCCGGGAAATCCACGTCATCCCACCTGGTGGCATGTGCGTGATTACGGTTTGTTTGCTGCCAACCCTTTTGGGGTGCATCACTTCGAGCGAAAAGAAGCTGGGACAGGTGATTTGACCATCAAAAAGGGAGAAAATCTCAAGTGGGCTTATCGTTTTTACTTTCATCAGGGAGACACCACAACCGGGCAGGTGGGGCATCGTTACGAATTATTCAGCAAGGAGTAGCTCTCAGTATTGAAAAGACGCATTTCAGCCATATCTCAAAACCAATCTGTATGAAAAAAACAATGAACCGGAGACAATTTGTCAAAACTGGAGCCGCTGCCGCCACAACCTTTGCGATGGTAGATCCGTTCAATCGAGTGCTTGGCGCCAATGAAGAAATCCGAGTGGGTGTTGTAGGATTTCGTGGACGTGGCAAGAGTCATATTGATGGCTTCAGTAATCAACCCGGAGTCCGATTAGCTGCCTTGTGTGATGTTGATCAGGATGTGCTCGAGAAAGGTGCAGAGAAATACAGCCAGCCCGGCCAAAAACTCAAAACGTATTCCGATTACCGCAGGCTGCTTGAAGA
>KB912036.1 GCA_000383715.1 Verrucomicrobia bacterium SCGC AAA164-E04
ATTTGGAAAAGGGGCTCGAGTATACACTCACTGAAAAGTATCCAGACAGAGACGTTTTTATCAGGAATCCAGTCTGGAGTCCGAATGGAAAAAAAATCGCTTACATACAAGTCGACCATTCAGAAGTAAGAAGAAGAACAATGCTCATTCCCGATGACCCATCTTACCCGACAATTCGAGAGGTACGTTTTGCTCGGGTAGGCGAAGTGATTCCAACTTTGAGAGTCGGAGTGGTCAGTGTGCTGGGAAACGGCATCGAAGAAACACAATGGCTTGCAGTTCCAACCCCGGAGGAGGGAATTTATCTTGGTCAAGTAAGTTGGGCGGGAAATTCAAATGAGCTGTTGATCGAGAAATTCAGCCGTTTTCGTAATGAAAGAGAATGCCTGTTGTATGATGTGCGCACTGAGAAATTCGAACGAATATTCCACGAAAATGAACCTGCCTGGGTGATTGCAAGCATCGCCAAAAATACGGGATTGGAATGGATCGAAGATGGTCGTGCCTTCATCGTCTTGAGTGAACGAGATGGTTGGCGACATGCCTATGTGTGTTCAAGGGAAGGACAAAAGCAGAGACTTTTGACACCAGGCAAATTCGACATCATTGAAAAAGTGAAAACCGACGAGATCAGAGGTTGGTTTTACTTCAATGCATCTCCCGACAACGGCACTCAGAAATACCTTTACAGGGTGGCATTGAACGGCAAAACGGTTCCCGAAAAAGTCACGCCTGCCGGACAACCGGGAACACATGAATACGAATTCTCACCGGATGCAAGGTGGGCCTTCCACACTTACTCCAGATTTGACGTTCCACCCATGACTGAACTGGTAGAATTCCCCCAGCATCGGACGGTTCGTGTTGTGGAGGACAATCCATTATTGAAAAATAAAATGGAATACTTGCTGAGCAACCCGACGGAATTTCTCCAGCTGGATATAGGAGGCGATGTTGTCATGGATGCCTGGATGATCAAGCCTCCGAATTTCGATCCTTCAAAAAAATACCCGATCCTTGTGTATGTCTATGGCGAACCCCATGCGCAGACCGTTCTGGATGCTTGGGGAAAAGTGCAAGCGGATTATCATCGGGCAGTTGCCGAACTTGGTTATTTGGTGGTATCGATTGACAACCGAGGTACCCCTGCACCTAAAGGTGCTGCATGGCGACGCGCGGTGTTCAGGAGCCTTGGCCCCCTATCTACAGAAGAACAGGCTGAGGGATTGATCGAACTGGCTCGCACTCGGCCTTTTGTCGATTTAACCCGCGTGGGTATCTGGGGGTGGAGCGGTGGTGGCTCCAATACTTTGAATGCCATGTTTCGTCGGCCGGACATTTATCATGTCGGCGTTGCTGTTGCGCCCAAGCCCCAACCTCATCTTTACAATGCCTGGTTTCAGGAGATTTACATGGAAACCCGAGAAACGAATCCCGAGGGTTACCGAAAGGCCGCTGCTATTAATTATGCGGAGGGGCTTGAGGGAGATCTTCTGATTGTCCATGGCACGGGAGAAACCAACACACATCTGGAAATCGTAGAAGGTCTGATCGATCGTTTGGTGGAACTTGGCAAACCATTCGATTACATGGCCTATCCAAACCGCGACCATGGTATTCGAAAAGGGAAAGGCACCACGGTTCATATGCGAATGCACATGATCCGTTATCTTCTGAACAACCTGAAGCCAGGGCCCCGATGATCAGCTGACTTGCTCCTGATTATCATCTTCTTTCAAGGCAAGCCCTCCCTGTGTGAAACCTGCACGACTGAGAGTTCATCAACCATCGCGCAGCCTGAAAAACCTACCTGCCGGCGGGTTCAATAGGGGCTCTTCAAGATTGCTCCATATTCATCATGAAATATCTTTTAAAGAGGATTTAAAAAGCAATGAACATTCAAGGTGCCGCATCCTTGAGTTCGCGCTCCTCAAGCACCTGAAGACACCCCATGTTCCACGACAATCCCTTGATTTTCACATGAGGAACAATCCATGTCCTCTTGATGGAGGTTCTCGAGTGTTACCACATGTTGAGGGGAATCATCATATTCATGGATGATCAAGTATCCCGTTGTTGCTCAGGATACCTCATCGCTTTTTACTATCCATCCAAACCTATCAATGTCTTTGTAATTAAAGGCGAAAACCGGGCCAGCTTTCAGCGCGTGGCGACCAGGAGCCAGGATTTGGAGTTTCATTTGACTGCTACCCGTTTACTGGTTCGCACTTGATGCATTGAATCTAACTCAATTACCCCCTGCTCAGGTGCCTGCCCCCCCAAAGCGGCGCATGTGTGTGGGTGATGTCCATATGTCAAATCTGTTTCGTTGGACATACCAGCGAGTATCGGATGTGAACTACCGGGACACACCTGCATGTATCAGCGCTGAAGGTTGTCTGAAAAATGAATTATTGCTTCGCCTGAATGGATACTTTTCCTGTTTGAGGGTCGTATTGGACTTCCATGCCATAAGGGGCTTTGGGTTCCTGGGCCAGGAATCCGGATTCGACAAGCTCTGCGAGATCCTTGGGGTTGCGTCCTTCGGTTATTACAAATTCCTGCATGGCTTTGTTAACCTGGGCAAGTTCGATGGATTTATTGGAAAACTTATTGGCCTTATTTACTGCGCCCAAATAGTCTACCGGTGCGGTCAATGGATTCCCTTCCTCAGCGACCTGCCCTTTTGCTTGCTTTGGCTCAACTGAATCCCCACCACATCCGGCGAGAAAACCAATGACCAGAATAGAGTAGAGGTAATTCATCATATCTGTCTGCTTTAATTGAAAGTGGTGCATTGTCATTGATCGCCTCCGCGATTGCGGAAGTTGTCCAATAGCTTCAATGGATTGACTTGCTCAAGAATCCCTGATTTTTCTTCTTTGTTATTCTTTCCCTCGTTGCCTTCTTCAGATGTTTTGGAGTCTCCAGTTAGAAAGCCACTCACATCCTTGAGAACCTTCACTGCACCCTCCCCTACATTGAGAGGCAAAACTGCGGCTGATTTCACGAGACCGGCGCCTGATTTAACAAGCAACCCAGATAAGACAAGTTTATCAGTTTTGGTTTTCGGTGCGCCAATCGTGCCTTCCAATTTCACAAAATCAGGTAATTTGACATAGGGCGTGTCTTTGGGCGCACTGGAAGTCATCAGATTTGATTTTCGGGCAATGGACCGCTCCAGATAAAACTCTACGGGCAGATTGAGTACACTGTTCGTAAGCACATTGTCCAGAGGGATCTCACCTGATGCATGCACCTGAAAAGCATCGGCTTGCACTTTGAACGCATCCAGACCCATGATTTGATTTTCAATCCTCAAGTTTGTTTCGATGCCATTGATGGGAGCTTTCAAAAGCTCAGGCAAGCGAAGCACTGCGGTGATAGGGGTCATCAATAGACGCATTTTAGGGCTGACAAAATTTATGTCGGCATCGGTATATTTGAGTGACATAGCCCCATTCAGGTTACGCTGCCAACCCGTCTCAGTGAGGCCAGCCCCTTTCCATTCGGCTTTACCGGAAATCATGCCTGACACTTGTCCTTTTCCACTCGGGTTCAAGGTATCCATAAATACCTCAATCGGAATTTGGTCGACTTCAAGTGTCATGTCATAGCCCCAATCGGGTTTGGCAAAATCCATTGCCATTTCTGCTTTGATAAGCCCCTCGTTGAGGGTCATGCCAAGCGGTCGAATGGTCAGGGTATTCGTTTGCCATAGGGCATGTGCCTGAAAAGCTTTTATGGATACGTCTCGAACGATCAGTTTTGCAATATCGAGTTTCACGTCAAACTCACCCATCGGAACATCCAGAGCACCTGATTGAGGTGCTGACGCAACATCTGGGGTGCTTGTGGGCTGCACTTCAGCTTGTGCCTCTTCCGGTTTTGCTATCAAGTCAAAATAAGAAGTCAAGTCCATGGAGGGCGAACTCACTCTCAAATGTCCTTTGGATGCCATGAATGGGAGCAAAGGAATTTGCCCACTTACTTTAATCACGTTGCCCGCTAGGCTTGTCGGCGTCAGTTTAAA
>KB912037.1 GCA_000383715.1 Verrucomicrobia bacterium SCGC AAA164-E04
GGAGACCAAGCCTAAAACGGTATTCAATCAGGTTGGACGGGCATACGGTATCCTGATCAATGCCCACATTATCTCATCCAAAGAAGCTAAAAACCTGCTTTCCCTGGTGAGACTTGGCGTGGATCTTGGATATTTTCCCGATGTGGATGCGGCGGTGATTGATGAGCTGTTTATTGTCACAGAACCCGCTCATATTCAATATAGAGAAGCTAAAGCCAAGTCGCCGGAGGAAAGGGATATCATGCGCTCCAACCTACTTCGTGAGCGCCTGTCAAATATACCTCGCCCAGTAATGACTGCTCTTAACATACCCCAGAAGACAAGCGACCCAAAGGAAGACGGCGTCGAGGGCCAAGAAGAATAATCCTCTTTTGTTTCCCTTGGCAATGGTGAGGTCCCGGGTTTGAGTCGACTACAGATTATCCAATGCTGATGCCAGACCGGACAAACCGTTTTCGTCTGAATCAGCAATATTTTTGGGTGCGAGTAGCTGCCGAATATATTCAACCCCGGTCGTAACCGACTTCACCGATTTAGGCAATGTAGCTCCAGCCGCGTTGGCGTGGCCTCCCCCCTGAAGTTTGCTAGCTACTTCACGTGCTTTCCCATTGCGACTGCGCAAGCTGACTCCGAATTGGTAAGGAGCTCTTCGTGAGACAGAAATCAACACATGATCCGACAGCTCAGGCTCCTTGAGGAGCTGATTCATAATCACGTTGTTGTTGCCGATCGACAAGTCGACTACGGAAATCCCCGGTGCCAGTTCTTCCAGATGCCGCTTTGCCCAATCCAGACCAATCGGGTCTTCAATATCTCGCTTGGACTTCATGACAGTAAGCAGGGGATGATCCAGCAATGTCTCTAATTTTCCTTCGAGCAGTTTGACCAGCGGATGAAAGTGATAGGATTTAACTAATTCGGCATAATCACATGCCAGTTGAAATTCCGGATCGGATTCGAGAAATAAGTCGGCAACGTTTGTCATATGAACGAGCCGCTCCAATTCAGGATTCCCAAGCCCGTTTGCCACCAGTAATTCATAGCACAGTAAAGTAGCGGATTTTTCGGTTGAAAAAACATACTGAGCTTTCTTTGGTGAGTGCTCAGATGGATGATGGTCCACAATCATCCAGTCATCGCGATCGACTCGAGCATCCATGGAAAGATCACACACCCAGGCTGCTCTTTCGGTCATTTGACGATTCTGCCATTGCGGAAGATGATAGGCAGCCAGCGGAATTTCTGTTTCAAACAAATGCTGCGCCAGGCGCTTTAAAAGGCACCCCGCTACCAGTCCGTCCAAGTCACTCTCATGCGTCAGTATGATATCAGGCTTCGAAAATCGATCCATGCGCAGGAACCTAACAGCGACTTTTGTGGAGACCAATCCAAAATCGATAGATTTTTAATAGCAGCGCCCCAAGAATATCTCATGTAGAGAAAGACCGATTTAAACAATAGTCATGGTTTTCACAAAAAAGGAGCCAGACTTGAGGTCATTTTTTCATGTTGTAAGATTGTCTCCATGGACACGCGCTATGATCGCACTCAATTGATTTCCTTTGCAACAAAACTAATGCTTGAGGCTGGGATGGAAGCTGAAAAAGCAATGGACGTCGCCAACATTCTGGTGGAAGGCGATCTGATGGGACATACCACACATGGCCTTCAAATGCTGGTTCCATATTTGAAAAGCATGGAATCAGGAGAAATGACGCTGAGTGGAAACTACTCAGTGATCAAGGATACAGGCAATAACATCGTCCTCGAAGGGCATTTTCTACCTGGCCCATGGCTTGTCAAAACAGCCATCGAAAAGGCGGCAACACGTATGCAAGAGCATGGAGTAGTCACGACGGCCATCACGCACAGTCACCACATCGCGTGCTTGCAGGCCTATCTCCCGTTAGCGACATCTCAAGGGTGGATGATCACATTGATGAGTTCAGATCCATCAGTTGCTACGGTGGCGCCTTTCGGGGGAAAGACACCGCTGCTCACACCGAACCCCATTGCGGTAGGCATTCCGACTTCCGGAACTCCCATTTTGTTCGATTTCTGCACTTCAATCACAAGCAACGGACAATGCATGCGATCCCATAAACAAGGCAATCCCTTGCCGGGAGAATGGATCCAGAATGCTGATGGACAAGCGACGAGTGATCCGGGTGCCCTTTTCACAACCCCCCCAGGCACCATCTACCCTGTTGGAGGAGCCTCTTATGGACATAAGGGATTTGCATTGGGATTGTGGGTGGAAATGATGACAGCTGCACTCACAGGCCATGGTCGCTCAGAAAGCCCGAAAAAATGGGGTGCCTCCGTTTATATTCAATTGATGGATCCGGCAGCGTTCGGAGGAACTGAAGCTTTTATCAGGGAATCAGATTTTCTGGTCCATGCCAGTCAGGCATCCGAGCCGATCGCCACGGATGAACCGGTGAGGTTACCCGGCGAAATGGCCTGGAAACGCCGAAAGGATCAGCTCGAAAACGGCATTCGACTTCATCCGGAAATCCTTGGCTCTTTAAAAGCGTGGGCTGAAAAATGGCATATTGAGATGCCTCAATCAAAATAAGCGAGTGTGATGAAAAAAGCCTTAACTCTTACCATACCTCCACAGGCCCTTTGGGCACTGGAATATGCTTTCTCTTTGCAACAGCAGGCTGATCGTCCATGAAACTTGGCTGCATGGATTGAGGTCGATATTGTGGTTTTAGCTGACCATCATTCCCTAGAAACTGCTCTCGCCAGTCCAGATAATCGGTCAGAATCGACTCAAATTCATCCCTCGTCTCCAACATGACAACACGCTTGTTAAACTGGTTCACAGGGCCAAATCGTTTAGTGTACCAGGGGGCTACTTTGCGGAACATCATGCAGCCCTTGCTTTCGCCGAACACTTCGACCATTAAATCCAGATGACGTCTCATGACTTGAATGCGTTCTTCGAAGGCAGGTTCATCGGGCAGCACTCCTGTTTCCAGGTAGTCCAAGGTATGCTTGAAAATCCATGGGTGATAAAAGGCGCCACGTCCAATAGAAACACCCTGACAACCTGTTCGTTCGAACATGTGCTTGGCAGATTCAGGCGTGGTTACATCGCCATTACCGATCACCGGAATATCTCTGACGGCCTCCACAACCTTGGCAATTCCGGGTAAATTAACCACTCCGCTGAACCCTTGCTCTCGTGTGCGGCCATGCACGAACACTGCAGACACACCAGCGTCTTCCAATACCTGTGCCAGTCGAGGGGCCGTCAAGTTCTGATCATCCCAGCCAAGTCGCATCTTGGCTGTCACAGGGATCTTCAAGGCATTCACCATAGTTCTGACCAAATGAGCGGTTTTATCCAGTTCGGTCATCATCGCTGAACCTCCCCCCACCTTGACCACTTTACGGACAGGGCATCCCATGTTGATATCAACTGAATCCACTCCTTGCTCCTGCAACCAGACTGCCGCATCTCGCATCTCTTCAGGAACGGCTCCAAAAAGCTGAACGGCTAACGGGGTATCTGCTTCGTTGGTCTCAATCAGCTCAAGGGCTTTTCGATTCCGTTCGATTAAGGACCGAGCATTCACGAGGTCAGTGGTGGCAAGATCCAGGCCACCGATCTC
>KB912038.1 GCA_000383715.1 Verrucomicrobia bacterium SCGC AAA164-E04
TGGGCTTTTTTTGCGGGTCACTTTTAGCAGAGGACCCTTTGTTGTACTGGCCGCAATGGCGCGGACCCTTGAACAATGGGGTTGGGCCCAAAGCCAATCCACCGGTGAAATGGTCGGAGGATTCAAATATTCGATGGAAATCCTCGCTTCCCGGAAAGGGGCATTCGACTCCTATCGTTTGGAAGGATACCGTTTTTGTGTCTTGCGCGATTCCTGTTGGACCTGAAAAGCCACCCATTCATAATCAAGCCGATGGGGCTCATGACAATCTCCCTGTATCGAAAGACCATTTATTCAGTATACTGGCTTATGATCGTCAGAATGGTTCACTCCGTTATCAGCGTGATCTACATCGCACCTTTCCGCATGAAGGCGGTCATGACACCGGAAGTCTAGCTTCAGCTTCGCCCGTCACGGATGGGGAGCATGTCATCGTTTCTTTCGGGTCGCATGGTCTTTACGGGCTGAACATGCAGGGTGATCTCATATGGGAACGTGACTTTGGTCAAATGCAGACTCGTCACGCTCATGGGGAAGGCTCCTCGCCTGTTTTACATGATGATCGACTGATCGTGAACTGGGATCACGAGGGAGAGTCAGCTGTCTATTGTTTGGATAAGTCGAATGGTAGTGAAATATGGAAAGTATCACGAAATGAGTCAACTTCGTGGTCCACGCCCTTGATCGTTGAGGAGTCTGGTAAGCCTCAGGTCATTGTGAGTGCGACGGGTAAAATCCGATCCTATGATTTGCTGACCGGGAAAGTAATATGGGAATGCGGTGGTCTTTCTCGCAATGTGGTTGCAACTCCTGTTGCCGGCCATGGTCTGCTGGTGGCATCCAACAGTTACGACTGGCAAGCCATGCTGGCGATACGGCTTGAAGGTGCCACGGGTGATTTAACAGATACGAATCAAATTGTCTGGAGTATGAACCGCTTGACTCCTTATGTTCCCAGTCCGCTACTGTATGGCAACAAACTTTATTTTCTCAGGCATCTTCAGGGAATTCTATCCTGCGTGGATCTCATGACAGGCGAACCCCTGGGTGGTCCCTATCGGTTGCCGTTGGTCAGGGTTCTATTCGCGTCTCCAGTCGGTGCGTCTGATCGAATTTATATCACGAGTCGAGAAGGTATCACTCTTGTCATGAGTAATGCGGAGGATTCGAAACTTCTTTCGGTAAACCGACTCAACGACGTTTTCAGTGCTTCGCCTGCACTGGTGGGAAATCAACTTTTCTTACGGGGCGAAAAATTCCTATACTGCCTTGAAAAAAATGTATCCTCCGCCACGTTCGAAAACGAGGGTGAACCAAGCTCTCAGTCACAAAACAAATAATCAAACGTGTCGACGGTTAAACCCCACTGCCTCCTCGTAAGTAAGACCCGTCCCTCCAAAAATATCCAGAGCTGAGCCGATGGTGAGATCAACCTTGCCTTGGCTCTCATCGTGAACTGACTGTAAATCTTCCATCGAGCGGGCACCTCCTGCATAGGTGATTGGGATTGGGCTCCATTTACTGAGTTTCTTCACCAAGTCTATATCTACGCCTGCACATAAACCTTCGACATCGACTCCATGAACCAGAAATTCATCACAGTAGCTTGCCAGATCTTCCAGAACAGAACGACTTAATATCAAATCTGTAAAGGTTTGCCAGCGGTTCGTGACGACGTAATAGGAGCCATCTCGCAATCGACAGCTCAAGTCGAGCACGAGTTGTTTGGCTCCGACCGTTTCCATCAGGGCATCCAAACGATCGCGTCTTAAAATGGGGCCCTCGAAGATCCAGGAGGTGACAATGACATGAGAGGCACCAGCTTCTATGAATTCAAATGCGTTGTCAGCGTGAATGCCTCCACCGATCTGAAGGCCATCAGGATAGGCTCGCAGGGCAGCACATGCAGCTTCCTTATTGCCCGGACCCAGTTGGATCACATGTCCACCTTTCAGTTCATCTTTACGATAAAGTTTGGCGAACCAAGCGCTGGATCTTTCTGAAACAAAGTTGGTTTCCAGCTGGTCACCTTTGTCGGTCAGCGTGCCGCCTACGATTTGTTTTACCTGGCCATTGTGAAGATCGATACAGGGACGAAACATGGTTTATCCTTAATCTGAGATTTGACTTATTTGCTGCTCTTTTACTGCACTTAATTTTGCATGAGCTTCGCGATAACGATTTAAACGTTCCCCGTCCTGCTGCGTTATGTCTTTCATGCGGCGAATGTCCATGTTGTCCTCCAAATCGACAAGCTTTACTTGAAGGGCGAGGGGATTGAGCGCGGCACGCTCGATCAAGGAATCATATGGTTCACCTTGTCGGCGTGTGAGTGCGTCGATAGCTTCTATGACCTCTACCGAAAAATTTTGAGCCCTCAATTGCTTACAGGTCCATGCGCTGTCCTCAACCACATCATGCAGGATAGCTATTTGCTGGAGGACCGGGTTCCTGAAGCAGGCCATGACCCGAATGGGATGCAAAACATAGGGGCGACCATATTTATCAATCTGGTCCTGATGTGCTTTAAGTGCAATGCCAATGGCCTTTTCCAGCATATCCATGTCCACATTCTCTCGCGTTTAATTTCATATCGGATGAGGTATCCTATATTTGTTCATGGCTCCTTGTATTTCCTCCCATTGGTTTCCAAATTCGGATTGGAGCATCGATTCCTGATGTTCTCTCATTGGAAAAAACTTGGCTGATCCAGAGGCTGCCTTGGTGTCTTCCATCATGAGCTGTGCGCTTGCCAAAAAGAGCTTTCCACGCCGGTTTTCATCAAGATTACCCATACATTGGATCTGCATACCCGGTTCGATCACCTTGTGATAGCGGATGTTCATATCGACAGAATAGGCAAATTTACCTCCCAGAATTCCACAGGCCCACGCCATCATTTCATCAACAACCGTTGCAATGACTCCACCGTGTACAGCGTGACTGAAACCTGCATGTTCCTGACGAGGTGTCCAGTCGGCATAAACCGCCTTTCCATCCGTTCTCATCTTGAGTGAAAGGCCGGTAGGATTTCCATGTCCGCAGCCGAAGCAGGCCGTGGTTTGTGGCAATGTCTCCATTCGAAGAACCATGTCACGCATTCCAGATGAATTCAATCATTCAGCTATTATGAGTTCACGTCAATCATACGTAAGAATATACGGATTTGTTCGAGGTCAATATGGTGGATTTTGACGGGATCAGCTTTTGCTGGCCACCATGGAATCTTTGATCTGTGTTGCGGGATAGTAAAAAGTGGCTTGTTCTTGAAGATCTCATGGGATCCCAAGTTAGCATGAGTAGAAAGTATGAAAACCACGATGGTTGTGCGACGGGATATCCCGCAGTCATCTGTATCTGGCAAGGTCAGTTGATTTCACTTTGTGATCACAAAATACTCCAGCAGTCATTGAGACTGCACCCATCTGGCCAGAGCACCTGCCATTTTGCGGATGGTATCACCCTTACCGGTGTTGGCGGCAAGGCTCAGGATAAAGCGCGTGTTGGAATTCTCATCCACAATATAGGCTACATCCAGCGTGTAATTGCTGATCATGCCTGCTTTGTGAAAATAGCGTGCTTTTGGAAATATTTTCT
>KB912039.1 GCA_000383715.1 Verrucomicrobia bacterium SCGC AAA164-E04
CTGACTGTATTATATTCAGGTATAATCCTAATCCTAGGAAAACTAACCACCTGCGTAATATCTATTTCCCAACTAAAAAGGATATTCCCGTTTGCCCCGTTGAAGCCACCAATAGCTATAAGGTATTCTCCCCCAAGCTCTGCATTGAACTGCAGTCTACTCGTGGATAAGCCCCCACGATCGTCGTCTGAGTCAATCTCGGTCAATTGAGTCAGGGAACTACCTTCATAAACTGCTAGAACAGTATCAAAGCTCGAACCCTGAAGAGAAAGCGTGGCTATACCTGATGCAGCAGGCTGCCAACGATACCAAATTGTGTTTCCAGTTCGCTTGTTGCTGTGACGCGGCTCCCCATTTTCAGTCGTTGCTTCAGAGTTTGAAGTTCGAATGAAGCCTGAGTTGGAATCAATTAAAACGGCATCTGCAAAATTGTCTGCTCCAGTGAAATTTTGCCAGTCAAGGGAAACGATAACCTCCTCACTGAGAACTACACCTTCTTTATTCTCTGCACGAAAGACATAACTTCCTGAATTTTCTCGTTTGACACTGGGCAGTATAGGCAGTGTGGACTGGTCAGCATTTGATAATCTTTCACCATTTAAAAACCATTGATAATTTATGGGTTCAGAGCCAGACACCCCAAAATCAAGAGTTAAACCTGATCCATCTGCAAGGAATGCATCGTCTGGTTGAATATTGATAGCAGGAGGTATCCCCGGTTCTTCAAGGACGACAATCAATACTCTGGCGATATTGATATCCCCATCACTGTCTGCAATTGAGTAAGTAAAACTGTCAACTCCACTGTAATCTGCTATTGGGATATAAGTAAAACTTCCATCGTCTTTTAAAATCAGTGTACCGTGATTAGGATTCGCCAATAGTGAGGCAACCAGCTCCCCTCCATCTCCTCCGGCCTCATCATTGGAAAGTATTCCGTCTACGATCTCAACTGACAGAGTGTTGTCCTCATCTACAGTGTAGGAATCATCTTGGGCAAGAGGACTATCATTCAAACTATTCACATCGATTGTAACCGTTCCGGTTGAAACTGTTCCATCGACATCGCTAATGCTATATGCAAAAGAATCAACCCCATTAAAATTTGGATCAGGAGAATACATCATTGCCCCATTTTCATTTATCTTCAATTCCCCATTCTGAGGAAGTGTCGCAGTTTTAATCTCAAGAATCCCTCCATCCCCTCCAATGCTGTCATTACTCAAGACTCCAAGATCGTTACCCGCAAGGAGTCTTGCATCTTCATCCACACTGTAAAAATCATCCTGAGCCAACGGCTGGTCATCCACACTATTGACGATCAACGTAACAGTTGCCGAGACAAGATCTCCATCAATGTCAGAAATAGAGTAAGAGAATTTATCTTTTCCATTATAATTTTCAGCAGGAACATACAAAAACTTTCCACTTTTTTCCAAGGTAAGTAGTCCATGATCAGGTAAAGTCTCCTGAACAATAATCAATTCTCCTCCATCACCTCCTATATTATCGTTGGAGAGAACCCCATTCTCAGTTTCTATCGATAAATTATTATCCTCGTCCACGGAATACAAATCATCCTGAGCTACCGGAAGGTCATTCACGTTTTTAATAGTAATATTGACCGTTGCAGAATCCACATCACCATCAATATCAGATATCGAATAGGTAAAACTGTCAGTGCCATAGTAGTTATCGAAAGGTAAGTATATGAAGCTCCCATCAGTCTTAACAGTAAGTGTTCCATGCTCAGGCAATGCCTCCTGACTGATAATCAAAGTTCCCCCATCTCCTCCTATACTGTCATTGGAAAGAACTCCTCGGTCCACAACTACATTCAGGGCCATATCTTCATCCACAATATAAGAATCATCCAAAGCTAATGGGGTGTCATCCACACCGTTGACAGTGATCGTTACCACCCCTGAAGAAGTAGTTCCGTCGATATCCTTGATAGTATATTCGAAAGTGTCAAAACCGTTAAAGTTAGTATCAGGAGTATAGACAAAGCTTCCATCTTCATTAAGGAACAATGTACCACTAAATGGAGATGTGTTTGCACTTACAAAAAGTCTCCCTCCATCTCCTCCTATATTGTCATTGTTCAACACTCCGTCGGGAACTTGTAAAGCGAGGCTTTCATCCTCATTTACATTATAGCTATCATTTTGAGCAAAAGGGCTATCATTTACCGCATTTAAATTAACTGTGGATGTCACCTTTTCACTGCTATCATTGCCATCATTAATCATCCATGTGATGGTGCGGGGCTTGGTGTTTGGAGCATCTGAAGAATTATTATATGTTATCGAACGTAGAGCTGCCTGGTATTTAGATTTACTAGCTTTGCCATTAAGAAGCAAAACTCCGTTAGAAGATTCCCAAGTTCCAATTATTCCGTTCTGAGGCAAAAACCCAAGCACATCTTCACTGCTTACGTAACCCGTTAATATCATGATTGCGGCTGATTCAAGATGAGTATCATCAAGATCTATTACACTCAGATTCTGATCAATCACTGTTGGTCCATCGTTTTCAGTGAATTCCAACGAATCACCCGCATCTCCAAGGGCTGGAGGATCGTTGATTGACATCACAATAACAGTCGACAAGAAAATTGAACTATTATCAATTCCATCGTTGACCACCCAGGAAATAGTACGAGGATCGGTGTTAGGAAAATCTGAAATATTATTATAAGTCAACGACCTCAATGCAGATTCATAATTTCCCTTGCTTGATTCCCCTCTTAAAGTGATCGAACCTGATTCAACATCCCAATCAACAGAAATTCCACTCTGCTCAACAACACCAAGAATATCTTCCCCCATCACATAACCAGAAGATATGGTAACTGTGGCTAATTGAAAACTTGCGTCATCAGCATCATTTGCAACTAATAGGTCATGGAGCACAACAGGTGGATCATTTTCAGTAAAAGTGATGGAGGTATCCACTCCTTTCAAAACAGGTATTTCATTTTGATTAATAACAATAACAGTAGAGAGAAGAGTCGGACTGTGGCTTTCTCCATCATTAACCTGCCAACCGATTAAACGGGGACTGACATTTGGTTCTTCAGAACTATTACTGTAAGTTACCGATTCTAAAGCCTCCTCGTAGTTGGCCTTACTCGATCTTCCACTCAGGTTCATAACACCCTTTTCAGAATCCCAGCGTCCACTGATCCCATTCTGACGGGTAAAACCAAGAACGTCCTCAACTCTAATATATCCATCTAATATAGTTATTTTTGCAGACTCGAAGATGGAATCATCAGGATCGGTTAGACTCAAAGTTTCGTCTATGGATGTAGGTAAATCGTTTTCAGTGTAGAACAACGTTTCTCCTAAACCACTAATTTTGGGAGCATCATTCACAGGGGTAACATTAAAATTAAAATTACCTATTACGGCTCCAGCTAAATCCTCTCCTCCATCAGCTAGATTAAATTCAAAACTATCACTGCTTGTTTCACTCCCATCGTGCACATAAAGCAATCGACTGTTATCGATGTCATCCTGACTGAAATTGGTTATGGAAACTCCC
>KB912040.1 GCA_000383715.1 Verrucomicrobia bacterium SCGC AAA164-E04
ATTTTCTTTAGGATAATTGTTGCGCTTGGAAATCCAAACTGCAATGCAGAGCTGCAGAATGCCTACCATCAGACCCGGTATGATGCCGCCTAGAAAAAGCTTTCCCACCGATACCTGCGCTGAAACGGCATAAAGTACCATGGGAATACTTGGCGGAAGAATCATACCCATCGTCGAGGAAGCCACTGTGATTCCTGATGCGTAGCTCAGTGGATAGCCACGTTTTTTCATTTCCGGAATAAGCACTGACCCGATGGAAGCCGTATCTGAAGTGGAGGATCCGGATATGCCGCCGAACAGCATGCTTGTGCTGACATTGACCATGCCAAGTCCACCCGAAAACCTTCCTACGAACACAAGGCACAAATCCACCAGTCGTTGAGTGATCCCACTGGAGTTCATCAGCTGACCCATGAAAATGAAGAGAGGAAGCGCTATCAGGGCGTAGGATTGCATGCCCGCAAACAAACGTTGAGGTAACACTGGCAACAGCTCGGGTTGCGCCACAACAAAGTAAAGCAAAGAGGCCATCCCTAGTGCATAAGCTATGGGAATACCCAAGAGCAGAAGGAGAGTCAATGTGATCAGAAGAATGGTCATAACTTAGATCCATTTTCAGATGGATTGGCTTGTGATGCGTTTTTCATCTGTTGCTTAAAACGTAATGAAATAAAAACAAGTCCAAGGAGGCCGCCCATTGGAATGCTGATTTGTGCCACCCATCGGGGCAATCCTGTGCTGGGCATCAGGAAATGTCCGGTTTTCCAAATCCAATAAAAACTCAGCACAACAATGGTTGCATGAAGCAAGCAGAGCAATGTGGTTTGCAATAGATTAATGTAACAACGTAATCTGCCGGATACTTTCGCCACGGCAAATTCGATCGACAGATGCCCACCTTTTCCAAATCCCAGAGCCGCTCCCAGGGAGGTTGCGTAAACGAATAAGATCACGATCCATTCATTCGCTCCCGGAATAGAGCTGTTGAAGACATAACGCAACGTCACCAGTATGACAACCGTCAGCCAGATGAGGAACACCAGTCCTGACAAAAGGATCTCGATGGATTTGATCAGTTTGTTTTTCAATCTTGGCTTGTCCCAGTGGAGGTTGATGTCATCTGGATTCTGTTGTTCTCGATGTTACTTCGGCCTTTCGAGCCTTGCGTCTGGCTGATTCAATATCATCATAAGAAAAATCGCCCTTGGAAACAAAGTAATCGTAGACGGGTTTCACCGCATTTTGAAAAGGTTTAAGTTGTTCTCCGGAAAGAAAATTAACTTCCAGGGAATCATCGAGCATCCGAATGTATTCTTTTTCCTTTTCACGGTTCAACTGATCGCTCAGTAGCATGGTTTTCCGTGCTACTTCGTCAAATATTCTTTTTAGATCCTGAGGTAATTCTTCATACCATTTCAAATGAACCATGAATGGATCTGGGCCAGTGGAATAATGGGTGATCGTGAGATATTTCGACACCTCGTGGATTTTATAGTCCCAAATGTTGGAAGGTGGATTATCTTGGCCGTCCACAACACCCGTCTTTAGGGCTTGGTAGATTTCTACGGCAGGTATTTCCTGAGGATTGGCACCAAAGGCTTGTGCGGTGCGCAGATAAACCTCCTGCGGTGGAACCCTCATTTTGAGACCCTTCAAATCGTCTGGATGAGTGATGGGAAGTTTGCTGTTGGTGTGCGCACGAAAACCTTGAGATATGCCTGTGGCTGGGATGTGGAAGCCACGTTCTTTTGCCTCGCGATTTATGTCAGCCGTGAATTCACTCTGCATCAATCGCAGGGCCTGATCCCAGTCATCGACAAGGAAAGGAAGCGTGAATAGTTGGAACTTTGGATTGGCATCTGCGTAATAGGCACCACGAGTGCCTTGAAGCACTCCCATGGTGACAAAGTCCATCAGTTCACGCTCATTTCCCAACACCCCTCCGAAATAAAGTTCGACCTGAATCCGCCCCTGAGTGCGCTTCTCAAGCTCCTTTTCGAAAAACAGCATTGATTGGCTGCGCAATGCTGCTTTGGGTTGACTATTTGAATAACGGAAAACGATGATGTCCTGTTGTTTTTGACATGAAACTCCCAACGTCAAAATGACGAGAATAAGTAGCCCAAAGAGGCCTCGGCTCAGCTGGTGTTTCAGAAATGCCATGACAGGATGCGTGAACCGAATCAGCCGAAAATTCGTTTGAATGCTTCGACGGATCGCAGAAAGCCTCCTTCGAAACTACCTTGTTCATCACAATGAACACTTTCAAAAGAAACAACCCCGTCATAACCGTCTTCCCTGAGGCCGCGCGCCATGGGTTCAAAGCTATCAGCAAGCTGTCCTTCTCCCATGCGGCAAAAAGTGACGGTTGCCTTATTCATCTCCACGATCGCGTCCTTGACGTGCAAATGTCCCATGAATCCGCCCTTCAGAGCTTCCCAACCATCTGGATATGCAGGTTCGTTAGCACAAAGGCAGTTGCCTGGATCCCAGAGAATCTTTAAATGTTTGCTGCCCATATCTTCGATCAGCTTTCTACCGAGATAAGCGGAGGGAACCATTGCATTGTTGCCGGTTTCCAGTACGAGTTGGACTCCCTCTTTTTCAGCAAGCTCTACAGGTGGTTTAAGGAGTTCAAGCAGCTTCTCCCACGCACCATTGGCGGCGACCCAATGTTCCGCACCCCCCTTACCAAATAGAATCATTTCCCGACGGAAACTCATGATACGTACTTTGGGGCACTCCAGCTCTTGTGCCATCTCGATGCACCTTTTCAATCCATCCATGTGACATTTGTATTGTTCGTCACCCACCTCTGTCTGGTTCACTCCCATGCCGACAAAATTATGCCTTGAAATACAGGCCACCTTGACTTCGTAATCGCTAACGAGGCGCTTGACGCGTGCTAATTCATCCGCATCAAGATCCCCTACTTCCTTGTCCCAGAGAAATTGTAATTCGGCATATTCAAGCCCAGCCTTGGTCATTACCCCAAGTGCACGTTCGAAATCCCGGCTGATGCCATCGGTAATGACCCCTAATTTTGCTTTGTTATTGTTCATTGTTGGTTTTTTCCTCTTACCATTTGACTTCCGTTCCAGCGATTTCTTCCAGTACTTTTGTAATCGTCCAGTTGTCCTCTTCAGGGAATTTAGAAATACCAGATTGAAACAACTGCTGTGCCGCAGCAGTGGTGAACATCGGGACCCCATTTTGACGGGCCAGGTCCATAGTGATACCCAGATCCTTGTACATGGTGCCTATCTGGCTTCCTGTGTCTTTGAATTTTCGGTCCATGATCAGTTTCGCGCAATTTTTAAAGAGAGGACTGCTTACTCCACTGGCGCTGAAAACTTCATAAAGTACCTTGCCGCTGACGCCTGCTTTGCTTCCGAGAACCAGTGATTCAAAGATAGCTGTGAATGTGCATCCTATCAGAGCTTGGAGGGAGGCCTTGACCGTTTGGCCGATGCCGATTTCCTCACCGACATGAAAGATGTTTTCACCGACTGCTTTCATG
>KB912041.1 GCA_000383715.1 Verrucomicrobia bacterium SCGC AAA164-E04
CAATGAAAAGGATGTTCACATAGCACACATGGAGCAGCAGCTCGTGGAGAAATTCAAAACCAAGGTCAGGATAAAGTATCAGGAGGGAAAAGGTGCTTTAGAAATACGTTTTTTTTCAGATGAAGAACTTGAAAATGTCTTGTCTGACTTAGGGGTCTCCGCTGATTAAACATCAATGAACAGCCAAGAAGATTTGCGGCAGAGTGTAGCGACAAAGCTACGAGAAAGAAAAGAAAAGGTTCAGCAAAGCACTGCATTTGTTGGATTGGATGGTTTTGTAGATGAAATCATTCATGTTGTTGACAAGCGCATGGATGTAGCGGGATTCGAAAGGATCCCAACTATTCAGGAGTTTTCAGACCGCATCGAAGAGGCGGCCGGCAGAAGCACCAACCTTGAACTTGTCACGCAACGCATCAAATTGGGAGGCAATGGCCCGATCATGGCCAATGCCCTGGCCAAGGCAGGCATTCAGGTAACCTACCTGGGAGCACTCGGCTACCCTGACCCCAATCCGGTTTTCAAACCGCTAGTAGAAAAAGCAACGAAAGTCTTTTCCATTGCAAATCCTGGTCATACCGATGCCTATGAATTTCAGGACGGCAAATTGCTGATGGGCAAACTCACCCCACTGAATGAAATGCGATGGAAAAATATCGTTGATCGCATGGGCATAGAAACGTTCACTCAACAGCTCAACCAGTCCAGTCTGGTCGCTTTCGTCAACTGGACGATGATGCCCTACATGAGTGAAATATGGGAAATGGTTCAAAGCGAAATCCTGAGTAAGCAACCCAAACCGAACCCGAAAGATCGTAAGACATTATTCTTTGACCTGTGTGACCCTCAAAAACGTCCCAATGAGGATATAGTGGAAGCCTTGAACCTGATCGCAGGTTTTCAACCTTACTTCTCCGTCACGCTGGGTTTAAATGAAAAAGAGGCTCACGAAATTGGTGAAGTGCTTGGGTTGAAAGCAGCAAGTGATTCCAGAGAAGGACTGATTGACCTCGTTGGGCAACTGCACAACCGCATCAAAGCAGACACGCTGGTGGTTCATCCCGTCAAATATGCAGTCGCGTCCAATGGCTCTGAAGTTGTCTCTATCAACGGCCCATTCATCCCCAACCCGGTGATCACCACAGGCGCAGGAGACCATTTCAATGCCGGGTTTTGCGTGGGCAGATTACTTGATTTAAGTCACCAGGAATCCCTGGCGACAGGCGTTGCCACCAGCGGATTTTACGTGCGTTCGGGAAAGAGTCCTACCGTCCTGGATCTCGCCGAAATATTGGAAAACTGGCCTGAATAATCAATCTTCGAGCATCCGTCCGCCTTGGATGCAAACGCCCGCAGAAGGCGAGAAATGCGGACAACTCCTTTCATGGGTGTTGAAGGGAGAGGAGTCTTTCCACTCTGCGCCCTGACCAACTTTTACTCTGGGCGCTTGATTTCGACGCCGTACAGTTGAATATCGTCCCAGTTACCGGTGTCATCAAACGCTCCCAAACCCACTTTTCCCCAGACAAAAGTTTTATCTTCTGCGGTCATGATGGGCTCCTCCATGTTATCCCAATAAACCTCAATCAAGCCGCTTGTGACCCGGCGTTTGATTTTAACGGTATGCCATTCGGTATCCCATGGGGTCCCTGGGGTGGTTCGTGTGGAGATCTTGATCCTTGGAGCGTCATTGACGATGAATATCTGATTGGCATGATCATCGGTTTTTTGCCCAAGATGCACATAATAAAAATGCTCTGGATCTTGCCACCCAAAGAAGAGACACATGCTTCGGTGACCATAATCTCTCTGCGTAGTGATAACGCGTGCATGTAAATCAAAATCCCCTGTCCAGGTATCCTTCAAAAGGGAGTAATTAAAAGGGCTTCGATGGGTGGGCTTGTATTTACTCTGGCGATGCAGACTGTATACCTTGCTGCCATCCTGTTCGATCACGCGCCAGGCATCCGGGTCTGTAGGTGTCCAATGCTGCGCACCCGATTCAAAGTTTTCCCTTTTGATCAGCGGTAAATCGGAGCCTTCTGGGCTAACGGTAGATTTTGCTGGGCGGACGGGTAATGTCGCGATCCGAGCCTTGCCATTGATCTCTTCCATGGTGAAATCTCTGCGATCAATCATCCCCTCCCCAGCTTGATGCACTTCCAGGATGACCTTGGGAACTTCATGGCGAGTATCAATATCAAAAACACAATAAAGTTTTCCCTTCCCATGGTTCAGGAACATCTCTGGTAAATTCCTGGTAGGAAAATTACTTGAACCCAGAGGCCCTGATGTCACTTCGATGATTCGCTGATTGATCTGATATCCGCCAGTAAAATGGCGATCGCCCGAAAGCAGGATGACACCCTCGATATTCTCCTGGTCAATCCACTTGAAAAAACCCAACTGCTCACGCTTGAAACTGGTCCATGAATCCCGGTGCCCGTTCTTTTGCCATTCACTTCCTGAGGCGATGAACTTCAACTTTGCCGTGGATTGTTTCAGCCCCTGCTTGAGCCACTGCCATTGTCTCTCACCCAGCATGGTCTTGGTTCCATCTTCCTTGGCTGAGTTGGGAGAGCGGTAATAACGATCATCCAGCATGAAAAATTCAATATCTCCATAGGAGAATCGGTAATAAGTCCCCGGGTGATGCGGTTCGCCATAAGAGGGATTGGCCCACATGGACTGGAAAGTCTGCAGGGAAGTCTGCCTTCCTTCTGCCGTCCTGTCGCTATCGTTGGGACCGTAATCATGGTCATCCCAGATTCCATAGACCGAGGTGCGCTTCGCAAGATCACGAAACCCTGACACGGAACGGTGATCATAGTAAGCGGCTCTCTGAACCTCTGGCACGGTGGAATCGGCATAATGGTTATCCCCCAGCATTAACAACATCTGAATGGATGGATCCACGGCCATCTCCCCCCATGCAGCTGCGGCAAACTTTCCTTCACGGCCAACGCAGGACCCAAAAGCAAATCTCAAATGCGTCGAATCTCCCTCACTTGGAGCCGTGTCAAAAAATGGATAAGGAGCCGTCAGGCAAGGTATCCCATCTAAAAGAACATCATAATAATATCGCGTTTCAGGATTCAATTGCGTGACTTGTATATGACCATTGTGATCAGATCGATCGCCCAACAAAATGCCATCAATCTGACGTCCATCTTCCAGTGAGGGCTGTTGAGAAAAGATCACGCTCAATCGTGCACTTTCAGAAGCCTTCACCCATATCCTTGCCTCATGACTCCCTACGTGCCCCAGCATGGGCCCCAATTGCAGATGCGGGTTTGCCTGAACATTGTGAACCACACAGACAAGGCAAAGGACTAGGTGCCCGAGAATGGAACTTGGATTGAGATGCATGCAAAA
>KB912042.1 GCA_000383715.1 Verrucomicrobia bacterium SCGC AAA164-E04
CTCTACCTTGTTTCATACTTTCAGAATCCTACGGGCATCTCCACCTCAATTGAAAAGAAGAAAGCCATTCTGCACCTGGTAAAATCTTACGAAAAGCATGCCGGGCATCCGATTTATATCCTGGAGGATGCAGCCTACCGGGAATTAAAATTTCCAGATACTCAGGAGACAGCTTCGATGCTCACCCTGCCGGGCGCAAGACAACGCGTGATTTATTCAGGCACTTACAGCAAACCATTTGCCACAGGTATTCGAATTGGTTTTGGTTTCTTACCAGAACCCCTCCGAACAGTGGTCATGAGGATCAAAGGAAACCATGACTTCGGAACGGCAAACTTGTTGCAGTCAATATTGGAGGAAGCTCTTGATTCAGGCTTGTATCAAAGTCACTTGAATCAACTACAGTCACGCTACCAAAACAAAGCGCGGCACATGCAAAAATGCATTCAACGTTCTTTTCCCGATGAAATCGAATGGGCAGGGCCGGAGGGCGGTCTTTATTTCTGGGCAAAGGCGCCAAAGAACATTTCCACCGGTCCTCGGAGTCCTTTATTCAAAAAAGCGCTTAATGAACGTGTCATGTATGTGCCCGGGGCATACACCTATGCAAAAGATTTGAATACACGCGACTGTGACAACGCAATGCGTATCAGCTTTGGTAACGCTTCCTTGAGGGATATCCGAGAGGGTATTGAACGGCTTGGCAGTGCATTGAAAACTCAGTGTTCCAGAAAGAAATAAGGACGCCCATGCGGGCGCCCTTATCAACATTCACTGAAGCATTTTGACCTGAATTTAAAATTCGAAGGTCACGTCACTGAGTCGAGACTGTATTTCAGACAACACACGCTTTTCTTCTTCGATCGTAGGTGCGGCGAACGTGACACTGAATCGTAAAAAGGCACCTGCATCATCCCAGGGAACCGTCGAGATGAGCTTTTCACGTATCAACCATTGAGAAGCCGCCTCACCATTTTCAAATTCGATGCGCGACCCGTCTGATTTGACCGCGGCTTTTGGGGAAGGCAAATACAGGAAGAAGGAACCACCCGGCTTCACTGCATCCAGACCCGCACTGCGTAAGACTTCCACCAATCCATCCATGCGGCGACTGTATTTGTCAGCAATCTTTTCCGTGATTTCAGGATGATTCCAACAATAGGCAGCCGCATGCTGAATGGCCAGGAATTGCCCTGAATCCGTATTGTCCTTAACATCACCATACGCTTTGACCAGAAGCTCGTTGCCAGCTACGAAGCCACAGCGCCAACCTGTCATGTTAAAGGCTTTGCTCGTTGAGTGAAGTTCAACCCCAACGTCCTTGGCGCCGGGGACGGAAAGGAAACTCAACGGGCTACCGTCAAACACCAGTGCACCGTATGCGGCGTCATGCACTACAATGATGTTATTCTTTTCTGCCCAGGCCACCACGTCTTCGAAAAACGCTTTAGTTGCGCTCGCTCCTGTAGGGTTATTGGGGTAATTGATCACAAGCCCCCGTAAAATTTGGCATGCGTACCAAACACGGGATAACCGGGGGTGGTCATTAACACGTAGTCGCCCGGATTGATGAACGCTGCGGGCAAGATCGACAAAGCCGCTTTGCTACCGATGGAATGAAGCACTTCCGTATCTGGATTGATCCCAGGTGCACCGCAGACCTTGTCGAGGTACGTTGCAGCCGCCTCTTTAAGGACCGAGTCACCATTGTCCGCATATCCACGGTTACCCGGTTTTTGAGCCTCTGCATGCAACACCGACACTACCTCAGGGAAGGCCATTGCATCAGGTTCCCCTACTCCCATATCAATTATCTCAGCGTTCGGATTGGCTTTGAGTGCAGCCTGCTTGGCACGCTTGATTTTTTCAAACTTGTAGATTGCGGTGGTCTTACCATAGTTCTGACCACCGATACGTTCGGCAAAAAGCTTCTGAATGTAGGATTCTTCGGACATATATTCTAATTTCACAGGATTAAGCCGGATGGCAACATGGATACAAATTAACGAAGGAAAAGCGCGGTATCAAGTATGGACTGATCAGAACTGAGTAATGAATCAAAAGACCATTAAATTTCACTCAGCATCAATGATGCAACCATGAGAAAAAGGACTCATTCAAACGACTTGACCAGAGACAAACGAGTCATTATGCACGTCGATATGGATGCCTTTTTCGCATCGGTCGAGCAACGTGATCGACCAGAGTTGAAAGGGAAGCCGGTCATCGTAGGTTCCCCCCCGGATCGCCGTGGAGTCGTGTGCGCTGCCAGCTACGAGGCCAGGAAGTTCGGAGTACGTTCAGCCATGCCAAGTCGCACCGCAAAAACCCTGTGCCCGCATGGCATTTTCCTCTCACCATGCATCCATAAATATCGCAAGGAATCACATGAAATCATGAAGCTGATACGCTGCTTTTGTGAAAAAATTGAGCAGATGTCAGTTGACGAGGCTTATCTTGATTTATCAGGCAGGTGTCTGGGCAATGATTTTGAGGCAAGTCTAATGTCTGCATTGCCCATAGCTCGGGAAATCAAAACCGTGATCCGAAGGGAAAGACAACTGAGGATCAGCATTGGAATAGCGAGTAACAAGATGCTGGCAAAAATTGCAAGCGACTATGACAAACCAAACGGCCTCGTCTTGATACCCGAGAGGGACAAAAAACTATTTCTTGCTTGCTTGCCTGTGCGATCAATTCATGGCGTAGGGAAAGCGTCCAATGAAATCCTGAACAAAGCCGGACTTCATACCATAGGCGATATTCAGGAATACAAAGGAGAACTTGTGAGTCTGATGGGGAATTTCGGCCCTCTTCTGAAACAATATGCCCTTGGGGTGGATGATCGACGAGTGGAGTCGAATGATTCGGTTAAAAGTATCAGCAGCGAGACAACCTTCTTGAGAGATACCGATAACCGCAATACACTCAAGTCGGCACTGAAAGAACAAGCCGAGGAAATTGCCGGAAAGTTGACTCGGCAGGACTTGTTTGCTCACACAATCCAAGTCAAGGTTCGTTACGGAGATTTTACAACTCTGTCTCGCCAGACAACCTTGCCAGAGGGAATACAGGACACTTCGGCCATCTATCGCAATGTATGCCAGATGCTCGCCCGGGAACGACTGGTAAACCAACCGCTACGACTCGTAGGCATTTCTGCATCCAAGCTATGGAATATCAAATACAGTCAATTGAAGCTGCCTCTCGCTTTTGAGCCTGAGGATTCAGGGGCAAACAAATGAAGTGATCAATATTCAGCCTGAATCATGGCGCCCCCTATTATTTGAGGA
>KB912043.1 GCA_000383715.1 Verrucomicrobia bacterium SCGC AAA164-E04
ACCGTCGCTGGGCCGGACATGTGAACATCTCCGAAGCCGGGGGCAATGTCATTGACTGAAAATTCCAGTGCGTGAGCAAATCCGTCTGAAACGTAAGATCTACCCAGCTTCAATCCCATGCACCAGTCTGCGTAGTCCAAATGATCAACACTTCCCAACTGAACGTAAACACGCCCCTGCCCAACTCGACTCCCGCTCATGCATGGAAAATCTGTTTCACCACTCACCTTCAGAGGAAATCCGCAATTCAATAGATGATACCACATATTCCATTCGGGTATCCTGGCCGTATCCATGGCACTGATAAAATCACAGGCCCCCAGGGCGGTACTGACACATATCTCCATGGCCCCCACACCGCTCATTTCTGGAACGACCCAATTGGGAAGTCGATCGGCTTGCAGATCCATGGCATGTCGCAATTCGCTTTCGGTGAGCACACGATCATGGTCCTCATCAATCGTTTTGAATCCTGTTGGAAGCAATCCTTGGCCCGCTTCTTCAAAAACAAGTAGATGATCCTGATTCAGGTCCAACTGCTTCATCATGCGAGCGGATGCCGCATCGGGATCGATTTGCAATCCGCTGGCAGAATGTGCGAATCCGACGACACCACCTTGTATTTGTGCCCATTTCAAAACAGGCGTGGTCCAGGTAGGCCATCCACGATCCTTACCTCCATAGGATCCGGGATAGGTTTGATCTTTGAGATTGAGCAGGCAAACGTGCCCCATGGATTGCGATCCGAAGCCACTGATTTCCAAATCATATTTCAGCAAGGTCAAAGGATCACTGAGAGGATGAGGATCCGCAGAGAAAAATTGCCTTTGAAATTCGAAGCAGGGTCCCCAGGTCAGAACACATCCTACATTCAACCCTTCCCCCTTCACTTGTAGAAACATGTCCGAGGGACTCACTCCCAGTGTGGGAGAGTTATAGTGAGCGCAACCTGCACCGTGGATATGATGGTCACCACTGTAAAACCCGTATTGCGCAGGATTCACCCAGCGCTCCAATTGAATATCCAACGCATGAGAGGAACCTTCCGGAATTTCAATCTGCTGGCTCATCACTTGATATTCTGGACCTCGCGATGCCTCCAGTTGATAGGATCCAGGTGGCATGTCAATCGTTTTGCTTGAGGAGGAAACACGTGACCCGATGTATCGCGAAATATCAAGCGAGCAGTGCTGGGCTTGCGATCGTAATCAAGGATGTTCAATGTGACTTTGGTCGCTGGCTTGATATCAAAAAGAACCGGCACCTCACTTCGAAAACCGATATCCTGCGTACCCTGTCCAACATCGAAAGCAATAGTCGCCTCAACGGATCCAATGTTTGAAGCATAAATCCACAGGAGCTTGTATTCCAAAGCCAGTCCACTGAGGTGGGTGGTCATTGGAGGCAATTCATAAAAACTAAGATCCAAGAACCGGGAGACATCCCCTGATTGATCTGCCAATTCATGATGCGATTCTCGTTGCATGCGACGCGCCGACAAGGGCGTCATGCCTCCAAAAACCTGCCCCGACTGCGGTGAAGTCACATTCAAACGACTGGTAACCGTAGCTTGATTGACCACTTTAACCAAAAAAGGGGTGTAACCGCCTTGATTCAATCGGGGAGTGGCATTTCCCCTGCTCACTTTAACACGCGATTCAGGGTTGATTTCGACCTTGAATAAAACCAAGGCATCCAACACCGATTCCATCGCGGCCACCTCTCTCTGCTCAATCGCGCCATTAAGCTTTTCCTGAGCATCTCTGGATAGCGGAATCCCTAAGAATTGCATGGTCCCATGCAGTCTGCGTATCTGCTCCCCCAATGGCTGCACAGGAACCGATGCCGCCGTGACTGTGATCAGAGAAAAAGAAAAGCCGACTAGGCAGGCTATCCAATAAATCAACACTCGGAATCTCATGATATGTTCACAAACTAAAGACCACACTACCTGTGCACCAGACAATCCAGATCAACACAATGTGCGCTTCCTCAAAACAATTACTTAACTGACAGTTCCCATCAAGTCCCCCATGCGCGCATACAGTTCTATTCCGTTGGCGGAATGAGTGCGTAGATCTTCTGCCAAGCTCACGGCGCCTGGCTCGAAAAAGGTCATCGTGGCCGATCCTCCGAATCGAAAATACCCTTTCTCCTGCCCTTTGTGCTGAAGAGAAGCATCAGATTGAAATGTCTGTAGAATGGACCCCACATTCGTCGCACCTATTTCCATGATCAATACTTCTCCACAGCGATCAGTTCGCACGCTTGTAAGCGTTCTTTTGTTTTCACACAGATAATTGAGATTCTGCCGCAATGCCATAGGATTGACGGAATAAAGGTCCCCATTGATCCGTTTGGTCTGGCCGGCTTTCCCCTGAACGGAGAAATGAAACCGATGATAATCCGTGGGACACAATCGTGAAAGAACCGCAGATCCATTTCGATACCGATTTGCAAGATCAACATTTCCCAACAGCGCTTCCAGATCAAAGGACTGCCCTTTGACAAAAACATGCTGCACCTTGGATAAATCCTGAAAGCCCAAGTGCCTTCCATCAGCAGGAAACACAACCGCATCCCTGTCATCCGCAATGGGTCTTGCTTCGGGTTTTAATTCACGGCTGAAGAAGTCATTGAAGGACGTGAATTCGTCCATCTTTTTGGCAAACTCCTCAGCATCCAATCCGAACGATTTCACAAAAGGTTTTACTTTGGCAACAGTCGAAGGACGGTCCATCCACCAACCGTAGAAGTGGGAAAAAAAAGCACGTTTGACAAGTAACTCCACAGAAACTCTGCCCAATGGGTTTCCGTAAGCCCATTTGAGAAAACCGCCACCATACACGGCTTCGGTTTCCAACTGCCCGCTGTAACGATTGTAGAAAAGGATAGGATCGGTGGCATTCATGGGGCGTACGCAATGAGGAAAATATGATGTATTTGATCAACAACTG
>KB912044.1 GCA_000383715.1 Verrucomicrobia bacterium SCGC AAA164-E04
AATGATAATCAGCGCCGAGTGGTGACATGATCCCACCTGCACCTTCGACAATGAGATGGCTGCACTGCGTTTGTTTACTTCTTATCTGTTCGATGACTTTTGCCATGCCAATTTGAGATCCTTTGGGCATGGCGCCAGGCGAAAGAGGGGGGGCGAAATGCCATGGATTGACCTCTTCAATATTCCAGATTTTGCCACTGTGAAAATGAATATGGTGTGCATCACTTCTTGAGCCAGAACAGAACGGCTTCAAACCGGCAGCTGCATGATTGTGTTGGCGCAAGTAATGTAATCCCAGGCATGTCAGCAGGGTTTTTCCAGTGCCCGTATTCGTTCCGGTGATGAAAATTAACTTCGCTTGCATGGAGCTTTAATGTGATCCTCTACTCCCACCGCATGTTCAGGACTGCGAATTCCCGTGCACTCACGCGGACGATTAAAGCCCTGTAAATACGACTGTACTCATCGATTTGAGCTTCGACAATCACTTCAAATGTGTTGCTGCGATTCGTCACATAGCGTCGGAGACTTTGCATGATATCAGGAGTGATACTGGGCACGGTGAGCAAGTCCTGGATGCGGACATAAGGTAAGTCGTCTTCCGTTCCATCCATGCCATCGAATCCAGCTCGAGTCATGATAATGTCAAAGGCAAGGTTTTCGTCCATTCCAGGTATCATTTGCAAAACGGCTGGTGAAGCCGTGTTGATATTGACCTGGAACCCCCCAACGGCGGTGAATAAATCAACCAAACCAAATGTTCCTGTTCCCATCCCCACGGGCATCATTGAAGGATCTAAAGAAGGAATGCCGTAATAGATCTCAGGCGTGATGCCTCGGATGAAAAGAAGTTCGGAGAGGTCATCGATGGGGCCGTTTTTGACAAGGTAAGGAGGGAAGGGAGGATTGGGCTCGGCCAGATAATCTTCCTCATCAGCACCATTGGTTCGCACCATCAAGTCAGGGTCTACCCAGTCCATCAAGGAATCCATGATAACTGAAGATTGAAATGACTCGACACCCATGTAAAGCAAGGCTTGAGCAATGATCTCTGGCCCATGGACGTTGACATTAAATCTCCGTTCCAAATCTTCAATTTTGACATTGATGACACCATCGCCCAAAGAGACATCTCGCAGCGAAATCGCAGCCAGTACCTCGTTTGTTCCGAATGGGCCTCCCGCCCACATTTGGTTCAATGAATCGAATTGGTTTTCAATAGGGATGGTCATTTTTTCAGACAGGACATATTTGGCAAGTTCCACGCCTGAGCGCCCCATCCATTCCATATCGGGATCTCTCGTCGTATTGATAGCCAGTCGAGTTTCAATTTTCATTGAAAAGCTGAAATGCGCCGCCATGATACCCAGAGCAAGTACGACCACCATCACCATAATCAGAGCAATGCCTGATTGGTCTTTCGCTGAATTAGGCTGTTGTGAGTGAGGGATTCGCATTGGATCTACTGAAGTTGACGTGAAATCCCTGAGGCCCCGGCGGGTGATACGGGTCGCTGCCAGACAGCCCTCACCGTACCTGCTGGTATTTGCACAATACGTTTGATGATCCTGTTTTCATCGACCTTTCCGGAAGCTGGAGAAATAAAACCCAGTGAAAATCGAATCATGGCGGGCATCTGGTTGGTAAAGCCCCATTCTGGCACCCATTCACCAGATTGAATATCAAGAAATTCCATCTTGAATTCACCGACATTATTCGCCAGCACCATTGGATAGGGTTCCTGCCCTTGATCCAATGGAGAAAGGATCGGGTTCTGGCGCATAATGAGTTGATGCATGGAATTTGTAGGTTCCACACTGAACGTCACACGCCGCAGAGGTTGGTCGAAAAATAAACCGCTGCCAGGAAAGGTGGACGGCAATCTTGAGACCAGGCTAAATGCAGCGAAAGATTCAGTTGTGTCTGTGAGAAAGGCGTAATAGGGCATGTTCAATTCATAAATAATCGCCGAAGTCATGGCATCGGTCAGGGATCGAACGGCGACACGCGTTCGATGAGCTTCCACGGATGCGGTGATACCTATTTGTGAACTGCGAACGATGACGTGCCAGGAAGCGAAGATTGCTACCATCAGGCCCCCCAATACCCCTACTGCTACCATGATTTCAATGAGAGTGAATGCATGGGCGGATCCGGCGCGAACTCCAGATTCTTTGGCTCTATTTGCTTCAGGGCCTCTGCATTGAACGCCAATGGTGTTGAGGTGAATCTTCATCTTGAGAGAGGTCCCCTTGCCCCTGCCATGTTAGGTCGCCATAACAAGATGCTGTTGCGGGACTGGCGCATGCTGTTTTCAGACATCCAATGAATGGAATAGTCGATCCTGAATAAACCGTTCGTGGCAACTTCATCGATGAATCCATTGACCGTTACACCCGGGTGAGCATCTTCGTACTGAATTTTAACGTCAATGGGCAACGGGCCCATTTCCAGGTAATTGGTAATGGAAAGCAAGGAAGGCAAACTGGTGCGATCCACATCCAGTGTTTGAAGGATGCGGGCTGTACGAAGGTGCTGACTTGTTAATTCAAGAATGACAAAGACGGATGTAAAAAAGATCGCAATAGCAATCATGACTTCCAATAGACTGAAGGCCCACCTGATGGAGGTTTGCCTGTATCTGGAAGTTCCTGTTGGGATGCGCATGGGGTAATCTTTTTCAGATTTAGTCGAGGTATCTGGGATCCACCATGCTCGGTAATCCTGTGATAGGGTCCAGAGTGATAATGCGCCGATCCTCGTTCATAAGCACCGTGGTTGTGAACTCATCCGAGGTCCCATTCGCAAAAAAACGCACACGGGCCTCATTGCCTGCCATTTGGTCAATGAAATTGACGTCAATTGTTTCCAGTGCAATATCTTGATCGAGGCGCCTCCTGAAGCCATCCAGCTCCTCGA
>KB912045.1 GCA_000383715.1 Verrucomicrobia bacterium SCGC AAA164-E04
GTCCCGGCTGGAGGCTGGAAACGGATGCCAATGAATAAAGCCTTTTTCTATCGTTGATTATTTTTTCTTTCGTGTGCTTTTGGCCTTTTTCTTTCTGGCCTTTTTGGGAGCTGGAGGTTGATGAACCTGAGCTCCAACTTTCAATCTCAAACCATTCAAGCGGATAAAGCCTGTGGCGTCATCCTGGTTGTAAGCTTGTGTGGGATCAGCTTCCATCGTTGCAATCTCAGGATTATACAAGCTGAGGGGAGATTTTCTTCCCGCAGTGATGATGTTGCCCTTGTATAGTTTCAAGCGAACAGTTCCAGAAACGTTTTTTTGGCTTTCAGTGATCAAGGCTTGCAATGCTTCTCGCTCAGGAGCAAACCAAAAACCGTAATAGACGAGCTCAGCATATTTGGGCATGAGTGAATCTCTCAGATGCATGACTTCTCGGTCCATGGTCAAACTTTCAATTTGGCGATGGGCGAACAACAAAATACTGCCACCAGGTGTTTCATAGACGCCTCTGGATTTCATGCCAACGAATCGGTTTTCAACAAGATCAACTCGACCGATACCATGTTTCCCTCCCAGTTTGTTCAGGGTCTTCATCACTCTCAGGGGAGTCATTTTCTTGCCATTCACCGCAATGCAATTGCCCTTTTCAAATTCAAGTTCGACGTATTCCGGGGCATCTGGGGCATCCTCAGGGCTGACGCTGAGTTTGTACATTTCCTTGTGTTCAGGAGAGGAGGCATCCAACCAGGGATCTTCGAGTACGCCTGCTTCGTAGGAGATATGCAGTAGGTTGCGGTCCATGGAATAAGGCTTTTTCGCACTTGCCTCTACTGGGATCTTTTTAGCTGCACAATAGTCAATCATCTCCTTCCGCCCCGGGAAATCTGCCCTGAATTGTTCGTCACGCCATGGGGCTATCACGTCAATTTCTGGGGCCAGAGCCGCCGCGGTGAGCTCGAATCGAATCTGATCGTTACCTTTTCCGGTTGCACCGTGAGCAATCGCCTGAGCCTTTTCCTTGCGCGCGATTTCTACCATGCGCTTTGCAATCAGTGGTCGTGCAATACTCGTTCCCAGGAAATACTGTCCTTCATATATGGCTCCCGCCTGAATCATCGGGAAAATATAATCGCGAGCGAACTCCTCCTGTAAATCGTCGATGTATATTTTGGAAGAACCCGTTTTCTTGGCTTTTTTATCAAGTCCGTCCAGCTCTTCTTCCTGTCCAATGTCGGCGCAAAAAGAAATAATCTTAGCCTGGTACTTGTCTTTAAGCCATGAAACCAGCACCGAAGTGTCCAAACCGCCCGAATATGCCAATACAATTTTCATGGGCACCAGCATGCTGGAATTTAGACTTCACTGCCAAGCTGAAAAATATCTGTTGTTGATTTGCAAGGTGCCAGGTTTGCCGGAGTGCCCCATGAAGTTTCGAGGAGAACCCGTGAGTTAAATGTGCAGTTGGTGCTCCATCTCAAAAGACGTGTAGAACCGAGATAGCCTATTGTCATGGCCGTATTGGAAGGATAGGGATAAGGCTGTTTGCCCCAGAACCTCAGCCGAGGAAGTCAGTTATTGTCACCACTCACCAGCGTTTGCTCCTTATGCATCGTTGAATGAATAAACCAACGTTATGACGGTGGCATCCTGGGGGAATAAATCGCATGTTGAATATCACAAGCCATGACCCCTGAGTGAAATGGAATATTCAGGCCGCTATAAAGGCGTTTTGTTTCCTGAAGGTATTGTTCGTTCATTTTGCTGGTTCAAATATAAATGAACAACAAATGATGGTATCACGCATGAAATTACCACGGTGCTTATTGACCATGAAGCCCAGTTATTGTGAAATTGACAATAATGGCAGATTCAAGACCACAAATTGAGAGACTATGGAAACCTCGTTACGTGAGAATTTGGTTAGGCCTGGCTAGCATTGTCATTGGCAGTATTGCTTACTGGAAATTCGGGCATCTTTTGTCGATGGATTCACTCGTTTCCAGAGAAACTGCTCTTCGCAGATACCAAATGGCATATCCAGTCCCCGTTCTTGGGTTTTCATTTCTGATTTATGTCCTTGCAACGGGCTTCTCTCTGCCGGGAGCGACATTGCTGACTCTTTTTCTGGGATGGTTCCTTGGGTTTAGACAGGGACTACTGCTGGTGAGTTTTGCCTCTGCCGCGGGAGCAACCATGGCGTTCCTGATAAGTCGGTTTTTACTGAACAACATAATTCAATCCAAGTTTGGTGATCGACTGGAAAAATTCAATGAAGCGCTGAAGAAGGAAGGCGCCTTTTATTTATTCACATTGAGACTGATACCTGCAGTGCCCTTTTTCGTGATAAACATTGTCATGGCATTGACTCCTATTCCTGCGCGAACCTTCTGGTGGGTCAGTCAGGTCGGCATGCTGCCTGGAACCATTGTCTTTGTGTATGCTGGAACACAGTTCCCAAGCCTGTCAGTTCTAGCTGAAAAAGGTGCTACTGGAATTCTGACACCTCAGTTGATCGTTGCATTTATATTGCTGGGTTTCTTTCCTTTCGTAGTGAAAAAAATCATCCATCGATTTAAATCGAAATAAATCTGACTTGAAGTCATCGTGTTGTTGCAATAATTACGTCCTGGAATTTCAACATGAAATCACAACAAATCGAGGCGCTTCAGCCATTGGATGCTCATAACCAAAAGCTGCAATCAAATGTTCATCCCGAAAATTACGAAAACCCAACAGCTGCGGATAAGTATAATCTTGTTGTCATTGGTGGCGGAACGGCGGGGCTAGTGGCAGCCTCCATTGGTGCAGGGCTTGGAGCTAGAGTGGCACTTGTTGAACGTTCATTGATGGGGGGTGATTGTCTCAACGTAGGATGCGTACCATCCAAGGGCATCATCAGTTCTGCCCGCACAGCTGCCGCTGTCAGGAATGCAGGAGAATTCGGAGTGAAAGTGCACGATGGTGTTTCGGTCGATTTTCCAGCCGTTATGGAACGCATGAGGAAACTTCGCAGTGATATCAGTCCGCACGATTCCGTCAAACGGTTCAACGACCTGGGAGTGGATGTGTTCCTTGGGCAGGCAAGTTTTCTGGATGGTAGCCGGGTTGAAGTCGGTGGACAAAAACTGAATTTCACAAAAGCTGTCATATGCACGGGCGCCAGAGCTTCAGCGCCCCCCATCAAAGGCTTGGATTCAGTGCCATATCTCACAAACGAAACTTTATTTTCCCTGACTGAACTACCAAGGCGTTTCGGGGTGATTGGTGGTGGTCCCATCGGAGCTGAAATGGCCCAGAGTTTTGCTCGATTTGGTTCTGAAGTTTCCTTGATTACATCCAATCGCGGGTTGATGCCCGAAGAAGATCGAGAAGCAGTTGCCATGGTTCGTAAACACATGGAAAAGGACGGGGTTCACATGTTGCTCGGTGCACATGAATTAGAGGTTTCCATCAATCCGGATGGTTCCATTCGTTTGCTTCATGATGAAGCCACGAATGGGTACGATATTGAGGTTGATCAGCTGCTTGTTGCTGTTGGAAGAGCACCAAATGTCGAGGGGCTGGGGTTGGAGAGGGCCGGAGTAGAATATAGTGAAAAGGGGGTAGTCATCAATGATAGCTTTCAAACAACAAATCGCAGAATTTACGCTGCAGGCGATATTTGTTCTGCTTATCAGTTCACACATGCAGCAGATTTCATGGCACGTTCTGTGGTGAAAAATGCGTTATTCAAAGGAAGAGCCAAGCACAGTTCATTAATCATTCCCTGGTCTACCTACACTTCGCCTGAATTAGCACATGTGGGTTTGAACCCTGAATTGGCAAAAGAGCAGGGGGTTGAAATCGATACATTTACTCAGCCTATGTCGGGAGTGGATCGTGCGATTCTCGAGGGTGAAACAGAAGGTTTCATTAAAGTTCATGTTAAAAAAGGAACCGATCAAATCGTAGGCGCTACCATTGTATCCACTCATGCGGGAGATTTGATTGGAGCGGTATCCATTGCCATGACACATAAAATCGGATTGGGGGCCATCGCAAATGCCATCCACCCTTATCCAACTCAAGCCGAAGCTCTGCGTAAATTGGGGGACCTCTACAACCGTACGAAACTAACTCCCTTTATTGCAGGAATATTCAAAAAATGGCTTCAATGGACCCGGTAATCGAAACCTGATTGAATTATTTGATTGTGCATTGATGAATGATGATTCCACAGCAATTACTTCCTGCGGTAACTGTCCTGAAGAATGTTTTGCTTTGGGTCTATGTGTCTTCAAAGACGCGTTGAAGAGGTCTGCAGCCATGACGCATTTCCCCTGAAGGGCCATGAGCAAGGTCATTGAGCTTTCGACTGTTGTTCTTCACTTGCTTTCTACCTCTTCTCTGAGACCAGCAGGACAAACAAAGCCGGTGAACCGTAAATACACAATCAAATAAGCGCAGCTGGTCCCTTATCAGCTTTACTGAACGGGTCATCCATTGAAAAGATTGTCAACTACCAGCTCAGTGTATCTGGTAGAAGGTTGAAACTTTCACAATCCCGTTCTCTTACTGCCACCATGTCCTCACTTCGAACCCCTCCCCAGGCAGGGCAGTAAAGACCCGGTTCAATGGTCAGGACATCCCCGACAATGAGTGTAGGCCCCTTGAAATCGAGCAGTGGTGGTTCATGCACTTCGAGACCTACACCATGCCCAGTCCCATGCACCATTGCACAACGGCTTGCCGCGCTTTCTTTGCCGGGTAACCCCGTCTCATAACCGTGTTCGTGAATCACTCGAATGGTTTCTTGATGCACTGCTTCGCCAGTGACACCGGCTCTCGTGACTTTCATTGCGGCAAATTTTGCTTTGACTGCCGTATTGTATGCTTTCTCAATGTGGACAGGGATTTTTCCGTGAACAGCAGTGCGCGTACAATCTCCATTATAATGAGTTGATTTGCTGCATGGAAAAATATCGATGATGATGGGAGCTTCCGTGCAAAGCCGTCCTTTTCCATATTCATGACAATCGGCTCCCTGAGGGCCGCACGCAATTATACTGCCCGGGTTACTGAAACCTTCATCCAACAGCCAGTGATCAATCCGCGCACGTAATGATTCTGATGTGAGCGAATCTCCCTCCACTTCCAGTGAACCATCTTTACGCGCCTTGGCGTGACAAACTAACTGGCACGCCATGCTCATGACTTTCTCAGTGATGGACTGGGCTTGTCTCAAAGCAATCAATTCATCTTCTGATTTTCCTCGACGTTCCATGACTCCCATTTCAGGTGAATAATGGACTTCAATTCCAGCATTTTTCAGGGCTTCGAGGTAGATGAGGGCAAGTGAACGATCAGAAGTGACCGCGCTGATCCCCCTGCGATTCAGGCACTCGGCGGCGGCTTGAGCTGTGGCTGTTTCACGATCCCCTGAAAGGCCTGCTTCCGGAGTGAAATCAGCTGGACAATAAACAGCATCAACCGTTGCTTTTTTTCGAGCCCGTTCCATTTCAATATCACGACAAACAAGGATTGATTGGCGCTTACCATCCGTTTTTTCAAACTGGATCCACGCGGCTGGATCACCGACAGAAAATTGAATACGGTGATAGAGGTTTTTCTGAACGGCAGGTATTCCAGCAAGTAACAAGGTTTTTTGCATCTTCATGGCATGATGATTTCAGGAAGGGATGGGCAAGGCAACCTTGAATGTCAGGTGGTAAGAATATCTTATCTACCATTTAGGGCGGCATCCGTTACCCATTGTTTTTTTCTCAAAAGGGTGTCCTGGAAGTTCAGAATGATCGGCAAGGAAAGCTCGAAATAATTGATACGATTACAAAACACGACCTTTATTCTTAATTTTTCGTCAATTCCACTTGATCGGAATGGCATGGGTCGAGTATGGGTGGATACCTATTGAATACGATGAATTATCATATTTCACAGCGTGCGGCTTCTTTAGCTCCTTCTCTTACTCTGGCAATCAGTGCCAAGGCAAAGCAATTGAAGGCTGAAGGGCAGGATGTGATCGGTTTTGGAGCAGGTGAACCTGATTTTGATACTCCACAGCACATCAAGGATGCCGCCATCAGGGCTTTAAACGAAGGTTTCACCAAGTATACACCCGCAAGCGGTATCCCGGAATTAAAGGATGCTGTTGTTGAAAAGTTTCAACGGGACAATGGATTGACCTACAAGGCTTCTCAAATAATCGTTAGTTGTGGGGGGAAACATTCATGCTACAACATCATGATGGCCATCTGCGATCAGGGAGATGAAGTAATTATTCCTGCGCCCTTCTGGTTAAGTTACCCTGAGATGGTCAAATTGGCCGGGGGGAAACCGGTGATCCTTGATACAACGGATGCAACACAGTTCAAAGTAACACCCGAACAGTTGCGCGCAGCCATCAGCGATCGTACTCGCATTTTTATTCTTAATTCTCCAAGCAATCCCACGGGGACCATTTATTCGCCTGCTGAAATAAAAGCTTTGGGTGATGTCTGTGTGGAGAAAGGTGTGATGATCTTGAGTGATGAAATTTACGAGCACTTGATCTACGGAAATGCCAAGCACCAAACCGTGGCCTCATTTTCATCCGAACATCAAGCGCACACGATTATTACCCATGGTCTGGCAAAAGCCTGGTCCATGACAGGTTGGCGCCTGGGATTCATTGCTGCCCCGGAACCAATTGCAAAGCGCATTAACGCCATACAAAGCCACAGCACGAGCAATCCGACTTCTTTTGCTCAGAAGGGTGGGGTCGAGGCATTGCGAGGCTCTCAACATCACTTGAAAGAATGGTTGCCTGAGTTTGATCGTAGGCGTACCTACGCCTACGAACGATTAACCGCCATGCCGGGGGTCACGTGCGTCAAGGCACAAGGAGCTTTTTACCTTTTTCCGAATATTTCAGGAACGGGCATGCAATCCACGGAGTTTTGCGATCAATTGCTCGAGCGATCTCAAGTCGCCGCCGTTCCAGGTATTGCCTTTGGTTCGGATGATTACATTCGGATCAGTTATGCAACCAGTATGGCAAATATCCAAAAAGGAATGGATCGAATGGATGCGTTTGTTCGATCTTTGCACTCCTGAGAAGGCACAGTTCCTGCTTGGTTTGGGTTCATGAACTTGTCTCGACGCACTTTTGTCAGAACTTTCCTGTTCAACGCTGCCTGGATGACAGGGCTTGGACGCATGCACCGCTTGCCTCTTCTTGGGGAATTGTCACCCTCTCCTGATGGTAATCAAGGCATTCTTAATGTGCGTCCTGAGGACTACAAAACACTGCAGGAAGTGGGGGGGTCGGTTCGATTGGGATTCAACCCTATCCGCTCCAACCATCAACCAGACGGAACGCTTCACCCTATCCTGATCAACCGTCTTGAAGATGACTCGCTCATTGTCTTGAGTGCTGAGTGTCCTCATGCTTCTTGTGCGGTTCGAACCTTCAGTAAGAGTTCCAATACTCATTCATGTCCGTGTCATTCTTCACGTTTCCGCTTGGATGGGAGCAGGATCAGCGGGCCTTCCCCTTTTGGATTGGATCGTTTGGATTCTGAAATTTGTCCTGATGGTTCATTGAATGTTCTGGTGCCTAGATTGAAGTTTTCCATCACTTCCAAGGTCGTTGATCTTGGGATATTCAAACGCCTGCAAATAGATTTTGCAGCGCGTCGCAAAGTGGATTACCGAGTCGTGTTCAAAGCTGAATCAAACGGGGAATGGCAATCGGTAATGTTTGCCGATTCGGAGTCAGGACCTCTGAGCAATAGCGTGATTACAGGAGGTGGCGTATTCAAATCGGTTTACGTGGAACCGCCATCCGATCACGGAATGTTTGCTGTGCAGATTGATTCGAAGGAACTTTGAGTTTTCCTCAAACAACAAGTGATACTCAATACTGTCTTATTGGTTTTTCCAACTCATGGCTCATCGTGTATGGAAGTTTCCAGAGCCCAGTTCCATTTTTGTTGGTAAAGTATAGAAATGAAGGAGTGAGTCGATCTGGGTTTCCGTCTGCCCAGAAAGCATAAAAATCAGGGTGCGCATTGACGGGGCGCCTCGCATACCCGTGATTGCGTGGGCTTTCTTCGGTCAGATTTCGAAAATGACTCCATTGACGCTTTTCTGCAGGGCGGATCCAAATGGCCATTTCACCTCCCGTGCCGTATCGTTGAGGCCCAGGGCCTATGGGCGCGATCAATCTCCATGTTTGATCGGGTTCAATGTAGAGTGAGCCCATGTCGTAGTTATGCCAAGCGTGCGTAATTTTGGTTAGATTCCATTCATGGCCGTCCCATTGTGCAATAGTCCACTCTCGGTTCCGCAGATGGGGTCCAGGCTCATGATGGTCACTCGTGATGTAAAGGATGACCGGGTTCCCCTTTCCATCCAAAGTAATGTCCTTGAGGTAAACCAGTCGGGAATCAGCCTCGTAATCCTTCACAAGAGCCATGTGATCGGTTTGGGTCAACGGAGGTGTGACTTTTCTTTGATCGACCGTCTGCCAGCTTTCCCCCTGGTTGGAGGTCTCCAGAAAATATAAATTGGTTCTTTTATCAACATTGCCTTTTGGGTGGTAGTTGAAAGCTGTGATGACCCTTGAACCGATACATCGGCTGATTTGATAATGGCCTCCCATGCCTGCGAGCTTTTGTTCGTTTGTCCAACCCAGTCCGTATTGACTTCTGTTCCAATAGAGTTCTCTCCCTTGGGTATATTTAGTAAACAAGTGAAGGACACCTTGCCCGGGTATCCACCAAGGCTGGGGGTAGGTGAACTCTTCTTCACTGATTTGCTCAAACGCATCGATTTCATAAGGCTCCGTGCTGCGATATTTAAAACCAGGACGATGCCTTGCACGTCCGCTGATGAATACCCACAAGTAACCTTCACTATCGATGCTCAGTGAAGGGTTATCGTGGGGGTCATTGACCTTCTGCTTGTCGTGCACAACAGTAGGTTGACAAACCATACCGGTGGAATGATCGAAAAAACCAACCATTGCCAGCAGTCTTCGTTCTTCTTGCTGGGTGGTACCACCATACACAAAGAATGTTTTATGGGTTTGTTTGGAATAAATGGCCGTTGGGCAATGTTTGGCGGTATATGTTCCCAGACCTCCTGAATACTTTGAGCCGTAAGCTGACCTCTGTCCCAGATCAAACCAGATGCCCCGGTAACCACTGATCTTACCTGTAACTTCTAGCGAAGAGTCAAAAGTCAAATGTCCGGACTGAGCTGCACGTATTTCAAACGCTCCTGAAATCTGAGTTAAGATCAGAAAACAGCAGAGGGAATCCTTTGCCAATCGAAGCAACCTTATCCAAGTGACCATGATGCATGCTGCAACGTGCACCCATGGAATGCAATTCAACAAACCTTCCATGTAAAAACACTCCTCTCTTGCCTGTGATGGAACACTCAAAGGGGTTCACCTAAATTATCGAGGTTTTCTTGACCGGAACTGTTCAGGAACCTCATAATTGGACCCAATCCCATCATTCATCAAAACCAAGTAAAATGAATGGATGTAACCATGTTTTTTGAATGACCCTGGCCTGTTGTCAGTCGCAGGCCTCATTGAGAAAGATTGTAGGTAGAATAAGTAACAAACCTTTATGAAAGAAATGCAAAAGACTCAACAAGGAAATTGCCAACCACGGATGAGAGTCATCCAACAATGGATACTGGCCTTGTCAGCAGGTATGATCATGGGAAGCATGTGGAATGCCCAGGCCGCTGAGAAGGGATTAGCTTTTGATGAAAATGCAGCCACTCCCGTAGAGCTTATCAAGACAGCCAAGGGGTTCAAAACAGAATTGCTATATTCAGTGCCAAGTCAACAACACGGTTCGTGGGTGGCTCTGGCTTCTGATCCAGATGGCAGTATGTACGCCGCGGATCAGTATGGCAGTCTCTATCAGTTTACCCCTCCTGCTCCAGGAGAGACACTGACCCCTTCGGATATAAAAAAAGTCCCTGTCGATATTCGAGCCATCAATGGAATGGTGTATGTCGATGGTGCTCTTTACGCCGGAGTGAATGATTATGAGCGGAAAATCCAGAGTGGTTTTTACCGGCTGAGCGATTCCAATGGAGATGGCATCCTTGATAAAGTCGAATTACTTCGCGCTTTTAATTCACGCGGCGATCACGGGGTGCATGCGGTTGTCCCAACGGCTGATGGTAAGTATTTTTATTTGATCACGGGAAAGAAAAAGGCCAAAAGCACACGAAAGAAAAAATAATCAACGATAGAAAAAGGCTTTATTCATTGGCATCCGTTTCCAGCCTCCAGCCGGGACGGATGCCTTCTTCTATATGCTGCAGAGAGGCACCCGAGTCTATTTTCCAGGCCGCAAGCATGCCCACCATCGCCGCATTGTCTGTGCAATATCGTCCTTGAGCAATTCTGAGTGATAGCCCATTGGCATCACAGGCTTCTTGCAATCCATTGCGCAAGCCACGATTGCATGACACACCCCCCGATGCAGTGATCATTGCCACTTCACTCTGCAAAGCTGCACGAATCGTTTTTTTGACCAGAACATCCACAATGGCAGCTTGTATGGAGGCGCACAAATCCTGCAGATGACGATGATCTTCCACCAATGCCGGATGCTTTTGAATGAAATATCGGACGGATGTCTTGAGGCCGCTGAAACTGAAATCAAATCCGGGATCTTTGAGCATCGGCCTTGGAAACACGTAGGCTTTGGGATTGCCTTTCGATGCAAGTTGATCCAAGACAGGCCCTCCGGGATAAGGAAGCCCCAACAGTTTGGCCGTCTTATCGAAACACTCACCAGCCGCATCATCAATGGTTGCTCCAATTACATGATGATTCAAAGGCGAATCCACTTTGACCAACATGGTGTGCCCCCCGCTGACAATTAAACTGATGTTTGGTTGGAAAGAATTCTGGTTCAGACGTTTCGTTTGCGGGTCAATCCAGGGCGAATAAAGGTGTGCTTCGTGATGATTGACCCCAATGAAGGGCTTATCCAAAGCAAAGGCCAGAGTTTGAAATGCATGAAAACCCACCAACAAGGCAGGAGGTAAGCCCGGCCCTTGAGTCGCCGCGATCAAATCCATGTCGCTGATCCTTTTCCCTGCCCTGTCCAGAGCTTGACGGGCGACAGGAAGCAAGTTCTTCAGATGTTCCCGTGCTGCCAGCTCAGGCACCACCCCACCATACTCTGCATGAAGTTGGATTTGTGATGCAATCGGATCGGACAAGATCAAGCCGTCATCGATAACAGCCGCTGCTGTTTCATCACAGGAGGATTCAATCGCCAATATCTTCATTTTGACCAATCAATCAATTGCAATGATGGAAACGATTGCTTAAGTGGGGGCACCAGCATGAAAATTTTTGATCAAGTTCAGGCTATTTACGATCTTTCAAAAGGAATACACCTCTCAACAGATCAGTAGCTCGATCAAGTTGCTTGTCACGAACGGCCCTGATTCGCTCACGCTGTTCCTCTGATAGTTGTATCAAAGCATCAACTCCACCTGGGGAGCGTTTGTAAAATAAAGACTCCAGATCTTCGTCTGAAACTGAAACGGTGATATCCGGAGTGATTCCTTTGCCATGAATGATCTTTTCACTTGGAGTGTAATACTTCGCCGTTGTCAAGCGGAGAGCCCACCCTCCGGAAACCGGAAAGATGCTCTGCACTGAACCTTTACCAAAAGTCTGTTCGCCAAGCACAACCGCACGCCCCAAGTCCTGCAGGCATCCTGAAACAATTTCAGAGGCGCTGGCACTGCCATTGTTCACGAGTACGACGATGGGAAGATCAAGGATCGGATCCAATGACGCCGCATGATGCTTGCTTCGCATCATCTCGCTCTTACCTTGAGTGAAAACAACCAACTGCCCCGCCGGTAGAAACTGTTCGCAAACCTCGACTGCTTGATCAAGCAAACCGCCGGGATTACCCCTGAGATCAAGGACGAGGCCGCGCATCCCCTTCTCGATCATCTGATCCACGGCTTTACGCAGATCTCGGCTGGTCTGCTCTCCAAACTGAGTCAGCCATACATAGCCAATATTATCTTTATCCAGATCAAAGGTATTGTTTCCCGAGAAATCCTTGACGGTTTGAAGTTTGATGATCGCTCTTTCAAGTACAACATCACGCGTCTTACCACTGGAAGGTCGATACAAAGTGATGGTGACTTCAGATCCAGGCTCGCCTCGTAGACGTTTGACAGCTTCCTGTAGTGTGATGCCTTCGGTACTGCGATTTTCAATCTTGACAATACGGTCTCCTGAAATGACTCCAGCCTGAAACGCGGGAGTATCAGCCATGGGAGAAACGACGGTAAGATATTTTTTATCCTCGTCCATGGTAACGACGATACCGACGCCACCAAAGGCACCCTCTGTATCTTTTTTCAGTTCGTCGTAATGCACGGGTTCCATGAATTCGCTGTGAGGATCGAGCGAACTCAGCATGCCTTTCAATGCACTTTGAATCAGGTCACGATAAGTCAGTTTGTCTCCCTCAACATAATCGGAGCGGATGCGTTCCACGACAGATGCAAATAACTCATAGGTTTCGTAGGGATCCTCAGTAGAAGAAGCCTGAGCGGTCTCACGGTATAAAAGAAAACCCACCGTCAGATTGACGCCGAGCAAAACCATTATGGAAGAGTAGATAAGTTTTTTTACCATGGAATTAACTTACGCTAACGAACTGTTTTTGACGTGGTCCACACTAAACGCCCCGCGATTGATTAGCAAGCAACCAACTGACATAAGGAAGATCGTCCGGGTAGGTCACTTTTGGATTTGGATAGTCGCTAGGTACGATTTTAACAGGGATTCCGGCATACTCACATGCTGCGGTATCATCGGTAAAAACCTTCTTTGCAAGGCGAACTCTCTCTACAGCCTTCCGTATTAGATTCCACCGAAAGACTTGAGGTGTCTGAGCAGCCCACAATCCCTCCCGATCGACGGTAGATTCAATTGATTGTGAATCATCTGCTCGTTTGATTGTGTCGGTTATTTTGCGGCCGACAACGACAGCTCCATATCGATGTGCTTCTTTCAGACAATCACGAACCATGTCCGGGTGAACGCACGGTCTGGCTGCATCATGAATCGCCACGATTTCGCAACTCTCGGGACATGCTTCCAATCCATTCCAGACCGAATCTTGTCGTTCTGCTCCACCTAAAACTAACTCGTAGGGCTTGCTGACCTGAATTTCACCGGCTAATTGATCAATGGCCTGATGACGTTCATCGCGTGCCACGATAATGATTCGATCTATCTCGGCAATCGTGTCAAGAGCTCTCCAAGTGTGTCCTAGAATAGGTATACCGTCGACTTCCAGCCAAAGCTTGTCCACACCCATTCGAGCTCCTTTCCCCGCTGCAACAATAATGACAACATTCATTTCTCGCCCAATGAACCGGTGATGTTATCAATCACTGGTTTGCAAGTCCCGCAAAGGCCAGCCCATTCATAACGTAACATGAATGATAAGCGTTTATTTTAATGAGGGAGTATCTTCAACTGCAATCGCCTTTGCGACAGCTGCATCGTCGGGAAGAGGGCGAACCTCTATTTTGCGATAGTGCACAACACTTCCTGGATCATGCTGCTGAACAGCCAAATGCCCTTCGGTCCAGGTGTTTTTCTCATCTACAAAATCAACAACTACCTTGTTGTTGACTTTGATGATGATGCGATTCCCTATGGCAATAATATGCTGCGTCCACCAGGTATCGTCTTCAATGAGTTGCTCGCCGATTTTCACAAAATTATATAACGAACCGGTTCGCTGTGGGTCAGAACTGGTATTTTCCACCTGCGACTCATATCCCTTGGGCCAGCCACGACCGAGTTGAGCGCGAAAATACATACCGCTATTTCCTTTATGATTCAGTTTGACCTCTGCTCGATATTCCATGTTCCGGTAAGTATTTGGACTGAAAAGATGACTTCGGTTGCCTTTTCCAACCAGTAACCCATCATCGTCCACACTCCAAGCATGCGGATCAAATGTCATCCAACCGCTGAGGGTTTTCCCATCCAGCAAGGAAATCCAACCCTGTTCATCAGGGACTAATGGCGTTGATTTTCCTGATACAGTTTGTGCTTTGCAGGCAATGGGTAGGCTAAAAAAGGCCACTAAGACGACGGTGTAGATTAAATGTTTGAGATTTTTCATGTTTGAGTTGAATTTATCGCATTGTTTGACGAATGACAATAGGATTGCATGGCGAATCAAATAAAGCACTAATGGGGCGAAATGAAGCAGATACGACATCTGAAAACAATGCAGCGGTGGGCACTTGATTCCAAAAGAACCAGCGGAAAGGTTGCTCTGGTTCCTACCATGGGCTTTTTACACGAAGGTCATGTCAGCCTGATAAAGAGAGCACGCAAATCCGCAGGTGCAGCAGGGAAAGTCATCGTAAGTATTTACGTGAATCCGACTCAGTTTGCAGCCAATGAAGATTTTTCATCCTATCCCCGGGATCTAACGAAGGACTTGAATATCTGCGAAAGAGAGGGTGTGGATGTTGTATTCATGCCTTCCGACACATCGATGTATCCAGATACAACAGAAAAGGAATACTCGACTTATGTGATCGAATCCAGCTTGTCTCCTACGATGGAAGGTAAATCGCGTCCTGCTCACTTTAAGGGAGTCACAACCGTAGTCTGCAAACTCTTTATGTTGACACTGCCAGACATGGCCGTTTTTGGGGCTAAAGATTATCAGCAAGCAGCCATCATCCGTAGAATGACCTCCAACCTGAATATTCCGGTCAAGGTGATTATGGCGCCAACTATTCGTGAAAAAGACGGATTGGCCATGAGTTCTCGAAACGCTTACCTGAGCAAGGAAGAGCGCAGGCAAGCTCCCATTCTCATTCAAACCCTTACAGAGGCTAAAGAGATAGTCCGTTCATCACCTGATCAATCCATTCAAACAACGAAAATTCAATCCATGTTGAAAGCTAGAATCCGAACAAAAAAACTGGCCAAGCTGGACTATATCGCTTTTTTTGATCCTGATACGCTGCAATCTCTCGATAAAGTTCGCAAAGGGTCTCACATGGCCCTAGCCGTTTATTTTGGGAAAACTCGACTGATCGATAATATCAGACTCTGAAGAAATGCCAGACATGGACAACAAAACACCTATTCGCTCCTTTGATTTTATCGTTCTTGGGAGCGGTATTGCTGGTTTGACATTTGCTCTCAAAGCAGCCGAACACGGCAGCGTCGCCATCATCACTAAAAAAACCAAAGCTGAATCCAATACGAATTATGCTCAAGGTGGTATAGCAGCTGTCACCAGTCAGGAAGACAGTTTTGAAACACACAATAACGACACCCGTGAAGCAGGCGCAGGTCTTTGCAAAGATGAAGTGGTACGAACCATTGTCTCAGAGGGTCCAGATCGGATTGACGAGCTCATTCAACTGGGCATGCGATTCAGTGAGCGGGAGATACCTGATTCAGGTGGAGTAAAGGAATTGGATCTGGGGAAAGAAGGCGGACACTCCAAGCGTCGGATTCTTCATTGCAAGGATATCACTGGACGGGCGATCGAGCACGCTTTATTGAATGCCATTGCTTCCAATGATCAAATTACAGTTTTTGAAAACCACTTTGCCATTGATCTGATTACTTCAAAAAAACTGGGGGTCAGTGGAGCTAATCGATGCTTGGGAGCATTTGTCCTGAACTGTGAGTCGCATGCAATAGAAACTTACGGCGCACCAGTAGTCCTACTCGCGACAGGGGGGTGCGGCAAAGTTTACCTTTACACGACAAATCCAGACATTGCCACAGGAGATGGGGTAGCGATGGCATATCGAGCCGGAGTGCCTACAGCAAACATGGAATTCGTTCAATTTCACCCAACATGCCTTTATCACTCGAAAGCCAAAACGTTTCTCATCAGTGAGGCGCTTCGTGGTGAGGGAGGAATTCTCAAAAGCATCGAGGGAGAGGCATTCATGGAAAAGCAACACGAAATGGCATCCCTTGCTCCAAGAGATATTGTGGCCAGAGCCATTGATTCCAATATGAAGCGCAGCGGAGCAGATAATGTCTTTCTCGATATCACCCATAAATCAGCACCCTTTATCATGAATCGATTTCCAAACATTTATTCCACATGCATGAAATATGGGATAGATATCACCAAGGAACCGATCCCTGTAGTACCGGCAGCTCATTACCAATGCGGCGGTGTGGTGACTAATTTGAATGGAGAAACGAACATTACAGGGCTGTTCGCTGCAGGTGAGGTTGCCTGCACGGGGCTCCATGGTGCAAATAGACTCGCCAGTAATTCCCTGCTGGAGGCTTTAGTCATCTCGCATCGAGCTATCGATCGCATCCAGACCTTGAAACGAGAAGGCAAGTTAACCCACAGCAAACATGAACTTCCCAAGTGGAAAAGCGGAGACGCACAGGACCCAGACGAACGGGTGGTAATTGCTCACAACTGGGATGAAATAAGGCGCATGATGTGGGATTACGTCGGCATTGTACGTACCAATAAACGATTGTTAAGAGCCAGGAAGCGGATTGCCAATCTGAGGGAGGAAATTCACGAATTTTATTGGAATTTCAAACTGACTCCAGATCTTCTGGAACTAAGAAATCTTGCATTGGTTGCCTCGCTTATTATCGAATCGGCTTTGAAACGTCATGAAAGTCGAGGGCTGCATTATAATTTGGATTACCCTGCGCCAGACCCTTGTTGGCAGCAGAAAGATACACTAATGGTCCCTGAAGAGTGACCCAGTCTATTGCTCCCCGGTCCCTCAATTTATGCGAATGCAGCTTTCGTTTCTTGTGTTCTGATGATGACGGTTCCTGCCACCAAATCATGCCATGATTGACGTTCCTCATTCCATCCCACCCAAAGAAACCCCAATCCCAGCGGAATACCTGAAAACAAACTGGACAACGAGCGAATCACCACCGTCCCCCACAAAGGAGCTTCTCCCCTCAAGGTTACCAGTCTGAGTTTCATGATGGTTCCGCCAACAGTGGTCCCTTTCCACCCCCAGAGGGCGATATGATAGATCATCCACATCAAAATAAAATAACGAAAACCTCCCTGTCCATCAATGAGGCCAAGAATCTTTAAACCGACAAAAACTAGCACAAAATCCAAAGCTGTGGCTGCAATGCGCGCCCAGAACCCTGCTCTTTCATAATGGCCTGCATGTGCCTGTTCTGAGTTGTAAGAAGGCGGGTTAGTTCCGGTTGATTCTTTTTTTTCTCGATGTGGAGTCTCCTTGGATGAAGTTCCATTACCGCCATCATCTGCTTCATTGTCTTGGGGCTCGTCCTGGGCTTTCGATGCAACTTCAGAATGGGAAATAGCCGCTCCAGCATCAGATGGCTGCACCACCAGGGGCTTGCCTGAGATGGGAGCAGGAAAATCAACTTCAGCCCGGAACATCTGGATACCTGCCAAAAGAATAGCGCCAAATGCCAGAGGGATGACAACCCCAAGAGCCAGTCCTCCAAGAAATGGTACAAGATAAAACAAGAACATGATCAAACTACCGATCAGGAAAGCTGCGATTGAAGTGTTCCCCCAGTTCGCACCTGCTCTGTGTCCGATTCGTTTACCAAGGGACGTGTAGACAGCAACTTTACCGACAATGATAGCAGCTGAAATGGCACAAATGAAGAAAGGTACTAATAAAATACCCACGCCCGTTGCCGTGACCAATATCAGTAATGGGCCTAACAAGATCAAGCCGAGCAAACCTACGAAAAATGTGGTGATAGGTTTCGGTTCAAGGACTTTGACCGATTGATCTACGGCATTGCCAAGGAGAATCAACGTTAAGAAGTTAACGAGCAACAGCAGTCCAGCCAGCACCATGGTCCACGTAACGGCGATAGCAAAGGGTCTCATCAAGATGAAGCAGTGCGTCATCCAAAGCTTGATGCCTGACAGAAAGGAGAACAAACCGGGAAGAGGAAACTGGAATAGATCTTCATTAAAAGTACCACGTGAATCGATTACGAAAGGTCCTCCAATGAGAACTCCCTTATGCTCGACCAAGGCATCCGCGCCGGCAATAAGTTTGCCACCAACCAGGATCAGGTCACCACCTATTTCACCGTTTAATGTAACGCTTCCACCGACAACAATAAGATCACGTTCAATCCTTCCATCGACCTGTATATCTCCACCAATGACAACCGCATTTCTAATTACTTCATCGCTTGAAACCACTTCAGAGCGATTGAAAACTATCAACTCGTCATTTGAGCGCCGTAACGTTGAATTACCACTCTCTTGAGCTTGTAATTCGGTGGGTGGAAACCACATACCCGCCATGAGAAAAAGCATATTAAATGCAATCAGCTTTTGACTAAGAAAATTTTTCATATTGCTGGCATTCGTAATCTTCGGACTGTGAAATGAAATAATGTCGAACCAATGACAGCTGTGACCAGGTAGGCAATTCCCAGAGATACACCTAGTGCAGACCAGATGACACTTGGAACAAGCTGTATCAACGTTGTGCTGACCTGCTCGAGACTTATGAGGAGTTGCTGAATCAAATCAAACGTCATTCCAGGGCGCGTGCTTGACCACCAATTTTGCGCCGCCTCTGTGTTCCAGAAAAATCCGACCGCCATTAACAACAAGGAACTGAGCACAACTAAAAACCGCACCCAGCTTATTACCGCAGAGGGTTTTTCGGGGGTAATATCAGTGACTTCAGGACCGTTTGCCCTATCCATTACTCTATCCAAAAACCCCTCCGGAATCTTTGTTGATGAAATTTTTTTCAGGTTGAGATCTGCCCAATTTTCCAGCAACCCAAAATCCTTTTTATTTCTCATGAAGCAGCTCCTTGTTGTGGGTACAATCGACGGGGGAAATAGTTCGTCTCTTGAGATTGTCTTTGCCTGGACCATTCTTGTTGAGCAGCTTGATGCAACGATATCTTCTTCTTCAGCGCATGTCTTGCGCGATGAATATCAGTCTTGACCTTGCCGATTGAAATCTTCAGGGATTCTGCAATTTCTTCATAACTTAATCCATCGAAATGAAATAACACCAATGGGATCCTTTGATGATCAGGTAAAGCATTGAGAAGCTCTTCAAGCAAAGATCGTTCATCGGATCTTTCTGCTTCGGTTTTATCTGGCGAAGGACTTGGAATGGAATCTACCGGATCCCATCCTGTATTCTCAGTCTCCGATTTGCGCCAATCCGAGAAAAAACGCCACTTTGAGCGGTAGCGGGTGATATGATTTAAACACAAATTCCTCGTCACTGTTTTCAACCATCCTCGAACGGCTGGTTCGTCACGTAGGGATTCGAAGTGCTTGTAAGCTCTCAGAAAGGTTTCCTGCGCGATATCCTGTGCTTCCGTGCGATTAGCCAGTATTCGAACAGCGCAATTGAACACCATGTCCTGATGCTCGATGACGAAAGATTCAAATCTTTGATCTGTTTGTTCCATACTTTTAACCGCCCCTTTTTCACATAATCTTGTCTATCTATTCATAACCATTGATCCAAGGAAGAAGTTTCAAAAATCTGAATCTTTTTTAAAAAGAGTTTCAATCAAGCGCCTCGAGAGCTTCCTTTTAGGTTTGATCATGTCTCATTGAAGTGGATACGCTTGGGAACCACCTACTCTTCAAATCATTCGCTGGACGCAAGTAAGTGACGAAGTGACAAACGATAGCGCCAAATCATTGCGGAATTCACCTTCCATTTTGTTCGAAGCAATCATAAATGATTCATTACGTGCCACCAAATCTCGTCTTTCGCCAGATACTAGCAAAAAAGCCGTGTATGGACACACTCTCCCTCAAAACTCCAATGTCTCAAGCCGCTCGGGTACGCTCACCTGAGCTCCTGGCAATAGTTCTCTCAAGGTTTTGGAAAAGGCAAGCGACTGCTTCTCCTCACCATGAACCACAGTGACTCGGGCGAGGCGTCCGGTTAGATTCCGAACATACTGGGACAATTCAGCCCGGTCTGCATGACCTGAAAAGGCGTCCACTCTAGCTATTCTGGCTCTTACTTCAATCGGTTCACCGAAGATATTTACAGGACTATCGTTATTCATGATTTTCGATCCCAATGTATTTTGAGCGCAATACCCAACGAATAGCACTGTGTTACGCGGATTACCGATGTTGTTTTTCAGATGATGCCTGATTCGCCCTGCCTCACACATACCGGATGAACTGATGATAATGGCAGGCGTCGTGAGGTCATTGAGCTTTCTCGAATGTTCCGCCATGCGGATGTAGGTAAGGTTTTCCATCCCGAAAGGGTTGGCTTTTTCATGTAGAAATTGATAGATGCCTTCATTGAAACACTCAGGATGGAGCCGGAAAACCTCAGTGGCATTCACACTCAAAGGGCTATCTACATAAATGGGCACTTTGGGGATAACGCCCTCATCAGTCAATTGGTGCAGGGTGTATACGATCAACTGGGTTCTTCCCACTGAAAAAGCAGGTATGATCACTTTACCGTTTTTTTTGAGCGTTTCATTGACTAAATTCCCCACTTCCTCCTTCGCAAGCATTTTATCTGTATGATCCCGACCGCCGTAGGTACTTTCGATCTGGAGGAAATCCACATTCTCAACGGGTTGCGGGTCACGAAGGATCTCATGTCCGCCTCGACCTATATCACCGCTGAACAGGTAACGGAATTGCTTTCCATTCTCCTCCACATCGAACACTATTTGAGCCGACCCCAGGATGTGTCCCGCATCGACAAAAGTGGCTTTTACCCCTTTGGATATGACGATCGGTCGATCATAATTGACAGCCACAAATTGAGAGACCGCTTGCTCTGCATCCTTAGTCCCATAAAGTGGCTGAACGGCATCAAGTCCTTTTTTGGAGCGTTTTCTAGATACATACTCTGCATCATATCGTTGAATATGGGCTGAGTCGGCCAACATGATTGCTGCCAGATCACGCGTTGCAAAAGTGCAGTAGATATTCCCCTGAAAACCTTGCCTGCAAAGATTAGGAAGATTTCCGCAATGATCAATGTGAGCATGGCTTAGCACGACAGCACCAATTTCGGATGGATCAAAGGGGAAATGCCGGTTGCGTTCCAGAGTCTCGTCGCGCCTTCCCTGATAAAGGCCGCATTCCATGAGGATTTTCTCACCATTGACCTGAAACAGATACATTGAACCTGTGGTAGTGCGAGTAGCCCCAATAAATTGAACGTGCATGTTGAAATCATGCCGTCACACCAATACCGGCTGCAAGGAAAAGAAATACTCGAAGATTAGCGGAAATTAATTATCTTGTGAAAACCTCATCACGGGCATGCAGCTTAAAACCGAAAAAAATAAGGACAGGATTTACCGTCATTGGATACCGTTGAAAGCTCAGAGTCCAATTATAGATCCTCTGATTCATTACCGGTTAACTTCAATTATTGTGAGGTGGGTCCTTGTCATGCTGGCATTGGCTGTGACTCAAATCTGGGCTTTCGACTCTTCTCACGCATTGTGGAATAAAACATTAAAACGACATGTCAAAGATGGGTTGGTAGATTACAAGGGACTCAAGCGAAACAGTATCGATCTAGAGATCTACCTGAAATCTATTTCTCAATCCCCTCGTTCGGAATTTGATCTTTGGAGCAGCGATGAGCAATTGGCCTTTCTAATCAATCTATACAACGCAGCTACGATTCAGTTAATTGTGGATGCATATCCCGTGAAGAGCATCAAGGATATTGGCTTTTTACCACATGCTGCATGGAGGCAAAAAAGGATTCATTTATGGGAAGAAAAAATTTCACTCAATCATTTAGAACATGACATTATCCTTCCCAGAGCCAGGCATCTTCCAGCGGTACATTTTGCGCTTGTATGCGCAGCCAAAGGATGCCCTCAACTTCGATCTGAAGCCTACACCGGTTCATTGCTAAAGACACAACTTGAACATCAAGGGCAGGTATTCCTGAGGAACACATCAAAGAATCGTATTTCAAAGCTGGAGCAAATATTATACCTGTCTCCAATCTTTGATTGGTATGCAGAGGACTTCGAACGTGTTTCAGGATCAGTGAAGAACTATCTCACAAAGCATGCTGCCCATATTTTTCAAACAAATCTGAGCAGGTATAAGATCCATTACACTCGCTACGATTGGTCTCTCAATGTATCTGAGGAATAGGTTCCCGGAAGTTTCGTTTTTCAAAGATAAGGAGTCGCAAGGCACATGCATCCGTCTCGCAGTTTTATCGGTATGGATCGGCGATTCAAAGACTCCAAGGTCACCTCCTTGGAGCGCTCCATTTTTTCAGGCAGAATTTTTTTTCAGTTTTTCAACTGTCTCTGGGTGGCAGCATTCCAGATTGAACTCAAAATTCAAACGTAGACTGCGTGGATCCCAATTGGCAGATCCCACCAATGCCCATCCACCAGCATAAGCTTACCGTGATCAAAGGGTGCCGGAGTTGCCCACACTCGGCACCCTTTGATCAATACCTGCCAAAGCATGGCTTGAGTCGCCCATTGAACGAACGGAAGGTTATTTTTTTTCTGGCAGCAAGATATCTACTTGTACTCCCCGCATGGATGCCAAGCAAAGCGCTGATATCAAAGTTGCGTCCGGAAGAAAATAGGGACTCATGATGATGAGTGATTTTCTGGCAACGTGACAAGCACTGAGTATTACCCAAAGCAGTTTATTCAAATTCTCATCGGGACCGTGTGAAATGCCGCGAGCAAAAGCCTCTGCTTGATGCTCAATGGAAGGAAACCATTTTTTCCGGCAAAGTTTCTCACCATGACTGAAAAACCAGTCATCGTTAAATACTTCCTGAAAATGAGCTACGACGGGATCTTCAAAGGAGAAATGAAAGTCCTGAACGCGATGCTTTGATTTACCATTGATAAAATGCCCCTGACGTATGTTCATCCCGCCCGTAAACCCAACGCGACCGTTCACTATCAATAATTTCCTGTGATTGTGCAGATTGAGCGTGAGAGGTCTTTTTGATCGCACTGAATGGAAGAAAGCGAGCGCAAGGAATCTGTGATGCTTTGAGCGCTTTGAAAATGGAGGGCCACGAGTAGCGTGAACCCGTGGAATCAACCAGCACCCTTACTTCTACTCCACGGTTAATGGCTCTTTTGAATGCATCCACAAATTCCAACCCGACTGGACAATGATCGAAAATGTAACTGGCAAAGCCAAGCGTTTCAGTAGCTGCATCAATGGCTTGAATCATGGCAGGGTAAGCTTGTTCACCATTTACCAGCACCTGCATGTCATTCCCCGGGAGTAGAGGCCTGTCAGTAATATCTCTCACCGCATGAAAATGCGGGTGCCATTGTTCAAATGGACTCCCAAAGCAAGCACTTGAATGATGAAGATCCCCCTGCCCAGCCATCGGTTCAGAAGTCACGTGTTCCATGTTACCACGTAACAACGGAGCCCTTCTTTTTACTCGATTGATTCCAAATAAGGCATAGAGAATGGAACCTGCGATGGGTAAAATTCAGATGAAAGCAAGCCAAAGACAATCCCCATGGTCTGCCATTTACTGAAAACGTATGGTTCCAGCACTCCCATCCTTACTGAATTAGTCCGTTGCAACCAAGTTTCAACCCTGAATACTCATTCAGGCAGGTTCATTCGTGGCCTTGGCGTATTACTGCAAGTGGATCGGCAGACTGTTCATGATGAATTTCTGACTCGCCATGATCCCGCCCGTTTGCTCGGAGAGGACATTATTGCCGAACTTGAATCTTGTGGTGGTTTCAATGGATTTCAATACAGCACAATGCGTGTCGTTGACCATGATGCCAAGTAATTCGCCAGTTTTGCTAAATACCAAATCGCCGCGTGAAGGAGAAAATTTGCCTACCAGCTTACGAAAGGCTTGCTTCTCCATTTTTACATAATCTGGATTCTGAGTATCCAACTTGAATTCAGCTTCTCCGTAGTAACCATCCTGAGCCCCAACAAGGACGGCTTCCTGGAATTTGAAGGGGTTTTCAGCCAGGTGATAAATTTTACCGCCAAGCACATCGGCTTGTTTTGCCCCAACCGGAACCACAAGGATTCGAGGGTCGGCCTCAATACAAGACATGAGTGCTATGGAATAGGCTTTTTGAGAGCGATTAACAACACCGGTCAACTGTTCCCAATTTGATTCTCCCTGCCAGATTCTGAATGGTGTGCCTTCGACATGATACAAAGCGTAAATAGTGTCTCCATCTCTAACGAGCACACTGTTGGTCTCACTTTCTTTATTAATCGCCTGACCAAACAATCCACTCCGTGCGGCAAAAAATCGCGTTGTGATACGATTTTCAACGAAATCATTGTATATCGTATTGGCTGCTAGCGGGGTATTGCTGCGAATGTCTTCCCTGATCTCTTCCGATTTTGCGGTCAGATTTTCTACCCCAACTGCCAACGCATCAGCATGATCTTGAACCCGTTCTTTTTCTTCACGAACAACGGCCACTTCTTCCTTGGCTCCAGCAAGCTGTTCTCTTGAATATTCGACATCGGCTCTTGCAACGCTTATTTCATCTTTGGCTGCATCGTAATATTCACGAATGATCACCTCAGCCGTTTGAGATTGTTTTAATTCCAGTGCCAACTGGAATTTCTGTTCTTCAGCAGCCTTTCTTTCCTTCTCCAAATCATCCATTTTACCCTGCATTTGCTTTGCTTCCTGCCGACGTACTTGCAGTTCGGATTGTATGGTTTCCAATCGAGCTCTTGAGTCGTTAGCCTGAACGGTCGAAGTGCTCAAATTTTGCTGCAGTTGCTTTGCCTCGTTCTTCACGCTGACGTATTGCTCCTGAAGAAAAGCGACGTTTTTCTGCGTGTCGTCGTATTGCTGCTTGAGCATTGTGCGGTCGCGCTGTAACTGACTGGCTTTACGCTCTACATTTTCAAGGTTGTTTTCAATCGATTCAATTCTAATTTCCTTTTCAGCAAGAACGGTCTCCTTGTTTTGGAGACTGTCCTGCATGGATTGCAACTCTCTGGTGAGGACATCTCTGGATTGGCGTTCCTCTTGAAGAGCCATTTTGAGAGCTTCCATCATATCCTGGGCTCCCTGCACTTCATCAACTTCGGTCAGTTCGGACTCGTCTGGTTCGGCTGGAGCTTGTTGGTCAAATCGTGCCAATGAAAGCAGGCTTATCAGGAGAAAATCACAGATAATGATGAGCAATGGTTTGTTCATGCTCTTTCAGTTTCGTTTTCAACAATAAGTTTACGACGGTATGGACGCACATGGAAAATTTTCAGTGCAGACACAAATATGATACCAAATAAAGTGGAAGAATAAGCTGCCATTAACCCCGGTTTTACAATACCCAGCGCTAGCATCACCAGAGACAGAACCGTACCTCCAAGTCCAAGATAGAGCCCTGAGTCGAATAAGTTTTCTTCGTTATCCAGAAGCCGCAATTTCAAGCGACTATGCGCTTCCTGTTTTTTGATTTCTTTCAATTTAACCAGGCATAATGCGTAGGTGCATACCTGAACCAGAAAAAACAGAACCAGCGCAATAATGGTGATTTGTGTTATTTTTGTTTCCATAATTGATTCAACGTCATCCGTAACAGCGGACTGCATGACCGGAAATCTCCATGTGGTCGTATTTTCCACCTTTTTTGAGTCCTGCGCAAGAAAAGGTTCTCCCAGGACTATTACGAAAACCAGAAAGACGAGGGCCAGGATTTGCTGACGCAAAAAACCGATTCCATCCACCTGCATTTGCTCGCTGGCATCTTCCGGTTCCGGCTTGAGTTGATGGAGAAATCGTAAAATAAAAAAACTTCCAAACAAATACAGGAGATATTTGATCAACAGAGCAAACATCGGCATGCGGAGGGTCAGCTTGCATAATTGTACTGATGGCGCATGAAACAACCCATAACTGCGGAGCCATTCGCGTGTAGAGGAAACAAAAACGGGTTCCTGTCTTTGTAACAAATGTCTCAGGGCCTCCTGCCCGTGGACGATGCCGAGTTGAATATCCCTGGGAGCTGTCTCAGGAAATTTTCTCAGGTAATCAGCCAGCAAGCCTCCCGACTCAGCGAACCGCAGCGAAGAGAAAACCCTGGGCAACATTTCTTCGGAACGCATCGCATGATGTGTGAGCGTGCGAAGAGTCTCAACAGATTCTACTTTTTGTATGAATGTCGTTAGTTGCCCCCAGTTCATGCGCTTGCTAAGAGACAAAATATCAAGACACATCGCTTCAAGATGCCGTGTATTTTTCCCAAGATTCACTTGGGCTGCTAGTAGTTCAACCTGTTGGCCAAACTCAGAACTCAGATGATCTTCCTGATATAAAAGACCTATCAATAGCAGTGCCGAATCGAAAGGTTGTCCGCCAGCACTGGCAACAGGGTAAAACACATTCAAAGACTGTAAATTTCGATTTTTCAGTATTGTTTGAACTCCGGGCCGATTTGATTGCTGGAGATGATTCAAAACTGATTTGCGGAAATTACTGGCCACCATCCACCCAAGCACGAACCTTGAATTTGAAGGATTACTGTCAAGAAACCGCTTGATCAGAGCATCGGAATCTCCTTGTTGAAATCCTTTAGGATCCTGACTTCGATATTTTCCGAGTGCTTCTTCAAGCTCTTTTACGTCATCCAAAGCGTTGAACCGAGCGCTTTGAAAAAGGAGGTGCGCGGGGCCTGATTTCTCCAGGCGTAGCAAGGAAAACCCTTCGCTGATCAATTCAGGTTTACCTCCTGCTATCCGCAAGACGTCAGAGTCAACTGACCTTAAATAGGCAGGGGTCATCACAGCACTCAGCAGTAATGCTGACCCTAGCAGGAAATAGGTGATGGCCTTGAGCTTTTTCATCAAATTGTTTGAGACATAAGCAATTCCCTTGTGATAAATCAATGGCAATGTTTGAGCGCCTCAACATTATCCCGTTGCGGCTTAATGCTTATTTGACGAGACCATCATCATTGCCATTCATTGAGAGGTGGCAGTGATCAAAATTAGGCTTTACCATGATGCAGACCATATCCGATCAACTAACCTGCAATTTCCAGTTAAACCCTTTCGTTCAACTCCTTGTCTCTCTTTGAAGTTGTAATGCTGAATGAGTAATAAATCTCCAGTGGAAGTCTCAGGACATTCTTTCTTGGCGAAGTGAGGCAAGTAAACTGCTTCAGCTAATGATTTTAATGCATTGAGGCCCTCAATGTTGACTGAAGTAAGACCATTTATCAATGCAGTCAGCAACTTGTCGGCACCTCTTGAACCACCTCCACACAATGTGGGATGGCGCCAAGCACAAAACCTAAACATTCAACGGCGCCTGAGGGTTTACCCGGAAGACAAATCACAAGCCCTTTTTCGACCACGACCGCAAGACTCCTTGAGAGAATTGCATTCGGAGTGACTTTCAAGGACTCCATTCGCATTAGTTCTCCGAATCCGGGTAACTCTCGCACTGCAATTTCACGCACTGCCTCCGGAGTCACATCGCGTAAAGCCACGCCGGTTCCTCCAGTCGTCAGTACTAGGTTCGCTCCACTTCGTATTTGCTCTAAAACAGCTCGTTGAATGTCACGTTTTTCATCGGCTACCAGAGTTTCGGCCACCACTTGCCACTCATAATCTTGAGAAGCTTTTTTAAGGGCTGGTCCTCCTAAATCGTCATACAATCCCTGCGAAGCACGATCTGAAATGGTAATAATTCCAACTTTGATATCCATGGTTCTCATCACTTAAAAGTAAAGTAACAACTTGGCAACGCCCATAATCAGGGGTCAGACAAAACTATAGACACTAAAATTCGCCCCCTATGGACTGCGTTAACCCTTTGCACAAAAATAATCTAAGTGTCTAATTTAAGACATTTCTGCTGTGAGGAAGTTCTGCCAGATTGTATTTTTTTAACCACCGTTGGTCATCCAAAAGTTATATTTAAGCAATTAGTTTTTCATTAAATATTGTATTTGTGCAGTTTAAGCATACCCCGAATGACTCAGCTGATTCAATGGCACAGTGGTTGCTATGTCATGAGCCAATCCCAGAAAAACCTCAATTGACACAAAATAAATATTAATAAACATCATGAGAGTTCTTACAATCACACTCATTGCCGGTCTCATTTTATGGACTGGTTTTCAGCTTAACGCCGCAGAGGACGCAACCGCCGCATTAGAAAAAGCTGCGGAAACTGTTGAGTCTGCTGAAATCACCCCGCAACTCGATACCGGTGATACCGCCTGGATGATAACGGCAACTGCCCTTGTTCTTTTCATGTCTATCCCGGGACTGGCTCTCTTTTATGGCGGTTTGGTTCGGTCCAAAAACATACTTTCTGTGTTAGTACAATGCTTTGCAATGGTCGGCATCATGAGTGTCATCTGGGTGACTTATGGATACAGCCTTGCATTTGGGAACGGAGGAAATATGCAGTGGCTCATAGGCGATTTAAACAATGCCTTTTTAAGCAAAGTAAACGTCGACTCCATTTCTGGGACGATACCTGAGTCGGTCTTCGTCACTTTTCAGATGACGTTCATTATCATTACCCCAGCGCTGATCGTTGGGGCTTTTGCCGAGCGCATTAAATTCAGCGCCATGATAGTGTTCACCATAGTTTGGGTCACTTTTTCGTACCTTCCAATTTGTCACATGGCTTGGGGCGGTGAGGGTGCTTTGTTTGCCAGTTGGGGTGTTTTGGATTTTGCCGGTGGAACTGTTGTTCACATTAATGCCGGAATAGCAGGACTCGTGGCTTGTATCATGGTCGGTAAACGTCGTGGATTTGGTAGTGCAGCACTGCAGCCTCACAGTGTTCCGTTAACCTTAATAGGAGCAGGCATGCTATGGGTTGGCTGGTTTGGGTTCAACGCTGGTAGCGAGCTGGCTGCAGATGGAGTAGCCGGAATGGCAATGCTGGTTACGCAGCTTGCAACAGCAATGGCTGCCATAACATGGATGTTCATAGAGTGGATCAAAACTGGAAGGCCTACAGCAGTTGGCATCGCAACAGGTGCTGTTGCAGGATTGGTAGCCATTACGCCAGCTTCCGGGACTGCTGGTCCCATGGGAGCTTTGCTGATAGGATTGTGCTCCAGTGCGGTATGTTATCTCGCTGCAACCTCCCTCAAACAAAAATTAGGCTATGATGACAGTCTGGATGTCTTTGGTGTTCACGGAGTGGGCGGTGTTGTGGGAGCTGTGTTGACAGGTGTGTGTGCCGCCCCTGCATTGGGAGGTTCCTACACCGAAATCCCAAGTATTGGCTTCCAGGTTGTTGCTCAAATCAAAAGTGTTATCGTGACGATTGCATGGAGCGGTGTTGTCTCAGTCATTGCTTTGTTCATCATTGATAAAACAATGGGCTTGAGAGTAAGTGATGAGGAAGAAATGATGGGACTCGATCAGGCATGCCACGGTGAATCAGGTTATAATTCTTGATCTGGCCTTTAGTAGCATCATGCGGAATTCAGCTCAAAAATGATTGCCCGCAGATCAAAATTCCTAGAGATTAATTAAAAATTCAAGGCGGGCTTGACTAACGACGCTTACGGGCGCGTCAATCAAATCGGCCAGAGTATTAGAAAGAAAAGTTCGTTTATGAAGAAAATAGAAGCGATCATCAAGCCATTCAAATTAGAAGATGTCAAAGAGGCTTTGGCCGAAGTGGGCATCGAGGGTATGACTGTCAGCGAGGTCAAAGGTTTTGGCAGACAAAAGGGTCACACTGAAATCTATCGAGGAAGTGAATACACGGTCGATTTTCTACCCAAAATCAAGATTGAAATAGTCGTTTCTGACGACCAAGTCGAGACCGGTGTCAAAACCGTGATAGAATCAGCCAAAACCGGTAAAATCGGCGATGGCAAAGTATTCGTGTCATCGATTGAGGAAGCTGTCAGGATTCGGACAGATGAACGAGGCGAACAAGCAGTTTAACTTGCTGCAAGCCGATTTGTTCTTAAAAGCGCGAAGGCTTGTTCCTTCGCGCTTTTAGCGTCTGAGGCTCATTTTTTAATTTGAGTTACAATCTTCTATCAAGGAAGTTTGTATGAACGGCATCAGGGCCGTTTCAGCCTTTTTGAGTTTTGACCGACAGCGGAATCCCCTCAGGGAACCAGAATCAATAACCAAGACCCCCGCGCTTGTGTAATTCACAAGCCACACATCCCCTATCCCTCAACCTATTGCAGGTGAATCTTTACGTTGGTATTTGATGATCGCTGGCGTTTTGAATTGGAAATCAGCTACAGCCACGACGATGTCACAAACCACGAACAGTTTAGGCATATATTAAGTAAAGGAGGTTGCCCCTGTGCACAAATGACGATGGCATTCGATTTAGATTTTAAGAGCCAAAACCTTCAAGCGTCGGGAAAAACCGTCCTTCAGCTCTAATAGCCAAAAGGATGTAAGTATATGATTGAACCCTTATCCAAAAGCCAGTTAGAAGATCCATATCTCGCCCAGTCGCGGATCTTTCTTGTTCCACGTACAGGAGAACCCCACCGGGCCCGTTCAACACTTTATGCCCTGATTGAGCATCTTGGAATCTCGTTTCAGACAAAATTCCTGTGGTGATAATACCAGCGCGAATATTCTTTAAAAATCGCCATTGCGCTGATCCATTGCCAATGAGTATGCATTTTCAATTAAGTGGATATCCTTCGCTTCTAGAAGCCACTTTCCATGATCATGGGATTGCTGCGGAACCTTATTCATGTAAAACAAAAGAATGACCTTAGTTTGCAAATTGTCATAATGATGGATAAAAGGCAGATTGAACCATGTGAATTCTTCAGGTAGAGCAAATGATAAAACTAATGTATTCCAGTGAATATCAAAGCTTCTTGATATTCATTTTCTTTTGTATTGCATCCTGTATTCCCTTACCAGCAGACACCCCAAAACATGAATCAGTAAAGGGTAACCATGAACCACTCAAGCTACAAGGCAGGATTACTTACAAACCCGATCCACAAAAACCGTGGAAATTTGGACGCTATTATTTAAATGGACCAGAGCACTATCTCGCTGAGGCCGTTGTCGAACTCGTTCACGGCGATAACAAAAAGCAGTTCGTCGTCGATACTGAACGGAAAATCAAAACACATTTGATGGATCAGGAAAACTTCATGTTTATTCCTGAGATGATTGCAATTCAAAGCGGCGACAAAGTTCGATTCAAAAATAGCGAGGAAGCCTATCACAATGTGATGTGCCTGAATGACAATCCGCCTTTCAATATCAATTTGGGCAAAAATCAGGAACATTTTCATGAACCCAAAATTGCCAAAGGAGCTGAAAACCCTCTGGATATTCGCTGTGTCTTTCATGGTGCCATGAAAGGCTGGATTTGTGTGTTTAATCATCCGTATTTCCAACAGACAACCAAGTCGGGAGCATTTGAGTTTTCGAAAATTCCCTCGGGAGACTATCTGTTACGGGTTGTTCATCCTGCGGGAGGCTTGTATCTGGAAACTGAAGTAAGGAAATTGAAACCATCATCCGACACACGATGGAACATCGTCTTGACGCCAGAACACTTGAAGGCACAATCGAAATAGGCCCCTCAGAACAATCATTCAGGACATTTATAACCAAACATGAAAAATCAACGGACTAGTGATCCAGCCGAAAAACCAAAAAATAAACTGAGTCGCCGTCAGGCAATCGGTAAAAGTCTTCAGTGGACCGGGTTGTCTTTGGCTTTACCTGGATCCGTCTGGGGGGCATTCGAGCAGCAGCAAGCTGACGAAACAGGGGTTGCCTTCGAGGGCATGCCCAGAGCTCGTGAGAACCGTTTGGATTGGGAAATGCTCAGTGAATACATCACGCCGCAGGATCAGGTCTTCAATGTTCAACATTACGGGATGCCAGAGTTTGATGAGGATAAATTCACTCTATCAATAAGTGGGCTTGTGAAGAAATCACTGACTTTGTCCATGGATCAGATTCGCGCCATGCCTCAACAGCATCAATATATGACGCTTGAATGTTCCGGCAACGGTGCAAGCAAGGGGTTCATGGATGCGATTTACAACAGCAAATGGACAGGCACTCCCCTCGCTCCGCTACTGAAAAAATGCGGATTGAACCCCAAGGCCACCGAAATTGTATTCTACGGAAAAGACACCAAAGAAGAGGTGTTGCGGGAAGGAACTTCAAGGGAATTGAAAATCGAAGTTCCTTTCGGGCGAAGCATGACCTTGGAAAACGCCATGAGTCTTCCACTGCTCCTTGCGTATGATCGAAATGATCAGCCCATGGAATTCCGCAATGGGGCCCCCCTCAGACTTATCGTTCCGGGTTGGTATGGCGTTGCCAATGTCAAATGGCTGACTCGCATTGAGCTCAGGGATCGTCGTTACATGGGCCGTTACATGGCTCGTGATTACGTCACAGTGCGCGGTGAAAAAACGGATCAGGAACTTACCTACGTGGAAACATCTGTCACTCGCATGAACCTGAAGTCCATCATAGGCCGTGTGACTCGACGGCCCTCTCAAAACGGTAAAATTCCACTCAGAGCCTACGGAGCAGCATGGAGTGATGGGACCGATATTGATCGAGTGGAAGTGAAATTGAATGATGGTAAGTGGCAGACCGCAGGATGGGATGAATCCATTCCACGTCACAAATACTGTTGGCGTTTTTTTTGGATTGATCTGGCACATGTGACTCCCGGAGAACACCAGCTTGTTTCAAGAGCCATTGACGTAAATGAGCGCATTCAGCCATCAGTAGAGGATGATGAGATTTCTTTAAAAAAGACTTACTGGGAAGCGTATCAACAATGGCCCAGGAAGATTAAACTCGAAATTTGAGGTTATCTCACTCTGATTGGTAATGATGACTGTCAGGATCAGGGCTCTTGCATGGGCGATTAACCCATTCAAAAATAAATCCCCAAGAATTTCCAGCCCTATGGTTTCCACTGAAATTCCTCATTATTCCTTGAGTTCAGACTCGGATGGCGGGCTCAATATCCACCAGAAGTTACGGAATATTATTTTAGACTCTTTGATCTCAATAAAAGGATACAAAAGAGAGGGAGGATCTACTTGGTAAACTTTCATCCGTAAAATGCGATAATGAACGCGAGGCTTTAGAGGGCTTGTGGTCGCGCTGCTTCCTCCTGTTATCCATAAGGACAGGATTCACAATATGTAGATTCCCGGTTGAACACAGAGCTGCCCCATGATAAGTATTCCACATAATACTAAGGGCCGCTGTCTTTGGAGGCCAGATGCAGCAAAACGAGTGTCCATCCGTTTACATCACAAGGACCCTCGTTTTGACGTTTCCCTACAAAGGCTTACGCACATGTTGTCCAAATATGACACCCGAATTGTAAGCTGAAATGAACGACTGGAATATTCAATCCAGGTCCCGACTATGTCACGGTTGTGACAATGGTTTTGAGGACCAGCAAATCTATCATAGCCTTCTATTTTCCCAAAAGGGAACTTATGAAAGGCAGGATGTTTGCAACACCTGCTGGAAAGGTCAATTTTCGGACACTTCGGGTGCTGCGAAAGGATTTATCTCTCATTGGCAGGGTCGCTATCAATCCCCTCCCCCACCTCCACCTGAAGCAATCCGCAAGGATACAGCAGAAACTCTTCTCAGAAAACTGAGTGAGAAAAAACTACCGCATTATGCCGGAGCGCTTTATATCCTGGCCGTAATGCTGGAACGCAAGAGGGTTTTGAAAGTAAGGGGACAAGTCCGTGAGAAAGGGCAACGGATTTTCATATACGAGCAGGCAAAGACAGGCGATGTCTTTACCATTGCAGAACCTGATTTAAGCGTTGAGAAGCTAGGACGCATTCAGCATGATGTAGCTGAACTAATGGAGAACGGGCTTCCACATGAACTCGAATCTGAAAATGAAGATCCAGCAAGGCCGAAACAGGGAACAAACGCCTCCAATGCGCAAGTAATCAGCGGAGAAATCAATCAGGAAAAGGAGGAAACCCATGCAGAAGCCTGATTTCGAAGCATTAATCCTCCGACTGGAATCCAGAATTCAGTATACCTTCAGAGACAAAAAACAAATTCAGCTGGCCCTTACTCACCGATCTTTTTCCGGATTAGATGCCCGATCTCTTGATAATAACCAACGTTTGGAATTCCTCGGGGATGCGGTCCTTCAATTGATTATCACTCTTGAGCTGTATCAACGTTACTCTGAACACGATGAAGGACCTCTGACTAAAGCTCGAGCCCAACTTGTTAATCGACGCACATTGGCTAATTTAGGGAAAATTATTGATCTTGGTTCTTGTCTGCTGATGAGTCGAGGAGAGGAGCTCAGCGGCGGCAGGGAAAGATCCAGTGCCCTGGCGGATGCATTTGAAGCCATGGTAGGGGCTGTTTTTATTGATGCTGGATACGAAGGGACAAAGGAATTTATTCTGAGATTTTTCAACGACCATTTGGGTGAACTTCAGATACTCCCCAACTTAGAAAACCCGAAGGGTGAATTGCAGGAATACCTTCAGATACAATCCAACCAGCCTCCACATTATGAATTGTTGAATGTCAGTGGGCCTGACCATGACCGCTCTTTTGAATGTGCCGTACTGCATGGTGATAAGGAGCTTGGACGTGGCTGTGGTAAGAGCAAAAAAGAAGCGGAATTTCATGCAGCCGCCGAAGCTTTGGTCAATATTAGGGAAAATATCAATTCTGATGATGCGTCTGAAAAATGAATACCACCCTCTTCAGACTTCCATTGCTTACGACCGCAAAGCCACCATTGACGATGATTCTTTAATTGTGGACTTCATGCAAGCCATCGCCAGTTACGTGGGGATGGCAGATCGTATCACAGCAGCCGAAGACTTATAGTCACCATGTTTCTTTGGAAACAAACCAGCAGCCAAAAGGTCCACAAGATACTTTGAGTCTCGTCTTGTATATGTAAATGTCATAATGAACTTCTTGTCACAACTTGCATTTGATCACCATTGTGTGCGACTTGAATGGGTGATTCTTGTTTGAAATGATAATAATGTTGCGTGTTATCGAAAAACAGAAGCAAAAACATAGGATGAATGGCAAGTCTGTCGCATGGAGCTTGAGGCCATCAGAAATTCTTAGTTCAAAGGACTTATAAGCACATGCTTCAATCAACCCCATATCCCGAAACTGCTTCAACACGCACTAAGTGGATCAGGGCCTTACGTGAGCCCACGAACCGACCGGGTGCGCAATCCACTCCAGCTACACTTGTGGAACAAGAAATGGGCCCCGAGGGTTGTTTACTGGAAACAGTAACCATTTTCTTGATCAATCGCGAGTGTCCCTGGACATGTGTCATGTGTGATTTATGGAAACATACGTCTCTAAAACCTATGTCACCCGGGCATGCTCCAGTCCAACTTAGTTCTGCGCTCCGACAATTGGAAAGGGCTTCCAAACACCAACTAAGCCAGATCAAGATATACAACAGCGGTAGCTTTTTTGATACAAAAGCCATCTACACTGCCGATTACATGCGGATTGCAAATTCTCTCTCAGGCTATGAACGAGTCATAGTTGAGAATCACCCTAAACTTTCAGGGAAGCATATCTCGCTTTTCAAAGAACTACTGGATCCGCAGTTGGAAATCGCCATGGGATTGGAGGTTGCTGATGATTCTCTCTTGGATAAATTGAATAAGCGGTTTTCCCTTGAGGATTACATGACAGCCTGTGAGTTTCTCAACGCACAGCGTATTGCGCATCGCGCATTTATCATGATTCAGCCACCATTCACAAACCAGACAGAAGCTTTGAGCCTATGTCAACGGTCCGTTCGTTTTGCCTTTGAGCAGGGAGCCTCATGCGTCTCACTGATCCCCTCAAGGGCTACCACTGGAGCGATGCATGCATTAAAAAATCAGGGGAACTTTGTCCAACCAACGATCCATACCGTGGAATCCTGTTTTTCACATGCCCTGCAAATGAACCGGGGTCGAGTCTTTGTTGATCTCTGGGACCTGGAAATGTTCAGAGAATGCAGGGTATGTTTTGAGCCCAGGCGCGCAAGATTGGAGCAGATGAATCAATTTCAAAAAATATTACCGGAAATCCAATGTCACACGTGCCACCCATGATACGAAAGCAACACTTTGATGTCGTTGTTCTTGGCTCTGGTTTTGCCGGTGCGCTTACAGCGATGATCGCCCGTAAGCACGGTTGCAGTGTATTGCTTGTTGAAAAAGGTCAGCACCCAAGAATGACTATCGGGGAATCCACTACCCCACTGACAAATCTTTTGCTTGAGGAAATAGCAAAAGCTCATGACTTGCCATTTCTTCTGAATTTCACGCAATATGGTAAATGGAAAAAGGTACATCCTGACTTAAAGGTGGGATTAAAGCGGGGATTCAGTTTTTACAACCGTCAATCAAAAGGGAAATCCTCCGACCTCACGAAATGGGATGATGAACTGTTAGTTGCAGCGAGTCCCAATAACTTTGTCGCAGACACACAATGGTGGCGTGCCGATTGGGACCTTTTTCTTGTTGATCAATGTAAAAAAATGGGCGTGGAGTATTCGGATCTCACGGATATCTCTGACTTGAGGGAAGAAGACGATGGCGTTTTACTTTGGATTAAAACTGAGCAAAGCCAGCAACGAGTTAAGGCAGGGTTGCTCATCGATGCCTGTGGAGGGCGAGCCGGCATTGGCCAGCTTCTCAGTATAAGAAAAAAACCTCTCCATTCCACGCCTGAGACGTTTGCCGTTCATGGGCACTTCAGCGAGGTAGCAACAATGCACTCCTCAAATAGTCAATTGGGGACTGAACCGTTGCCATACCACCCAGAAGACTCAGCTATTCACCATATCATTGACGGTGGGTGGGTTTGGTCTTTGAGGTTTGATCATGGTCAGGTAAGTGCGGGAGCTGTCTTAAGAGAAAAAAATTATCGATCGATCCAAGATCAATCACCCGAATCCATCTGGTCGAGCGTTGTTAATAAGCATGATGAACTTAAGCGATTATTCCAAAAGGCAGTTCCGCTATACCCTTTGCGCAAAATAAAACGTGTAGGTTTCGAAATGGAGCGAACATCCGGAAACCGATGGATCATGCTTTCCTCTTCAGCTGGATTCATTGATCCGCTTCTTTCGACAGGATTCCCCCTGACACTTCAAACCATTCAAAGATTAGCTTCTTGCCTCTCACCTCAATCACTGAGGCAACCCGGTCCTCTCGCGGCCTTGAGTTCTCTGGCAAAGGCGGCGAAAGCTGATCTCAGAATGGTTGACCAGTTGATCGGAACTTTATATGCCACCATGAGTGATTTCCGTCATTTTGCAGCCACCTCTCTGGTCTATTTCGCAGCTGTCAGTTTCACTGAAGCAGCCCGCCGGCTCGGCAAGAAAAAATTGGCTCCTGGATTTCTTTTCAGTGAAGATCCAACCTTGTCATTACCGATTCTTTCCACATTCGAAAACATCAAGCGCATCCATCAAAGTGAGAAGACAGCGGAGGAAAGATGGAAGGATCTTCAGTCTTGTGTTGATGCGGCAATAACTGAGTTCAATGTGATCGGGGTATCCACTAAGAAAAAAATTCCATATTTCCGAGCAGAAACAGCCCCCTTATTTGAGCATGCCCACAAATTAGAATCTACTACTGCGGAAATCCAAAATATGCTTGTCCGCGCGGGTTTAGCCTGAAAACCTTTGCTTCAGTAGGAGAGTTTGGCGATTGCCGTCGCATGCGACAAATGACACATCTGCTCCAAAGCGAAGTTGAAGTAGCCGATGCCTAGATGTATCTTTCAATCATGACCTTCAGCAAATGGCTTTTTGTTTATTTTTCTCTCTTGTCAGGACTTTCACAGTTCGTGCATGGAGCGGACACAAAAATTCAATCCATTCAAAAGGAGAAAATCTACATTATCCCGATCAGGGAGGATATCATGCCGCCCCTCACCTATCTTGTTCGCCGGGGTGTAAAGGAGGCCATTGCTTCAAAAGCCGACTGCCTCATACTGGACATGGACACCAATGGAGGTCGAGTCGATGTAACGCAGGAAATTATCCAAATCATCACCAAATTCAAAGGTCGTAAGGTAACTTATATCAACACCAAGGCTTTTTCGGCGGGAGCTTTTATATCAGTCGCTACAAATGAAATCTATATGTCGCCTGTCAGCGTGATAGGTGCAGCAGCACCCATCATGGTAAGCCCTGGAGGTGGAGCCAGTGAAATGCCCAACACCATGGAAGTCAAAATGACTTCTGGGATTTCAGCGCTTATCCGTGCAACCGCGGAAGAGAACGGACACGACCCTGCCGTGGTGGAAGCTATGATCGACAAATCCAAAGAACTTAAGAAGGGAGACAAGGTCTTGTCTGAAAAAGGTCAGATTTTGACTCTGACAAATAAGGAAGCGGAAATCACCTATGGCGACCCTCCAAAAAAGTTAATGAGCTATGGAACGGTGAACTCTCAAGCCGAACTTATCGAAGTATTGGGTTATGCAAACCCTGAAGTGATCAGGATCACACCCACTGGAGCTGAAAAAGCAGGGACATGGATTAATAAAATCAGTGCGATCCTGCTCATCGCAGGAATCCTTGGTGTTTACCTTGAGTTCAAAACTCCAGGCTTCGGACTCCCCGGGATTTTAGGGCTGGCTGCATTCGCCGTTTACTTTCTTGGTGGTTACATTGCTGGTTTATCAGGACTCGAGTGGGCTGCATTTTTTGTTATCGGGCTTTTTCTCTTGATAGTGGAGTTATTTCTCCTTCCCGGCCTTTTTGTAGTCGGGCTTTCGGGTATCCTGCTCATGCTTTGGTCTGTTTTGATGGGTTTGGTGGATATGGACCCAAGCTTACCCGTATGGCAAATGCCGTCCTATGGTCAGTTCAAATATCCGTTGCAGGTCTTGTTGACCGCTATATCCGGATCGACGTTACTGATGATTTTATTAAGTTCAGTCCTCCCCAAAACTCAACTTTTTCATCAACTGATTTCAAAGGCAACAAGTGGCGATCAAGGTATCTTGAGCAGAGAAAAGAAAGAAAAGGACTTATTAGGTTTAACAGGAGTCGCTTTGTCGCCACTCGGGCCAGGGGGGAAAGCGCGTTTCGGAGATACAATTATCGACGTCGTTACAAATGGAAACATGGTTGCAACTGGAGCAAAAGTTCGAGTGATTGGATTTTCCACCTCGGACGCTGTTGTGGAAGAAATCAATTATTAAAGCCCCTTTAGGGTTTGAGAAATTCTTCAGATTGCCCATTGCAAGCTTCACAAAGATGGGATTAATATTCTCCGTAGCCATTATTGATATACCCTTCAGTTTTGTTACGTAGGGCTTGGAGGCGAGATGAATGTTTTGGTTTAGGAGTGATGTTTTGGTTTAGGAGTGGTTAAGTATTGACCGCTTAAACGGATCTTCTCCGGCTTTTTTTAACATTGTGAATAACTCGTTAATAAGTGTGAATATCTTATTCTCGATGAAAAAGGCCAAGTGTCGCTAATCTCATCTTACGTTTAAGCGAGCGAGCGAGCCAAGGCATCTGCCCTATGATTAACATAGCAGATAAACCGCTAATTATAAAGGTTTTACATTTATTTTTAACATATCATTCATAACGCAAAAAAATACGGTAAAATAAGAACGCTTGTCACTAAATCACGGTTTGATAACGATTTCGAAGTGCTTGAACTGACTATAACCACACAGTGAATAAATTTAAAAAACGACGTATTTTCGGAAAAATAAGCTATTATGCGTAACGCTGCGGAAATCATATGGAACAGGGCTGTTAAAAAGCTCAAATCCATGCTGAACGATGAGGTTTACAAACTTTGGTTTGCTCCTATTGTTCCTCTACAGATTGAAAACAACGTGTTGATACTGCAAGTCGCGAATGATTTCTGTGAGGTTTGGCTTAAAGATAACTACCACCAGCTTTTGGAAGAAGTAGTCAGCGGTTCCTCGGATGAAAGGCTGGGGATCGCTTATAAAGTTGGATCCGCAAAAGCGTCTTCAGTTAAGACAGACACCAAGACTTCCGCACCGAAAGCCTCGATATCTGAAAAATCACAATCTCTAGGCGAGTCCTTGAAACCGGAAAACAAAAGTGTTCCGGCTAGGAATGGTTTCAATCCGTTATACACCTTTGATTCCTTCGTGATCGGGGGAAACAACAGAATGGCGCACAGTGCTTCCCTTGCGGTTGCACAATCACCGGGAAAATCTTATAACCCTCTGTTTCTCTATGGCGGCGTTGGACTTGGGAAAACGCACCTTTTACACGCCATAGGTCACCACGTCTTATCAAAAAAACCCAACGCACGCGTGGCTTACCTTTCATGCGAAAAATTCACAAATGAATTCATCGACGGTATTCAAAATAATCAGTTGGTGAAATTTCGTAAGCGTTACCGTCTGACCGATGTTCTATTGATCGATGACATCCAGTTTCTTTCAGGCAAAGAAAGGATTCAGGAGGAGTTTTTTCATACCTTCAATGCCTTACACGAAGCTCACAAACAAATCGTTTTGAGCTGTGATCGACCAGCCTGTGAAATCGATGGGCTCGAACAACGCCTGAGTTCCAGGTTCGAATGGGGGCTATCAGCGGATCTTCAGGCACCTGACGTTGAAACCAGGCTTGCGATTCTTCTTAAGAAGAAAAAATCCTTGGATGTGGATCTACCTCGTGATGTGGTTGAATTTATTGCCAACAACATCAGGGCAAATATACGGCGACTTGAAGGGGCTTTACTCAGGGTAGCAGCCTTTGCTTCCTTGACGAAACAGGAATTGACCGTTGAGCTTGCCGAGCAATTGTTGCGAGATGCCCTACAAGAGGAAGGACGAGCAACCGTCAATATTGACGATATTCAAAAGAAAGTAGCGGAACATTACGATATCCGTTTAGCAGACATGACCAGTCGTCGAAGACCCGAATACATTGCTTTCCCTAGACAGATTGCCATGTATTTGTCCCGCCAACTGACCGAAAGCTCTTTAAATGTCATTGGAACGGCCTTTGGTGGTCGCGATCATGGCACCGTTATGCATGCCTGCCGGCTAGTTAAGGACAGAATGGAGATGGATGCAAGTGTAAGACAGGCAGTAACATACTTAGAACGCCATCTACGCTAATCTATCACGTTCTCTCTCAAGAATTACTGACCACATGCAGGTAAGGCGACTCTTGTGAACCCGCCTCCCAAATTTGTGTAAACGGATTAGGTAGCCATGATTAAAGTACGTGAGCTCTCCAAAGCATATCAAACTTACAAAAAAGAATCAGGATTCTGGGGTTCGATCAAAGGACTCATTCACCGCAAATATGAAACGACAGAAGCGGTTCGTAAAATTTCTTTTGATATTGAAGAAGGAGAATTAGTCGGCTTCATGGGCCCGAATGGTGCAGGAAAAACGACTACACTCAAGATGCTTTCGGGGCTTCTCTATCCATCCTCTGGGTCAGTCAATGTCTTGGGCTACAAACCTTGCGAGAGACAAGATGCTTATCGGAGACAGTTCGCACTTTTGTTAGGTCAGAAAAATCAACTTTGGTGGGACCTGCCAGCAAGGGAGTCCTTTGCTTTAAATGCAAAAATTTACGGAATTGCTGATTCACAGCGGCAAAAAACAGTCAACGAAATGTCTGAAATGCTGCAAGTCGCCGATAAGTTGGATATCATGGTTCGTGAATTATCCCTCGGCGAGCGAATGAAAATGGAATTGATTGCATCGCTGATCCACCAGCCCAAGATTTTATTTTTAGATGAACCTACCATCGGTCTTGATATCGTCTCACAAAAAACGGTCCGTGATTTTCTTAAAGATCTCAATAAAACAAAGAAAACAACGATCATACTGACAAGCCATTACATGGCTGATATTCAGGAATTGTGCAAACGAGTCCTCATCATAGATCATGGAAAATTGTTCTACGACGGAGAACTGCAAGGGATCCTCGATCAGTTTGCTGATGAAAAGCGTATCAATGTTCTCTTTGAAGATCCATCCATGCCCCTCCCAGAAAAGTGTAAGTCCATTGGATTAGTCGAAAGCTTTGCTGATGGGAAATTGCAGATTAGAGTCAAGAGGAAAGCTGTTATTCAAGCTTCCAAAGATTTATTGGACATGCTTCCTGTTGCCGATTTGAACATCGAAGAAGTTCCCATCGAGGAAATCATCCGCCAAATCTATGCAGAAAGTAATTCCGTATAATATAAGTTAACCTTTTTGAAGGAATTTCGCTACGCGATCCATAGCCATCTCGATCTGAGCCATGGATGTCGCAAAACAACACCTCAGAAACCCCTCTCCACTTTTCCCAAACGCTGTACCGGGAACGCAAGCCACTTTGGTTTCTTTTAACAACTTAACTGCAAATTCTGTGGAAGACAATCCTGTGCTTTGAATCGAGGGAAATGCATAGAAACTCCCGCGCGGCAAATGGCAGGTCAAACCCATTTCATTCAAGGCATGCACGATGTAATTGCGCCTTGCCAAGTAATGCTCCCGCATCGCCATTGCCTCATCAAAACCGTGATCAAGTGCCTCGATAGCCGCTTCCTGACTAGTGATCCCGGCACAAAGCATGCAATATTGATGAATCCTCAACATGGCATCCAAAAGGTATTTGGGAGCACAGGCATATCCTACCCTAAACCCAGTCATTGCAAAAGCCTTGGAGAACCCGTGCAGGAAAATGGTGCGCTCTCGCATTCCCGGCATGGAAGCAATCGAGACATGGCTGCCTTCATACGTCAATTCGGAATAAATTTCGTCGCTGATGACCACCAAATCATGATCGACTACAATTTCAGCAATACGCTTCACCTGATCGGCAGACAGAGTTCCTCCAGTCGGGTTTGTTGGAAAATTAAGAATCACTGCCTTGGTTTTGGGAGTAATGACTTTTTTCAATGCTTCGGGATCAAGCGCAAAGGCATTCGAAGACTCGCATTTCACAGGGACAGCAACTCCATGGGCCATGGCAATGGAAGGAGCATAACTCACATAGCAGGGTTCATGATAAATGATCTCATCACCTGGATCAATCAATGCACGCAGCGCAATATCCAACGCTTCACTGACTCCTACGGTGACCAGAATTTCATCATTCGGATCATAGGATACTTGAAAATGTTCATTGACGTAGCGTGCAATGGATTGTCTGAGTTGGATCAATCCAGAATTGGAAGTATAAGAGGTATGCCCTCTCTCCAACGAATAAATAGCCGCTTCCCTGATTTTCCAGGGAGTCACAAAATCAGGTTCACCCACTCCCAGAGAAATGATATCGGGCACACCCTGCACTAATTCAAAGAAATCACGGATCCCTGAGCGAGGAATATTCTCGACCTGCCGGGCCACGGGTGAAGTTTTTCTTGATTGATCAACCATAGCAGGGAGGAAAGACTTCCCAAAGCGTGTTAAAGAACCGGGTTTGCGAAATGTAATTGCGTGCTAATCAAGCGGCTTCAGCGCTCTTTGGCTTAAGACGAAACCTGGGTTTGCTTTTGCCCTCTACCGCCGCACGAGTGATTTTCACTCCCTCAATGTCATCACGGCTAGGGGCTTCATACATGACATCCAGCATTAATTTCTCCAGCATGCCACGCAAGGCACGCGCGCCTGTTCCCTTCTTGATAGCCTGGCGAGCAAGTGCTTTCAAGGCGTCTGAGGTGAAGTCTAGATTCACATTCTCGAGGGCAAGTAACTTGGCGTACTGTTTGGTCAAGGCGTTGCGTGTTTTTGTAAGAATGGCCACCAACTGATCCTCGGACAGCTCTTCAAGGACTGTGTTCATGGGCACACGCCCGATGAATTCAGGAATGAAACCGTAGGAAACCAGATCTTCCGGCTCCATGGCATGAAATATTGCATTTTTCTTTGCCCCATCCTTGGCTGCATCTTGATTGGCCTCACGGTGAAAACCCATTTTGCCGCTGCCTACACGACGTTCCACAATCTTATCCAACCCAACAAAAGCCCCTCCGCAAATAAAGAGGATATTCTTTGTATTGACCTGAATATATTCTTGTTGAGGATGCTTGCGGCCACCCTGTGGCGGAACATTACAGGTAGTTCCTTCCATAATTTTCAAAAGAGCCTGCTGCACCCCCTCGCCTGAAACATCACGGGTGATGGAAACATTTTCTGTTTTTCTGGCTATTTTGTCGATTTCATCGACATAAATAATTCCCATTTCAGCACTCTTGACATCAAACTCGGCGCTTTGCAACAAGCGGAGGATGATGTTTTCCACATCCTCCCCAACATAACCCGCTTCTGTTAAACTTGTTGCATCTACCATAGCGTAAGGAACGTCCAGTGCCTTTGCTAGCGTGCTTGCAAGAAGCGTTTTCCCAGATCCAGTGGGGCCCACCATGAGGATATTGCTTTTTTCAATAGTAACATCCTGGAGCATGCTTTCTGGATCCAGTTGGCCCGAATCACCTTCCACCTCAGCCTGTATGCGCTTGTAGTGGTTATGAACAGCCACTGCCAAAGTTTTCTTGGCTTCGTCCTGGCCCACACAGTATTCGTCCAGAATTTCTTTCAGTTCCTTAGGACGCAGTAAATTGAGCTTAGCCGAAGTCGATTTTGTATCACTGCGAAATTCTTTGTCCAGGACACTCTTGCAAACAAGCACACATGCATCACATATGTAGACTTGCGGTCCGGCAATCAGTTTGCGCACTTCTGAGTGGGATTTCCCACAGAAGCTGCACATCGTTAGTTGTGTTGGGCGCGCCATGACGATCAGGGTTTGCTAGATTCCGATTTAGAATCAGCCACCTCTTTTTGTGATTTGACGACCTCATCCACCAATCCATATTTCTTGGCTTCCTCTGCGCTCATATAGTTATCACGGTCACAATCTTTCTCAACCTGATCTCGCTCCTGTCCTGTGTGAAAGGAAATAATGTCATTTAATCTGGATTTTAAACTCAGCATATAATTGACTCGGATTTCTACATCCGAAGCCTGTCCCTGAGCTCCGCCAAGCACTTGATGAATCATGATGTTGGCGTTGGGGAGTGCAAATCTTTTCCCCTTGGTCCCTCCGCAAAGCAAGACAGCTCCCATACTGGCCGCTTGTCCTATGCAGTAGGTGTTCACATCACAAGTCATAAACTGCATCGTGTCATATATGGCCAAACCTGCGGTGACGCTCCCCCCCGGCGAGTTGATATACAGGTGAATGTCCTTCTTGGGGTCTGCGTTTTGAAGGAACAATAGCTGTGCTATTATGACATTGGCTACCTGATCATCCACGGGAGTCCCTAGAAAAATAATACGATCCTTGAGCAGCCGTGAGTATATGTCATAACCACGTTCTCCACGCCCCGTTTCTTCGACCACGTATGGCACCAAGTAATTAAACATGTTTTTTTGAACTTCCATTCTTAGTTGGCAACCTACCCAAGCACATGCACTGCGTCAAGATTGGTTCTGGATTTGGAAAAAATCAGAATGGACGTTGCCACCGCTGAAAACAAGGCCAACACGCTGTCCTTGGTGCAACGCTCGAAATTCTTCACTGAATACTGCAGCGAGAGCAACAGCTCCGCTGGGTTCTACCAACTGTTTCATCCGTTCCCATACAAATCGGGTTGCATGTAAAATTTCATCTTCCCGAACCGTCACAATCCTGTCCACTGACTGCTTGATAATTGACCAATTCAATTCCCCAAGACCCGTTTGCAATCCATCTGCAATGGTTTGCGGATCTAGTTGTGGCTGACGTTCACCTGAAGCCAAGGATCGAGCTGCATCATCTGCTCCAAGCGGCTCGGCACCATATACCTGTATTCCCGGACTCATGGATTTAGCGCAGAGTGCGATTCCGGCGAGCAATCCACCGCCACCGACTGGTGCGACCAGCACGTCCAAATCAGCAACTTGATTTAATAATTCCAAAGCGACGGTTCCCTGCCCCTCGATAATATGCGGATGGTCAAAGGGGTGAATGTAGTAAGCTCCGGTTTTAATTTGAAAATCAATCAAAGCTTTTTCGCGTTGATGTTGCACATTACCGCAAGAGTAAATGGTTGCCCCGTATGATTTCACAGCCTCCTTTTTGATGTAAGAGGCTGTTTCTGGCATGACAATGTATACTTTTGAGCGAAACAATTGCCCTGCCAAGGCCAGCGCTTGTCCATGATTACCGGAACTTACGGTGATCAATCCTTGATCTAGTTGTTCTCGACTTAGCTGAGACACTGCATTGAAAGCGCCTCGAAATTTGAATGCTCCGACCTTCTGCAAATGCTCCCCTTTGCAAAACAAGTCATTACCTGCAAGTTGGTTAATGGATTCGGACCTCAGCACAGGCGTGTAGTGCGCATGCGTTCGAATTCGTTCGGCTGCTCGTTGGATGTCCTTAAGCGTGAGTTCTTTCATTCTTGGATTGCCGATTGATCAAGCTGAAATTTTCTACCATTGCATCGAACTTCCATTAATGCGGGGATCTGACGCTCCCTTGAAGGTTTGACTCTGACTCATACGCTGCACCGCCTGAGCGGCACCTATTTGATTCACAACATGTACCTCATGCCCCTTATTTTTCAATGCCTGGACCACTGATGATGGCCAGGATGCTTCCAGAACGACTCGATCAGGTTTCCATTGGTGATGGAATCTTGGATGTGCCAAAGCTTCTTCGACCCCCAATCCAAAATCCAATATGAGCAGGAGATGAACCAGTGTTTGACTTATAATGGTGGGCCCTCCGGCGGCACCGACTGACAGGACAGGCTCACCGCTCTTTAACACCAGAGTTGGACTCATGCTACTCAAGGGGCGTTTCCCTGGTTGGACAGCATTTGCTTCACTTCCCAGCAAACCGAAAAAATTTGCTTTACCCGGCTGAGCTGAAAAATCATCCATCTCGTTGTTAAGCACAATCCCTCTTCCAGGGATCATAACCTTGGAACCCAGGGTTGTGTTGACCGTCGCTGTGCATGCGACCCAGTAACCTTCCTGATCCGCAGCACTGTAATGTGTGGTGTGACTTCCAAACAAAGCTTTATCCGCATGCGGGGGTGTTCCATGCCGGGTTACCTTTGAGGCTTGGCTTGGGTCAATATCTTCAGCTAATGACTTGGCGTAATTGTCACTTATCAAACCTAAGGGCACGTTTGCGTAGTCACTGTCACCCAGCCAAAAAGCTCGATCAGCAAAGGCTCGTTTCATGGCCTCAATGACCAAATGGATCCACTCTGCAGAATGACGGTCCATGGATGGAATATCAAAGAATTCCAATATCTTCAGAATCTGAGCGACGTGTATGCCCCCGGAGCTAGGAGGAGGGAAACCTGCAATCTCAAATTCTCGATACATCGATCTTACTGGAGTGCGAAACTTGGTTTGATAACGAGCCATGTCCGATTGGGTAAGAATCCCTCCATGATCGCGCATCCACTCCGCCAAAGAAACCGCAATAGGCCCGTTGTAGAATGCTGAGATGCCATCGCTGGCAATGAGCCGGTAGGATTCTGCCAACTGCGGTTGAACGAAAGTATCCCCCACCTGAAAAGGGTTGAGTTTAGCATCAAGGTAAACAGATTGAATTTCTGGAAATTCCCTGAGAGTCTGCACAACAGATGCTACCCGTCCGTAGAAAGTCTGATTCACAGGGAAACCAGACTCAGCAATTTCTGCTGCTGGCAGTAACAAATCAGCTAGTTTGAGCTTTCCATAACGCCTCAGGGCGGTGTCGAATGTAGCTAATGCTCCTGGAACTCCCACAGCAAGCGCCCCTTTCTGCGACAAATCGGAAACAGCTTGCCCATCCCTTAGATACATGTCGCGATGAGCTCTTTCAGGCGCAGTCTCTCGGCCATCCAATGCTACTAATTCTCCTCGGGGAGTACGAATCAACATGAAGCAACCACCTCCAGTACCGGAATTGAAACCATCGACTACCCCTAATGTTAAACCGATCGCCACTGCGGCGTCGACTGCATTCCCTCCTCGATCAAGTGCATTTATTCCAGCTTGAGCGGCAAGTTCATGGCCAGCTGCGACGGCGCCTCGCTTTCCTGCAGAACCATTGGATGGCAAGCTTACCAACAATATAACAAACCAATAAAAAAGGATTCTGAATGAAAAGATTAACCCAATTTGGCTGTGGATGCTTGGCTTGTTTCGTTGATCACCAGTTTGAAATGGATATACATACGCTGGACGTGCTGCCCATTGTGTTTTCATGAATCGATCATACATTGTTAAAATTATTTAATCCAAAATAAATCAAGCCTAACCATTGTGTGTTCAGGGGTAAAAACCAGATCCACTGCTTGCAGAAATATGCAAAAACATTCATGGCCCTCAAAATCTAGATGTGATGACGTCCATTCGAGGTTACTGGTTTATTACTGGTGAAAACAGCAACAAAACTTGCGGTCATCCTGCGTGATATATCTGGTCTAATCAAATCATCTCTTGACCCTTTACAATCGCACTGTTGGCTAAAACTTAGCCCTTTAGCCCCATGAGGATTAAAGGGGATATCAACAGACCCAGGTTACCTGGCTGCCGTCATCTCAAAACTTGCTAATCAAGTTTGCGATCGAACCTATCCATACTTTTCTCTCAAGCACGAAAAAAAATGTCGCCACGAATTTCATGATGTCGAAATACCACAGGGAAATGTATGTCCGGGTTGGCCAGCAAAACAAGATGGATTGATAAGGCCTTGTCCGCTCCGCTAATGCCATGCGACTCTCAGGCAAAGCCAACATGATGACATCGATTCATTGACAATCAGTTTCTACTCTTCATATTTGTGCTCAATCAGCTCAATCATTTCTTTATGAAAACCATGCCAAATAGATGTTGATCCGGCCCACTCCATCTGGATTGTATTGTGAACAAGGTGATTTTTACATCGATCCGAAGCGAAAGGTCAATCGAGCTGTCATCACCCACGCTCATTCTGATCACGCGCGTCGAGGTTCCGAACAGTATCTATGCAGCAAACCATGTGAACCGCTCCTCAGATTGAGACTTGGTAAAAATATTTCCCTGCAGGCACTGGAATATGGGGCTTCCACATCCATTTCTGGTGTCATTATATCATTTCACCCAGCGGGACATATTTTGGGATCTGCGCAAATAAGGGTAGAATACAAAGGGGAAGTTTGGGTGGTGAGCGGAGACTACAAAACATATCCAGATCCGACCTGTGCTCCATTTGAGCCCTTGCGCTGCCATACCTTCATTTCAGAATGCACTTTTGGATATCCCATTTATCGATGGCCAGACCCCAATCACGAATGGAATCACCTGAAAAAATGGTGGAAAACAAACCGTGAGGCAGGGTTGAGCAGCGTCATCAATGCTTATTCCCTTGGAAAAGCCCAACGTGTATTGAATGCACTGAAGGATTCCGAGCAGACTATTTTGGTTCATTCAGCCATCCTGAGTTTTTTACCATTTTACATATCCGAGGGCGTTTTATTTCCTGAAGTAATGGAAGCTACACCCGAGAACGTCATGCGCTACCGGGACGAATCCCTGATCATCAGTCCTCCTTCAAGCAGGATGGAAAAAAGTCTGGGAGATCCATGCTCCTGGCAATCCTTGGATGTTTCCGGGTGGGCTCAAATCCGCAGTCAAAAAAGAAAAAAAAACTTACCCAATGGATTGATTGTTTCAGATCATGCTGACTGGGAAGGTCTTTGTCAGGCTATTCGAGCAACCGAGGCAGAACATACCTTCCTGACCCATGGGGATGGCTCTGTTCTATCCCGATGGCTAACTGAAAAAGGTTTATCTGTATCTCAACTGCCTGAAAAAATTCCTGCCTCCTCCTTGTATGCGTCTCAAATCATCTAACTTAGAGGAACCTCACGCATGCAACGTTTACAACAATTGATTGAAAACCTTGATACCGCCGCTAGTGACGCTATCAAGCTTCAAGAGTTGAAATCCTATTTAAGTTCAATCCCCCCCGAGGATGCTGCTTGGGCCTTGTTCTTTTTTGAAAATAGAAGACTAAAAACCAAGACAGGCCTGAGATTATTGAAAGAGGTCATTGAATCACAAACTTGCTTCCCCGATTGGGTCATCCAAGCTTGTAATGAGCGTGTTAAAGACACTCCGGAAACGTTGGCCTTACTCTTTGCAAGTAAGGGTGGCAGATGCGAAATAAGCCTTTCCACACTGGTAATCCAGTTTCTGCAGCCACTCTCTGGATTTACCCGGCTTTCTAAAAAAGAAACAATTCGCTGTGCATGGGAAATGCTTAGCACTACACAACGTGTCCTTTTCAATAAAATGATCCTTGGCGGGTTCCAATTAGGCGCGCAAAAGTCGCTTATCCATGAAGCACTTTCTAAGATTTCGGGAATTCCCAGGAGTGTCATATCCCGACGCCTCATTGAAGATTGGCAACCAAGTGCAACCTGGTTTCAAAGCTTTATTGAACCAGATCCTGAAATAGATGCAGCCATGACGCCATGTCAATTTGAGCCTGTTGTCGTTTCAGAAGTGCCACCTGACAAATTGGATTTTACTCTTGGGCTGGAAGCAGCTTTCGCTTTTGATGGAGCTCGTGTACAGGGCATCAAGCGACGGGAAGTTTCAACTATTTGGTCAGAGGAGCTGATCCCTTTGAACCTCTGTTTTCCTGAGCTAATTCGTGGCCTTTCACTCTTGCCATCCGGAACGGTATTGGAAGGCCTCATCGTTGGTTGGGATGATGATCTTCCGCCCCCACGTGAAAACGTCCAAAAGCGATTAAAAGTCAAAACCGCTACTCAGAAAACAATTCAATCGGCTCCTGTACAGTTCCTTGTATTCGACATCATTGAACGTCATGGCATCAATTTAAGTCATTGCCCTTTCGCTCAGCGCAGGGTTGAGGTGAAGCAGGTAATGGATGAATGGTCCCATCAATGGAGCATCCACGGTAACAAGTCAGAGATAGAGGACGTTAACCCAGATTTCTTTCAGCAGGAAATGTTCGACATGTCCACCGTTCTGAAGACTGAGTCGGAAAAGTCGATTTTACCCCCGCCCATGAGCCTTTCCAGATTTTTCAAATGCAATAATTGGGCAAGTCTTGAAGGTAAGTTAAATATTTGCCGTGACAAACATGCCACTGGCCTTTTGTGCATCCCGGTGGATCCAAAGGATTACCCTCATTCAGATGAAAACAGATGGAGACTGCTCAAACCCGCATCATGCAGGGCGCGACTGGCATTGTTAAGTGCTGAACGCCTGCCTGGAAATCAAACTCACTTCATTCGATTCACCTTTGGAGCATGGCTCAATGATTCTTTGGTTTCAGTTGCAGTTATTGGCACCCAGCATTCAAAAAAAGATTTTGAATCGCTTGGCGAATTTGTTTTGAGAAACACCCTTCAAAAGCAAGGGAACAATTTTCAGGTCAAACCAGAATTAATTTATGAGATCAGCTTTGAGGACATTCAAGAATCATCACGATCAAAATCCGGCATAAGGCTCAAGAATGCCCGGTTGTGCAAGCGATTAACAGGAGCCGGAATGAAACAAGCCTCCACAGTGGAAGAAATTAAATCGCTCATCTAGAGTAACCCCACTTCCATGAAACAGGCTCCACCGGCTTTTCCCTGTTCGTCGTATGACCATGTGATGCATATTGTTTTTCCTTCCGGTAATTGAAGGTCAAAAACGATCCTGTCCGATCCATTGTTGAGCATCGCTTCATGAGCCTGACCGGCGATTTAAATCCCCGCAAGAACGGCTTCTAATTTTTTACCGGCTTCCTTGGGCCATTGTTGTAAGGACAATCGATAGTGGCCATGAGGGGCGTTGGCGGGCAGATAAAGAAAGAATGGATGTTCCTTGTTGCGTTCGATGAATTTTCTGAATCCACCAAACCAAACATCCGTGCAATAACCTTCAAACTTTTCATGGGATCCGTTCCTTTCGCAGGCATCATCAAAATAATCATTACCCCAATCATCCGAAGCCTGCCCCACACCGCCGCAACGGTGCCAGACAACTTCTTGAAATCCACGGTCCTGCGGACGATGCGGGGCACATTCCCAAAGGTGTCATTTACCAATCATTCCTATGGTGTGGCCGTTTTCTGAAAACACATCAGCAATCGTGCGCTCATCAGCAGGCATCATAGTCCGCCCTGAACTCGAACGATAAGCCTCCCTGCATCCGAAATAACCACCAGTCATTAAGGCAGCCCGTGTAAGAGTGCGGAATGGAATTATTGTGAAGTGGATCAAGGTTGGCAGTTTTGAGATAAGGATTTCCGTGCCAACTCAAGTCTCCACAACCTTGATTATCGGTCATGATCAAAATGGCATTGAGCGCATCAGATGAACTCTGAAGCCACAGCAGGCAAACGCATAGTCATGAAAAGAAAAGAAGGTTCGCATACTCGAAAACGAGATGTCAGATGATTTGCTGCATCTAAATTCATACGATATCCAGCACCAATAAAATCACATCTGCACATGCTTTGCTGCGGCAATGAATACTCCGTATCTGGCGTTGGCCTTCGATGAATGCAATAATCTTTGATTCGAAACCAAGCCCAATACGCCCGAGGTTTCTTTCAAATCAGATCACTCACCTTTGAGAGCCTTGATCTTTGGGTTTTATTCGAGATTTAATGTAACATTCTTGCAGAAACCGTTGAATTCATTCAAATTCATTGAGATTTACCCTGACACTGTGTATTTTATAGATTACCCAAATGTTGAGTAACGTTTAACACCAAGTTCAAGACAATGAAGATTTTCAAATCAATGACGCAAGCAAGCGCAGTTATTTTGAGCTGCTCAACACTTCTGCTAATGACAAGTGGCTGTGACAACACATCACAAACTGCCGGATCAAATAACGCCGAAACAACTGAACCCTCGAAAAATAAGGGTACTATAGGTGTCTCATTGCTTACACTCAAAAATCCATTTTTCAAAGTCATCGGAGACAACATCACAGCGGAGGCTGCAAAGCAAGGCTACAAAACAATAGTCCTCAGCGCAGATGAGGATGTTGCCAAGCAATCCAATCAGGTGACTGACTTTATCGTCAGCAAGGTTTCCGCGATCGTCCTCAGCCCTTGCGAATCCAGATCCATCGTTCCTGTGATCCAGGAAGCAAATGCGGCTGGGATTCCAGTGATTACGGTAGATATTCCCTGCAACGAACCCGGTGTTGATATCCTTACTCAGGTGGCCACCGATAATTACGGTGGAGGAAAAGAAGCTGGCAAAGCCATGATCGAAGCCCTCGGTGAAGCCGGGGGAAAAGTAGCCATTCTGCATTACCGACAAGCAGAATCCTGCCGATTACGTGTCAAGGGATTCAAAGAAGTCATTGAAGCACACAATGTGTCTGCAAGTGCAAGAATTGATATGGTCATGGAACTGGAAAGCGGTGCGGCCAAAGATTTGGGTTACAAGGCTGCCGAAGATGCACTTCAGGCACATGGTGATCTCAGGGGTGTTTTTGCCATCAATGATCCTGCTGCGTTAGGCGCTCGCGCAGCCCTCGAAAAAGCAGGCAAACAGGATCAGGTGCTGATCGTTGGGTTCGACGGACAACCGGAGGGCAAACAAGCGATCAAGGATGGCAAAATCTTTGCTGATCCGATTCAGTTTCCAGATAAAATGGGAATCGAAGTGGTCAAATCCATCGTGGCTCATTCCAAAGGTGAAGATGTCGAGCCCGAACAGTTGATTCCTACCAGCCTTTACCGGCAGGAAGACGGACTCAAGGACAGCAGCCTCCAATGACCCTCGAGAATCTATTAAGGCACCTCTTTATATGAGCAAGCAAACACCCGATTTCCTGCCGAGTTTGGTTGGATCCATGTCTCAGGGAGCGAAAGGGAATCCGACTGTCGCAATGATCGAGGCTGCGTTTTGTCATCATTCCCTTCACTACCGCTACATCAATATGGAAGTCACACCTGACAACCTTGCTGATGCAGTCAAGGGAGCCCATGCCATGGGTTTTAAGGGGTTCAACTGCTCGCTACCCCATAAGGTTTCCGTCATCCCTCATCTGGATGCAATCGGTCAATCTGCCGATATCATGGGAGCCGTAAACTGTGTAGTTAAACGCAACAATCAGTTCATCGGTGAAAACACAGACGGAAAAGGGTTTCTGAAATCGCTGCAATCAGTCATCGAACCCGAAGGCAAGCATGTAGTCATATTGGGCGCCGGAGGAGCAGCCCGTGCCATCGCCGTGGAACTGGGCTTGGCCCGTGCTGGCAAAATCACCATCGTCAACCGCAGTCCGCAGCGAGGCCATGATTTGAGCCAGCTTTTGACAAACAAATTAAACATCTCCACCGATTGTATCTCCTGGGACAAAACATTGGATATACCCGAGGACACGGATGTGTTGGTAAATGCGACATCCATTGGCCTTTACGATGATAATGCGCAGATCGATATAAACCTCGAATCACTCAAGGACACGACTGTTGTCGCCGATGTAATTTTCAGCCCCCCCGAAACCTGGCTCATGCGTAAGGCGCGACATCGAGGGTGCCAGACCCTGGACGGCTTGGGTATGATCGTGAACCAGGGAATTACCAGCGTCGAATACTGGACAGGATTGCGTCCGGATGCCTCCGTGATGCGAACAGCTGTAGAAAAAGCATTGAACCTTGCATAACGACTCCAACAAATAACTTTATGAAACTCATACTCATCAGTTTGCTCATGGCTTCCTCGCTGATCCATGCGCAGGACAAAGCCCCCCTTGTGATCACGTTGACCAGTGTTGATAAGAACATTCATCTTGATTCCTGGCAAATCAGTGGATCAGTGGTCACTCCTGAAAAACCAGATTGGAGCATCACCAAAAAGACGCTTCACGGAGGAAAGCAGGAAGGGGTTGATTTAATCACCGTTGATAACGGTAAACTCTCTTTTTCGGTCATACCTACAAGGGGAATGAGTTTATTGAATGCCCGCATGGACGACATCCATCTTGGGTGGGATTCACCAGTCAAGGAAGTGGTTCATCCAAAATACATTCGTCTGGAAGACCGAGGTGGCTTGGGTTGGCTGGAAGGTTTCAATGAATGGATGGTTCGCTGTGGATTGGAAAGCACCGGCCATCCCGGCACCGATAGTTTCATCAACAATGTGGGGGATGAAGCCACCATGGATCTGACGCTGCATGGCAAAATTGGGAATATCCCGGCCAGCGAAGTAGAGGTTATCATTGAGCGTGTGCCCCCATACCGTATACGAATTCGCGGGCGTGTTGACGAAAGAATGTTTTACGGTCCGAAACTGGAAATTCAAACTGAGGTGTCCACCACCCCTGGCAGCGCATCTGTCCGCATATCCGATACCATTACCAACCGAGGGGATGACCCTCAGGAATTTCAAATCCTTTATCACGCAAACTATGGCCCTCCTCTCCTTGAAGAAGGCGCTCAATTCGTAGGCCCAGTCAAAAAAGTAATTCCATTCAACGAGCATGCCGCAGAATCCATTGACAGTTATTCCATTTACAAGGGGCCGACTCCTGGATTTACGGAACAAGTCTATTGCATGACACCATTGGCTGGTTACGACGGTCGAACGATCATCGGACTCGTTAACCGCTCTAAAAACAAGGGTATTTCCATGAAGTTTTCAATCCAACAGTTACCCTTTATTACGCTTTGGAAAAACACTAACTCTGAGGGTGAAGGTTACGTGACGGGTTTGGAACCTGGCACTAATTTCCCTAATAACAGGCGTATCGAACGTAAATTTGGCAGGGTCCCAAAACTTGATTCAGGCCAAAGCCACCATGCAGAGATTGATTTCACCATATTGAAAGGAAATAAGGCCGTTGGGGGATTGATCGATCAAATACAAAAAATTCAGAAACGAGCACAACCGGTTATTGAAAACGAACCCGAGAATAAGGACTGATTCATATATTGAATTCAAAGCTTTCTTAGTATGCCTCCTCCCCTATTGCAGATGTCGGGAATCGAGAAACGATTCCCCGGGGTACATGCTCTCAAAGGAGTCAACCTCACGCTTCAGAAAGGTGAAGTACTTGCATTGATGGGGGAAAACGGAGCTGGGAAAAGTACTTTGATGAAGGTCCTCGGGGGCGCGCACTTACCTGACCAAGGCACCATCCAACTGGAGGGTGAAAATGTCACTATAGAATCGCCGGTCAAAGCCCGCGCACTGGGGGTTTCCATGATTTATCAGGAGTTTAATTTGATACCGGCGCTGTCGGCCATTGAAAATGTATTTCTCGGACAGGAGATCACCCAAAATGGACTCATTCGCCATGGAGAGGAAAAAGATCAGACACTTGCTCTTCTCTCTCAGTTAGGAATGGACTTTGACCCTGAGTTACCATGTCGTCAGTTAACGATTGCGCAGCAACAGTCAATTGAAATCGCACGGGCCTTGTCATTGAATTCAAAAATACTCGTGCTGGACGAACCTTCGGCCGTGCTCACGCTTCACGAGGTAGAAAAACTCTTTGAGATCATACATAAGCTCAAACAACAAGGGTTAGGCCTTATCTATATCGGCCACCGTCTTGATGAAATTTTTAGGATTGCCGATCGCACCCAGGTGATGAGAGATGGAGCTTGTATTGCTGACAAAGACCTTGCGGATTGCACACGACAATCGCTAATCGAAATGATGGTAGGCAGGGAACTTAAAAACGAATTCCCGTTAAAAAGCCCAAGTATAGGCAAAACAAAACTCAAAATCAGGAATATGACTCGAGGGAAAGCCGTTCAGAATATATCCCTCAAAGTCAGGAGCGGAGAGATACTTGGCTTGGCTGGTTTAGTAGGAGCAGGGCGCACAGAACTGGCTCGATTGATCTTCGGGGCCGATCCACGTGATGCTGGTGAAATTCAACTTGATGGTAAAACGCTAAGCGTTTGTAGTCCTCGCGAAGCGATCGCTGCAGGTATTGGATTACTGACTGAAGACAGGAAGCTTCAAGGCCTTGTTCTCTCCCATTCGGTCAAAGACAATTTCGGGCTTCCGAACCTGAATCGGTTTGCTCCCGCAGGATTTGTCAAAACTTCGATTGAGCGCAGGGAGTTTCAGGATTATGTGACAACCATGCGAGTCAAGATTTCAAATGAAAACCAGAAAGCAAATCAGCTTTCAGGGGGAAACCAGCAAAAACTGGTCATCGCCAAATGGCTGGCGAGACACTGTGAAGTTTTGATTTTCGACGAACCAACTCGAGGCATTGACGTCGGTGCGAAATACGAAATCTACCAACTGATGAATGATCTCGCTGCAAAGGGGAAAGCCATTATTATGATCAGTTCTGAACTTCCTGAAATCCTGGGAATGGCAGACCGCATCCTCGTCATGCATGAAGGTAGAATCACAGGGGAAATTGAGGATGTAACATCCGCTACTCAAGAGGAAATCATGCATTTCGCGGTCGCCTAGAGGGAAACGTTATTCCCAGGAGTATTCACAAATGCCTAAATCAAAAAAACAACACCTTACCCACCTTCTGACTGAATATGGAATGATTCTGGTTCTCATTCTTCTTGGCATATTTTTCAGCCTAGTCACTCTGACAGAACAACGACCGAGCGGGAAAAAGGCAGGCCTTCAGATTGCCAGCATCGTAAAAAAACGTTTCGACAAAGATGCACACATCCTTATCGCATCACGAAACCTGGCCATAGATAAGAACTTTTATGACGCGCTCAGCGGGTCTTTAACAAGCGCAGGCTTCAAACATTTACATTCCGTACAAGGCACCCCCAGGGATGCTCGAGCCAAATTGATTGAACTTGAAAATCAAAAGATCAAACTACAGGTTATCCTCGGCAACCAGACGACTGCGGATTGGTTGGTATTTGAAGATATAAAGTTGAATTTCCCTCAATTGGGGGCACCGACACGAATCGGACCAAGCCCATACAAATGGCCCAATTTTCTTAAAAAGGACAACCTCCTCAATATCACCAATCAGATCGCTGTTATTGCCATTATCGCCGTTGGCATGACCGTAGTTATTATCTGCGGAGGGATCGATTTGTCGGTGGGCAGCTTGATCGCTTTCTCCGCCGTTCTTTGCTGCCTGTTCATTCAAAACACAGCCGGAGGATTAGATGCGAATGCAGGAGGAATGATATTGGCGTGTATCGCCGCCATCATCATCACGGGACTCGTTGGATCATTTACCGGCAGCATGATCACCGCATTTTCCATTCCACCGTTTATCGTAACATTGGGAGTCATGATGATGGCAAGTGGTACGGCTTATCTCATGTCAGGTGGAGAATCAGTTTATCGCGTACCTGATTCATTTGTTTGGTTGGGTAGGGAGGCGAGTTTGTTTGGAATACCCAACGCCGTCTTCTTGATGATGCTCCTTTACTCCATTGCTCATATCATGATGTCACGGACACAATTGGGACGTTATATTTACGCAGTAGGAGGCAATGCTGAAGCAGCGCGTCTTGCGGGAGTTCCTGTAAAATGGATCCAGTTATTTGCCTACACTCTCTCAGGACTGCTTGCTGGCCTCGGAGGAGTCGTAATGGCTTCACAGCTGAAAAGCGGCGCCCCAACCTACGGTCAAATGTATGAGCTGTATGTGATTGCCGCTGTGGTTGTCGGTGGCACAAGTCTTTCGGGAGGCGAAGGTAAAATCTTCGGTACCCTGATTGGAGCTTTCATCATCGCTGTCATCCAGAATGGCATGAACCTGATGAACATTGAAAGTTACACTCAAAAGGTAATTCTGGGCATGGTGATCCTCATTGCCGTACTCCTTGACAAACTCAAACAAAAGAAATTCCAGACCTCTTGATCGATTCAAAAACCAATCAATCAAGATTCAATGGTCGGACAATAATATTTCGATAAGCTACTGGACCGTGATCACCTTGCAGCATGATAGGCCCTAACGGTTGTTCATCATCGAAACTTGCCGAGCGTGTTGGACCATTCAAAGAAACGTTATGGTGAACTGGGACTCCATTATGAACGACTTTAAGAAAACGCGCATTTTCGATTTTTTCGCCTGATTCATTGAACCTGGGTGCTCGAAAAACGATATCAAACGATTGCCATTCGCCGGGAGGTAGGGATGCGTTGATTTTCGGCGCATGCCCTTCGAGTCCACGCCCGTTGACCCATCGTTGATAAATCCCCCCACAATCACCATGACCAATGTCGGTTTTCCCCCAACTGTCAAGCACCTGTACTTCATACCGCCCCTGTAGATAAACGCCAGAATTCGATCCCTCTGGAACGGTGAATTCAACATGTAAAGATACATCGCCGTGTTGTGCATGTGAAAGAAGGTTCACAGTTTGAGCGTCGGGGTGATTGACGAAAATACCCCTTCCCTTTTCAACTTTAAAAGCCGAACTATCCCCATCGCGTAATTGAATAACGCCCACTTCCTTCCAATCACCAATCGGCTGGCGCCACTGGTGTACGCTTTCAGTCAGTTTAAAAAAAGTCACTTCATTGGAAGCTGATTTTTGGGATGTCTGGCAACCAGTGGTAGCCCACAAGACGGCGCTGCATCCGGTGATGCAGGTAAAGAACCATTTTTTGAATGATAATTTCATGATAATTACTTATTTTTATGTTTCCGGAAATACTTAGAACACCTTGGAACAAGGCATGGCATTCCCAAAGACCTCAAAGTTATTGAATTTCCAGACCACCTCTTTGTTGCGTGTGACTTCTATGATTTGTGGGTTTTCTGCTCCCGCATGACAATTGCCAATCATGAAGTTGCCATTGGGTAACTCTTCAACAGTTGTCACCCATACCAGTTGTATCCCCGGAAGCTCGTTTTCTTCAATTGACCAGACAGTTTGACCTTCTTTGTTGACTTCCAGCACATTATGGCCGCTACCATTGCCGATGAGCGTGTTCCCGTTGTCTAAACGAATCGCACCGTAAACCTCGCCACCTGTATGACACTCCCATACCACTTTGCCTTTCATATCGTATTCGCGAACGGCATTATCTGCTTCGTGGCAAACAAGGTAGTTTCCATTTTTCAATTTGCGTACCATGCGTGTATCCCGGTGTGGTGATCGGTTGTCAACGCGTAATGCGATTTCCCGGTGCATCACACCATTGCGATCTACTTCAATAATACGTCCTGGCCCGCTTTCTGCGATCATGGTTAATCCATTTGCCAATCGCTGAAACGCATGCACCTCAACTTTGCGGCCTTGATTGCCATTTGCGATTGCCGCGTCATAACTCCATACAATCTCCTTGGCTGGTGTCATTTCCAGTATTTTCGTCCAACTGGTTTGAAAGAGAATATTTCCGTTCGGCAATCGATGCAGATCATGAATGTCTCGAATAGCATGTTCCCATTCCACCTTCCCTTTTTCGTCTACAATCGCTATGCGACCACGCGAATAATCACCTGCTAAAATGCGACGACTGGGAATGGTTTTTTCCAATGGAGCCTGATATCCAATGGCAGGTAAACCGTTTGATTCCAATTTACCAACCGCCCAGAGCAATCCTCGATTGACCATGTCGAGATAAACCGGTGATTGCATGGTTTCGTTGTGATGTCCAAGGGTAGTTGTGAACACACGAGCATTACCCAAATGGTTGAGCCAGATGCATATATGATCCTTTTGAGTATCTTTACCGAACGCTTTGGCCAAAGGTATGGCGTCTGGCCAGGTCTTTTCAATTTTATAAAGTTCTCCATTCGGAGTCTGCCAGACCGGTGGAAAGGTTTTCATGATTGGGTGATTCGGGCGAAGGTTTTTCACTTCAAGCGGCCGATGTCCCTCATGGCTTGTTGATCTAGCTCCCATCAATGAGCGCCAGGCATCTGTTTCCGCTGCTCGATAACTGTGCAGTGAACAGTGGATAAAAACCGCAGGTGTGCCAGAATTTGTATGGGCTTCGACGATGGATTCAAGCCATTCAACATCTGTCACTCCCCCGAAACATTCATTGTGAACAACCACATCATATCCATCTATCCAGTCAGGATTGTCATAGATGGGAATTTTCACATCACGTGATGTTCCTCCTTGATTCACAAGCGTCCACTCTACATTGGACCGCATGGAAATCCCTTCCGAAAGAATGAGGTTTTGATTGGGATAATCATGGCAGCAGCCGCCTGAAATCATCAAAGCATGGATCGGTTTGGCGACCATGTTATCTGCTGATAGCGTTTGCCCGAGCGATACACCAAGCATGAGCATCACGCTTGCTGCAAAGCGCTCAAAAGCACCTGAAAAACATTTCGATGAGAGAGTATTCATGAGCATTGAATTGAATAAGAAAAAATCTAAGGAATTCGCAGCAATTGGAAACTCTTTTCTATTCAATAAAGATGACATGACTTCACTAGCGAAGTCATTTCTGTTGTATCCACTGATCCGGAAAAAACGAAAAGCGCCGGTAAACCGACGCTTTTCTAACCCAAACAACTAAACCAACGCACATTCGCCAGAATGATGCCACTCATAAGAAAAAACGACATATCCCGACGAATCACTATGATCTCAGTGAGAACATGAATAACTACATCAATTGAGACTCAGCATCTCGATGTTTTGTTCAAATGAATTTAAAAACTTCTTGCCCAATAATTTTAGTTTATTGTAAATCAACATCTTACGAAATGAAAATAAACATCCTTATATTAATAGGAAGCGAACCATTGGGTTCCTTTTTCTCTCTCCCCAGGCTTTTTGCTATCACCGGCAACCTCAAGCGGCCTTTGATGTTCCGGACGGAAAAAGCTACCTATTCTGTTCAAAACCATGCTGTCCTGATGAGTGAAGGATCCTTTGGCGGGTTCATCGTCGGGTTCTTGACGCAGGAGCTTCCCTGGCCGCTATTGCAGTCTGGAGGTATAAATCGCTAAAACCCTTTGCCTGTCCCTGTGGGCTCTACCTTCCGTACATTTGCTGGGTCCCGTTTTGCCTGCGTATCGTATTGCTGGGATACACTGGTCATTAGTTGGAGGATTGAGCGCATTGACATTGACCGTGACCACTGGTGTCATATTGGTTCATTGCGGTTACTTCGTCATGCTCAAGAATAAAACACTTTGATTTGTCTTTTGGTGATCGCCCTCATATGGATAGGTAATGTTTCAAGAGCAGGTAGAAATACCTGCCCCAAAATCATGCAATCCCATTATCCCTGGGTGCTGTTGCTTCATGGATCGTGAAAGTGTTATCCAAAGTAGTGATTTCTGATGAAGAGTAAAAAACAGAGTCGTCATATATCCAAATGATTATTGTCTGAGAAATAATCTCTGCTCTCGCACTTGATTACATCCTAACGCTTTATCATCATTTATTTTTTATCGGCCAGTGTTTTGAATCCGTGCGTTCATGATTCAAAAACCGCTGAAATTTGGACACTACTTCTGGGTATTGCGTAGCCAAGTCATAGCGCTCCCCAGCATCGCCAATGAGATGGAAAAGTTGAATGGGTTCTTTCCATCCAACACGCACCGCTTTCCAGTTCCCCCATCGTGATGCTTGTTTGAATCCACGCTCATGAAACTCCCAATACAGCATGCGATTGGACAGATCTTGATATTTGCCAAACAAGGTTGGTTTGATGCTGACCCCATCCAAGCCTGCAGGGGTTTCAGCACCGACCAAATCAGCTGCAGTAGGAAGAAAATCTGCAAAATACCAAACTGTATCATTCACAAGGCCGGATGGAATACGGCCAGGCCACTTGACAATCATCGGAACTCGAATTCCACCGTCGTACATGGCTCGCTTAATTCCACGTAAGGGTCCGTTGGAGTCATTGAAATCGGGATCGTTACCTCCTTCTTTGTGAGGTCCGTTATCGGAGGTGAAGAACACAATCGTATCATTGTCGATTCCAAGAGATTCTAGTTCAGTAAAGAGTCGACCTATATCTCGATCCATACGACTGATCATGGCTCCATGCCCTTTCTGCGGCTCTGGCCAATCTAATTCGGCGTACGCCTTCAGTTCAGGCACTTCCATCCCTTGACTGCGTGCTTCATTGTTGGCGTGCGGAATCGTCAATGCCAAATACAGAAAAAAAGGCTGTTCAGCATGTTCATGAATATAACCAAGAGCTTCATCCATGATTAAATCGTGGCTGTAATCCAGTTTGTTATTGGAAACACCTCCTCCAACACCATCTTCGTCAGGAACTGTATTTCGCAGCGCTACTTTGGTTTCATTCCTCCAGAGGTGAGTTGGGTAATAATTATGGGCATGACGTTGATTCAAATAGCCGTAAAAATAATCAAACCCCTGTTTGCGGGGAATCCCAGTCGTTCCAGGTTCCCCAAGTCCCCATTTGCCAATCAAAGCTGTTTGGTAGCCTTCCTTTTTCAAGACTTCTGCAACTGTTACATCTTCAGGACGCAAAGGAATTCTCGCGTTACCCCGAATCCGCGTGTGTCCCGCATGCAAACCGGTCATCAATACTGAGCGAGACGGAGCGCATACAGTTGAACCTGCATAAACTTGAGTGAAGCGAACCCCGTCAAAAGCCATTTGATCAAGATGAGGTGTAAGAATGCGTTTCTGACCGTAACACCCAAGATCCCCCCACCCTAAATCGTCTGCCATGACATAAATGATATTAGGCCGGTCGCTCACAGTGGGCGAAGAATTGCAAACAAAAGAAACCAGCAGACTCAGGAAAGGGAGACCCGTTTTCAACAATAGTTCAGAAAAGCGCATGTAGACGATATATCGTATCAACGAAACCGGGACAACAAAACACTCCACTCCCGCTCACACTTCAATTACAGAATAATCAATCATTAAAGCTAATATAGCACGGGGGAAATTAACTCGACTTGTTCTGAATTAGGCGTTGTGATTGCCATGTGCCGAGCTTTCGAAACTCACCTCCTCCAAGTCTGGAGTTTGTTGATGAAACCACTGATTCAATAACACTGGTTTTCAAAGGAGAATTGCGAACCGATTCTGTGAGTAAGGTTTGGGGCAAAGCACGTAAAAAAACAAGCTCTCGATTATTTTCTACGGTGATCATTGATGTTCACAACATCAATTATTGTGACGGTACGGGAATCGCCATGCTAGCCGACCTGCTTCTTGAGACTCAGCGCAGAACAAATGTTGATATCACTCTTGAGGGACTGAAAGAAGATTTTCAACAACTGCTTGATCAATTCGACTTAAAACACTTCAAGCCCGAGCCCGAGTCAAAAGCCAAATCGATACCAATCACTGAGGAAGTAGGCCTTACCGCGAGTCAATTCCTTCAGGACCTGAAGGAATTGATTAGTTTTGTGGGTGAGGCCTTTTACTCCCTTTGGATTGCGCTTAAGCATCCATCCACAATACGCTGGAAAGACATGTTGTTGACGATTGAACGCGCTGGCGTCAATGCATTGCCCATTGTGTGTCTTATTTGTTTTTTGATGGGACTTATCATGGCTTTTCAATCGGCCATTCCACTCAAACAATTCGCAGCTGAGTTATTTATAGCAGATCTTGTGAGTGTTGCCATGCTCCGCGAACTGGGACCTTTGATGACGGCCATTCTTCTCGCGGGAAGATCGGGTTCTGCATTTGCTGCTGAGATCGGGACCATGAAAGTAAATGAAGAAGTCAATGCGCTTCAGACCATGGGAATAGATCCTGTCCGTTTCCTGGCTATCCCTAGAATCATTGCCTCGATTATTGTCACTCCATTACTAACCTTGTTTGCCAATTTCATGGGACTCGTGGGAGGATGGGTCGTTTATGTAAGTCTTGGGTTCCCTACTATCGTCTACATCAACCAAATAAAATCCGCAGTGACACTCACTGATCTTTGGGGAGGCCTATTCAAAGCGGGTGTCTTCGGATTATTGGTCGCAGGCATTGGTTGTTTTCGAGGAATGCAAACAAGCATGGGCGCGAGTGCAGTGGGCCAAAGCACCACCCGAGCTGTCGTAAGCGGAATCGTTTTGATCGTTATGGCAGATGGTTTATTTTCTGTGATTTATTATATTCTGGGTTTATGACCATTAAAAATGACATCGTGATCCAAGCAAGTGCTCTCACGTGTGCATACGGGACATCTGTCATTCTAGATAACATTAATTTCGAAGTGAGGCGTGGTGAAGTATTCATCATACTTGGTGGTTCCGGTTGCGGAAAAAGCACCCTTTTAAAACATCTCATCGGCCTCTACCAGCCCGCTGGAGGCTCCATCAAAATCATTGATCAAGATCTCGTTCACGCCAACCAGCAAGAGCATCGTCGTATTCTCAAAAACATCGGTGTCATGTATCAGAGTGGTGCTCTGTTTGGATCCATGAGTTTACTCGAGAATGTTCGACTCCCTTTGGAAGAGCATACGGCTTTGGATACCCATGCCATGAACCTTATTGCTCACATGAAACTATCACTGGTCGGTCTCGGTAATTTCACGAAACATTACCCATCTGAGGTAAGCGGGGGTATGCAAAAGAGAGCGGCCATAGCACGTGCCATGGCGCTCGATCCTGAAGTATTATTCCTCGATGAACCTTCGGCCGGTCTAGACCCCATTACCTCATCGGAACTCGATGCACTTATCAGACGATTAGCTGAGAGCCTAGGAATTACCTTTGTTATCGTTTCTCATGAATTGGCAAGCATCTTTGCCATTGCTGATCGTGTGATCATGCTGGATGCTGAAACCAAAGGAATCATCGCTGATGGACCACCCGTTACTCTGCAGCAATCACATTCCAATGCAGCGGTCCGTGAATTCTTTAACCGCGGCAAGCACAACAATATCACACAGGTGGAGGATTAATTTTTCATCATGTTGTCATGAACAGTAAATCTAATTATTTCAAACTGGGTCTTTTCGTCATAGGAACAGCCGTTTTGGCAGTACTTGCCATCCTCATCATGGGAGTGGGAACAATGTTTGAAGATCAACCGGTCTTTGAGACTTATCTGAATCAATCAGTCCATGGAGTTGATCTGGGAACAGCCGTCAAATTTCGAGGAGTTCCCATTGGAAATATCAAATCCATCGATTTCACTCGAACACGCTATGAATCGAGTAAACCCATGGAAAAGCGCAAGCCTTATGTAAGGTTGATCATTTCGTTGGAACAAAATATATTTGAAGGATCTAAAACCCCCGAAAAAACCCTGCTTGAGCGTGAAGTGGAAAGAGGTCTGAGGGTTCGGATGGCGAGCGTCGGTTTAACAGGTACTTCTTATATCGAACTGGATTATCTTGATCCCGGTCTGCATCCACCCCTGGAAATGGATTGGACACCTGAAAACGGTTACATCCCTTCCGCAGGGAGTTCTTTTACGCGTATCGTGAGCTCAGCGGAAGAGGTTTTCCGAAAACTTGAAAATGTAGATATTCTGGGGCTGGTCGATAATGTAAACGGATTGTTTAAGGTGGCAAAAGATAAGCTTGAAACAACTGATCTGGCTTCACTCAGTGGCAACTTGGATCAACTATTGAAGGAACTTCGCGTTACGAATCAGGAGATCCAGACGATGATAAAAGACCTTGATCTTCCACAAATTTCCAAAGAGACGCAAAAAGCGCTTAATTCCATGCAATCCCTTTTCAACGATCCCAAGCTGATGTCTACGATTGATGAATTACACACTGCTTTGGAAAACCTCAATCAAATGACCGGCGGCAATCAGGGAAGAATCGGGCTGGTCCTTGATAATCTTCGTATCCTGACTGATAACCTTAAGACCATTACTGACAACGCTAAAAACTACCCAAGTCAATTACTCTTCGGAGCTCCTCCCCCCACGAGGAAGCCATAGACTCATAAATGTCACTGGAAAAATGAAAACCCCAACCACTCATACCATCGTATTTACCCTGCTGACTCTTATTTGTCTGGGGACGACATCTGGTTGTGCCTTGAACCGGCCATATCCAGAGAAAATAAGTTATATGCCGGACCTGACCTTCGAAAAAAGCAAAGATCCCCATCCCCTTCCTTACCGAATCAAAGTCCGTAACTCAGGGGTCTCAGCTCCTTTTGAAGGAAAGTCTTTTGTTTACCGTTTACCTGATGGTCAATGGGAAAAAGACTTTTATAATGAATGGTTTGCCTACCCTCGAGATATGATTACAGATTCATGTATATCCGCATTGATTCAGTCCGCTAATTTTATCTCTATCACCAGTGAGGACAGTTTAATGGAGGCGGATTATTATCTGGAAGGAAGACTCCTTGAATCTTATCTGGATCGAAGGAACTCAAACCACCTTCAAAGCGTTTTAAAAATCCGGTGGATGCTCATTCAGTATCAATCTCCCAAGAGAGGCAATTCGTCAGATGAAAACTGGGCCCGAACCTATGAGGAGATAACCCCACTGCAATCAAATCAAGTTGAGGATTACGTCGCTTCTACAGGCACAGGTTTGAAGAAAATCCTGCACCAATTGATAATGGATTTAAATCAACAAATATCGAGCAAACTTCAGCAATAAACGCTGGTTGACTTGGTATATCAAACATGGGCGTCAGCCATTGTAGCTACCTCTCTCCATTTGCCATGCTCCTGAATTAAGTCAACGAGCTGCTCCACTGCATCCGCTTCCGGTATGTTGAATTTAACGGGCTGTTTCCCTACGTAGAGATTGATTTTGCCAGGTGCACCTCCGACATAACCGAAATCCGCATCGGCCATTTCACCTGGGCCATTGACGATACATCCCATGATGGCAATCTTCACTCCGATAAGATGTCCCGTTCTCTCCTTTATGCTCGCAGTCACCGACTGAAGGTTGAAGAGAGTCCGTCCACAAGATGGGCAGGCGACATAATCTGTTTTGAATGATCTGCAGCCTGCAGCTTGTAAAATGGTATACGCCAACTTCACCGCTTTGCTAGGATCCTGCTCATTTCTGATTAATACAGCATCACCAATCCCGTCTGAGATGAGCGATCCCAGATTGACCGACGATCTCAGCAACGCGATGTCTGAAGTGAGGAAGTCCTGCGGAGTGAGGGTATCTTTCAGAAGAACAGGGTAATGACAATCTTTCTTTTTCAAGCAGGACGCAAGCAGGCGATATGCGCTGATGACAGGCAAGTCCAAATCATCCTTGATTGCTATCAAGCAGAGCTTTTCTGGGAGTTGAAAGTCCACTCTCGGATCAACCTCCCATATACCGCAATGTTCATAAGAACCTTCTGTCTGAACCATTTCCGGTTTACTCGGTTGTGGAGGGCAAGCTGCCGTCTGTTGAGAAGTTCCGAGGACACGTATTGTTTGCTTTCCTCCACAATGAACCCCGGTGGGCAAAGACACTTGTAAAGATTCTCTCCTTGAAAAATCAAACGGATCAAATGAAAGAGGAGCGTCTATGAAATCACATTCAATTTGGGTTAAACCAGGTATCTGAGCCAGCAATTCGCGACAGACGGGAATTTCATTGGGAGCATCCTCCGTCAGCGAGACACGAATAGTATCTCCTAATCCGTCGCATAACAACGCTCCAATTCCAATGGCACTTTTTACACGCGCATCTTCACCATCTCCAGCCTCAGTTACTCCAAGGTGAATTGGGTAATTCCAACCTTCACCAAGCTCATTTAATCGAGCAACCAGAAGACGGTAGCACTCAATCATGACTTTGGGGTTACTGGATTTCATGGAGAATTTAAAATTATGAAAGTCCTTCTTGCGCGAGATACAGGCAAATTCCAATGCGCTCTCGACCATACCAAGAGGAGTGTCACCATAACGATTCATGATACGGTCACTCAGTGAACCGTGATTCGTACCTATTCTCAGAGTGCGATTGAGTAACTTGCACTGTTCAACGAGAGGTGCAAATTTTTCCTCGATACGTGCCAATTCGGATGCATATTCTCCTTCAGTGTATTCGCGGGTTTTAAACTTCTTGGAATCGGCATAGTTCCCAGGATTCACGCGCACTACTTCTACCCATTTGACAGCTTCCATAGCCGCCTCGGGTTTGAAATGGATGTCAGCAACCAGCGGTACATGGCACCCTTTTTCCCTCAGTCCATTTACAATGTGTTCAAGGTTGGCAGCGTGCCTAACCGTTTGTGCAGTGATACGGACCAATTGACATCCTACAGCTGCAAGATCGAGTGTTTGTTGAACACACGCTTCGGTGTCGAGCGTGTCACTGGTGATCATGCTCTGGTAAACAATGGGGCTATCCGCCCCTAGTTTTACCTCCTGATGAGGGTTCCCAATAACGAGTTCACGAGAGCGTCTTCTTTGGTAACGATAAGGAGAATCTTGAAACTGCATACAGCCTACTGATTGTTCCCCGTCTCATTGACTGCGACAGGTTCGAATTTAATCTGGTAAGTCTTTTCTTTAGCTGCGGGCCCAAGGTCCTGCACGTCGAAGAAGCTCACGTAAAGCATATAACCAATAACCAGCAGAGCAAATCCCGTTTGGACGTAATTCAGGATAAAGAATGGGATGGGACGCCTGATGACGCCTTCGATACATGCCATTACGATATGTCCTCCGTCCAGCACCGGAACGGGTAACAGATTCATCAAAGCCAGGTTGACGTTCAAGATCACACTGAACCACAAAGCCAGACGCCAGCCATAATCACTTTGAAACAGCATATAATAAATACGCATGATCCCGACGGGCCCACTGAGATGCTGAGCACCAATATCAGAATCCTCAGCAAACAACGCCTGAAAAGTATTCACCATGGCCATGACACTTGCACGTATCTGGTCGTTGGGTGTTGGGTGACTGATCTTCATGTTTCCATTTAAGTCCCACTGTATCCCGACCATTCGGCGCTGATCTTCCACTGGTGGGGCATCGTCGACGTATGATGGAATCACAGGCCTTACAGAGAAGTCCATCAAGCTGCCATCCCGCTCAACTGTAACCACCAGCTCTTCCCCTGAAAGTTCCTCTATTGCCTGACTCAGAGCCCTTGGATGATAAATGGCCAAATCGTTCACTTTTCTGACAATGTCATTGGACTGAATACCAGCCACGGCAGCAGGACTGTTTTCCTCCACGTTAGCTATCAAAGGGGTTTGGAATGGAGCTATCTGTATCTGTCGCAAATTCCCACGTTTATACCATTCTGCGTCCTGTTTTTCGGGCTTGGCATCTAAAATCAATGTCTGTCCTGCCCGATCAATTTCAATTGGAATGGAATCCCCAGTGCTGCTGACGATCTGCCAAGTAACTGCATCACCAATACCCGACCAACGTGTTACGAATTCTCCATTGACCTTCTTGATGATATCACCAGAAAAGAGCCCTGCTTTTTCGGCAGGTGAGTCTGGAAACACATATCCGATTTGAGTTGTTGTGTCTCTCTCACTGACAGGTTTACCAATGCCCCAGATCAGCACTGCAAAAACATAAGCCAGGCCGAAACTGAACAAGGGTCCGGCAAAAGCCACGATAATCTTGTCGATGACACCAATCGGAGGCAGTTCTTTTTGCTCAGAATCACCCTTTCCCTCGATGGCCTCCATGGGAGCCATCTGTGGAAGCGCAACAAAGCCGCCTGCCGGAATGCTTCCAAGGCTGTACTTTACTCCCTTGAACTCTTTTTCCCACAGCGGTTTACCAAACCATATCCCAAATCGTTCAACGACCAGTCCTCGCCACTTTGCAGCCAAGAAATGACCAAGTTCGTGGACGATGATCAGTAGATTGAATAAAACGATCACCTCCAACAAGATGAATAAAAAATTCAGCAATTCCATAGTTATCTAAAATCAAATCCGGTGATGTCCGGAGCATTTACATATCAAGACGAAAACATAACGGGTTGAGCGGGATAATCAAATGTTGATTTCCATATGTTAACGGTTGATCTCAGCCGCCACTTCACTCGCAAAGTAGGTAAGGATCAAATCTGCCCCTGCCCGCCGGATGGCCAGGAGTGACTCATTACGCGTACGTTTTAAATCAAGCCATCCTTTTTCTGCAGCGGCATGGATCTGGGCATATTCACCAGATACTTGATATGCCGCCACCGGCAGATCCGTCGATTGACGTAGCTTGGATATAATGTCCAAATAAGCTCCAGCTGGTTTCACCATCAGGATATCAGCTCCTTCTTCCTCATCAAGAAGGGCTTCTCGCAGCGCTTCGCGCGGATTTGCTGGATTTAACTGATAGGACCCTTTGTCAAGGTAAGTCTTTCCAGCCGTGGCTTGACTCCCCACTGCGTCTCGAAAAGGGCCATAATAAGCTGAGTTGAACTTGGCGCTGTAGGCCATGATAGTAACGTTTGCATGCCCTGCATTATCCAAAACATCTCGAATGGCACCTATCCTGCCGTCCATCATATCAGATGGGGCTACCCAATCAGCCCCTGATTCCGCAAGAATACGAGCCATCTGGGTAAGAACATTAAGGGTGGAATCATTATCAACATCCGTCTGCCCTGCATCGAGGACCCCATCGTGACCATGACTTGTGTAAGGATCCAGGGCAACATCGGCAATCACCGTCATTTCAGGTACACTCTGCTTGATGGCATGGATCGCCCTGGGGGCTAAACCACTGGGGTCCAGCGCACCACTACCAAACGGATCTTTTATTTCTTTTGGATTGCATGGGAAAAGCGCAATTGCGTGAATGCCTATATCCAGTAATCTGCGACATTCTTCGGTCAAATCTCGAACCGACAATCGATGAACTCCGGGCATCGAATCAACAGGTTCGGGATCGGGTATACCTTCTTTAACAAACAAGGGAGCAATCAGGTGATCCGTTCTCAGATGCGTTTCCTGAAGCATATTACGAATGCGGGTACTTTTCCGCAATCGACGCATGCGAACAGGCAAATCGTAAACAAAAAGGTCCTCTTTATCTGACATGTCAATGATACTGCTGAGTTAAGGCGAGATGAGTCATTCAGTCCCAATCAAATCAGGCCGTAGGCATTGATGACCGACCGCAATTGCTGGAGTTTTGAATCAGTCATTGAAACCAGAGGGAGTCTAATTTCCGGCTCAATATGTCCCATCATATGAAGGGCTTCCTTGACTGGAACCGGATTGGTCTCAATAAAGAGAGTCTTGAAAAGTTGATAATGCTGTTGATGAATGGAAAGCGCATCGGCAATTTGTCCATTCGCAAAATAATTTACCATTGCTGAAATCCTCTCTGGTATGAGGTTAGATGCTACGCTGATCACACCTTGAGCACCAACTGACATGAATGGCAATGTCAGGGCATCATCTCCACTCAGGATGATGAATTCATTTCCCAGTTCCTGCCTTAGTTGACTGACTCGATCAGCATCACCACCTGCCTCTTTAATTCCCACGATGTTAGGACAATGATCGGAAAGTTTCTTCACTGTACAGACCTCGATGGCAACCCCGCACCGGCCGGGGATACTGTAAAGAATGATAGGTAACTCCGTCGATTCAGCAATGGCCTTGAAATGTTGAAAAAGGCCTTCCTGCGATGGTTTATTATAATACGGAGCCACCTGCAAGGAACCGTCAACGCCTCGCTTCTCTGCTTCCTTCGTGAGGTAAATGGCCTCTTCGGTTGCATTCCCGCCAGTACCGGCAAGCACTTTGACTTTCCCTGCAGCAGCAGCAACCGTCAATTCAATGACTCGCAGGTGCTCATCACAATTCAGAGTCGGTGATTCGCCCGTTGTCCCAACCGGAACAACCCCATCCACTCCCCCTTCAATCTGTTGGTGAAGAAGCTTATTGAGTGCGTCTTCATCCAGTTTCCCCGATTTGAAAGGCGTTACAATCGCAGTAAAAGTGCCTGTTAACATGTTGTTCGTTCTTAATCCAAATTTATTTCACCCGTAAACACAAAATCCGCTGGTCCACTTAGCCGGACCTTGGAAAATCCCCCATCCTCATGATCGAAAGATACCTTAAGACAATCACCGCTTTTGACCTGTACTTCAACGGGTGTGTCAAAACCGTGTTTTCTGGCGGCCACCAGTGAAGCAGCGGTGACACCTGTGCCGCAAGCCAGGGTTTCTCCCTCCACGCCACGTTCGTAAGTCCGAACCCGAACGCGACCAGGACCAAGTATTTGCACGAAATTCACATTGGTTCCGTTAGGCGCAAAGTGTTCATGATATCTGACTGCCGCACCCAACTCATTCACCTTGCATTGCCCTGCATCTTCAACAAATACCACGGCATGAGGAACTCCAGTGTTCACCGAATGTACTTGTAATTCGCTCCCCTTGATTTGAATACCTCGATCCAGCTCCATGGGGCCTGGCTCAGTGAGATTCACTGTCACACCGTTTGACTCAAATGTCGCGCTGATTACTCCTGCCTGGGTATCAAAACTCAGGCCATCTTCTGAATGCGTTAACTGTTTGACGAAGGCAGCAAAACAGCGGGCTCCATTGCCACACATTTCCGCTTCACTGCCGTCGCTGTTGTAAAATTTCCAAGCCCAATCTGCATGATTGTTTTGACTTTCTTCCAACAGCATCAAGCCATCTGCACCAATCCCTGCATGCCGATCGCAAAGCGCTGCAACCTGCTCGGAATTTGGCGTGAAGCTCAGGTTTCGGTTATCGATCAGTATAAAATCGTTCCCGGCGCCGTTCATTTTTGTGAAAAATATACGCATCAGACGCGAATAACCTAACGAGCCCCTCTGGCAGAGGAAAGTCCAAATTTAATCTCGGGAGGATTAGGAGTCGACTCAATCATTGAGAGGCACTGTCCAAGACGAGCTCCTTGGGATGCTCAAAGAACCATTTAATCTCTTTTGGGGTCAAAGCCCGATTAAAACAGCTGACCTCGTCGAGTAGTCCGTTGTAGTTCAATCCGAGGTAAATTTTGATGGTTTCACTCGGTTTCCAGGAAAAAGTCTGATCCCAGCCCGCGATTTCGCCTTGGAATGCACCATTCAGGTACAATCTGGCCACCCCGTCTTTCTTGCCTGTATTAAAATTGGACCAGGTAAATAGAACATGAGTCCAGCGATCTTTTGCGAAAGGGGGAGCTTTTACAGGAAATAATGGTCTTTGATCCTCAGAGATCTCCTTGTTTTCAGGATTCCATACTTTCAAGTCAGCGAAAGCGCCAAGTCTGAAATCTCGAGGATCACCGTCCTTGTTGAAATCGACAAAAAAAGAACCGTCGTTCCAAGCACGGGTTGTTAATTGAAGTGGATCAGCAAATCCGGGTGATAATTCTGTTTCAGGATCAAGTTTCAGCCAGAGGGATACACTCCCAGACCATTGATTCAAGCGGTATCGAACGTTCTTTTCGCCTCGGTAGAATATCCATGAGGCATTCCGTTGATTGAATCTCAACGCGGCCCCTCCATCGATCCCCAGCCCTGTGACCCATTCGGTTTGACCTTGAGCATGCAAACCTCGCCTAACGGTTTCCCGAGGTTGTTTCGAGGTAATGGTGTATAAACTCGGATCACCATGAGCTAATTCCGCTTCAATGCCTCTGTCGAAAGATGAGTAAAACGTCAGCGCCTCCTGTAAAGATGCCTGGGTGGATTGAGCCTGCCCGCGCGCGGACAGTATCGATATCAAGACAACAAAGACGATCACCATATGTTCTAGCTTCGCTTGGCATTTCATGATGGTTGTTTTACCCTGCCGAGCACGGTTTGGAAATGGAAAACAGATGGATCAAAAAGAGCGAAAAATCAAACTCAAACTCATCATTGCCTATCATGGTGGCAATTATCAGGGTTGGCAGACTCAAAAAAGCGGAATAGGTGTGCAAAGCGTGATTGAAACGAAATTGAAAAATTTTTTTCGCGGTGCAGGACCATTGCACGGATCCAGTCGTACAGATACAGGAGTGCATGCCTTGGGGATGACGGCACATCTTGAAATGCCATACGATTCCCTTATCATGGAACCGAGGAAAATCCGGCTTGCTATGAACGCCCTCCTCCCATCTGATATACGTATTATTTCAGCTGTAAGAGTTCCCTTACGTTTCCATGCACAATTCGATGCCAAGGGAAAACAATATCAGTATCGAATCTGGAATCACCCCTCCATGAATCCATTGCTCAATGGTTTAGCCTGGCATATGCCTGTGAAACTCAACCTGCAACACATGCAGAAAGCATCCCGACATTTTTTAGGTGAGCGCGATTTTCAATCGGTCGCATCCGCCAGAAAATACGCCTATAAAAACACGGTCCGTACATTGACTCGCTGCGATGTCCGTAAGCAAGGCAATGAATTCAAAATCATCATCGAAGGAGACGCTTTTCTATACAAGATGTGCAGGGGCATCGTAGGGACCCTGACGGCCGTGGGAAAAGGTAAATGGCGGGCTGATGAAGTCCCTGGGTTATTGGTGACAAAAAAACGATCACTTACAGGCATGAATGCGCCCGCCTGCGGTCTGACCTTGCATAAAGTATTTTACTGATTGGGATTCATCCAAGTCAATCGACTCGCTTCCTGCCCCAATGTATCTACCAGGGCCGCACTGAATTCTTGAAGTGTCCGGGGACTGTTTTCTACAGTCACTTTGAATCGACGTGAAAGAGCAGCCAGGCTTTCATCGAGTCGTGTCATTTTCATCACGTTCAAGTAGTCCGGGCCCTGCATATGCGAAGCTGGCAGATTGGATAAATGGAATGACAATGTCTCAAGCGGACCATCATCCCCCTCGACCAAAAGACCTGCATAAATGGCATTGACCGCCATGGTACCGTTTGCTTCCACCCTGAGATTTCGATTTGAGATGTCTGGTTTATCCATCAGCGATTCCAAAGTTTGTTTTAGTTCCATGACACGGGTAGAATCCAGAGTTTGTCCAACCAGCATGTAACGCCTTCGGATCTGGTTTTTCTTGTGTTCTGAATTCCCTTTCAACCAGTCTGGTCGATCAAATATTTCAAGCCTCCGTTGTGCACCTTCACGAACGGTATATTCCCAGAATGGGTAACGCTTCGTATCAATCCTTGTATCCTGAGTATGGCGGGAATCCTCAAATGTATGACGCTTCAGTGCGTGTTTGAGCTTATGCACTTCATGATCCCACTCTTCAATCGTCTTTGGAACTGGGCGTTTTTCGGATACTCTTACAAAGAACGTATCCACCGAGGTCACTTTTTCAGTTTTCGGCAATGTTTGAAAAACGCGAAGATCTGAAGGTTGAATTTCTTTCCTGGCAGCTGTCTCTATCAACACATTTGAGTCCTTGAGCCATTTTTGAAACCAACGGAATGCTGGTATCTGCAGATCTTGAGTATCCTTGTGAGGACCTTCGGTGACCAGTAAGCCAAGTTGATCCTCAAGACCTAATAACGAGTATATGTGTTGAACTTGACGGTGCGTTCGGAGAACCCCGTCCAAAGGAAAAATAGTATCCTTGTCCGTATTGGCAATCAGAAGGGCTCTGGGAGCAACAAGGGATGCAACCACTGGAAAATCCCATCGGTAGGTATTCACCATGAACATGCAATCGCAATGACCTTCCACTGCACCATCCAGCACGTAATCACGCAAGTCCGTGATACCGGCTACAGGAACCGCTGCTTTGACCCGTTTATCCAATGCTGCAATCCACCATGAATAAACGCCTCCACCAGAACGCCCAGTGATGCCAAGCCTCTCTGGATCAACCTCTGGTCGCGTTTGTAAATAATCCAGGGCACGCATCCCGTTCCATGCCTCAACCCCCGCAGGAGTATATCCCCTTGAATTCCACCACCAGCGACCTTCCCGATAAGTGCCATGATGCACCCCTTCGATTTCGCCCAATTGGATCGTGTCAATGGTCAAGCAAACAAAACCGTGTTTGGCAAACCAGATACCGTGGTGCTGGTAGGCCGTTTTATTGCCATAACTCACATCGCCTTCTTTAGCGTGAGCATGCCCGCTGACGTAGAGGATGGCAGGCAGTGGTTTTTGAATCTCACGGGGAATATACAGATTGCCAGTGACATACAAGCCGGGCATGGATTGAAAGTGTATATTCTCAACCGTATAGAGCTCCTTCTGTATAGTGCGTGTCACCACAGGAGAAAGCGGGGTTTTCGCAGGCATGGGATAAAGCCCCAGCATTTCGGACAACTGTCGCCGCAATTCAGGTTCTTGCTGTTTCCATAGTTCAGCAGTTGCAGGATTCAACCATTGTTGTGACTGCTTTTCAATATCCTCGACTTCTGATTCAAAGTAACCTTTCAAATCAGGGTGAATAGACCAATCCGCAGCATTGGTTCCAAGAACCAGTAGCATGGTACTTATGAAGGTGAGCATTCGAGGCATTGAGTACATTTGATTAAGCGGCGATATGATTTCTGTATTAAAATATAAATCTAAAGGTTCAGCGTCGAGAGGCAAGGACTGTTCATCGCAAGTTTATTCTATTATCGGGGGTTGAAATCATTCTCAACTTATCCTTAGATCATTTCCACCGACAAAACCTGACCCATTTCATCCATGATCACTTTCAAGTTACGCAAACAAACGACCACGCGCTTATTACTCCTCCTATCGACCCTCTTCACCCATGCGCAAGCGCAAAATGCCGCGATGCCTCCTGCTTATTCGATACCCACCATTGATCTCTCTAAGGAAATAAATCGTCAGGTGATCATTGACCGTGAAAAAGGACAATACCTTGGACATCCGACAACTTGCCTACTGGAAGATGGGAAAACCATGCTCTGCGTATACCCCAAGGGTCATGGTCGAGGTGCCATCGTCTACAAGCGCAGTTTGGATGGGGGAAAGACATGGTCGGAACGATTGAATACTCCTGCCTCATGGGCAAGTTCGAAGGAAGTCCCTACTTTGCATAGGGTAATTGATGCAAAGGGCACAAAGCGAATCATCATGTGGTCTGGACTTTATCCTGCCCGCATGGCTGTGTCCGAAAACGATGGCCTCACATGGAGCGAGTTGAAACCCGCTGGTGACTGGGGAGGGATTGTAGTGATGGGGTATGTTGCTCCAATTCAAAAAAAGCCTGGGCACTACATGGCCATGTTCCACGATGACGGGCGTTTCTTCAAAGCAGACGGAAAACGTGCAGCCACCATGACTCTCTATCAGACTTTTTCCAATGACGGAGGATTAAAATGGTCTCAACCTAAGCGTATCTATGCCAATGATCAGATCCACCTTTGTGAACCGGGAATGGTAAGATCACCTGACGGCAAGCAAATGGCGGTACTCCTCAGAGAAAATAGACGTCAACGAAATTCACATGTCATCTTCAGTTCGGATGAAGCGGAAAGCTGGTCAAAGCCCCGAGAACTTCCCGCATCTTTGACAGGTGACCGCCACACTGGAGTGTATGCTCCAGACGGACGACTCTTCATTTCCTTTCGGGATACCACGCTGAAATCACCTACCAAGGGTGATTGGGTCGCCTGGGTTGGCACTTACGATGATCTTCTGAATAATCGAGAAGGTCAATACCGAGTAAGATTAATGGATAATACGAAAAATGCGGATTGCGCCTATCCTGGTGTTGAACTCCTTCCAGATGGCACCATTGTCACGACAACTTATGGTCATTGGGAAAAAGGAGAGGCTCCCTACATTGTGAGTGTCCGCTTGAAACTATCCGAGTTGGATTCCAAAGCCGAAAAGCTGGAATTCCTGAACTAACCTGTGAGGGTCCTTCGTCAGGCAAATCAGGTGGCGGGAATAAATCGCTGGAAAAACAAGGCTGCCAAAAATAACGTTAACATGACTCCCATCCATAAGGGATCCACTCCAACAATCGAAATCATATCCACCAAAGGGATGCCTGCCAGCAGTCCTGAGACCGTTTTGAAAATTTGGACATTTTGAGAACGCAGGATGAATTGAAGACACCAGACAACCCAAGCCAGTAATACAAGCGAAACCATTAGCCCCATCCAAAAAAAGCGACCGTTGTTCAACAGAAAAGAAAGCCCTATCGGGGCCGCGATGAATAAACATGGCCAAATAGCGATGGCCCCCCCCTGTGGATTCTCTCCTGGCTACATAGGTAAGCCCCACAATGTAGGCAGCCATCGCGAAAGCAGTCCACAGAGCAAAACCTTGCCATGGATTTCCTGATGAGTCGAAAGCGGCCAGGATGAGAAAAAACCGGCATGCCGCCATGATGACTGGAGAGAAAGGGAAATGCTTGTGTAGTGCGTCGTAAAGCAGAATGGAAGCAACCAGAAGAAGCCCAATCATCAACGATACGTTTGCGCCCCAAACGAGGCATAAAAACCCTCCACTGATTGCCCCTGCCCCTAAAACCCAAACCGTTTTTTCTTCAATATGACCCGCGGGGATAGGCCTCTCTTGGCGGAATCTTCGATCAAAGCCAACGTCGAAAGCATCATTTAGATACATGCCACCAATGTGCAACAGAGTCCCCCCAACGCATAACCAAAGCAATACTATGTATTCAGCCATACCTCCTATCAACCAACCGGCCAGACAATTGGACCAAACGGTCGGAACATTGGATGCGCGACCGAGGATGAGTAATGTACGCCATTTCGGCGGTGTTTGTATGTGTGTCATACCCATATGGGACCGCAAGAAAACTGAATTCAGCACAAATTTGCAATCATTGAATCCTTTGGATCGGTTGGGCTCGGTCCGTTGAGATCCCCTTTACGACTAAAAAAAACGCCCCCGCTCTTGAAAGAGGGAGGCATTTTCCCAAAACGTGATCCGTCGTTTTATCCCAGGGGTTCCGAACGAATCACGCGATAATTACTGGCACCCTTATACCAAATTCGCACAAGCGATTCTCTATCAACAAGCTGCATACCATCCAGATCAGCCAGAGAGTCGACAGGTAATTGATTGATCTCGCGGATCACCGCTCCAGGACGCACACCGGCTTGCCAGGCTGCCCCACCCTGTTTAACGCCGCTTACAAGAATGCCCATGATGCGCGAAGGAATCTGAAACTGCCTTCGAAGATCAGGTGTCAATTCCTCAAGTTGCATGTCGCCGGGCCAGTAAGATTCAGCGTTGCGACTCGATTGACTTGCCCACTGCGGACTTTTGTCATTGAGTTCATCCAGCGAAACTTCGATCGCTGTCAGTTCACCGCCCCGATTGATCTCTAAACCGTAACCCTGGTTGGGTGCGCTTTGCCCCACCACCAGTTTCAGATGTCGACTATCCTTGATTTTCTTCCCACCAAACTCAACCACGACATCGCCAGCCTGTAGACCGGCCGCATCCGCAGGACTGCCTGGTACCACATCTGCAATTAGTGCTCCCGTGCTGCCGTCCATACCGAAGTGTGATGCCATTGCAGGTTGAACGTCCTGAATATTGACCCCCAGATAGCCCCTCATAACATGGCCATGATTGATCAGGCTTTCCATGACACTACGGGCAAGATTGACAGGAATGGCAAAGCCAATGCCAAGATTTCCTCCCGATTGACTCAAAATAGCAGTGTTCACACCGATCAAACGCCCTTCGGCATCCACAAGAGCCCCCCCAGAATTACCAGGGTTGATGGCCGCATCGGTTTGGATGAAGTCCTCGTAGTCCAAGCCCATATTCGACCTCCCCTTGGCGCTAACCATTCCCATGGTAACCGTCTGACCAACTCCAAATGGGTTCCCAATGGCAAGCACCAGATCACCCACTAATGCCTGATCGCTGTTGCCCAGTTCAATGGGTTGTAAATCGAGGGCATCTATTTTCAAAACCGCAACGTCCGATTTCGGATCTACTCCAACTACTGCAGCAGTATATTCTTCATTGCCGGGACTCAAGACGACCTTGACCGTGTCGGCACCCTCAATGACGTGATTGTTGGTAAGGATATAACCTTCGGGAGACACAATGACACCGGAACCCAATCCGCTTTTCGGTTTGGAACCCTGCATGTCGGGAAATTCAAAGCCCCGGAACTTTTCTCCAAAGAACTGTTCCAGACCAGGACCACGCCGTGATGCGTTCGGCTTTGCTTCAGTGCTTGTGAACACCTTGACCACGCTCGGCGCTACTTTTTGAATCACCGGAGCGAAACTCACGGTCATGCTCCCTTCGCGCTTCAGCGGTTGATTGTCGATTTTTAATGTCGGCTCAGGATGATCACCTGCACGACCATCCCCCTTCATCCACCCCGTCGCAACCGAAGCGAGGATTGCGACAGCCATCGTACCGATTAATGCAAAGCGCATGCTGTTGCATAATATTGCAATTTGTTTTTTCATATGGTTCTCTTTTAATCAGGTTGTGTGCTTCTTTACTTGCAACTACACGAGACCACATGAGATTCACTGCAACCTTTCCGTCGCGTTACAAAAATGTAATCTTCATCTGAACCATTTGGGTGTTCGACTTCGCTGAGCATCCTGCGCTACAACAAACGCAAAGCCTGAAGGAAGACGTTTATTGCGCTGCGTCCCTTCCCTTGGAGATTTATTTTTCACTTTTAAGGCAGGATGTATGTTCCGGCTTTCTGTGAACTCTTCATCGTTGGAAACATGCAGGATGTGCTTGAGCTCGGATCGCTGAAAACGCGCTTCCCTAACGCTGTCTTGCTTTGTAAGATCATTCGATGATTCCCATGAATATATTGCCGGCATTGCTTTCATTTGCGCTCCTGCTGCAATCCATTGAGGCTGTCTTTGCAGAACCAGTCGCAGCATGGAGAACAGGTTTCAGTCGTGATGACATCACGCCTTCTTCTTCAATGTGGATGAGTGGCTATGCCGCACGCGATCATGCTTCAGAAGGAACGCGCACCCGTCTTTGGGCAAAGGCATTGGCACTGGAGGATGCAAAAGGTAAGAGAGCGCTCTTGGTCACACTGGATCTGGTGGGTGTCTCAAGGGATGTCACAGATCCCTTGAGACATGAGATTGCGGTCAATCATCAACTTGGATTAAAAGATGTCCTCATCAATTGCTCCCATACCCATACTGGACCTGTGGTCGGTGAAAACTTGAGATCAATGTATATTCTTGAAGAAAATGAATCTCAAAAATTGCTCAACTATACACGTCAATTGAAGGAGCGACTGGTCGAACTTGCAGATGCTGCATTTTCGAATTTGGAAGCATCCAGATTACGAACAGGTCAATCTCAAGCCACTTTTGCCACTAACAGGCGAGAGAACCCTCAATCACACGTTCTCGCCTGGCGAGCATCAGGAAAATTGAAAGGCCCAGTGGACTATTCGGTACCCATTCTCGAAATCAGGGACATGGATCATCAGTTGAAAGGACTCGTATTCGGTTATGCATGTCATGCAACAGTCTTGAGTGATTACCAATGGTCGGGCGATTACCCGGGCTTCGCTCAAATACAACTTGAATCGCAATATGATGGAATTCAGGCCATGTTCTGGGCCGGGTGTGGTGCAGATATCAATCCGTTACCAAGACGCACAGCCGCACTTGCTAAACAGTATGGCGGGGAACTTGCCCAGGCTGTGACTCAGGGAATCAAGGGGGTCATGGATGAGGTATCCCCGACCCTGAAAACCGATTATACGGAAATACCCCTGCTCTTTGCCCCAATGCCCTCAAGAGAAGATCTTGAGACCGAAGCCCAGTCTGACAATCCGTATGCCGCCTCACGTGCACAAAAATGGATGAATCATATGAACCAAGGCCACCCATTGCCAACGAGTTATCCTTACCCCATAGGTCTTTGGAGATTGGGTAATCAGGTCAAATGGCTCACGATGGGAGGTGAGGTAGTGGTGGACTTTGCACTGACCTTCAAGCAAACCTACGGCAGGGACTTGTGGATCGCAGGTTACTCGCATGATATCATGGGCTATATTCCCTCGAGACGAATCTGGAACGAAGGAGGCTATGAAGGTGGGGGGGCCATGGTTTATTACGGCCAACCCACTCGATGGTCCCAAGATGTGGAACATCAAATATCACAAGCGGTTAAACGCCTAATGAGCAAATAAAACCTCAGGATCTTGACGGACCTGGCCTCGGTGAAGCTTCCATGGCCGTTTGCAATTTTCCTAATAGCCAAGACAGCAAAGCAACCCCACCTATGGTGAACAGAAGAATGAACCATCCGGCGGCATCGTGGTTTGCATCGACCGCCTCGATACCATGATGATGTGCTTGATAACTCAAAAACAACACCCGCATCAAATTTCCGAAAACGGCAAGAGCGATACCAGCGAAAAACAGGAATATCCTCAACCCAAGTTCTTTCAGCATCAGAAAACCAATGAACAAAGTCGCCATGACGGTGCTTTGCAAGCTTCGTATACCACTGCACGCTTCGTCCACACCCACAGGTCCGCTTGAAAGATGAATCACACTTCCGGCCAAGTCGGCAGGTATCCCGATGACTTCAAGAATCTCTACTGTGGCAAAAGCAACCTGGTGCTGTAGTCCATTGACCACTAAACCGTGAACCACGGAAGGCATGGGCAATGCGATGAGGATAAAAGCATATGGAAATAATAATTTCATAATGCCCTTCCAGCCAAAGACGTAATGGAGATTGGCAGTGACAACCAACATTACCGCCAGCGCTAAGCCGACCAGTGCGGCAGGTTTCAAACCAAAGGCCGCCTGATATATTTGAAACGTAAAAAGCAATCCAATACCTGCGACACCGCATGACACGGATGGCCAGCCCACTTTCAGGGTAGCAGAAGGTCGCACTTGCCAGGATTCCCAGAATAGAAATGCGCAGAGGAAAATCACGATCCAGCCAAAGGAAAGATCGGGCTGGTGATTCCAGAACCAAGATGCTTTGGCTGCCAACCAGGCCAGCGCAATGAAGCTTGGTAGCAATTGCAGGCAAAGAGACCGTTCCGAATATGAGTCCGGAGGCGCCTGCATGGGAACTTTGGATTCACTTGCCATGAGGGTCTCCCTCTTCTGATGTTTTCGCATTTTCCCAGGCTTCAATCTCTTGCACGTAATCGTCAGGAACAAGCCATTGCCTCAAAAAATCTTTCAGCCGATCATCCCCTTTTTCCAATTGCCCGGCTTGAACGGTGGTAGAAACCCGGATGAATTGCTTAGGCCCCAGCAAGGGACGTCTACTCTTGAAACTATCCCATACCCTTCCCCAGAGTTTCGAATCAACCATGCGATTTGACGTACCCGTCGTGTTCTCCCGTTCTTTTTCAAACTGGTATTTCATGGCAACTGAAAGATTGTGATCCAATCGATAGGGCAAGGTTTGCCCTCCGACCATGCCAGTAAAATAAACAAGTTCAAAACGTGATCCTGCAATAAACAGCCGGCGCTCAAACCCTATCTTGTCGCCTTGAATCTCCACCTCCACGTAGTCTGGCTGGATAGGCTGGATCTTCCAGCCTCCCTCAGTCCAGCATCGATCAGGAGTGTGAACAAAAAGGCCTATTTCGTTGATTGATTCACTGTGCCGTTTGGCTATGAAAGCCAGGATGGCATTGTCGGAGGCATCCAGAAACTGGCCATTGAATGTTTCATCAGCCACGAGACGGCGTTCCATAGCGTCACCAATAGGATGATCCACGAAATCGTAACCAGTGACTTCACCTTTTGATGAAAACCAGAATCGCTCCCGACTTGGATCCACTTGTGTATACCAGATATTTGGAAATCCCCATAATCCTATGAGAAACAGAGAAATCCCAAAAACCCAGAAAGATGAATGTACCAAATCCTGATGCTGAGATTTATTTTTAATAGCATCCGCCATACATTACTGAGTATTTTGGCCAACTGCCTTCCCCAAATAAAGCCAGTAAAAAAAACTGATCACGATCGTGATGCAGTGGATTTTGATTATGCAATGATTGATTGAACAACTTCCCCCGCAACATCAGTCAATCTGAAATCGCGACCATTCATGAAATACGTTAATTTTTCGTGATCAAAACCCATTAATCGCAAGATAGTGGCATGAAGATCATTGACACTCACTCGGTCATCAACCGCCTTAAATCCAATTTCATCCGTTGAACCATGATGGACCCCCCCTTTGACACCGCCACCTGCAAACCAATAAGTAAACGCATGGGGATTATGATCTCGGCCCGGCTTATTGCCTTTTTGAGAAACAGGTAACCTGCCAAATTCCCCACCCCAAATAACCAGTGTTTCATCCAGAACCCCTCTCTGTTCAAGGTCCGACAATAGACCAGCTATGGGCTGATCGGTTTCCCTGGCAAATCCTTGATGATTGCCCGCTATGTCCTGATGACCATCCCAACTTCGTTGATTCTCCATACCGCCGGAATAAATTTGAACGCACCTTACGCCGCGCTCAACCATACGGCGAGCCATCATGCACTGACCTGCAAAATGCTTACAATGATCTTGATCCAGCCCATAAAGTTTTTTGATATGATCTGGTTCACTCTCGACATTAAAGGCCTCAGGTGCCGCCGACTGCATGCGAAAGGCTAGCTCATAGCTTTCAATACGTGCATTCAGCTCTGCCTCAGCCGCAGAGCGCACATTTTGTGAACGATTCAGTTTTGCCAGCAAATCAAGCTGTGCACGTTGGTTATCTGGGTTTAATTCTAGAGGTGGTTTTAAATTATCAATGGGATTCCCTTTAGGACGAAGCCATGTACCTTGGTGAACGCTTGGTAAAAATCCAGCCCCCCAATTGCTCGCATGTCCCTTAGGAAGCCCACGATCGAGTGGATCACTCATTACCACAAATGAGGGTAGATTACGGCTTTCACTCCCCAGACCGTAAGTCAACCATGATCCAACACAAGGCCAACCCATTCGAGTGGAACCCGTGTTGATCATGAATAAGGCAGGGCTATGGTTATTTGATTCAGTGTGGCACGAATGAACGAATGCCATTTTATCTGTATGCTCTGCCAGATGAGGGAATATTTCACTGACCCATGTCCCGCTTTGACCATGCTGTTTCCAGCTAAAAGGGGATTTCATCAAGGGGCCCACGGCGTTGGTAAAAAATCCAGTCTTGTTGTCAAAACCATTCAATTCCATGCCATCACGTTTTGCGAGTTCGGGCTTGTAATCCCAGGTATCAACCTGACTTGGCCCACCGTTGACAAATAACCAGATCACCGATTTGGCCTTCACCGGAAGTTGAGGAACTCGCGGGGCCAATGGATCTGGTCCATCAGCGATCAAGGAGGGCGTGACCAAACCTCCATCCTCAAGTAAGCCAGCCAGACCAAGAAGCCCAGCACCAGCTCCGGATTTTCTGAACATTTCGCGTCGGTTCATAGAGAGAGAGTCATTCCACATAAATGAATTCATTGAGATTCATGACAACTTGAGCAAAATCCGTGAGCGCCAGAATCTCATGGTTTTTTGAGCCAGAGGAGCGATGTCTCTCTGTTTGGGCTGCAATGAATGCTGCACCCTCAGCTAACTCCAATCTACCAGGCTTGCGATTAAGCGCTATTTCATAAGCTTTATCCACGGAATGCATCATTGAATCACCAGCTTCATTCCGTATGCGTTCCGCAAAAGCTTTGGCCCAGTTTCTCACAAATGGACTATTCATGAGAAGCAGAGCCTGCGGGGCCACCGTGGTGGTAGGACGTGTGCCCTGACTGACAAGAGGTTCGGGAGCATCAAAAGACTGCATTGCTGTGATGAGCCTGCTTCTCTTGACTGTGAGATAAATACTACGCCTCAAACTTGCTGGATCTAGCGATCCTTGACCAAACATGCTTTTGTCCAGTCGCCCGGAAACGGTCAAAAGGGAATCGCGAATCGCTTCGGCTTCTAATCTGCGATGTGCAGGAAAAAAAGGGGCATGATCGAATCCTGCCTGCTCTTCAACGGATGAGTTTCTGGTTGGTCGATGCGACGTTTGCTGATAGGTCGCGCTGGTCATGATGAGTTGATGCAGAGGTTTCAGACGCCATTGATTTTCGATCAATTTGACCGCAAGCCAATCAAGGAGCTCAGGATGTGCCGGTTGATTCCCAAAGCCTCCGAAATCATTTGGAGTCGAAACGAGCCCTGTTCCAAAATGATGTTGCCAAAGTCTGTTGACAATCACTCTTGCAAGTAAACGACCCGCACCGTTTTCTACGTCAGTCATCCATTCAGCCAGAGCCCGTCTTTTGCCTGAATACTTTACTCCTTGAGGCGGGTCGTGCTTCCATGGATTGCCACTGTCACCATCGGGATGCAAGGCTTTGATAAATCCTTGATTCACCACTTTTCCCTTGGAGTTCGTACTCCCTCGTTTGAGAAAGTATGTTTTTTCAAAAAAATCAGCACCTTGAGAATGCATTCGGACAGCAGGAAATCCTTCCGCACAAACCAGAACTTTTGTGCGGTCTGGCTCAGGTTTTTGCAGCAAATGTTCTTGAAGCTTCCCTTGGACAGTTTGCCACCCGGCATCAGTAGTTTTCCACCACTCCATGAGTAAGTGGCGATCTTCCGGGATGATAGCTCGTTTCACCCTTGATGACTTCTTCATGCCCCGCAACAAGGTAGCGACTGTGGATGGAAGCGTTATCTCACGAAGCCCGGCATTCCGATCGCTCGAAAGAGAGATCCGCGGACGACCAATGCTGTGTCGCTTATTCACGGAAAACTCAAGGTGTAATTCCAGCTTACCACCAACAAAAGGGGTCAAAGGTTCATTGAACTCAAAAACAGCTGCATGATTATTACCGAATTGAGGATCCACAGCCCATCCAGAATTTGGATTTTCATCAAGAGCTGCGGCCACAGAGAGATTCTTGTCGTTTTGTTGAAAAGTAGCACGTGGACGGATCAAGGGAATCTCTTCGCTCTCTGTTTCCCCCTTTCTGGTAATAAATACTCGAATCCTGCTGAGACCGAAATTACCATTATCCGCTCGTCCAGGCCCGTTTTGTTTGAGACTTGAATCAGCCAATGCTTCGACCCTCAAAGCTAGAACCCCTTTTTTTGAGAGGGTCGTCGTCATAGTGTAGACATCCGAATCACCACTTTTACCCTCTACTATGTATGAGCCGTCCTCCAATTTCCTGAATGAAGCCCCAGCTTTGGAATGTAGCGTTTGAAAATCAATTTGTTCCCAAATAGGATGGAAGGCATCCAAAGAATCTTTCTTTAACCAATTTTCAAATTTTACAGGAATGACTCTCTTTTCGTAATTATGAAAGGCTTCGAGATATGGAGCATGTTCTTTTTCAAATTGCTGCAGAGCCTCCTGATATTTTTCAGGTTCGAGGTCGATTTCAATTTCACTTCTCACGGTAGATGTGAATGTCGATAACAGCCGATAATATTCCATACTGGAGATGGGATCGGCTTTATGATCATGACATCGCGCACATCCGACAGTGAGCCCCAGCATAGCAGAGCCTGCTGTGGAAAGCATATCGTCCATGGCATCATAACGGACGCGCTCAACTTCATTGGCTGTAATTTGTGTAGGAAACACACCAGCGCCCAAAAACCCCGTCGCCATCATGGCCAGTGGGTTGTTCGGCTCATACTCATCCCCAGCTAATTGCCAACGTACAAATTGATCATAAGGCATGTCTGCATTAAGGGATTTTATCACAAAATCACGGTAGTGATACGCACTCGGGCGATCATAATCATGCTCGAAGCCAGAGCTTTCAGCGTAACGCGCCAGATCCAGCCAATATCTTCCCCAACGTTCACCATAGCGCTCGCTCTCCAGCAGCCCTGATACAACATTGGACCACTTCGCTGGTGAGGCATCATCCATGAATCCCTGCACACTTTCATAGCTTGGAGGAATACCTTGAATATCAAATGAAGCTCGGCGCAGCAGTACACGAGGATCTGCCTGCGGGTTGGGTTGAAGTCCCCTTTCATGCAGGTGGCTGAAAACCCATCGATCAATCGGGTGAGGACTTATCTGCCCTGCTTGATTCATCTCGGGAGGAGGATTAACGCTCAATGGGCGAAATGCCCACCAATGCTCTGCCTTACCTGAGGCGAACTGGTCTTTTGCTGGCACTTTATCGGCGAGCGCCTGAGTCCAGAACATCAATCCAACCATCAACAACTGCGACAAGCTGGCCATATTGATCTTTTTAAAACATTGCATCACAGAAAGTTGTCTTAAATTCCTTACTCTATATTGTTCAATAATACAGAATCACGACACGGATTGAGCCATTTTTTACGGGACTTATTTACCATTGGGCTGCAGATATTAGTATCAAGCACGATAGGCACCTTCCGGTGGATGAAACAGTAGTTTAAGTCATTATTCAAATAAACCAGCTATGCTGTAAGTTGTTTCAGTGTATACGGTCGACATTAACCCGGGTATTCATCCAGTGAAAGGAAACATTCTCACATATACAGGTGACCCCAAAGTGATTTACTTTTGTTGTTGGCTGAAGCCTAGGAATCATACCGCTCAAAGTGACTAAACCTCAGATTACTTCTAGTGGTTCTGATTATCATAGGTGCACTGTTCGCAAACATAATGAAAATATGGATATATAAGCGTGGTATTTTCATAATCAAGGTTGCACAGGAAGACTCGCTTCTATGATCTTCCCATAAGCTCATTTCAATGCATGCCATCGAGTGATGGATAATCAAAAGAGGGGACTTTCTTTACCATGCCGACATAACCATCCTGACGGCTGTGAAAAAATGCGTGATGTTTTGACTCATTTGAGCCGTCACGAAGTCAAGCCGTCTCGCTCCATTTACGAAACCGATGACTCGCTTATTTTAGTCAATGCGTCTGTGATGGAAGGCATCTCTGTTGGTTGTGCATTCATTCCTCGTGAGGCGGCACGTAACTGCCCAATGGCAAGACCATTGTCATTCAACGGGATTTGATCGGGCAGCTGTGTTCTGAATCCGTGCTGTGTGAGTGTCCCCATCAGGTGCTCAGTCCAAATGCGATTTTCAAATGCTGACCCACTGAGTATGATGCATTGTGGATGAAGGGTTGCGGCGATTTTGAGTATCCATTGTGAAAAGGTGCAGAAGACGCGTCTCAGGATGTACTGCGCATGCCTACCTTGCTGCATGTCTGTCACAATTCCTTGAAGCATGGGTTTCCAACCCAAAATGCTCATTTGTTTGGTTTCCCCTGCCTGATTGATGGGATGTGCATAAGGTTTGACCCCACGCCTTAAATCCATTTCCCGATCCATCACTGCCTCTAGCTCAGAAAAAGTATGTCCCTGATATCGATTGCGATGAGTTCCCAGCAACAAAGCGGCCAGACCAAACCACCATTGAGTAACACTACGAGTCTGCCGACATTGAAGTTTCCGATCAAAAACCTGATTCCATTGCTCAATTTCCTGAAGGTTCAATTGAGCTCTTAACTTCAAAGGCAGTTCGTCCCACATCTTTTTCCCAAATGTCTCGTGGAGCATACCAAATAAACAAGCTCGATTGTCATCGATTGAGGAATCTCCGCCAGGCAAGCAGAAGGATTCAAATTGAATGATGCGCTGCCATTCGTTACCTTCAAGCCATAGACATTCCCCTCCACTTAACTCGTCCTGCTTACCACGCCCAATTCCCTCGTCGAAACACAACGCCATCACATGCGATATTTCAAAATCGCATGGGAGACCTACCATGGCGTGAGCAAGATCGTGTTCAATTTGCTGCACTTTTGTTCCGGTAGATAGAGCATATTGGGCTGTCAATGCCTGAGAATCCATGTCTGCCTGAAGCTGTTGCGGACCATGGTCGAACAGGGCTTTGGAATCATTCAGGTTGTCAAAAAAGAAATCGAGACTGGTGCCCTGCCCCAAAGGCCCTATGGGTCCGAGCAAAAAGGAACGCTCTTCAACACTCAGCCCCAAGGATGTTAAGTGCTTACCACCCAATGCAATGAGTTCCTTTTTACTTTCCTCCATCTTAAGTTCCAGAGGAACGATCCCTTTACCATGACGCAAAATCTGCATTTGACCCCCTAATCGCTGAACCAGACTATCAGGTATCGTTCTCAATATGGGCAAATCCGATACCAACATGGAATCAACATGTCCCTCGAATGCTTGCAATGCCTCCCCCTCGGTGCAGGCATAGGGCAGTCGTCGCTCAGCGCCGGAAATAACGGCAAGAGGAAGATGAAGTAAGTTCATCAGAAGGTGGAGAATACCCGAGCCAGGAAGACCGATGTCAAAGTGCGCCCCAAAGGGTGCGATCTGACCTGACAGACTCGATACATTATTTCGTTTTTTGATCCTCAGCAGCGGCGCACTGGATTGCATCAACCAATCGCGCTCCTTGGCGCCCGCTAAAACAAAGGCATCTATCGCATCAACGGAATGTAGGATGCATGGAATCGGCTGATGTGCGGAATCAAGCAAAGCGCGTATACGCCGGACAGGTTCGTTGACTGTTGCCAGGCTTACCAAAGAGAAACCGGAGATTTCCTTGACCGCCAATACGCCCCCCTCTTCGATCACTGCAGCAGATTGGATCAAGGCATCACGCTGACGACCTTTGACAATCCCACAATGATCCCAAAGTTCAACTGATGGACCACAAATAGGGCATGTATTCACCAAATGCAAAAAACGTCGATCTCTTGAATTACCAACTTCCGACAAGCATTGCTCGCAAAGCGGGTAATTACCGAGTGATGTATCTCCTCTTCTGAGCAGTCCTTTACGTGCAATCGAATATCTGGGACCGCAGTCGGCACAAAAGGTGTAAGGGTAAAAGAACCTGCGATTATCTGGGTTGAGCATTTCCCCAACACATTCGGAGCATTGCCCCCTGTCTGGCAAAACCCACCTGCCACCGGATTGTCTATTTTCAGCATCACGAAGTCTGAAAGACATATCTCCTTTGGGATTGATTCGATTGATACTGGCCAATTCAAAACGGTAGTCAGCCTGTTGCAACCTCGAAAGCAATTGATTTTCAAAAGCTTTCAGAGTCCCTTCATCCCCTTCGAGTTGGATCTCATAGCCTCGTGAAAACGGTCGTAGCCATCCTCGTAAATTCAAAGACCTGACCAGAAGAAAAACGGCAGCAGCAAATCGGCTGCCATGCAGGTTACCTCGTATCAAAAATTGTTTACGAACAAACCCTGGAGATGCATCCTTCATAAAATCGAAAATCTATCGCGTTAACCACCCAGTCAGTCTGTAATCGAAATCTCGCAGTCAAATGAATAAAAACAGACCTGATTGACCGCGTAAACACCTGATCCATCTGCCTCTATTTGACTAAGCAAGGTTGATCAAAGGAGTTCCTCAATTTTCGACTTGATTTCATGGAAGATTAAACCCACTGGCTGAAACTCCGTCCTGATGAAAAATTATTAGCTAATTGAACCAGTTCTTTGAAATGGAAATAAATCTTGATGCAGGTATTTTCACGGAGAGCCAGTGACTAATCATGAAAAACCTTGTATTGACCACGGCAACTCACGTGCGTAATCCAACGGCGATCTTGAACCTTTTGGAATACATCTAAGAATCAAAACGATTTTTCAACAGCCGAATGGCACTCATGCATTTTTTCATCTCTTGATTAGATCCAATCGAAATGCGAATTCGATCATTGAATTGACCTGTTGTAAACCAGCGAACCAGTATTTTTTGACGACGCAATCCATTAAACCATTCGCGGGCAGGAGCCAGAGGAGGTTTAACAAAAAGGAAGTTGGCTTGACTCGGCAGGACATGGAAACCGAGCCCTTCGAGTTCTTGAGCTGTCTGGTTTCTGCATTTTTTGATACGCTGAAAATTGGAACGGTAATAGGACAGGCTCCTCAAGGTTTGCAGGGCTGCTATTTGCCCCATTCCATTCACATTATAACTATCGCGAATGCAATCGATAGCGTGAATTAAATCAGGATGCCCAACAAAGTAACCTACCCGCTGAAAACACAAGGAATAGGATTTTGAAAAGGTCCGTGAAACCAGAACATTACTTAAGGTGGAAGCAAGTTCCATGGCGTTTTCCTCAGCAAAATCGGCATAGGCCTCATCCAAAATGACAATACCATTTTGAGCTCGGCACAGAGCGAGCAGTTGCCGGGTGGAATACCCTCTGCCTGTGGGCGCATTAGGAGTTGTCACGAATGTAAGTGCAGCATCAAAATTCCATTGTTGTTCTTTTTTAAGTTGCCGCAAAGAAGGCATACTGAAATCAGGGTTCAGAGGAACCTCATGTCGTATGGCTCCTTGAATGTCCGTCAGCACAGGATAGAGCGAATAACTTGGGGTCCAATATTGAACGAGAGACTTTTCCCTGACGCGTCCAGCCCGCTTTCCTTGCCAGGGCTCAACAAACGCACGAGTGGCCAATGCCAGAAGCTCATCCGAACCATTTCCGACCGTAATCTGATTTTCCTCTACATCGTGAAGTTTCGCGATACGCTGACGCAAAGGCTGCGCCGTAGGGTTTGGATATAATCGCAATCGTTCATCCACTGATCCCCTCAGTGCCTTGAGCACGCTTGGCGAGGGAGGGTAAGGGTTTTCGTTGGTGTTGAGCTTGGTCAATCCCTTCACCTTCGGTTGTTCACCGGGAGTGTAAGGGTGTAGTTCATGAACAAGTGGTCGTATCCAATCAGGATTAGATTTTAAATTTCGAGCCATGGCATCATTGCTTAAAGATCACTGAGCACTCAACTTTTACGTATTTCTGCTGAGTTTCCATGTCCGTCCAAACCTTCCATCTTCGCAAAGGCACGCACCGCGGGCAATGCCCTTTCAAGCGATGACTTCTGATATTCAACAATACTCGTGCGACGTTGGAATTGATCCACTGTCAAACCTGGAAAAGAAGCCCCAGCTCCTCCAGTAGGCAATACGTGACTGGGGCCAGCCACATAATCTCCGAGCGCAGTTGGTGAATCATTACCAAGAAAAATGGCGCCTGCCGTAACAATTCCCTTCGAAAGCGTACGAGCATTGTGTGTCATGATTTCACAATGCTCAGGTGCAAACTCGTTGGCCAATGCCACAGCCTGATCCAAATCCCTGACGTGAATCAACCACGCATTTTTGCTCAAAGCTTTTCCTATGAATTCTGAACGCGTCAACTTTCCGACTTGCTTATTTACCTCTGCCTGAACTCGACTGATCAATCTTTTTGAGGTTGTCAGAAAGCAGACACGCTCTTTACCTGAGCCATGTTCAGCTTGAGCTAGCATGTCAGCAGCAACGTAGGAAGCATCAGCTGTTTGGTCTGCAATGATGAGCACCTCACTAGGACCCGGAAGCAAATCAATGGACACATGACCAAATGCAAACCTTTTTGCTGCCACGACATAGGCATTTCCTGGACCAAAAATTTTATCTGCTTTGGAAATGGTTCTGGTACCGAATGTCATTGCGGCTACAGCCTGTGCTCCACCTACTTTGAAAACCTTGGAAGCTCCTGCGTGTTTTAATGCAAACAATAAGTCTGGATTTACTTTACCCTCTGGATTGCATGGAGTACAGACAATAACGTCACGGCAACCTGCTACTTTGGCAAGCCCTACTGTCATTAATGCTGTCGAAGCTAATGGAGCCGTGCCTCCAGGCACATAAAGTCCCACTCTGCGGAAGGGATCATATTTCTCTCCGACGCGAGCTCCATGCGAATTGCGTCCACTCCAGCCCCTTCTTTTGGACATTTTCCCAAAATTCTGAATGTTTGAAAAAGACTCTTTTATTGCCGCTTTTGTCGCAGAATCGACTTGTCGTGAGGCATGTTTGAATTCAGTTTCAGAAACAATTAATTCTCGCGCCTTCAATGTGGCGCCATCAAATTGTTCCGTAAAATGCAAAACTGCCTTATCCCCTTTACTGGCTACTGCGTGCATGATGGAACGAACTCTTTCATCCACCTCTTCATCAAACAGACTCGATGTAGCTAGGACCTTGTTCCATTTCCGCTGAAAGGACTTTTCTGAGAAGACCGCAATGTTCATAAGAGTTACACATACGTGCAACATAGCCCTCTTGGCAAATGGCAAATTCCACTCTTGTGAAGAAAATTCAAAAAAAGGACGCTATCTTCTTTTTTTTGCCTTCGAACTCTCGGCATATCCTCTTGCTAAGTATGGGGCAATCTTGGCTATCTTCCCACTCCCCCGATCCAGGCAAGACGTGCAGTGAGGTGAACAAATAAGTTTCAAAAACATATTCGTTCATTTGTAGAATTCCTCAGAGAAGGAAAAGTATGGAGAAAACAAACAGCGGCTCTTGATAGGCAAATATCAATAACCCTGCTTGCGCTGAAGTGGGTCCCAAAACTCCAAATTTACATCACTACCTGTGCGGGCAGGATCTGAAGGTGGATTGATTTGATCTCCCTTACGAAACTCAGCATGTCCGTCGTTGAAACCAATATTTCCGCCTCCCTGATGCCGATTTGGATCGATGCCCTCAAGTGCGTCACCATTACCGAAGCCCGACGTAGGCCACCAGAGACTACTACTCCACGAACCATTCGGCTTGGGCATGGTATCCCCGATTGCTAGATTCATGGACGGACTTCGAACCGCAGTGCGTTTAAAGTTCGGTTTGGATTCTACTTTGATACCGTTAATGGTGACAGACCCGCCCCCGTATGGATGAATACCGAGAAAAAACGCATTATAACCATAGCCCACTTTGTGGGCATCAAAGGCCCATTCCCATTTCACGTTATTGTCCTGCCGACTTCGTTTGAGGGAAAGGCAGTGAAAAAGATTCGACATATTGCCCTCAGGAATGATGGTTGTTCCCCACCAATTGGTCAGATTTTGTGCAGTGGATGATGTCCCGTTGTTTCGGTGAGGTGGAAATGTGTCGTTGTTATCATCCGTATAAAATTGCATGAAAAGATTTATTTGGCGCAAATTATTCAGGCACGCAATACGTTGACCTTTCTCTTTAGCTTTACCAAGTGCCGGTAAAAGCATCCCTGCGAGAATGGCAATGATGGCTATCACGACCAGCAATTCGATCAATGTGAAAGCACCTTGTTCTCTGAAAGATTGAAACGGAACAGCCAATTTCGAATAAGGTTCTTTATCTCGGGGCATGTATGTTTGTTAGATTAAAACTGAAATTAATCAAACTAATTCCATCGATTTAGTTTGAGTTTCCCCAAGGCCTGCACAGTGGTTTCATCTTCGGTTCTTCCATCAAATTGATACTAACAAAGCATTGTTGGAATGGAATGCGACCCTTTCTGCAGAGGGCTATGGCGAGAGGTAAAGAGCAGTCGACAAAATTTTAACTATTAAGTCTGAACTTTCAGTCAAAAAGGACAATAATCGTCATTCCTTGAAAGCGGTGGCCAGCAGGGTTTGAAAATGAGGAGGCTCAGCCTCTTTGGCGACAGCTTCTATTTCAATTTGCGTAAAACCCGCCTTCTCCAGCCATTTTTGAAGCAGGCTTTCTTCAAAACCCATCCAGACATCACCATACAACGCCTTTGCTTCTTCGAAATCATGTTGAAGTAAATCCAAGATCATCAGATTTCCTCCCGGTCGTAGAATCCTGAAGGCGGATTTAAGTGCCACCGCTGGATCCTTAGCATGATGCAGGGCTTGACTCAAAATAACCACATCGACACTCTGTTCATCAATGGGTGGCTGCATGATATCGCCCTGACGGAAATCTAAGTTACGAATTTTATTTTCCTTGGCCTTGCGTGCACCAAAATCAACCATGCTTTGAGAGTTATCAACGGCAATCACCGATTTTGCACTCATCGCAAGTAATTCCGAAAGTAGTCCTTCACCTGAACCGAGATCTGCAATGTCCAGCTTGGGTATAAGCCTCAAGAGCAGATGTCCAAAGGCTTGCCATGACCTTCCAGGACCATAACTGCGGTCAAAACGCCCGGCCACCTGATTAAAATAAACCTTGGCCTGATCTTCTCGTCTTTCGAGAATCCGTTTCAAATTAATGCGATCGGATTCAAACTCTTCCAAGCCTCTGGCTCCTTCAAGTGTGATATCGAGAAGAGATTTATCGGTGCCCTTTTTCAGGTCCAGCAATTTGTAAAACACTCGCTTCCCTTCCCGACGTGATGAAAGCAACCCATGCTTTTGCAGCAGTCCTAAATGCGTACTGATGCGCGATTGTCCCATATGAGTGATCTCCTGCATTTCATTGACAGAGAGTTCATCTCGAGCCAGTAACGCAACGAGGCGTATGCGCGTGGCATCTGCAAGCACTCTTAGTGAGGCGACTATGTCGGCCATTTTATCTCCATGTTTAATGAGGGTTCATTCAAATTTCAACTGCCATAAATTCAAGAATAATCCATTGACGTCGAGAAAATAGATTATATCATCCTATCAAGATACGTCAATATGTGTTAAGACGTAATGCAAACGAGTCACATTAATCATGAGTAATAACTACATCTTTTCATCTGAATCCGTCGGCGAAGGGCATCCTGATAAAGTTTGCGACACCATATCGGACGCTATACTGGACGCCTGCCTGGCACAGGACAAAAAAAGCCGAGTCGCATGTGAAACCTTTGTCAAAAGTAATGTGGTCGTCATAGGCGGTGAAATAACCACCAAAGCTAAATTCGACTACAATGAGGTCGTTCGCGAGGCAATACGAGGTATAGGATACGTGAATGACGACGATGTTTTCCATGCAGATCATGTGTTCATAAACAATTATCTCACGACGCAAAGCACCGACATTGCACAAGGTGTCGACGCCAAAGCTGCCAAGGGAAAGGCTACTGATGAACAAGGCGCAGGTGACCAGGGCTTGATGTTTGGATACGCCTGTGACGAGACAGATGAGCTCATGCCTGCTCCTGTGATGTTCGCTCACCGCGTAGGGCGTGAGTTGACACGCATTCGGAAGAGTGGCAAGGCTAAATGGCTGCGCCCTGACGCCAAATCGCAGTGCTCTGTCCGATACGAAAACGGCAAGCCTGTAGAAATAACAAGCGTTGTGGTAAGCACACAGCACACGGACGGAGTCACCCACAAACAGATCCATGATTTCATTGTAAAGAATGTCATTCAAAAGGTGCTGCCGAAAAAATTGCTGAACAAGAAAACCCAGTATCTTATCAACCCCACCGGCCGGTTTGTCGTGGGCGGGCCACAAGGTGACGCGGGATTGACAGGTAGAAAAATCATTGTCGACACATACGGTGGTATGGGACGTCATGGCGGAGGGGCATTCTCCGGGAAGGATCCAAGTAAGGTCGATCGGAGTGCTGCCTACATGGGACGTTATGTAGCCAAGAACGTTGTCGCCGCTGGACTGGCTACAAGATGTGAAGTCCAGTTTGCCTACGCGATAGGCTATCCTGATCCTGTTTCGGTTGCAGTGGATACTTTCGGCACAGGAACCGTCAGTGAAGCCAAGATCACAGAAGCCGTTGAGAAAGTCTTCAGCTTCAAGCCAGCCGACATCGTCAGACAGTTGAAACTGTTGCGTCCTATCTTCTCTGCCACTACTAACTACGGCCACTTTGGCAAAGTAGACGATACAAAGACCATCACCTGGGAACGCACCGACAAGGCTGCCGCCCTGAAAAGAGCAGTGAAATCCTGATCGATAACATTTTTAAAATACGAAATAACTTGAAAATATGAGCGAAACATTAGAGCAAGCCAAAACCGGAGACTTCAAAGTTGCCGACCTTTCACTAGCAGAATGGGGTCGAAAAGAAATCACCATTGCCGAGAAGGAAATGCCCGGCTTAATGGCTATCCGTGAGAAATACGCATCCTCCAAACCTTTGAAGGATGTGCGTATCACAGGATCGCTGCACATGACCATACAAACGGCTGTATTGATAGAAACACTTTCTGATCTTGGAGCCTCCATCCGTTGGGCTAGTTGTAACATTTTCTCAACTCAAGACCACGCCGCCGCAGCCATTGCTGAGGCGGGCTTCCCAGTGTTTGCCTGGAAAGGCGAGACGCTCGAGGAATACTGGTGGTGTACTTACCAGGCACTGACTCATCCGGATGGCAAAGGCCCTCAATTGATCGTGGACGATGGTGGTGATGCCACACTTTTGATTCACAAAGGTTACGAGTTGGAAAACGGCAGCGACTGGGTCAACAGTCCTTCTGAAAGCGCCGAGGAACAGGTCATCAAGGATCTGCTGAAAAAAGTCCATGCCGAGGACCCGCTCAGGTGGCATACAGTTGTCAAGGATTGGAAAGGTGTTTCCGAAGAGACAACCACAGGAGTGCATCGTTTGGTGAAGATGCATCAAGAAGGCTCTCTTTTGATACCAGCTGTTAATGTGAATGATTCTGTTACCAAATCCAAATTCGACAATTTATACGGTTGCCGAGAATCTCTTGCCGACGGAATCAAACGAGCCACAGACGTCATGGTCGCCGGCAAGTTAGTCTGTGTCATTGGTTATGGTGATGTCGGTAAAGGCTGTGCACAATCGATGCGAGGATTTGGTGCCCGAGTGATTGTCACGGAAATTGACCCCATCAATGCGCTCCAAGCTGTGATGGAGGGTTTCGAGGTAACCACGGTAGAAGAAACATTGGGACGAGCAGACATTTATGTGACCACGACTGGTAACAAGGATGTGATTACCTTGGACCATATGCTGAGCATGAAAGATCAAGCCATCGTCTGTAACATTGGGCATTTTGATAATGAGATACAGGTCGATAAATTGAACAACCATCCAGACGTGAAAATGATCACCGTCAAACCTCAAGTTGATCAGTATTTCATGAAAGATGGTCGATCCATTTTCATGCTGGCAGAAGGCCGTCTTGTGAATCTTGGCTGTGCCACAGGGCACCCGTCATTCGTCATGTCAGCTAGTTTTGCGAATCAAACACTGGCACAGATTGATTTATGGGAAAAACGGGAAACCAACGAGCCCAGCGTTTACGTTTTGCCCAAGGCACTTGACGAGGAAGTGGCACGACTGCACTTATCCAAACTAGGCGTGAACCTGACCACTCTGAGTAAGAATCAGGCCGATTACATCGGAGTTTCTGTTGAAGGCCCTTACAAGCCAGACCACTATCGCTACTAGAAATTAGTTTTAAAAATAATATTCCAGAAGGCGGCAAATTTATTTGCCGCCTTTTTTGTGTGATACTGGATCTCGATCTTTGGCCGACCTGATCGACAGGAATGCATCCATGAAAATGAAAGTGAAAAACAAAATTTAGCGTGCCCCTTTCTTTCCTAAAAGTATCGTGCACTCCCGAGTCACCGCACATCAGGGATGCATGCCTTCAGACGTGTCATCGATACAGGCGAACCAAGGATGCAGAGTCTTGGTGAGAAAAGGGTCTCTTTGAGCACAACAAGGCCATTAAAATTGGCCAGAACGGATAACGCATCTGGTTTTTTGGCATCTCTACAAAGAAGCAGCGTAAACAGAGTTTTATTTTCAACCCGATTCATAAAAAAAGGTTACGAGATTTAAGAACAACTGATCACTTGCAATTTCACGGAACCAAGATCACAGAATCTGGGAATGCTCGCCTTGTTGTTGCCCTGGTCAGACTTGGACGTTAATTCAGCTCAAGCGCTGTCCATGGAGCAATGCGTCCATGCGTTAGCAGGCGCACATTGCGTACTGAGTCGGCGTTGATCTCGGCGGCATCATTACCAAAAGACTCCCGTAGGAAAGTCAGCAGAGATGCAATTTGTTCGTCTTTCAAGCCACCGAATGAAGGCATGGGATGATCAGTCTCACTTTGAAAAAGCTTGCCTTTTACTTCGATGGGTCCTGAAAGACCATGCAGCACAATGCGAATTAAACGGTCTGGATCACCGTTGATCCAGTCGCTTTCTGCAAGAGAGGGATAAACACCGGCCAAACCTTTCCCTTCTGGTTGATGACATGGAAGGCATGCCTGTTCGTAAAGTATCGCACCTTGACTCGGGGCAACACGCGGATTTCCGACAAGGTCCTTTAGGTATGCTTGTTGTTCTGTTGAAGTAAATCTTAATTCACCTTTATTCCAGGGAGATTCCCATAAAGGTTGAAGGGCACGAACACTTTGCCGAAGAGCATAATCTAGAAACCGATCCATTGGATGTAGCAAAGCCAAAGTCGCGATTGTGACAGAATCAGGTGATAGGAGATAACTACAGGCTACTACCCCTTCCAGACGCACTCTTGGATGTGAGTCTTCAACAGCCTTCCTGAGCCAGTCCCGAGTTTGTGGCAATCGTTCTGCCCAAGCACCTGCGGCGCGAGCGGCGTAGGCGCGAACGCGGTAATCAGATGCTTCCAGCATACGCTCAACCAATGCTGGCCTCGGCGTTTCATGAGCCTGGTAAAGGCCTAGCAATTCAATCATCCAGGATTCCGGCTCCGATAAATCATCCAAATGAATATTTCCCCAGGCATCTGCCGCCATCAGGACCTCGGAGGTAGGTCGATAATAAAGTAAACGCTTGGCTTGATACCGTGTCCAGCGTTCAGGTGATTTCAACTGGTTAAGCAACTCTGACAGATCCATGTCTGCCAGATCAGGTGCTTGCACTGGAGTATTGCTTGTAGAAACTATCCGCCAAATGCGTCCGTGATGTTTATCGCGCTTGGGATCAGCATAACTTGCCTGATAGTGCCCGATCACCGGGTTGTACCAATCAGCAAGATACATGGCCCCGTCCGGCCCCATGCTGACGTCAACCGGCCTGAAGGCATTGTTCGAGGCACGCATGACTTTGGGTAATTGAGTGGTTCTGAAACCCGCTCCATCATCATTGAATTGATGCAGTTCCACGACCGATCCGAAATAGCCTCCGATCAATGCGGCACCCTGTATGTGCTCTGGCATGGCTTTCGTACCGACAATATCGATCGACGTGGTCTTGGGCGATGTCTCGAACATGGCGCCGACCGAATGGTATTGTTCCGGTGAGTTGGAATAAGATTGATTGGCGGACTCCCGTGAACCGCTCCCAATGGGGCTGGCACCACGGACCATGCCAGGGACGGTCCAATACCCGTGAGGACGATCACCTGTCTTGTGAAAGACCTGGCCAAAATCATCAAACGTAACCCCCCAACAGTTCGCACCAGCCATCCCTCCACCAAAGAACCCTTCCAAGCGAAGTGTTCTGGGCTGCAACCTCCAAACAGCCGCACGATCAAGACGTGTAAGCCCCCAAGGAGTTTCTACCACAGACATAGCATGCAATCCTTGAGTAAACCAAAGACTTCCATCAGGCCCGTGAGAAATGGAATTCACCAATTGATGTGTATCTCCGATACCAAAACCAGAAAAAAGAATCTCGCGTGAGTCTGCCCTTAGATCACCATCCTCATCTCGAAGGTAAATCAACTGGTCAAAATCACAGACGTAAAGTCCATCTCGACCAGACTCTAGTCCCTGAATCATATTGAGCCCACTGGCAAACCTCCAATGATGATCTGCTTTACCATCGCGATCCTTATCCTCAAGAACAAGTATGTAGTCTGAGGGGGGACGACTTGCCAGACTCTGTGGATAAGACGGCGAACATGCAACGTATAGCCTCCCCTTTTCATCCCATGCGATTTGAACAGGGTTCACGACGCCATCGCGTTCCGAGGCGTAAAGGTTGACCTGAAAACCCTCAGCCATTTCAAATGTCGCCAATTGTTCTTCCGGAGTCATCGCCTCCGTTGAGGAAACTTTTTCTGGTCTATTGAGGGTGGTAGGAACAGGAGATGTACTGCCATTGGAAACCTGATGAATAAAATCATCCAGAGCCATGATCATTGGCCGACGCTGTTCAAAACTTTCTCTCAACGAGGGGCTGCCAGCAGCTCCTCTTCCAAACATCTGCGACACACGATCACCATAGGAAAAAGACCAGTTCGCAGGACGCCAGGAATCAAACCAATACTTATTTTTGGCGATCACCGATTCCCTCAGTACTCCCTCATCAATGACCGTATCTGATTTAGCACCAAGCGCGTTGGCGATCAATGTTCCGACCACTTCGAGTCCCTCGGTCGTCAGGTGAATCCCATCCGAGGTCAATTTGGGAATGCGTCCCATGGCTTTCCCCTGGTTTATAGCAGTCAACAAATTCACAAAAATCAAACCACGTTCCGTAGCAATGCCCTGAATAACACCTGCATAAGAAGCAACATCTTGATTGCGTTGTCTCAAATCAGGAGCGTGACTCGCGAGCGGCTTTTCAAACGGCATGGGGGAAACCAGGATCACTCGACGCGTCTGCTGTGCGAATTGATCAAGCAGACGATGATAGGCAGTTTTGAATTCGGTTAATCGTCCCACGCCATCAAAGGCCTCCATCTGCCCAAATTGAAGAATGAGCATGCCTGCTTTCACGGTTTCCAACTGATCTGCCCAGCTCCCAAAATTCAGTTCACGCCATTGTTCGTAAACGGTGTCTCCCTCCCATGCCATGGAACGAAAACGCAAGTTTAATTCTGGGAATCCAGCAATCATTCGTGATTCAAAAGCACCGGATTTCTGTTCCCTGACGAAGTTTTCCTGACCAATCATGACTACTATTTCATTTTCAACGGGCGAAAATTCACCATCTGAAAACGGTTGTTTTGAATCCATCGGTTGTCCACTTCCAAAGCGATTGAGAATCACGCCTTTTGTTGGACCTTCTGGTAAATGCAAGGATTCGATCATGATATTTCGAAAAGAAATCTCAGCCTTGCATCCACCGTGAATCTGCAAAGCGACGAGTCCATTTTGTTCTATCGCCTGATCTGATTCCACGTAGGTAATCATGTGTGAATCGTTCAGAAAAAGTTTCACCTGATTTCCCTGAGCAAGGATCTCGTAGCGATTCCATTCACCAGGTTTCTCAATGCGCGCCATGCGTTGCTTATCGGCCTCGGCGAGCATTATTTCCCTTCGAGACTCGTCATAAAGACTTCCTGACCATCCCGCACCAATATCAGCTTGGTAACCAACCATTTCATTTCGGGAATCACTGATGCGACGACTACGAAACTGAACACCTCCATTCACAAAGCCTTCAGTACCGATTAATTTATATTCAAGAGTTAATCGGAAATGATCATACGATTGCGTCGTTGCGAGGAATTCATTCCGGGAGTTACCGTCCAGGGAACCTCCCACGATGGTTTGATTTTCAACGCGCCACACATTCTGAGTATCTCCCTCCCAGCCATCGAGAGAATAACCATCAAACAAAGATACCGAGCCGGCCTGATGCGTGCATACACCAACTAACAGGCCTGACAACAAAACTAAAAAAAAGTGATCCCTAAAACTTCCCCAACCAAACAGACATGCCTTCATGAACTTTAAATGCGTGAACAAACTTACGGTATTCATAAAAACCCTCATTTCCTTTCAGACGCTTCAGGGTGACTCGCGAGAATGCTTCTCAATTCGGCTAGAGCCTCCGGTCTGGCTTGTGCTAGATTACGCGTTTCACCTGGATCTTCCGCATAATCATAAAGTTCATAGACTGCTGTTTCCGACGATGCATCAGGCTGCTTCCACTCGACCATTCGGTAGCGTGCCGTTCGAATGGCTCGCCCTATACGTTTTCCCCTGGGGTAACAATGGTATGAGTGATCTCGAACGGAAGTTGAGGGTTTTTTGAGAACCGGAACCAGACTCACTCCATCAAGAGGCTGAGGGCCCTGAGGACGCATCAGGCCTGCAAGTTCTGCCAAGGTCGGGTAAATATCCACGGTTTCAGCCAACTGCTGTGTTGAGCTGCCGGGGATTGTCAAGCCCGGCGCACGAACAATAATAGGGATACGATTGGCTTGCTCGTAATTGGTGTGCTTGGTCCAGTATCCATGATCCCCTAAATGCCACCCATGATCTCCCCAAAGAACCACGATGGTATTATCACTAAGCTTCAGTTCATCCAAAGTATTCAACACCTTACCAATCTGTGCATCTGCATAACTAGCCGCTGCATAGTAACCGTGCATTAATTTGCGCTGGATGGTGATTTCCTGGATATTCTCAACGGTCAAAGGCGCATAGTTGACAATTTCACCACCCCGTTTCCCAGCAAATGCTGGAGCCCATTCAGGAGCTGTTTGAGAAGCCATGACAGAGAAATCAGCGGGATCATGCATGTCCCAGTATTTTTGTGGAGCAGTGAAAGGAAGATGAGGTTTCACAAAGCCCGCCATGATAAAAAAAGGGGAGTTTGTTTCAGATTGATGTAATTCCAGACGCTCTATAACTTTGGCGGCTATGCGGCCGTCGGCATAAGCTTCGTCTCCCACATCGGCGTTTTCCCATGCATAACCTTTGGGTAACGATCGGATTTGCCCCAGTTTCTGGTTTGTGAAATATGCCTCTTCACGAGTCAATTGCCCCCCTTCGGTGCTCTCGGGATTGAGGTATTCGACGACTTTGTCGAGATAGGCAGGATGATCCCAAGAATGAACATCGTCATGATTTCCGTGGCCAGTGTGCAGCACTTTTCCCATGCAAGCAGAGATCCATCCATGCTGACTGAAATACTGAGGCATTGTCACAGCCTCGGGGAACACATCCCGGAAATGTCGCCCCAAACCATAAATGCCGATTGAAGTGGAACGGCTTCCCAGCATGAGGTTATTTCTGGAGGGTGCACACACGGATTGATTGCAGTAGGCCGACTCAAACCGCAGGCCACTTGCGGCAAGACGATCTATGTTTGGAGTCTTTGCCAATGGATCACCATAACAACCTAGAACAGGCTTGAGGTCGTCTACCAGAATGAGCAAAATATTGGGACTATCTTTCGCTGATACCTGGATCATCAATGCGAATGAGGCCATTAACCAAGGGAGAATATGATGTCGTTTCATCGTCTAAAACTTTTCCAAGGATTCTTTTAACCACATTAACGAAATCGGACGAGAGGATTTCAACAAGAATCGGTTTTATTATCCGCTAAATCACGCGCACGAGTGTGGAGCGCGCTCGAACCCAAACTTATTCCTGTCCAGAAAACTATTTTTCAGACACGAGCAAACGCAATAGCTGATCTTATTTACCTTAACCGGCAAGAAAGCCAAAAACGACCAAATCCTATGATAAACAAACCATTTACAACTCAACGATTCTCAATTAATTTTTAAGGGAACTCACACTAATGCACAAAACACCCCACGCCATGGGTGATTTGTATAAAAACACTTATTGAAACCATGAACGGATTTAATCGACGTCAGTTTTTGAAACAAACTTCACTTGCCGCAGGGGCCACCGTGCTTTTAAGCGGAACAAAAGCCTCTGGAAGGGCTATTGGCGCAAATAATCGTCTGCGAATCGCAGTAGCAGGACTCAACGGCCGAGGACGAAGCCATATAGGTGGTTGGCTTGGGCAGGACAATGTAGAAATTGCATATCTGGCTGATGTGGATGAGCGAGTCCGCGGCAGTGTGGTCGATTATGTCAATGACAAGGTACAAGGAAAATACAAGTGCAAGGGCATTAAGGATATTCGCCAAGCACTGGATGACCCAACAGTCGATGCCATTTCAATTGCAACCCCTAATCACTGGCATTCCTTGATGACCATCTGGGGTGCACAAGCGGGAAAACATGTCTATGTTGAAAAACCATTGAGCCATGACGTTGAGGAAGGCCGAGTAGCGGTAGAGGCTCAGAAACGGTATGGAGTTGTCATTCAACATGGAACCCAGAGACGCAGTGATGCCAAAATCGCCGGTTTACATGAACAGATTCAGGCAGGCAAATATGGTAAACTGAAAATCTCATACGGGTATTGTTGCAAGCCTCGAGGTGGCATTGGTTTTGAACTCCCCTCCCCCGCTCCATCCAATGTTGATTGGAATTTATGGCGCGGCCCGGCTGTCATTCATCAATTTCACAATAACTATGTGCACTACGATTGGCATTGGTTTTGGTCTACAGGAAACGGTGATTTAAACAATCAGGGAACTCATCAGTTGGATGTTGCAAGATGGGCTCTTGACAAGGATCAGACCCACCCTGTTCGAGCCATGGCTATTGGCGGACGCTTCCAGTGGAATGACCAGGGAGAAACCCCGAACACGATGTTCGGTTTGGCTGAGTATCCCAACGGACAGCAGGTTTTCTTTAATGTTCGAAATGTCAACTATGATGGTTACCAGCGTCAGGTTGAAAATGAGTACTACTTCGAAGACGGTGGAAAAATCATTCGCAATAAATATTACTCTGCCGGAAGTTCAGAAGGTCAAGATCTGGAGATACCCGATGGAGATGTCACGCCTGGTGGTAACTGGGGGAGTTTTATAAAAGCATGTCGCAGCGGGGATCCAGATATGGCAAATGGCAATGTCATCGATGCGCATTATGCGTGTGTCATGGGGCATTTGATCAATAATTCATACCGTCTTGGGTCAAAAGTTCCATTCAATGAGAAAGCCGGAAAATTCGGTGATAACTCAGATGCCGCTGAACATTTCCTGAAACTGCATGATGTCATGAAAAATGGCGTTGGCCTGCCTGAGGATCAAAGCGAATACGTTGTCGGCCCCTGGCTCACATTCGATCCCCTTACTGAAAAACACGTTGGTGCACATGCTGCGGAAGCCAACAGGCTCCTGAAAGATCCGAACAACCCTGAATTCCAGGTACCTTCGGTGAGAGACGTTTAATTTTCACGCCCGCCAAGAGCCCGGCCATCGTTGGTCGGGCTCTTTTTTCTAACAAACAACTCCTTAAATTGATACGACACAGCCCCAATCCAGAAGCAAGCAGCCATTTGATTCGGCAAAATACCGCGTTGAACATCCAAGCCATATTCGTTTTTTGGCTTTTGACGACCTGGTTGAGTTGCGTAAGCGCTTCAGATAGTCATCAGAATAACTCATGGTGGAGTCAATTGTACGAGGATATTGAAGGTAAGAAACATCTGCACAGTTCTCCCTCGACCAAAGCCATAGTATGGATTTTCATCATGGAGGATTGCCCGATTTCCAATGCCTATACACCAGAAATAAACCGACTTGTCGATGCTTACCACTCCAGAGACGTTTCGTTCGTGCTGATTCACAGTGACCCCAAACTTGAGCTTGATGATGCAAGAAATCACCGCAAGGCATACAAATTGAAGCCAGCAGTCGTTCTGGACCGTGATCATACGTGGGTTAAATATGCCGGAGCAAAAGTTTCTCCAGAAGCGTTTGTCTTTGATCCTTGCGGGAAGCGTCTGTACCACGGCAGGATAGATGACCGTTTCCCCAGACTGGGAAAACGGCGAATGAAACCTACAAAGACCGAACTCAGAAATGCTCTTGATTCTTTGTTAAACCAAAAACCCATTTTGACACCACAAAGCAAGGCTGTGGGTTGTTACATAACTGAATTACCGCCTGCTCATAAAGACTAAAAGCATGATCCGTCGTTTTTTTGCCAGCAGTTTCACCCTCGTTTTATGGGCTTTACAAATCGAGTCTACCCTCTCTGATAACGCACCAGAAACAGTCACTTTCAACCAGCATATTGCACCAATCATTTTGGAGCATTGTACTCCTTGCCATCGAGAGGGGATGTCTGCTCCGTTCCAATTATTGACGTATGAAGATACCAGAAGAAGAGCAAAACAAATCAAAGAAGTAACGGAATCAAAATACATGCCTCCCTGGCTTCCTGAACCCGTCGATGGAGGTTTCAAGCATGAAAGGGGCTTATCTGACCAACAAATCCGCCTGATCAAAAGCTGGTTCGATACAGGCAGCAAAGAAGGAGATGATTTCGTGCCTCCTTCAATACCTGATTGGCCCGGAGATTGGCAGCTGGGCGAACCTGACCTTATTGCCTCCATGCCCAATGATTACTCCCTTCAAGCCGAAGGGCGGGATATTTACAGGAACTTTGTCCTGAAAGTCCCCATCACCAAGCCGTTGTATGTCAAGGAGCTGGAATTCCATCCAGAAAACGCGCGCGTGGTGCACCACGCCCTCATCTACATCGACAGCACCCGGCAATCACAACGTAGAGATAATGCGGATCCAAAACCAGGATTCGGGGGAATGAGAGTCCCGATGAGCGCTGGAATGCCGGAGGGGCAGTTTCTGAGTTGGCAGCCTGGTAAGATTTATTCGAAATCGGACAACAGTATTCCCTGGATGCTACAACCTGGAACAGATTTGGTAATCCAGGTGCACATGAACCCAACCGGAAAAGTTGAGGATTTCTCGTGTTCAGTCGGATTGCATTTTACAGAAACCCCTCCCTCAAGCATTCCTTACAAGATAAAACTGACTTCCCTGGCCATAGACATTCCCAGTGAAACTTCCTTTTATCGTGTTAAGGACAGCATGCAATTACCCGTGGATGTGCAGTTAACTCGCATCCTTCCCCACGCTCACTATCTTTGCAAACGCATGGAGGGCTACGCCATCTTACCTGAGGGGATCAAGAAAAGACTGATCCTCATAAAAAATTGGGATTTCAACTGGCAGGGAGACTACATTTACGAAACACCGATCAAGCTTCCGAAAGGAACCGTCCTTCATATGGATTATACATATGACAATTCTACAGGCAACCTTGCCAATCCGCATTCTCCTCCAAAGAAGGTCACATATGGTCCGGAATCCTCGGACGAAATGGCTGAACTTTGGTTTCAGTTTATATTGAATAGTCTTGAGGACCGAAAAAAATTCAAGGAAAAGGTCCGACTCAAAAACAAACAAGTTTTAATACAATTTGGGCAAAGCACTTTGGGCAGTGAAACAAACGACCCTGATTTATTACTGATTACCGCGCAGGCACACCTGGCAACGGGTGATCAACAGGCCGCTTTCAGAGCCTTCAGCCGAGTGGTTCGCCTGGACCCGAAAAGATTTAATGCATGGTTCAATATCGGAACCATGCTGAGGAGCTCAGGGCAAGATGATGCAGCAAAGCAAGCCTTTGGGAATGTCATCCGCATTGATCCGAATGATGCTGAAGCATATGGCAGTCTTGGAATCATTTTTCAGGAGGAAGGAAAACTCGAACCTGCTGAGAAATGTTTCAGGGCTGCGTTACGACTCAACCCAACCGACCAAATTGCAGCCAACGCTTTGCTACAAATACTTGAGAAACGGCGTAATCAAGTCAACGAACCTTGAACACCATTGTTAGATCAGACTTTTCCAGGGTTATTAAAACCTTTCACCGGTCAGAGCAAATGATTAATCTGCGTTACCAAATCGATTCATGAAGGCCATTAAATTAATTGCTTACATTCTTCTTTCGGTCTGCCTGCTGTTTTCTGGTAAGGCCTTCCTTACAGATTTCAACAGAGTTACAGAACAAAGTGCTGCAATAGGTGCCGCTCGGAGTATGGATGATATTGATCATTCGGGGTATGCTAACGCTGTCATTGTAAACGAGAACCCCTTCAGCGAAGCGGTGGAACCTACAGCGCCTGATGAGAAAGCCGATCCAGAGTCTAACATTCCAGATATCTCTGAAGAAGTTGAAGAAGTGAACGCGCCAGACGCTCAAGCAGCATCTTCCAACGCGGAAAAAACATCTCATTCAACAACAGAGAGTTCCAACCGAATGGGATATTATGGGGGAATCTTTGTCATCACTTTGATCGCTCTGGGATTGCTCGCAGGTTATGATTTTTCACAATATTCTGCCAATCGCGTCTATGATTCCCTTTACAACGATGATGGTGGAGGAATGGATGACGACGGGGATCTGTATGAATCAGCTGAGCAGGAATGGGCCCGAGGCGATTTTCTAGAGGCAATTCGCATTCTACGTGAATACCTTACCGCAAACCCCAAGCAGCAGCACGCAGCAATCCGCATTGCTGAAATTTACGAAAAAGACCTCAAAAACCCTCTAGCGGCCGCACTTGAATACGAGGAAATACTGACTCAAAAGCTAACACCAAATCGTTGGGGATGGTCTGCAATTCATTTGGCCAACCTATATTCAGGCCCCATGGATAAGCCTGAGAAGGCCATCCAACTTCTAAGGGACTTGGTTGAAAAATATCCAGAGACTTCTGCTGCTGAAAAGGCAAATCAGCGATTAGAGCTTATTGACAACGGTACGGACGAATAACTCCGTTCTCGCAGTCATTTGCGGCTGTTATTCAATCGAGGCCAGCCAATCGATCAAGACCTTGTGCTGACTTGATTGGAACCGGTTTACATCTTCCGCATGTATGAACGTCAATGCCCCACTCCCTGCACGCTGCACGCATGCCTCGACTTCGTCGGAATCCACTCCCCGATCGTGAAGCGCCGAATAAATGAGGATGGGCTTCGTGGAGGCTGATTTCAATAGTTCATCAAAATCATAGGGAATCTTCTCTTCATTTCTGTCAAACAAACCTAGTTTGGGTAGAAGCCCGTGCCATTGCCACCAACGACGAATTCCGCCTGTTGGTTTTTCATCGGAGTCAGTCCGAAACGGGGTAAAACCGCAGAAAGATGCAATGCCTGTGACTCGATCATCAAAGGCACCTCCATGCAAAGCCACCATTCCACCCAATGAATAACCAACAAGCATAATCTTGTCACGATCCAGTGGAGGCATCTCCTGGGCGGCTATTCCACGACCTTCGGTCAAAAAGTTGAGGGCACATCGAACATCGTAAACCATTTTCCCCAGTTTCGACCATTGGGGATACTTATCGTAAAAAGAAGCCCCTTCCAGCAATCGATCACCAAACCCACATTGATCGAAGGACAAAACAGCATAACCGGCCTGCGCCAGACGGTAATAAATGGTTGTCCCCTCTACTCCATACCCTTCATTGGAGCCATGCGAGTAATTGAATGGGTGAAGCCATATCACAATCGGTAAAGGTCGGGAATTTTCTTTTGGGAAGGCCAGTTGGCCTTGAATGTTGGATCCAAATGAAACAGGAAGTCGATTGACATTATCAGGCTTCCATCTTTCCCGCGACCAAACCGCCACTCCTCTTGAGTCATCGCCAATGATGCTCAGCGGGTGTGTATTTCTGCCTTCCAAGCCTTCAGGAATGTCTCCCATCAACCAGTCTACTTTTTCGTTTAATGGGGCAATATCTCCGGGTGGAATTAAATCTGAGGAGGACTGTTTTGCTTTCCATTGTTTCCAATCGAAATCATGGAGTAGTTTTTCCTTGAAATCCGACCGCTTAATATCGCCGCGCTTGAAAGCCCAATCAAACCAATCCAGATTGGAGCGAATGTGGTCTTTGGTGATGGGGTTATGATTACCCCCGCGGTATTGCAGAGCGATGTTCTCTGGAGCATTCAAAAACTGATACGCTACCTTTGCACCCAAATAACTCCGCTCTACAGCAAAAGATGGATCACTTCCGTCATTATGGGCAGTATGAAGAAGGCAATAGCGAGGAGCTATCAAAGCCATCAATCCATTACTTTCAACAGGCAATGCATCTTCACGGCCGAAATAACGCTTTAATGAAGGCAACGCCCACTCTGAGGGTGCATCCAGAACCGTTTCCATGAACGTATCTCTTCCGGTAAACCGATACCCAGCTGCAGCAGGAGAGCCCGCGCTTCTTGAAACCACAGCAGTGAACCGTTCATCAAAAGCAGCTGCGTACAATGATTGCTTTCCATAACGCGAATGCCCAATAATTCCAACCCTTTCAGGATTGATCAGCAAACCGGATTGGTCACCCAGCAGGTAATCCAACGAGCGACTGGCAAGCCATGATTGTATGCCAAGTGAAGAGGACCATGTTGCATTCGGATATTCCTTTTGAAAGGTTCGCCAGACATTTTCATATCCGGGAAAGGCTTCCTCACGATGATTGTAATCAACCCCCGGGTAAAAACAGACCACATATCCTCGCTCCACTGCTGCCTCTCCCCATGCAATCTGATAATGACGAGGCTGCGTCAACAACAAAGGAAGGCCTTGTGTTTCAGATTCCCTGTTTTTTTGGGGAAGTAACAAACGAATTTCAAAGGCCGCACGATTAGGTGTATCAAAAGTCAGTCTTACATTCCTTACGATCACCCCATCTCCTCTTTGATTTTGGTTGATTATTTGTATTGCCTGAATTGATGGGACTTCGTGCGGAAATTGGCCGATGTATGTATCGCACCAGAGTTGCTTGATTTCTGCTCGCCGCCTCTTCCAATCTTCATGATTTACCACTGGAGAGCCATCAGTAAATTCAAGCACAGGCGGTAAATCTGCAGATTGAAAGTCGGCAGCTTCCAGCTTTTTCATCATTGCACTGAGAGTACAGACGAAGAGACAGATGCGCAGCGCGAGCCCGCTTAAAACCCGGGGGGAACAATAATTGATCATGTCAGATAATGATTTTAAAATCCGTTATGCATTACAGCAAACAAACAGACTCAGGAAGTGATCATGGTATCCGGGTTTTGCTGTATGGCATCCAATCGAATGCAGGCTACTTGATGTCCTTCCCCGGCAACGCTCCATTCGGGAAATTCGGCTTGGCAAGCATCGGTCGCGTAGGGGCATCGTGGATGAAACGTGCAGCCTTGCGGAGGATTCATTGGTGATGGTGGATCACCCGGCAAAAGAATACGTTTTCTGCCACGTTCCCGATCAGGGTCAGGAACAGGAACAGCACTCACCAAGGCACGTGTATAAGGATGTCGAGGTTGGTCAAACAATGTTAACGCGGGGCCAATTTCAACAATGCGCCCTAGATACATGACGGCAATGCGGTCCGCTATGTGCTTCACGACGGACAAATCATGCGAAATGAAAATCATCGTTAAATTCATTTCACGAGAAAGTTTAGCCAAAAGATTGATGATTTGAGCCTGAATGGAAACATCGAGCGCTGAGACTGCTTCATCAGCAATAAGTAACTTGGGTTCCACGGCAAGGGCGCGCGCAATGGCTATGCGCTGACGCTGACCTCCGGAAAATTCATGCGGATACTTCTTTATGAACCTGGGAGACAATCCAACCTTGTTCATCAGCTCAGCTACTTTTTCAGGAAGTGCTGATTTCGGCACAGATTGATGAGCCAAAATGGCTTCAGCCAAAGCATCGTAGACAGTCATGCGCGGATTCAGGGATGCATAAGGGTCTTGAAAAATCATCTGAAAGTCCTTGCGAGCTGCTCGTAATTCATTTCCTCGAAGACCAACTAATTCCCGTCCCTCCAGCTGGACACTGCCATTTGTTGGCTTGAGTAGCTGAAGGACGGTTCGCCCCAACGTAGATTTACCACATCCAGACTCACCTACCAACCCAAGGATTTCTCCTCGCTGCAAATCCAAGTCCACTCCATCAACAGCTTTGACGGTTGCAATGACCTTGCGAAACAGGATCCCCTTTTCAACAGGAAAGTGGGTCTTGAGGGCTCTGATTTTCAGGAAAGAATTTTGCTGTAAACTCATACGCCAATTTTTAGATCTCCTTCCTGCACTCTACGGCACGAAGTGTAATGACCTTCATTCAATTCCTTCAAAGATATTTCCCCTCTTTTACATTCATCCTGAACGTGCACACAGCGACCGGCAAATGAGCAACCATTCAACGGGCGAGTTAAATCCGGCGGTTGACCTTCAATGGTGAAAAGCTCTTTGCCTTTGGGTTGCAAAGCCGGAATGGATTGCTGGAGGGCTTCATTATAGGGATGACTGGGTTTGTAATAAATGGAATGCGTCGATCCTGATTCGACGATACGGCCCGCATACATCACGTTGACACGGTCACAAAACCCAGCAACCACTCCGAGATCGTGAGAAATGAAAAGCACGCCCATGTGCATTCGTTGTTGCATCTCTTTGATCAGCTCCAGGATCTGAGCCTGCACGGTCACATCCAGAGCAGTAGTGGGCTCGTCAGCGATCAGTAGATCAGGTTCAGTGATCAACGCCATTGCGATCATCACACGTTGGCGCATCCCACCTGAAAATTCGTGAGGGTACATGCGAATCCGGTTTGCGGCACCTTGAATCCCAACTTGCTCCAACATGTTGAGCGCCTTTTTCCGGGCCGTTGCCTTATCCGTCATACCATGAACAAGCAAAGGCTCGATCAATTGATCCTCGACTCGAAGGTATGGATTCAGCGAGGTCATCGGGTCCTGGAAAATCATGGAGATTCGCTTACCACGAATCTGGTTTAATTGATTTTCAGAAAGGGAGAGCAAATCCTGTCCATCGAAATGGGCTGTTCCAGATTCGATCCTTCCCGGGGGCTTTGGAACGAGTCCCATCAGGGAATAACAGGCAACCGATTTACCTGACCCGGATTCACCGACAATTCCAAGCGTCTCACCTTTTTCGAGGGAAAAGGAGACTCCATCTACGGCACGGACTACCCCGGCTCTCGTATGAAACCAAGTCTTCAGATCATTGACTGTAAGCAAAGACATAATTCAATCTTTGGACGCACGCGGATCCAGGGCATCGCGCAGCCCGTCCCCCAAAAAGTTCAATGAAAACAAAGTCATGGCAAAAAGAACACCGGGGAACAAAAGTAGCCAGGGAGCTTCCTCCATGATTTCTGCACCTTCTTTGATGAGAGACCCCCAACTGCACATTGGCTCCTGAACGCCCAATCCAAGAAAACTCAGAAAAGCTTCAAGCAGCATCACGGCGGGAATCGTAAGCGTAGAATAGACTATGACAGGGCCAATGACATTGGGAGCCAAGTGACGGATGATGATTTTCCACATCGGCAGCCCCAAGGCGATGCATGCCTCAATGAATTCCTGTTTACGCAGGCTAAGCACTTGGCCGCGAACGATACGTGCCATGGTCAGCCACTCGACTGCCCCAATGGCAAGAAACATCAACCGTATATCCCTTCCGAAGAAAACCATCAGCAAAATGACGAAAATAGTGAAAGGCAGTGCATACAGAATATCGACAAACCTCATCATAACGGCGTCAGTTTTACCTCCGCAATACCCGGCAATCGTCCCGTAAAGCACTCCGATGGTCAATGAAACGGCTGTTGCAACAAGGCCAACGGTAAGTGAAATACGCCCTCCATAGAGAACCCTTGAGAGCAGATCCCTTCCTAGCTTGTCCGTGCCAAGCCAGTGCTCAGCACTGGGGGCCGATTCCCTGAGTTCCAGGTTTTGTTCTTGATAACCGTGCTGAACGAGCATCGGACCAAATACCGACGTCAGGATCATCAAAGAGATAAAGATCCCGCCAGCAACGGCCATATGGTTTTTACGCAAGCGGTACCAGGCATCCTGCCATAAAGAGTGGCCCTGCTCCGCTTGCTCAAGCAAGGGCGCTTTAATCGATTCGGATCTAAATTGATTCGATGCCATTATTAAAACCGTTTCTATTCCAGCTTGAGCTTAGGATTGAGCCATACCTGAACTACATCAACGATGGTGTTGAAGACAACAATGAGCGCTGCGAAGAACACCACCAGACCAAGCACCATCGTGTAATCACGATTGAAAGCACTGGTGACAAAATCCTTGCCCAGACCGGGAATATTGAAGATCGTCTCAATGACAAACGACCCGGCCACTAGGCCAGCGAAGGCAGGCCCCATGAAACTCACCACAGGCAAAATCCCGCCCCGCAAGGCATGTCGCAAAATCACTGTGTGAGCAGCGGCACCTTTGGCTCGCGCAGTTCGAATGTAATCCTGGGTCAAAACTTCACGCATCCCACCGCGTGTCAATCTCGCAATGTAAGCCGCATAAAAGAAACCAAGGGTTGCTGAAGGGAGCACTTTATAGGCTGGTCCGTCCCAACCGGGGTAAGGAAACCATTTCAATTTCAAGGCAAACACAAGTACGAGCAAGGGGCCCAGCACAAATGTGGGAAGACAGATCCCCACCATTGACAGGCTGGAAGGCACATAATCCAAAAAGGAGTTGGGCTTGAGTGAAGCAATCACACCCAAAGTCAGCCCAAACACCAATGCGATGGACATTGAGTATATCCCCAGTTCCATCGACTTGGGGAATTTTATTTGAATAATTTCGTTGACCGTTCGTCCTGGGTACTTGAAGGAGGGGCCCAAATCGCCCTGAATTAAGTTGAAAAGATATTCTCCGTATTGGGCGATTAATGGTTTATCCAGACCATAGTGAGCTTCCAATGCTTTCTGCACCTCAGGACTGACCGCACGTTCATCCGCGAACGGTCCCCCTGGAGCCAATCGCAACATGAAAAAGGTCAGTGTTGCAACTGCCCACAATACAGGAATCGTTTGAAGTATTCGGCGAAGGATAAATCGAATCATATCGCAATGGTTGATGGGATGCTGAAGGGATTCCGTGATTCAACCCATTCAATCGACTAGTTGGACTCCAGATAAAGATGTTTGTAAGGATGATGGTCTAATATGGTTGGGTTCCAATTTTTGACCGCCGGATCAAGGAGATAGACTCTGGTATAGATGTAGATCGGAATGATGGGAGCCTCTGCCATTAAAATTTCTTCAGCCTGTTGAAAGTATTCAAGGCGTTGCTCTGCATCCCCTGTTTTGCCCGCTTGCGCAATCAGTTCATCATAGACATCGGTTGACCACCCGGTTTGGTTCTGCTGGCTCCAGGAAGTCCACATATCCATGAAGGAATTCGGGTCGACATAGTCGCCAATCCATCCTGCTCGTGACAAAAAGTAATCACCGTTTCGTTGCGAATCAAGGTAGACCTTCCACTCTTGATTGATCAGTTCCACTTCAATGTTCAAATGCTTGCGCCACATTTCCTGAATGGCCGAGGCAATGGCTCGGTGACTTTCATTGGTATTGAAGATGATGGAAGCTTTGGGGAAACCTTTACCCTCCGGATACCCAGCCTCAGCCAACAATTTTTTTGCTTGTTCAAGATCAGTGGGAATCCGCGCTGTGGTAGTGTAACCGGCAGTATTGGGGGGAGTAAAATAATTCCCTGGCATTTGCCCACCTCGCGTGACGTTTTTAACAATACTTTCTCTGTCAACAGCCATCGCCAGCGCACGCCGCACGCGTACGTCATCGAAAGGTTTTTTCTGGGTATTGATTCTATAAAAGTATGAACCTAGATAGGGGTCGATATGCACCAACTCGGGAGATTCCTTTTGATATTGTTCTATTTTCGCAGGAATCATCTCGTAGGTATTGTGCGTACCGCCATTGCGAAAAGCTCGATCCTGCGTTTCGATACTCTCAATCGGATAAAAGTGTATTTCTCTGAGCCTGACTGTATTCGCATCCCAATAATCGGGGTTCTTCTCAACAATCATGACATCACTGATGCGCCACTCCTTGAGACGAAAAGGCCCGTTGCTTACGAAATTACCCGCCTTGGTCCATGGATTGCCTCGATCATCCGCATTCCCATATTTTTCAACCGTAGGCAAATGTACTGGAAACCACGTGTAATGATTCAGGAGAGAAAGAAAATACGGAGCTGCGTTGTTGAGTGTGATTTCCAGCGTTTGATCATCAATGGCACGAGCTCCTACTTGAGAGAAGTCTTTCAGCTCTCCCTTGTTGTAGGGTTCGGCATTTTTCATCAGAAAAAGCATGTAGGCATATTTGGAGGCCAAACTTGGAGTCAGGATGCGTTGGAAAGAACGGACAAAATCCTGGGCGGTAACGGATTCTCCGTTTGTCCACTTTGCATTATCACGCAGGCGAAAGGTATAAACATTACCATCTTCAGATATATCCCAACTCTCAGCCATCCCTGGAACCGGATGTAAATCAACGGGATCTTCCGTGACCAACCCTTCCGTAAGGGCAGAGATCACATTATGCTCCGGAACCCCGGTGACGATGTGAGGGTCAATGCTTTCCGGTTCAGAACCGTTGGAGAGGTGCAGGACCTGCTCGCGATTGCCTCTTTGTACTTTCGTTTCAGTTGGACCGCATCCCGTAGGAATAAAGAGAAAGCCAACCAATGCCGAAAATACAAAAAGCTTCATTAATCGTCGTGTTGTTGAAACCATGATCAAAAGAATATGCCTCACCAGATTTCGTTAATCCCGTTGAAATGTCAATAGGGTCTTCATGAAGTTCGCCATGTTCTGACAATTCAAATGCGACAGATTTTTACAATAAGTGAGTGATTCTACCGTAAGGGTATGACAGTAGCCCATAATCTTTTACATATCATCTTATCCCGATATGTTGATTTTAATATTGAAATTTTTGTGTTCCTTTGTTTAGATCAAGTAAACATGGATGCCATAAAGGACAGTCGCGAGAGGATAAAGCACAGAGAAGCAACATTGAGCAAGCTTCTCAGGGAACGCATCGTTCTCATTGACGGAGCCATGGGAACGATGATTCAGAAATGCAAGTTGACTGAAGAGGATTTCCGTGGCGAACGTTTCAAGGATTGGAAGCGGGACCTCAAGGGCAACAATGACCTCCTCAATCTTACACGTCCGGAGGTAATCCGAGATATTCATCTCGAATACCTGCGCGCAGGGGCAGACATCATTGAAACCAACACGTTCAATGCCCAGGCGGTTTCCTTGGCCGATTACGGGATGGAGTCCCTCGCCTATGAACTGGCTCACTCTGGAGCATCCGTCGCAAGAGAAGCAGCGGATTTATTCATGAAGGAATGTCCCGAACGGACCGCTTTCGTAGCGGGAGCCATAGGACCGACAACGAAAACTGCTTCTGTGGCTACCGATAACGAAAATCCCGCAGCAAGAGACATTACTTACAATCAACTTGTCGACGCTTATTATGAGCAGGCAAAAGGATTGGTTGAAGGTGGAGCCGATCTTTTAATCGTAGAGACCATTTTCGATACACTCAATTCAAAAGCTGCCTTTTTTGCCTGCGAAAAACTGATTAAAGACATGGGTTTCTCGGTACCTTTGATGGCGTCAGTTACGTTTATTCAGGCTGGCAGCAACAGGGGCATGACAGGCCAGACAGTGGAAGCTTTCTGGAATTCAATCAATCATGTTCCCCTGCTGAGTGTCGGCATGAATTGTGCATTGGGCCCCAAGGAAATGCGCCCATTGATTGAAGAGCTTGCCGGATTAGCACCTATCCCTGTCAGTGTTTACCCAAACGCAGGATTACCCGACCCACTGCTTCCTACCGGTTTTTCAGAAACGCCAGAGACATTTGCGCCCAAGATACGTGAATGGGCGGAAGCGGGATGGTTGAATTTGCTCGGAGGTTGCTGTGGAACCACCCCGGATCACATTAGATTGCTCAAAGAATCCATTGATGGAATTCCTCCTCGACAGCTTCCAGATATCGAGCCACGGATGCGACTCAGCGGACTTGAAGCGCTGACTGTCAGTCCTGAATCAAATTTTATTAACGTAGGCGAACGTACTAACGTCGCGGGCTCTCCTCGGTTTGCCAAGATGATCCGAGAAGGCAGGTTTGAAGACGCACTCTCAGTGGCACGCCAACAAGTTGAAAATGGCGCCCAGATTATTGACGTCAACATGGACGAGGGCATGCTCGATTCTGAGGAAGCCATGCTGACTTTTTTGAATTTAATCGCAGCCGAGTCCGATATTGCGCGTGTTCCCATCATGATCGACAGCTCCAAGTGGTCCGTTTTGGAAATAGGCTTACAATGCGTGCAAGGCAAAGGGATTGTGAATTCGATCAGCCTCAAGGAAGGGGAAGAGCAGTTTCTGGAACAGGCTTCATTGATTCGGAGATACGGTGCGGCAGTGGTCGTGATGGCCTTTGATGAAACCGGCCAAGCAGACACTTTT
>KB912046.1 GCA_000383715.1 Verrucomicrobia bacterium SCGC AAA164-E04
CTGCCAACAGGCGACACGAGTGGGGCTCTCATTGGGAGTAACGCAGCCACAGAGATTCTGATTCAAAGTGATGAGGTTGATCTGCCACCGGTCATCAGTTCCATCGCGGACATTCAAATGATGGAAGATGGAGCAGAGGTCACGACTTCTTTTACGGTTGGGGATGATTATACACCTCTGGACAGATTGAGAATCACGGTTTCTTCCTCCAATACGTCGATTATAACAGGGCAAAATCTAACATTGATTCCGATCGGCGATGGAGGCACGTGGCAACTCGGGATCCTCTCACTGCCCAATGCCTTTGGTGAAGTTCCGCTCAGTGTGCGGGTGAGCGATGGAATCAACGTTTCGGTGTCTGAATTCAGCGTTTCCATCAAGGGACAAAATGATGTTCCCAGTATCAGTGAGATTCCTGCAATGATCGATGCCGTTGGCAAGCAAGTCGTCATTCCTTTTGAAATCAACGATATCGATCATCGAAGCGAGACCCTTCTCGTTTACTTTGATACGGCTCAGATTGATTACATCGCTTCAAGAAGTATGGATGTGAGAGGACTAGGGGCAAAACGAGAATTGGTGATCAACCCAACGGGGCTGGCCAACGGAACAGGTTTTTTCAAACTTATCGTTGTTGACGGCGCAGGCGCCAGCTCTTCAAGGGAATTCACGGTTCACTTCGGCGGGGATGCGCCCGCACCCGTGATTCCTCAACTGGGGATCACTCGCGATGGGCTCGACGGATTGATTCTGAACTGGGAAGGTGACGCGCTGTTACACATCTCTCGCGATTTGAGTGGAGTATTCGAGGCATTGCCAGATGCAGTGAGCCCATACAGGCTAGATATGTCGGGTAGTGCTTTCTTCAAGCTTGGCTTGAAGCCTTGAGTTTTCCCATACCTTGAATAAATCAATTTGCGACCGGTTTCTGGACTTACTTATCATATCCAGAAACCGGTTTTTTTCAGGGCTTTGAAATCATACATCAATTTCAGCGGTATTATTCATTTGGCTTGTGATGATTTCCCAGTTTTGACTGACCCTGTCTGAGTGCGGTTTATTCCAAAATTCAGCAGGATAAATTAAATGATATGAAATCAACAATAATCGCGTCCTCGAGGTTATGGATAAATGGCTTTGTTTGCATTCTTCTTGTTGCCTTAAATGATGTCAATGCAGCCAACTTTTCGATTCAGGATCAGGAGGTTCCGGGGGATGCCCTCACGGTGACAGTACCGATCAAGGTCAGTGACTTCTCCGATGTGGGTGCCATGCAGTTCACCTTGAGCTGGGATCCAACAGTTTTGAGTTTCAAAAATCTGGGTGATTTTGATCATTCCACATTACCCACTGAACTTTTTTTCTTCGGTGAAACACATTTCAGTCTCAATGCTGCTTCCAATGGCAAGCTTCTCTGTCTTTATGAACAACTGCTTGCCAGCGATGCTGCTCTCGATGATGATGCAACGATTTTTTCGATCACTTTCGATGTGATAGGAGCGGATGGTAGTTCGAGTTATGTGCGATTCAGTGACGAACCGACTCCCAGAAAATTGGCATCTTTCTTTGCTCTATCCCCTGAGTTCATCTCGCAGGACGGAACTATTCAAATAGGTAAGGGCAGCAACTCATCAGATGATTCAACAGCCTCCGGCATTCCTCACTTGTCGTTTGCGCGCGATGGTGCGAATGGATTCATCCTGAGTTGGGAAGGCGATGCGTTGCTTCATACATCTCGGGACCTGAGTGGGGCATTCGAGCCGGTGCCAGATGCCTACAGTCCCTACAGGGTGGATGCATTGGGTAACGCTTTCTTCAAGCTTGGTTTGAAGCCTTGAGGCTTCAATAACCTTGAATAATTCAATTTGCGACCAGTTCCTGGATTCACTTGTCATACCCATGAACCGATTTGTTTTTCCTGAACTCTGAAATGATACATCAGCATCAGCCGTATTATTCAATTGGCCTGTGACATTTTTCCAGTTTTGGCTAGCCTTGTTTCAGTGTAGTTTATTCCAACATTCAGGAGGATTAATCAAACGATATGAAATCAACAATCATCGCTTCCTCAAGGCCATGGATAAACGTCGTTGTTTATATTTTCCTTGTTGCCCTAAATGACCTCGATGCGGTCAACTTTTCGATAGAAGATCAGGAGATCTCTGACGACGCTGTCACAGTGACCGTGCCCATCAAGGTCAGTGATTTTTCCGATGTGGGTGCCATGCAGTTCACCTTGAGGTGGGATTCAACAGTTTTGAATTTCAAAAATCTGGGTGATTTTGATCATTCCGCGGATCCCTCGGAACTTTTCTTTTTCAGCGCAACAAACTTCAATACTGATGGTGTCGCCAATGGCACACTCCTTTGCCTTTATGAACAGCTGTTTGCCACGGATGCCGTTCTTGAGGACAACGTAACCATTTTCTCGATTACCTTTGATGTTATTGGAGGTGACGGCATCTCGACTGTCGTGGGTTTCAGCGATGATCCAACGCCCAGAAAACTGGCGTCATTCCTCGTTCAGTCTCCTGATTTTATCTCTCAGGATGGAACGATTCAAATTGGATCGGGCAGCTTATCGAGCGATAGCACAGCGCCCATCATCACACTCAATGGCGCAGCCATTGTAAACCAAGAAGCAGGCAGTATTTACGCAGATGCTGGAGCGAGTGCGACGGATGATACCGATGCCAGCGTGACGGTGCTTGCTGCTGGAACAGTGGATGTGGCTGCACCCGGAACCTATACATTGACCTACAATGCAAGTGACGCAGCAGGTAATGCGGCAACGCCCGTGACGCGAACTGTGGTTGTATCCGATACCATTGTACCAGTGATTACATTGGTGGGTGATGCAAGCGTGAACCAAGAAGCAGGAACGACCTACAC
>KB912047.1 GCA_000383715.1 Verrucomicrobia bacterium SCGC AAA164-E04
TGAGGTAGATCAGATTAGCAGATTCGACCCTCTGACGGGCAATCGCATTGAATCTCTGGAATACGTGACTTTTTACCCGAGTAAACAATTCGTGACTCCTCGGGCGAAAATGAAAAAAGCCATCCTTTCAATTCGGGAAGAGTTATCCGATCGAATTGCTGAATTTGAAAAGGAAGGTAAGCTCCTGGAAGCTCAGCGCATCAAAATGCGAACGGAATATGATTTGGAGATGATGGAAGAGATGGGGTTCTGCTCAGGAATTGAAAATTATTCTCGCCATATTTCAGGCAGACCTCCTGGGTCAAAACCTTATACACTTTTGGACTTTTTTCCAGATGATTACCTTTTGGTCATCGATGAATCCCACGCTACAGTTCCGCAGGTGGGAGGGATGTATGCTGGCGATCGTTCAAGAAAAACAGTGCTCGTGGAGCATGGTTTCAGATTGCCAAGTGCTTTGGATAACAGGCCACTTGGATTCGATGAGTTTCAGTCACATCAAGCGCAGACCATCTATGTAAGCGCCACGCCAGCTCATCGCGAACTCGAATGGGCAAAGAATCAAGTGGTTGAGCAGATTGTTCGACCAACAGGCCTTATCGATCCAGAAATCACCGTGCGTCCGCTCAAGGGGCAAATCGACGATTTGATTGAAGAAGCACGCAAGCGAGTTGAACTCAAAGAACGTGTTCTAGTAACCACACTTACCAAAAGAACCGCTGAGGAATTGACGGATTACCTCAGTGAAATTGGTATTGAGGTGCGCTATCTTCACAGTGAGATAGATGCGATTGAGCGAGTAGAGATCTTGAGGGGATTGCGACAGGGAGAATTTGATGTATTGGTTGGGATAAATTTATTGAGGGAAGGGCTCGATTTACCTGAGGTTTCCATGGTCGCAATTCTTGATGCGGACAAAGAAGGCTACTTGCGCTCAACCACTAGTCTTGTGCAGACGGCTGGTCGCGCGGCTCGGCATCTCAATGGTAAAGTGTATCTTTATGCCGATGTCATGACTCGCAGTATCAAGGCATTTCTTGCCATTTCGCAATATCGCCGCGAGAAGCAATGTGAACACAATAAGAAACACGGTATCACTCCGCGTAGTGTCAGCCGTGCAGTGGAAGGCGGCTTGGTATACCGCATGCAAGGCAAGAAACAGGCTAATCAAATTCTTAACGAAACGGCCGAGAATCTAGATGTGACTGAAACTATCAATGAACTGGAAGTTGAAATGCAAGAAGCCTCCGTCAATCTTGAGTTTGAAAAAGCGGCTTTATTGCGGGATCAAGTAAGAGAATTGAAGCGAAGTGTGGGGATAGAAGTTCCTGCGACCAGTTCAACGACTCCCACCAAAGTCAGTTATCGCACAAAGAAAAAGAAATCACGGCGAACAGTGCAGCTGAAGAAATCTACCAAGCGTAATGCCACTTGAATTGAACAACTGGATATAGAGATAAGCAGTTTTTCTGCAGGTAATTTGAATCGTGCTGCACGGATTCTACATGGTTTCATACAAGCCCGACCTGCTATTGCTCACGCCAAAATATCATGAACGATGTTTCCATGAACATCCGTCAGGCGATAATACCTGCCTTGAAACCTGTAAGTCAGCCGCTCGTGATCGATGCCCAATTGATGCAAGAGAGTGGCTTGCAAATCGTGGACATGAACCGGTTTTTCGACTGCATTCATGGCCAACTCATCGGATGCCCCATAAGAAATACCGGGTTTGATGCCTCCACCAGCCATCCAAACCGTAAACGCATATGGATGATGATCTCGGCCCCATCTTGGGCGGTTATTAATATCCCCTTGAATGAAAGGGGTTCTACCAAATTCTCCCCCCCACACCACAAGCGTGTCATCCAATAATCCTCGTTGTTTGAGGTCCATGATCAAACCTGCGCTGGGCTGATCGGTATCTTTGCACTGAGTGTAAAGTTCAGTTGTGATACTGTTATGCTGATCCCAGCCAGCGTGCATGACCTGGACATATCGAGTGCCCCTCTCAATCAGCCGACGGGCCATCAGGCAGTTGTAGGCAAAGGTTCCTTGCTCTTTGACTTGAGGTCCATAGAGATCCAGAACATGGTCCGGTTCTTTACTCAGATCAGTGAGCTCAGGTACGCCCGTTTGCATTCTGTAGGCCATTTCATATTGAGCAATCCGAGTCTCAATTTCAGGGTCGTGGACTTGCTCATGCTTGAGGCGGTTTGCTTTTCCAATATCATCAAGTAAACCTCGCTTCAACATGGCATTCATTCCCTCGGGATTTTCCACATAGAGAACGGGGCTGCCGCCACCGCGAAACTTTACCCCCTGGTAACGCGATGGGAGGAATCCTGATCCCCAGTAAAAATCATAGAAAATCTGACCACAAGTGGTTCCTTTGCTGACTGAGGTCATGACCACAAACCCAGGTAAGTTATCGCTCTCCACTCCCAAGCCATAAGTCATCCAGGCCCCCAAGGTAGGGCGGCCAGGGACTTCTGCTCCACTCAGAAAAAAGGAAATGGCTGGTGCGTGATTGACAGCGTCTGTGTGCATGCTTTTTACAAAGCACAAGTCATCTGCCATTTTTGCAGTGTGCGGGAGAAGATCACTGATCCAAGCACCGCTTTGTCCGCGTTGTTGAAAGGGTTCCACCGGAGAAAGCATCAGCTTTCCGCTGGGATCTCCCGTCATGGTGCTGAATCGTTTTCCTTTGAAATAAGATTCTGGAACCGGCTTTCCATGCATGGGTTTGATGCCTGGTTTATGATCAAACAAGTCAACATGCGTAGGAGCACCATTCTGAAAGAGGTATATGATCCTTTTTGC
>KB912048.1 GCA_000383715.1 Verrucomicrobia bacterium SCGC AAA164-E04
AACAATTGCGCCAAAGCTGCATCTACAATGGCGGCGGGTTTGACGAGAGGGCGCGAGGGATAGGTCATACGGTAGATTCGACCGTGGACATGATCTCGCAACGGATCTCTGGCACTGTGTTGCATATGACCTACAAGGACATTGTGCCAGTCCACGAGGTAGAGGGATCCATCTGGTGCAAATTCCATATCGACCGGCCGGAAATTTCCATCGCGACCTTTCAGAAGGTCCTGCCGAAAGTGGCTTTCGAACCCGGTGTCTGCATCTTTCATGGAATGCTGCTTGGTGCCCAGGAAGCCAATGGTGTTATGAATCAGCAGATCACCTTGCACTTCATCTGGAAAATGACGGCTTGAAATGAATTCCAGCCCCGAAGTTGGACGGACTCGATGTGCGTCTTCAATCAAATTGATTGGATTGGGAGAGAAAGAGCCATAAGGCACTGCCAGGGTTCCTGGTGTCATCCAGCGAACATTAGGGTCCGAGGTGTCAGTGAAAAAGATTTGACCCCAATCATCAAAAGCGGTTCCCCACGGGTTGGGAATGGATAATCGTGCAGTGCGTTCGAGGTGTTTTCTTCTGGGATCGAATCTGAAAAACCCTCCGTTGGAACTTCGGACGGGGCCATAAGGAGTTTCCACGTTGCTATGCAGAAATGTTCCTTCACCCATGTAAATGGCTCCGACCGGATCAGCACAAAAAGCGCTGATGACATGATGAGTGTCATGGTCATCGAATCCACTCATTACGGTCTGGCGCTGGTCCGCTTTGTCGTCGCCATTCGTATCGGTAAGAAGAATGAGGTGGTTTCCCTGTGCAACATAAACGCCTTCAGGTGCAAATTCGAAACCTGTGGGAAGATGCAATCCTTCTGCAAAAATGATTTCCTTGTCCGCCTTGCCGTCCAGGTCGGTGTCCTCAAGGATGATGAGTTTATCGTTGGGCTTTGGATCACCCGGTTGGTAATGCGGGTAGCTCGGCATGGTTGAAACCCAAAGACGACCTGCGTTATCGAATGACATTTGAACCGGGTTCGCCAAATGAGGGAAGGTTTCTTCAGAGGCAAAAAGCTCAATCCGATAGCCATCAGGAACCGCCATTGTATCGACCACATCCTGTCCGTATTTATATTCAATAGTGCCGCTTTTCTTGCTGGGGCGATAGTTGGTCTCAATGGTTGGCAAGGTGTGTGTACCTAGATCTGCTTTTTCCAGATCAAAGGAATCATTGGAGAGAATGGCCCAGATGGCCTTGTCTCGGTTGACGGTCATTTCCTCCAGTTTTTTGAGTTCATGAGGGTAATTATCGGGGCCGAACGGCCTGTGCCGTCGCCCGTAAACGTGAACTCCATTCGGGCTCTTGTAGAGATTGTTCCAAATCCAGTTCTTCTCCATGACTGCCGCATGCAATGCGGGCTCATTTACACTGGTGGCATCATAAGCTGCAAAGATTTGATCCGCGAGGAAGGGGGCAAACAGTGCGTTGCCTTCACGCGAAAGTTGAAACCCATCGAGGGTCAAAGGTTCGGTTGAATCATCATACCACATCTGGCTCGCGGCAAATGCATTGACAAACCGCACATTCAACTCAGAGGCCACATCTTCCATCGCCGCCGTGTAGAGGGCTAAATTGGCGTTTTCGACCTGTCCATTGGGTGTGCCGATCCTTGCAGAAAGATCTTCAAATGCAATAGGTGACACGAGTGCCAGTTCTGGTGGATGAATGCCGTTGTAGGATTGTGCCATGGTATGGCGAATAAAATCGCGCAGTTCATTTTTGAATGCTTCCAGCCCTTCTGCGCCATTGAAAGATGCGTTGTAACCAAAGAAGGCAATGATGACATCCGCGCTGAGTCTTGTGAGCCAGGCATCGGGTGAATCATAGGTTCCATGTCCCGTATGCCCAGAGCCCCAGCGATCCTTGGCATCAGAAAGTGGAGCGTAATAAGCCTCTGCTCCTGGAAACGCCCAGGGAGAGGGACGACCTGAATGAGGGCGAAATCCCGGTGTGTTTCCTTCATCGGCCATATTGCGGATGACCAGGCGATGTCTGGCATGTCGGCGAAATAATTCAGTTTCAAAAAAGCCGTGTTGCAGCATGCGAGATGCCAGACCATTGCCTACCAGAACGACGTGGGTATCTGACTTGAGCTTCAATTTTTCCGCTCCTTCAACAAGTGAGAACATACCCATCCAACATGTGAAAATAAGGGTCGTAACGATGCTTGACTTGACCATGACCCAAATTCTACATCGCCCTTGGGACTCTCACAAGTTTTCAGGAATGGGAACTCAATCCCGGTATTGCGGTCATGCAGGAAGCCAATCTTGAACGCTGACGTCCGTGATGGAAGCCAGATGCCTCAATGCTTGTCTGAAATCTTCGGGTAAGGGTGCTGTAAGGGTAAGTGATTCTTTGGTTCCCGGATGTTGAAACGAGAGTTTCCATGCATGCAGCAGTTGACGTGCTGGTTCGAACTGTATTGACAGGGATAGTTTGCTGCTGCTGCGTTTACCGTAGACCGCATCACCGAACAGAGGGTATCCCAGGTGTTTGTAATGTACACGGATCTGATGCGTTCGTCCGGTTTGAATCACTGCCTCTGTGAATGTGGCCAATCGTCCAAAACGCTGGATCACTTTGAAATCAGTGACGGAGGGGCGACCATGTTCCATAATTGCCATTTCTTTCCGACGCGTTGCATGACGGGCAATGGGTGCGTTGATGGTTCCTTCTGCAGGGCTCACTGATCCACAGTTTATTGCCAGGTAGGTTTTCCCAGTGCTTCTATCTGCAAATT
>KB912049.1 GCA_000383715.1 Verrucomicrobia bacterium SCGC AAA164-E04
CAGCGCAATGTTTGCTCGATGCTGGAGCGAATCCAAATGCAAGAGAAAGCAAGTATGGCAGCACGCCACTGCACTATGCCGCCACGCTGGGCATGCTCGACCTCATCGAAATCATAGTCCATGCAGGTGGCATGCCAGACACTTCGCGCAATGATGGAAAAAGCCCAGGGCAACTGCTGGCACAATATCACCCTCACAAATCCGCCGTACTAATCCCTGCTCATTAAGAAAACGAGAATAACGATGGGATTGTGTAAAACTAATTTTTCATAAAACGATGGGTAGGGCGTCTGTAGATATTCATTCATCCGCGTATAATGTAACAGTCCATTCAAAATGGGAGATATGAACGAAACCATTTTTAGGTGACGGGCAAGCTGTGTACTAGTAATTTAATCCGAGTTATTCATTGATGGCCAAGAATATTAAAACACTCACTTTTTGTTTGGGACTCATTCTCTCTCTTGGGCTTGGTATGCATGGGTGGAACCAACTATACCCTGCAGGCCCTTTTACCAATCATCTGTATCTCACGATACAACTCTTCACGCTCGAGTCAGGTCACGTGGATGATGTTTCAGTGATTCCTCTCAGTCTTGAGCTTGCAAGGTATCTCGCTCCTTTGACCACAGCCTCAGGCATCTTGCTGGCATTGCATCAATTCATTCTCATCGAAGGCAGGAACGCCAAACGAAAAATGCTTAAAAACCATATCGTTATTGTTGGGGGAAATGAGCGTGCTCTCACACTGGGGCGTGATCTTAAGTCGGCAGGCTCAAAGGTCATGATCCTGTTGACAACGGAGGGAAACAATGTTGCCGAATATTGTTGGAATGAGGGTTTCATTGCGGTTGAGGTCAGCGAGTCAGCACAAAATCTCACTGAGATTGCACGCCTGAAACAGGCCAGCAGGGTGATAGTGTTTACGGAAGATGATTATACGAATTTGAAACTGGCCCTGACTTTCAAGGCAGGAAGAAAAGAAGGAAATATTCCCATTGCCATCAATCTGGACAGCGAAGAACTCTGCCACACGGTTCAGAACCAGTATGATTTCATTTATGCTTTCAATTACTATCGTTGTGTTTCGCGGGTTTTACTGAGCCAATATCCGCTTGAAGCCTTTCCGGAGGTGGCCTCCTGTCCTGATGAGTCTACGGACATACGCTTGATCATTACTCACTGGGACCTTCTTTCAAAAGCCTTCCTTTATCAGGTAGCGAAAGTTGGACATTATAAAAATTGCCAAAAGGTGAAAGTTTACCTCGTGTGTGATCAGGCTGAGCTGGTCAATGAATTGATCACCACCGCATATCCCAATATTCGTCATTGTATCGATCTGGAAGTCAGGGAAAGTCGCAATCAGGAACTCATCCCTAATATCATTGTCGAATTGCTACACTCTTTTCCTGACAATGCTTTGACGACTATTCTTTACCTTTCCAATGCCCCGGAAGATAGCTTTGCAGGAAGTGCCCGAGTTCAAGAAAAGTGTGCACTTGGGCACCGAACCAGGATGCTGATTCCTCAATCGCCACTTTCAAACTCGGGGGATGAAAAGCACCTTCTCATTTTGCCAGAGTCTACGGTGTTCTGCAATGCGAGCATATTGTTGAATGATACCATTGACATGCTTGCCTCCACGATTCACGCAAATTGGTACAAGGCTACCGAGAAGCGGCTGAATGACGCGCAGGAATCCAATGACGAAAATACGGTCCAACGACTGCATCAGAACCCCTATTTCAAACCATGGGACAAACTCAAGAATGCGCAGAAGGAAGAAAACCGTGCTGCGGCGGACCACATGGCCATCAAATTGCGTGCACTAGGTCTTACGGAAACCGATCCGATCAGCTTGGAGTTGGTTCATCTCGAACGTTGCGTTGATGCAGTCGATGAGGAGCAAATGGAGATTTTGTCAGGGATGGAACACCGACGCTGGTCTGCCGTCAAATGGATGACTGGCTGGGAGTTGGGAGCAAGAGATAACTTTGCCAAGAAACATCCAGACCTCATTTGCTATGATGATCTCAGCGATGCAACAAAGCAATATGATCGTGATCAAGTCAGGGGGATCACTGATCTGGTCAAAAAGATTCAGTCGGCACACCCCTTATCTTAGGGCTTCCCTGCGCGCGCACTTCACACATTGGCGCTAATTGACCAGACAATCTACCGAGTTGAATAATAACAACTCAGCCCATTTCACCTTTGGTCTTGACCGCATATTCAACGGTCTTGGCCAAGTCAATAGCCTGTTTGACCGATTCCTCGACTACTTCATCTTCATTATCAGCGGCCACCTTCCCACTGGCAACTTTGGCTGCAAAAATGGCGGCTGCTCCTTGAAGGATTCCAATTTCGGTCGGTTGCAAGTTGAGGTATTCGGTCTTTAACATAGGCAAAACTTATCAAGAACCAGGCTTCAGTGCAATAGGAAGCTTGGCTCTGCAAGTGCATGTGTCTTAGGTGGAGAAGGCCTGCACCGGCGATCAACTGTCAGCATTTTAGAAATGGATGGCTCACTACTCTGATGTACCTCGAGAGGAAACGAGCTCTTTGTGCTTGGCTATTCAAGAGCACTTCGATTCAATGGTGCCGTTCCGTTCTTGTGTAACATACAATCATATTGACGCATGAAAACTGATAATACATTCAAGGATTTACCACCTTTGCGTCGACGTGCATTCATCGGTCAGATGTTCGCGGCGGCTGGTTTTGTTGGTTCAGGTTTGCAGCAAACCCGAGCTGCGGAGAAAAAAGCAAATGAGCCCTACCCTGG
>KB912050.1 GCA_000383715.1 Verrucomicrobia bacterium SCGC AAA164-E04
ATTGATTAGTAAGGGATCTCGTGGAGCAAACTTTTGGTTCAGGTTAGGTCATGAATGCCCAGACTTGCAGGGTCTGAAGCATGAAGGCGTAAGTGTTGGAGAATTCCGAGGTAATGGAGGAGTTACCATCATTCAGGGGCTGCACGAGAACAAAACAGATTATTACAGGTTCCTGAACAAGGCACCAGTATTGGAAATAAAACTTGAACAGCTTAAATGGATGGATGGCAGCCCCATGACTGAAGTTATCCGCACTGGGAAAGATCCAGTGTATACTAGAACTAAAGAATAATAGATCAGTAGAAGAGGAGTATCATGTTGAAGATGGTGTGGATGTTCCTGATGAGGACATAAGTAATGACGACTTCCCTGAAGCACCCAGGCTAGGAGAATGTGATCCAAAGCTGATCAAAGATGTCGAAACGCTTGTTAAAAAGTTTGCATGCGTAAAATCCAAGACTACCAACAAACAGCAGTTACGATTGATCCGTGAACTAAAATTTCTCCTCTATCGGAATGCGATGAGTGATAGTTGGGAATGGAAATCGGATGTTCACAAACTGTGGTTTGACCTATCAACCCCATACCTTGATATTACCATGAGTGAACAAGATTATTTGATAGAATTCATGGACAAGTGGTCAAGATTGAGGAGAAAGAATCAAGAGAACGAGGCAGTTTGGAATAGAGCAAAACAGAAGGCAGCCCCAGCCCTGCTTTCAGGGAAACCACAAGCTTTACAGGACACTGCTAAACTTTGTAGGGAGTGGGCATTAAAGAATAAGAAAGACGGCGTATTCAATCTCGGTGGTAAGCAAGTTGAATGGGTTGTACCTGGCGTCAACAGTCAGGTTGGAGGCTTCAGATACCTGAACTTACTTGTAAATCTCAAAGTCATAAAACTTACCCAAAGAGCTAAGGCTCACGTGCGAACGAATCAATGGCGGTATTTACTCAATGACTAAACAAAAACCCATGACTATACAACGTAACATGCGTTTGCCTTTTTTGAACTTAGGAGGCTTTCTAATACGCTAGCGTTTTGTGGAGGGTGAATGTAAGCACCCAGACAAACAAACATCGTTGGAGCGAGGCTTACTCTGAATTATGCCTCATATATGTACCCTTAAGGGGTGTGGTAAAGGCATTGGCTCATTGTTCACCTCAGTGGAGAAATGGCATGATTGTTTGAGTAGGAGGTAGCCGCAGTGAAGTCTTTATTGCACCTGTAACGACTGCCTTCTAGCTGCTAAAACAAACCCGCCTTATAATTCATGTAACAAATCAGCGAAACGACTAGAATGACTATAACCAAAGCGTCAATTTGCCCCCGCTTCGGAAGAATTCCCGGAAACCTTTGAGGGAACCAAGGTTTTTGCTCGCTCAGAGCCGCCTTAAGGAACGCTAGTGAAATAGCGCTATGCCCTCACCTCGTAGCTCGGAAGAAACTACTACCGCCATCGAGTGCTACCCCCGCCAGCACTCCCGAGGCGAAACCATCGTTCATTTCCAGAACGACCTTCCCGACAAGTTCCCAGTCCACCAAGTTCGAAGATCGCTCGATATTCCACACCTCGCCACCGGATCCACCGATAATCTCGATTGTCAGCTGCCCGGCCTCGCTGACGATTCCGAGCCTGACTGATAGGGACACCTTGAGGGGCTTGGAGGATAATTGACTCAGAGATCGACGTGCTACATACGGAACGAATCCCTCCTTTTCAGCCTCGATTAGATAGGTCTGGATCAGGGAAGGATCTGTCAGATACTCGACGGATAAAACGGTCTTTCCATTCTCCAAAAATTCGCGGAGATACGGAAGCCTTTCGAGTTCGGGGTGATAAGGATTGTTATCATCCTGATCCCCGCTGAAAAACACGTCTTCAACCCCGATACCGTCAATGGCGTCAAAGAGTTGCCCTCGTAAGATGTCGGTAACATTTTCCTCGTCGATGATGGTCTCGCCATTTTGTATGATAATGGCAAATTCCCGATCCTTGCGGTCAGAAAAGTGTTCCCGCAAATCGATGATGAATTGAGCCATGAGAGCATCTGCATCGGGTTTCTCAGGATTCTCCTCCTGCCAGTAGTAATAGGCGTCGATAATATCACAATAAATACCGTCAAAACCTTGATCGTATATTTCGTCAAGGTAGCCGAAGATCACACTTTGCCATGCGGGGTCCCAGAAACGCACCTTATAATTACTGAGCCAATTCTGATTTTCAGGGCCAAGCCACGATGGGGGATTGGACTCCCAGTCTATATTCCAATAGGACCGGTAACTTTCCGCTTCGCCGATGGATAGGTAGGCGATCACCTTTTTGCCGGATTGCCTAATCCGGCCAATTTGTTCCGGCGTGAACTTGCCTTCCATTCCCCCATCGGCTGAGTAGTCTATAACGATCAACTGGAAGGAGTCAGCGGCAACAACTTGATCCACATCGATTTCCTGCAATTGATAGGCCCAGGAAGTGACATTCAGGTTTGAGACAGGTGATGCAGCCCAAGAGGATGAATCAAGGGCAACGCAAAAGAGAACTCCCGAAAGAATTCGAAACATTCTAATTTTCATGAGACAGCTTTCTGTTAAGAAATTACTTATTTTTCACAGGCATCCCATAGGAAAATGAAAAATAGGCTACCAGATTTCTACCATCCTGCGACTCAGCAGGAAATGCAAAACCAAAAGACCCGACCAACCCTCAGGGATTTGACTGTTCTCCGTCAGATCTGCAACTTCATTCCTCCGTAGCCGCCACCCATGTTCATCCA
>KB912051.1 GCA_000383715.1 Verrucomicrobia bacterium SCGC AAA164-E04
CAGGCTCCGGCCTCGGTTCCGCTGTTGCCTGGTTTCGTCAGGTAATCACCGTTGTCATCCGGATACATCAGGTGGGCAAGCTGGAGTTGTTTGAGATTGTTAAGGCACGAGATTCCCTGCGCCTTTGTTTTGGCTTTTGATAGAGCTGGCAATAGCATGCCTGCGAGAATCGCTATGATGGCAATCACAACGAGCAATTCAATCAATGTGAATCCTGCAGCATGTTGTTTGTCAGCGTGCTTCATCATTCACCAATAGATAGGAGCAGCATCATTGTCAATTTGGAATCCTTTTTTCTGAACTGGAATTTTCTGCAGGTCGATTGAGATTCAATGCGTGGAATTACTGGCTCCATGGCATCAGAGCCTGCCAAAAATGGCGCATTTTGATTGATGGGGTTCAAGTTCAAATCAGAAGGATGCGTCAGGCATTTTCCAATCTCCGTTATGCTCTGCCGCTGGAATCTCTTTGTTTTCTGCAGTGGTGTCCTTGAAAGAGGGTGAAGCCCTGCATTTGCGCTCATAATCAGAGAATGCGATTCCACTTCATATGAATCGCAGTCATTGAAACCCTCTCAAACATAAAAAAAGGCCCTGCGAGAGGGCCTTTTGGGTTAAAATGAAAGTGTCTGGTTGACTAATTGGAAGCGGGACTACCTTCCTCAGAGTTGTCAGTGTTCATTCGAACGGAATCCATCTGTTGTTGGATCCATGCTGAAAACGTTTCGCTCTTGCGTGACTGCTTCAACTCTTCGAGGAAATCTGAAAGCTCTTCGTTCATCTTAGCTTCGTCTACGTCCGCGTAGTCTTTTAGATAAAGGAGACCCGCACCATCACTCGTGTCGCTGACATCACTCAATGTTCCCGGACTCATCGCAAAAGCCAGGTTCTGAAGCCAGCTCACAGTCGCTCTGCGGTCCTGAAAGTCTTCCAGTGTCCGTGTTGTCAGAGAGAAGTTGGGGATCTTAATGGGTGTTTGCCCCAGCTCCTTGCAGGCATCTGTAAAAGATTTTCCACCGTCCATGGCTGCTTTCAGGCTCTCATGCATAGTGTTTGCCTGCTCTCGTGCTGCTATCAGCTGCTGCTCTCGCCTGAAATCTCCGGTGACACGGGTTCTTACTTCGTCCAAAGTAGGGGGGTGGTCTGGAATGATCTCCTCAAGTGCCATCACGAAAAATGCTTCAGACGCTTCCAATGGGCTTGCAATCGGCTCCTCCTCAGTGAGTTGGTATGCCGTCTGAGTGAAACTGAAGGGCACTCCCAAGCCGGGGGCAAGTTGGTTGCGTGAAAATTCAGTCGTCACTTGCGATTGAAGGTCCATCTCAGTCGCCAGCTGCTCCAATGCTCCCGAAGAATAAGCTTCGAACTTCGCGAAACCGCTCATGAACTTTCTGGTGGCTTCCTCAGCAATCTCGAGCCCTCTGCTTGTGAGTTCTTCGTTTCGTATTTGTTCTTTGGCTTTGTCCTCCGCCAAGACTTCACCGTTTTCTGTGAAAGAATTGGTTCCTCGAGTCGTGTAAATCTCGTCGATCATGGCCTGCAGGTTCGTGCTCGTATTGAGTTGAGTTTCCGCTTCTGCCAGGTAGTTGGTTGCTGCGAATTTCACGTACCTAATTTTTCTTTTTTCCTCAACACGATACACAGCCATATTGTTGGTGAAATACTCTTCCATTCCCGCAAGATCCTGACCCGCAGACATATGGTTCGTGCGTGAAAACAACAATGCCATCGTGGTTGCCTGCTGATTGCGTTCTTTATAGACCCGTTCAGCTTCTGAGGGTGTGACCAGTTCACCGCTCAAACTTACAAGCGATGTAAGCTGTCCTATGCCGACCTGATTTTCGGCATAACGATCTAAATCCGCTTCAGTGAGGCCACGTGGTTTGATGGCTTCCAAAAACCGGTCATAGTATTCCTGCTGGAAGGTGCCTGTGTCCTGGTCTGCAAAAAAATTAACTTTCCAGTCGGCGACTGTTTTGTCACTCGTGACGATGCCCATTTCCTTCACTTTGCGCAGCAAGACCAGTCGCTGTGACGTCTGTCGGTCCCGGTCAAAGCCATACTGAGCGCCCATTTGGTCAGGCCAGCTCCCTGTCGCTGAGAAGAACTGCAAAGCAACACCTTTGTAGGTATCGTAATACTCTTGCTGTGTAACAGGTTGATCACCAATAGTTCCGATGGTGGCGTTAGAGCCGGTTCCCCCACCTCCGCCTCCCCCGGTTCCGACGCTTGGTGTGAAAAAGACGACAAAGGACACAATCACAACCGCAATGATGACAATGAATAACCATTGCTGATGTTTTCGAATATGTGCAAACATGGCTTATTTAAATGAATCAATCGACCAATTCAGATTTCTGAAACGGTCTTTGTTTTATAATGTCAAAGTGGCGCACAGTAACCATCCTGACGGTCACAGGTCAAATCCAAAAAATGAATCATTTCAGTCAATTGTAGTAAATCCGAAACATCTTTACAGTCATTCCACACTCAGCTATCGCTTTTCTATGAAGCGTAACCCCTTCTTTAAATGCTTTTTTCTGATTGCCACCGTCTTGCTGCAGACCGGTTGCTTGAACACGACTGTCGTCAATTTGACTCCCCCCAAGGTGCCTCGCAATGCTGCAGGCAGCTATCGATTTGAAGCCGGCTGGCAGACAAACCAAAGGAGCATCAAGGAGGATTCCATCGAAGCCTACGTTGTGTTGGGTGGAGTGCATCATCCCATGAAGAAAGTACCCAT
>KB912052.1 GCA_000383715.1 Verrucomicrobia bacterium SCGC AAA164-E04
CTATCGAATTTGTATCGAGAGTCTTTCGGTATACCCGGGCTGTGGATTTTTCTCGTGGGAGCCTTGGCCGTTCTATACTCCACCGTCTTCATTTCAACGGCCTCCAATGCGCGTCTCTCCGCGGATCTATGGCTTCTTTTTACAAAGCACGCTAAGGGCAAGGGGGTTGATAGAGCCACCTTGACAAAGCGGGCTTGCGTGTTGATTCCCGCGCTTTACTTCATTTTCTACGTGTCCGTTGGTAAACCGTTGACTCTGGTGTTCATCGGCGCTCTCGCTCAGGCATTGATCCTGCCCTTTCTGTGTTTTGCAGCCATCTACTTCCATTATTATCAAACGCATGCGGCACTTTTACCCGGCAAGTTCTGGGTAATCTTGTTGTGGGTTTCGAGTTTTCTGATGGCTGCAGTGGGTTTTTACCAGCTTTTTGAAAAGCTTAAGTAAGTATTTCAGGGTTATCATTTGAGTCTGGATTTCCGGCGGGCCAACCGTGGGAATTGTCCTGTTGATACCTTGATGATACTTGTTACAAATCACTCTTCCTGAAAGATCAAAGCAACTTCAGGCTTAGCGGTAATCCCATCGTTACCAAGCCTCAGCATCCATATAGGAACAATCAATCGATGGTAAATTAAATAACTTATGCCAGACAGCTTGCCCTTCTCGACGGGCTTTGGCAAAGTGGCGTTCGAATGCGGTTATTAATCAGGGAATGGACAGAAGCGATTGAGACATTGGTGTTGGAGGTCATCTCCGGGCATCGTCGTGATCGTAAGGCAACGGTCATTCGTGGTGGACTGTTCTGTTTGTCCATGGTCTTTAAGGTTATTATCAAACTCCGTCATGCACTCTATGCTGTGCGTATCATTAGAGATTCCACTCTGGGAGTGCAGGTTATTGCCATTGGGAATCTGACCGTAGGTGGCACAGGGAAAACTCCGGTGGTTGAAAAGTTTGCCAGAGAACTTCAGGATGCTGGAAGGAAGGTAGCCATTCTCTCCCGGGGCTATCGTTCGAAACCTCGTCCATTTCATGAACGATTGCTCAACAAGATACTCCTGAGACAAGATATCACGCCGCCCAAAGTTGTCTCCAATGGCGAAGCTTTGCTTTTAGATTCGGAAACATCGGGGGATGAACCTTACATGCTTGCTGCGAACCTCCGTGATGTCGTAGTCCTGGTGGACAAGGATCGTGTGAAAAGTGGGCGTTATGCGATTGAAAAATTTGGTTGTGATACCCTCTTGCTTGACGATGGATTTCAATACTGGAAACTCAAGGGGAGACGGCACGATGTGGTTCTGATTGATTACCAGAATCCGTTTGGAAATGGGAATTTACTTCCCAGAGGTACTCTGCGCGAACCAACTTCTCATCTGGCGCGTGCTCAAACTATTTTCATCACGAAAATAGATGGCCCAACGGATCAACTCAGGAAACAAATTCAAGAATTAAACCCCAAGGCAGGGGTGATTGAATGCGTGCATAACCCACTTTTTTTTGAAGATCTTTTTACGGGGGAACAGTTGCCTTTGGAATTTGTGAGGCATCGACGCTTGGCAACTATCAGTGGTATTGCCCAACCTGAAAGTTTCGAACAGAGCTTGATTCGCCTGGGAAATCAAGTGGTCTACCAACGTCGTTTTGCTGATCATCATCGATACAGTCAGCAAGAGGTGCTGGATGTGATTAATCGTGGTGTGCGCCGCAAGGCTGAAATGCTGATAACTACCCAAAAAGATGCTGTGCGATTTCCAAAGCTGGACCGTCGAGATCTTCCAATTTACTTCATGCGAGTAGAAATCAAAATCATGAAGGGTGCCAACGATTTCCGGGATTGCGTCAAGAAAATTTGTTTTCATTAACTCATGGATCGATTGCTGAACCATTTGCTATATCTAGCTGGCCGAACCTTTGTTTGGGTTGTTCAGCTTTTTCCGTTGAGATTTGTAGCGTGGACTGGGCGTATGGCTGGACTGCTGGCTTTTTACTTGGACTGGCGTCATCGAAGAGTCGCTGTCGGTCAGTTGGATTGCTTTCTCAAGCATGCGGGCAGGAAGGGCGATGGTGTCAAAATGGGCAGAGAACATTTTCAACGTTTGGGAGAGAATTATCTTTCTGCAGTAAAAACATCGGGCATGAAGCCTGAAGCATTGGAAAAGCATATCGAATTCAGAGGCATCGATCTTTTTGAAAAGCCTGTTACAACGGATTCCCCTGGTGAATGGAAAAATGGCTGGATCATTGCCATTGGTCATTTTGGGAATTTTGAACTTTATGCGCGTAGTCTGAGTAGTCTCAACGGACGCGTCGGAGCAGCAACCTACCGTGGATTGAATCAGCCAGGATTGAATCGGCTTCTGCATGAGCTTCGAGCCAGTTCAGGTGTTCGTTTTTTTGATCGCCGTAAAGAAGTAAAGGCTTTGAGGAAACTCATGACCGATGGTTCTGTTGTGCTTGGCTTGCTTGCTGACCAGTCTGCTGGAAGTGGGATGCTTATGGATTTCCTTGGCGATAAATGCCTCTGCTCGACGGCACCTGCTATTTTTTCACAACGGTATCATTGTCGCCTGGCCACAGGGATATGTTACCGCACTGGCCCTGCAAAATGGGTTGTTGAGTTTGAAAAGGAGATACCAACGTTTTCAAACGGTTCCAAACGATCGGTTGAAGAGGTGACTGCAGATGTGAATACTGCCTTCGAAAAGGCCATTTACAAGGATCCTCTGAATTGGTTCT
>KB912053.1 GCA_000383715.1 Verrucomicrobia bacterium SCGC AAA164-E04
GTGCCTTTTAGAATGGCCAAAGCGCGTGCCTGTTTGCAGCCGTCCATAATATCCATGCTGGCTTTTGCGATCCCGTGTTTTTCCAGAGCTCGCAACATATTAGGGACGCCCCAACCCAGTAATAAAAGCATCATGCCTGTTACGAGCATGACTTCGATGAGGGTGAACCCCTTGTTTTTTTGCGTCAGGGAAAACGTCATCGACTACCAATAGTTGAAGTGATTTGGAACATGGCGGAAAGGATGCTGAACAGTAGTCCGCCCACACCAATTGCCATGAGAATGATCATCGCAGGTTCGACCAGATTCGTCATCACACGAAGGGCGATCGTGAGTTCGTTTTCATAGGTTTCAGCAACGCTTTGCAATGAACCTGGCACATCTCCTGTTTCTTCCCCAATCTTGATCAGATCGATCATTAGCTGGGGAAAGACTTTGCTGCGGTTGAGGGGTTGAGAGATGGTTTTACCGTCGGTGACATCTTCACGTGTCTTGGCAATAGCCTCCGACAAAACTGTATTTGGGATGACTTTCTCGGTGATTTTCAATGCGGTCAGGACAGGGACACCATTTTTGAGCAAGGTGGCCAGTGTGCGCGCAAATTGCCCGAATAGGTTTAGTTTGAAAACATTTCCTATGACCGGAATGGATAACTTCCATTTATCAATGGAATGACGCCCGGAAGGTGTTGAACTGAACCTTTTGTAAATAATCAAAAAGACGACGAACACCAGCGGAGCCAGCCACCAGTAAGAGGCCGAAATTCGACTCATCGTGATCAAAGCTTGAGTAGATGCTGGCAGAGGGACCTTCATGTCGGTGAAGATCTGAGTGAATTTAGGCAAAATGACCGTCATGAACAGAATGATGATGCCTAATCCAACGGAGCCTACGATGATTGGGTAAATAAGAGCTGAAACAAACTTTTGCCTTACCTCTGCGAATCGTTCAAAGTGGGCCGCCAGACGATGGAGTACTTCCTCTAATGCACCGCTCTGTTCACCTGCTCGAATCATGTTGACATAAAGATCCGTAAAAATATGAGGCTGTTTACTCATTGCATCTGAGAGTCCCTTACCTTCCATGACGTCCTGACGCAATTGTTCACTAATTTCTTTGGGGATCCCCTTGCTCTGCAAATGCGTCATACTGTTCAAAGCCACTGTGAGGGGCATGCCAGAGTGGAGAAGGTTTGCCAATTGCTGGGTGTAAGTCGCGAGTTCCTGCAGTTTCGGCTTGCGCTTGCGTCCGAAGATTTCGCGGAGTATGGGAGGTGCGGACCCTTCCCCGTTACGTGATGACTTACGGCTTGCTTGTGATGTTGAAGAGGATGCCTTTCTGGCGCCCTTCCCCTTACTCTTGACAGCATCCAGAGCAATGGGGAGCATTCCTTCCATTTCAATTTGGGAAAGGGCTGCTGAGCGGTCCGGAACTTCCAGGACTCCTTGGACCAATTCGCCGCTTCGCTTCCGCGCTTTATATGAAAATTGTGGCATAAACCTTAACTCTAATGAACACATTGGGGCTCCAAAGTTGCGCCCAAGAGCTACTTTAAGGTGTGGAAGTAGGGCGTCAAGCGGTACAGAAGACTTATGGTGATTGCGATGTATGATAAAGGCGCTTGCTGGTTTTGTTGTTCTTGTCCGGTTTTGGATTGCGAGATCAGAAATACTCAGGATCTTGTATTGACAAAAAGGGGGGCAAAAAGGCATTGAAACTTTAAATGCTGGACAAATCTCAAATTATCACAGGCCTTTTAGAGGTCATGGAATCCAATTTGCGTCGTCAATTCAACGCCAACAAAAATGCATCTGATGGAGCGATCAATGCCGAATCCAGAGCTGAAACCAAGTGGGATACCTGTGGCTTGGAAGCGTCCTATTTAGCGCGTGGGCACGCACTTCAGTTCAAACAGACCGCCGCTCAGGTGGATGAACTGCGTGCCATGGAAGCACAATCATTTGTGGGGAAACAGATTGGAGTAGGGGCTCTTGTGAAAGTGGATTCAGATGGAGAAACGATGTTCTTTTTTCTGATGAATCATGGTGGAGGTACTGAATTGAAATTAGAGTTTGGAGAAGTGACCGTTGTCACACCCGAATCTCCTATTGGCATTGCCATACTTGGGAAAAACCAATCAGACCGGTATGAGCTGAAAAGTGGTCTATCAGGTAATATCAAACAGGTTTATTAAATGTTGTAAAAAAACTCAGTGGCAATAAAGCATTCATCGTTTTGAATCCCCGATGAACAGAAAAATGGTCGGGGCGGGGAGATTCGAACTCCCGACCTCCTGAACCCCATTCAGGCGCGCTAGCCAGACTACGCTACGCCCCGACCCCTGATTCAATTAAGAAGCAGGCGCACATCTTAATTGTGCCTTTCATGGGATTTCAATACCTTTTGAAGAAAATTTGATTCATTCTGGCGGATCCATTTAACTTGGCTTCTCATATGAAAAAAAAGAAACCCTTTCACATGGAAATGGAGCGGACCTTATCTGATTCGCTTCAACGCCACGAGAAACTGGCACATGCCGAGTCTTGGATGGTTGCTGTGTCAGGCGGAGTGGATTCAATGGTGCTATTGTATTTTCTCATTACAACCAAAGAATTGCACAATAAATCCATCATCGTTGTTCATTTCAATCATCAGTTAAGAGATCAAGCTTCTGAGGAGGATGCACGCTGGGTGGAAAATCAGTGCCGCATCCTGGGGGTTGAATGTGT
>KB912054.1 GCA_000383715.1 Verrucomicrobia bacterium SCGC AAA164-E04
TTTATGACATTTTAAAAAAGAAGAACCCTGTTCCCTGCATCATGATTTCATTTTGGTATTTGATGCTTTTTCTTTTTGTCGAGGCACGCGATACGGACCTTTACCAAACCTTTGGAAGCTTCGTTGCTACGCACTTATTCTAGCCAATACCCCGCGCGTCATTGACGTGCGGGGTATTGGCTCTAAACAGCATCACCGCAACTTGTCATTGCGGTTTCCAAAAACCATATGAAAGGAGTGTGCTTAGTGGTAGACATCCTCCATGCCCTGCCACGATGGAAATTTAATCGGGATCAAGGCAAAACTTCCATAAACCATTTAAAATCTGTCAATTACTTGAGGACATTTCTAAGAAAATGGCAAAAAATGATCAAGCGGCGCTGTATCGAAAGTCAAAAATTATGGCAATGGATCCAGTGGAGGCAGAAAAAACTGTGGAGAATACAAATCCCCTGAAATTACAACTCAAGCCACCAGTCTTGCTCTTCGGCATAGAATACTTCAGCTCGAATTTTTCATAGTACAACTTGCTCGCAAAATCCATACTTTTACCATAAACTTTGAACCATGTCGCTTTGCTCAGATCAAACACACCCTTGCGGTTTAAATATCATTATAGCTTCATTGCTCATCTTATTAGCTGCGCCCATTTCTATCCAAGCCCAGACAACCACTACCTACGCAGAGCGGCTCGGTTGGGAGCCTCAAGACGTCGTGGTGATTCTTCACGTCGATGATGTTGGTATGTCACATTCTTCAAACGTTGGAGCAATTCAGGCTGTTGAAGATGGGGTTGCCACTTCATGGGCGGTAATGATGCCCTGCGCCTGGGTATCTGAAATCGCACATTACTTGAGCGAAAACCCAGGTATCGACAGTGGGCTGCACCTGACGCTGACCTCAGAGTGGAAATCCTATCGCTGGGGGCCCTTGGCTGGTAAATCCGTAGTGCCGGGGTTGGTGGATAATGAAGGATGCCTTTGGCGTAGTGTCCCACAGGTTCTTGCAAAAGCGAGCGCAGATGAGATTGAACTGGAAATCAGAGCTCAAGTAGATCGCGCGGAAACAATGGGTATGCCTATCACTCATATGGATAGTCATATGGGTACTTTATTTGCGCATCCAGAATACTTCAAAAGGTATGTCAAAATCGGTATCGAGAAACAGATCCCCATCCTGGCCCCTGGAGGTCATTTGACTTACGCAACCAAGGAAAATGGAGTTTCTGTTCAGGCACTCAAACCCTTTATTGATCAGGTTTGGAGCGCCGGACTCCCTGTAATCGACGACCTCCATACCGACAGTTACGGATGGCATGCAGACAGCAAACCTGAACGTCTTTCTCAATTGCTCAAGGCCCTGAAACCTGGCATTACCGAAATCCTTTTTCATGCATCGGAACCTTCGGATGTGTTTCCCTTGATCACGGGGTCCAGTGAATCACGCAAGGGAGATCTGGAAGCTTTGACCAGTGACTTGGTCCGCAACACCATCAAGGAAGAAAACATCATTCTCACGACCTGGAAGGAACTCATGGATCGCCGAAGAAAGGTGCAGCCATGAGTCGGCTCATCTTGATTACAGGTGTTACAAAAGGACTGGGCCGCGCCATGGCAATGGGGTTTGCAAAAGAAGGACACACCGTGGTTGGATGTGGAAGAGATTCGACGGCTTTATCCGCATTGGGTAAGGCACTCGGAACCCCTCATGATTTTCAGGCTGTCGATATTTCCGTCAACCGTTCTGTGTCAGATTGGATTGAGCATGTGCTTGCCCAACATGGAACACCCGATCTCGTCTTGAACAATGCAGCAATCATCAATGCCAATGCACCTCTGTGGGAAATCAGCGCGCCTGAGTTTGATCGTGTCATTGATGTCAATATCAAGGGAGTCCAAAACGTCATCCGACATGTGGTTCCCCCGATGATAGAGCGAGGGTCTGGAGTCATTGTGAATTTCAGCTCGGGATGGGGACGTTCAACCAGTCCGGATGTGGCTCCTTACTGCGCAACCAAATGGGCCATGGAAGGCCTCACACAAGCCCTTGCTCAGGAACTACCACAAGGGATGGCTGCCATTCCATTAAACCCCGGAGTCATCAATACAGACATGCTTCAGAGCTGCTTCAGTTCGATGGCTTCCCAATATCAGGACACCGAAGCTTGGGCCAGGAAAGCGGTGCCGTTTATCCTGAACCTCAGCTCAGCAGACAATGGTCAGTCATTGAGTGTGCCCTGACGATTCACGAGAGCCCCGACAAACCCTGACCTTCCCCTCTACTAACCGGCGGAATGGAATGCGTCGAACTTGAGTTCGGTGCAGAGTCGACTTGCGCGTGAACCTCAATGGACCGGCAACCATGAGGGAGAACCTGGTTAGCAATGCAAACCAGCTCAACCATATTACAACAGACAGTGAGCATGATGCTTAGCGCGAAGGCACAGACAACAGAGCAAAAGATTCTTTCCGGACTCGTTGTTCAATGGATTCTTGTTCGAGAAGAATAATCTTACCTGGTTCAAAAGCCAGAGCTCGGAATTTATGTTGGATGCAGTTCTCAATGGTTTGCAATCCGATGCAGGGAATATCGAAACGCATATCATGGTCCAATTTCGCTACTTTCACACCGATGGCTTCGCCATTTTTACCTGCTAATTGACCGCCGCGACTCAGGCAATCATCCGTGCCCTCAAATCCTTCTACAGCCAACACCG
>KB912055.1 GCA_000383715.1 Verrucomicrobia bacterium SCGC AAA164-E04
GCAGGAAGGAAGGTACCACTGTCATCACGACTCATTCCCAGAGTTGTTTGGGTCAGGTCATTCGTACCAAAACTGAAGAACTGAGCGTGTTTTGCAATTTTATCTGCAGTCAGCGCACCACGAGGCACTTCGATCATGGTTCCAACGAGGTAATTGAACTTGACCTTCTTCTCTTTGGAAACTTCCGCTGCAACTCGATGTATAACCTCGATCTGAAGCTCCAGTTCGCGAGCGAAACCAACCAGAGGTACCATGATTTCAGGGCGGCATTTAATTTTTTTCTTCTTCTGGACATTCGCAGCAGCCTCAAAAATGGCACGTGCCTGCATCGCACTGATTTCAGGATAAACCACTCCTAGACGGCAACCACGATGACCCAGCATAGGGTTGAATTCATGGAGCTCATGGACACGCTTACTGATCAGATCCATGCTTACACCCAAGGTATCTGCTAGTTGAGACTGGGCAGCATGGTCATGAGGAAGGAATTCATGCAATGGTGGATCCAGCAAACGAATAGTTGCAGGCAATCCTTTAAGGGCTTTGAAAATACCTTCAAAATCCTCACGTTGATAAGGGAGCAACTTATCAAGAGCTTTTTGACGATCATCCATCTTGTCAGCAAGGATCATTTCACGCACGGCATCGATTCGGTTACCTTCAAAGAACATGTGTTCGGTGCGGGTCAAACCAATACCACTGGCTCCAAACGCAACAGCGTTCTCTGTCTGTTCCGGGGTATCAGCATTGGTACGAACACCCAGTTTGGTGACTTTTTTACACCATCCCATGAGTTGAGAAAAATCCCGGAAGGTTTTACTCTTTTTGGGATTCAGTGTCTTCTGAACCAGAACTTGAACGACTTCTGAAGGTGCTGTGTCTACTTTACCCTCGTAAATATTACCTGAAGTTCCGTCGATGGATACAAACTGACCTTCCTTAAGGACCAACTTACCAACCGTCATGGTCTTGTCATGGTAGTCAATTGAAAGCGCATCTGCACCGCAGACGCAAACTTTACCCATCTGACGAGCAACCAAGGCAGCATGTGAGCTGACGCCCCCGCGAGCGGTTAGAATGCCTTCGGATGCAATCATACCTCGCAGATCCTCTGGCGAGGTTTCAATCCGCACCAGCAATACTTTTTCGCCCTTGCCTGCAGCTTCAACAGCACGGTCAGCATTAAAGTAGATTTGACCTGTGGCCGCACCGGGACCAGCCGGTAGACCATGAGCTATCTTGTTAGCCTTCTTAATCGCCTTGGAGTTAAAAATAGGTGCCAGCAATTGATCCAATTGGTCAGCTGGGACTCGCTGCACAGCGGTTTGCCAATCGATCAGTTTTTCACGCACCATGTCGCAAGCAATGTGAACCGCAGCAACACCTGTGCGTTTACCATTACGGGTCTGGAGCATGTAAACCTGACCTTCTTCAATGGTGAATTCGAAGTCCTGCATGTCCGTGAAGTGAGATTCAAGCGTATGACGAATCGCATCCAATTCAGCATATGCCTTAGGCATGACTTTCTTTAAATCAGCAACAGGTTCGGGTGTGCGAACACCGGCCACCACGTCTTCACCCTGAGCATTGATGAGGAATTCACCGTAGAAAACTTTTTCACCGTTGGCGGGGTCACGAGTGAATGCCACACCTGACCCAGAGTCGTCACCGGTGTTACCAAACACCATGGCCTGGACATTGACAGCGGTGCCCCATTCGTGAGGGATGCCGTATTTGCGCCGGTAAACATTAGCGCGATCATTATTCCATGAACCGAACACAGCGCCTACAGCGCCTTGAAGTTGTTTCCAGGGATCTGAAGGGAATGATTTACGGGTGCGATCTTTGACCAATTTCTTGAATCGGCGTACCAATTCCTTCACCTGATCGGCATCCAATCGAGAATCTTCTGCGTGAGGTTCACCAGGAAAAAGCTCAAGCTTGTATTCCTCAATCATGCTCTCGAAAGGTTCATGATCTTCACCTGGAAGACTTTGAACACCCATGACCACATCACCATACATTTGAATGAATCGACGGTAGCAGTCCCAGGCGAAACGCTCATTGCCACTCGACTTGGCCAGAGCCTTCACGGTCTTATCGTTCAGACCAAGGTTCAAGATGGTATCCATCATACCAGGCATCGAGTCACGGGCTCCTGAGCGAACAGCTACAAGAAGTGGACGATTTTCATCACCAAACTTTTTCTTGAGAACACGCTCCATATTACGAACGCCATCCTCCATTTGTGCCTGAAGTTCCTTGGGATAGCTGCGCTTGTGATCGTAGAAATAGGTGCAAACGTCGGTAGAAATAGTAAACCCCGGAGGCACCGGTAAACCGATACGGGTCATTTCTGCCAAGTTGGCTCCTTTGCCCCCTAGGAGCTCCTTCATTTTACCGTTACCATCGGCTTTTTTATTACCGAATTTGTAGACGTACTTTTGCTTTTTTGTTCCTGATGCTTTCTTAGCCATAATTTTCTTTATGCGTGGAATCTGAAAAAATAGATTGTCGGAGTCCGTCCGCGCCCGTTTCCCTTTGCGGTACAAAAAACGAGCGCGGAATATATCAAAGGTTATCCACAAATGTCAATGTCCGAGTTCAAAACAGATTCAAGCCCGATCACCTTAACAACAGATTTCGGCACTTCCGATTGGTTTGTAGGGGTCATAAAAGGTGTCATCACAAATATAA